>NZ_JBICKN010000024.1:0-97237 GCF_043104185.1 Delftia sp. WSY_22
CTTGAATTCTAGCACAGTTTTTAGCGTCGTTGCAATCAAATTTCTTCGATTTTTTCAACACCAGCGATCTGCATCGCTCTCTTCAGCAGAGCCTTGCATTGTAGCACGTTTTTTAACGGTCTTACAAAACTCTGGAAGCTTCACTTTTCAGACATTTGCGTGTCATCGAGTGCAGGGGCGCAATTCTAGCACCAAAACTTGGCGGATGACTGGCGTCATCCGCCAAGTTTTTTCAAGCCGCCGCCAAGGCCTGTTCCAGAGCGTCGACGAAGAGGCTGGCCACGTCGCAGCCGGTCTGGTCATGGATCTCCTGGAAGCAGGTGGGGCTGGTCACATTGATCTCGGTGATGCACTGGCCGATGACATCGACACCGGCCAGCAGCAGTCCACGCTCCATGAGGAGGGGGCCGATCTCTTCGGCCATGGCCTTGTCGTGCTGGCTCAGAGGCTGGGCCACGCCCTTGCCGCCCGCTGCCAGGTTGCCGCGCACTTCGTTGCCCTGGGGAATGCGTGCCAGGCAATAGGGAACAGGTTTGCCGCCGATGACGAGCACACGCTTGTCGCCCTCGGTGATCTCGGGCAGGAATTTCTGCACCATGACGCTGCTGGCACCGCCCTGGTTCAGGGTTTCGATGATGCTGCCCAGGTTGCGGCCGTCGGCGCCCACGCGGAAGATGCCCATGCCGCCCATGCCGTCCAGCGGCTTGAGGATGATGTCCTGATGCTCTTCATGGAAGGCGCGGATGTCCTGCGCGCTGCGCGTGACCAGGGTCGGGCCGATGAATTGCGGGAATTCGAGGATGGCCAGCTTTTCCGGATGGTCTCGCAACGCCCTGGGCTTGTTGAAGACCTTTGCGCCTTCGCGCTCGGCCTGTTCCAGCAGGTGCGTGGAGTAGAAGTATTCGGAATCGAAGGGCGGGTCCTTGCGCATGAGGATGGCGTCGAAGCCCGCCAGCTCCTCCAGGCCTTCCTTGGAGATTTCAAACCACTGCCGGGCATCTCCCGTGAGCTGGATGTGCCGCACCTGGGCGACGACCTTGCCGCCGCGCTGCCAGGAAAGCTGCCTGGGTTCGCAGGCCACGATGGAGTGGCCGCGCCGCTGCGCCTCGCGCATCATGGCGAAGGTGGTGTCCTTGTAGGTCTGGAACGATTCGAGCGGATCGGCGACGAAGAGGATTTGCATGGGTTGTGTGCAGAAGGCGGCGGCCCGTGCCTCGCCTGTATGGGAGGCGGAAGTGGGGTGCCCGGGCCTGGGCCGCGTATCAGTCAGCCCGTGCACGTCGGTAATGTTGCACAAATAGCGCCAGGCTGCCCGCGACCACGCCCCAAAACGCCGAGCCGACTCCGGCTATCACCACGCCGCTGAGCGTCACCAGAAAGGTGATCAACGCAGCCTCCCTGTGTTCCTCCCCCTTGAGAGCTGTCGCCAGGCCGCTGCCTATGGAGCCCAGCAGGGCCAGTCCCGCTAGGCAGACCACCAGTTCCTTGGGGAAGGCGGTGAGCAGTCCCGTGACCACGGCGCCGAAGATGCCGATGACTATATAGAAGAGGCCACAGATCGCCGCCGCCGTGTAGCGGCGGGATTTGTCCTCATGGGCCTCGGGGCCCATGCAGATGGCAGCGGTGATGGCACTGAGGTTGAGCGCGTAGCCACCGAAGGGGGCCAGCACCAGGGTGGCGATGCCCGTCATGCTGATGATGCGGGAGATGGGCAGGTCGTAGCCGGTGGCACGGATGACGGCCACGCCGGGCAGGTTCTGCGAGGCCATGGTGACGACGAACAGGGGCAAGGCCAGACTCACCAGGGCGGGCACCGAGAACTGCGGCATGGTGAAGACTGGCCAGGCAAGGCCTGCATGCACGGCGGACCATTGCATTTGCCCGTTGAGCGCCACCCAGGCGATGGAGGCCACCAGCGTGGCGATGACCGCATAGCGCGGTGCCAGGCGGCGCGACAGCAGATAGGTCAGCAGCATGACCAGCACCAGGGGCAGCGCATCCCTGGCGGCGGCAAAGGCCTGCATGCCGAAGTTGGCCAGTACGCCCGCCAGGAGGGCGGCAGCGATTTCCATGGGGATGCGGTTCATGACGCGCTCGAACCAGCCTGTGGCTCCCACCAGGATGATCAGCCCCGCGCTGATGATGAAGGCGCCAATGGCCTCGCCCATGGAAAAGCCCCCGGCAAGCCCTGCCGTGGCAAGGACGGCTGCGCCTGGCGTGGACCAGGCGACCATGACCGGCATGCGCAGTATCAGCGAGGGCAGCAGAGAGCACAGGCCCATGCCCAGTCCCAGCGCCCAGATCCAGGACGTGATCTGCTCGGGCGTGGCATGGAAGGCCTGGGCGGCCTGAAAGACCAGGGCCACCGAGCTGGTGAAGCCCACGAGCACGGCCACGAAGCCGGCTGCGAAGGCAGAGGGACTCAAGTCACGGAAAAAGCGCATCGCGCGATTCTGTCACCACAGCCGCCGACCGTGCGATGCGCTGGCGACGCCTACAGCTCGATCTTGGAGCCCAGCTCCACCACGGAGTTGCTGGGCAGGTGCAGGAAGTCGGAGACACGGCTGGCGTTGCGGTGCATCTGGGCAAACAGCTTTTCGCGCCAGGGCGCCATGCGGTGGCTGATGCGCGGGATGATGACATCGCGCGACAGGAAGTAGCTGGTCTCCATGGCGTCGAGCTGGCAACCCCGGGGGCGCAGCAGGGACAGTGCCGCCGGCACGTCCGGTTCGTTCTTGAAGCCGTAGTTGATGATGACCTGCCAGCAGTCGCTGCCCAGCGCCTCGATCTCGGTGCGCTTGTCCAGGCCCACCCAGGGAATTTCATGGTTGCGCACCGTGACGAAGATGTTCTGGTTGTGCAGCACCTTGTTGTGCTTGAGGTTGTGCAGCAGGGCGTTGGGTACGGTGCCCGGTTCGCCGGAAAGAAAGACGGCCGTGCCCGTCACGCGCGCCGGCGGATGGCGCCAGACCGATTCGAGGAAGCTCTTGAGGTCGATGGCATCGGCCTGCAGCTTTTCGTGCAGCAGCTCGCGGCCCTTGCGCCAGGTCATCATCAGCGAGAACACCGTGCCGCCAATCAGCAGCGGGAACCAGCCGCCGTCGAACAGCTTGAGCAGGTTGGACGAGAAGAAGGCCAGGTCCACCAGGAAAAAGAATCCGGTGGCCGCGATGCACAGGGCCAGCGGGTAGTTCCAGCGGTAGCGGATCACGAAGAAGGTCAGCGTGGTGGTGATCAGCATGTCCAGCGTGACCGCAATGCCGTAGGCGGCCGCCAGGTTGCCGCTGGAGCGGAACAGCACCACGGCCAGCGCAATCGCCACGAACAGGCTCCAGTTGACCAGGGGCATGTAGATCTGGCCGGTCTCGCGCACGCTGGTGTGGCGCACTTCCAGGCGCGGCAGATAGCCCAGCTGTATGACCTGGCGCGTGACGCTGAAGGCGCCCGTGATCAGGGCCTGCGAAGCGATGACCGTGGCCATGGTGGCCATCAGCACCAGGGGCAGCAGCGCCCAGGCCGGGGCCATCATGTAGAAGGGATTCTTGACGGCGGCCGGGTTGGCCAGCAGCAGCGCCCCCTGGCCGAAGTAATTGAGCGTGAGGGCAGGCATGGCCACGGAGAACCAGGCCAGGCGGATGGGCTTCTTGCCGAAGTGGCCCAGGTCGGCGTAAAGCGCCTCCGCCCCGGTCACGCACAGCACGACGGCGCCCAGGATGATGAAACTGGTGCCGGGGTTGTCCCAGATGAAGCGCACTGCGAAGTGCGGGCTGATGGCCGCCAGGATTTCGGGATGGCCCGCGATCTGGTGCACGCCCAGCGCTGCGATGGTGGCAAACCAGACCAGGGTGATGGGGCCGAAAAACCGACCGATCCCCGCCGTGCCGTGCTTCTGGAACCAGAAAAGCAGGAAGAGGATCACCAGGGTCAGCGGGATCACGGCCTTGGTGAAGTGCGGAGAGACCACTTCCAGGCCTTCGACGGCCGAGAGCACGGAGATGGCCGGCGTGATCACGCCATCACCATAGAAAAGCGAAGTGCCGAAGATGCCGATGAGCAGCAGCACGTTGCGCAGGCGGGGCTTGTCCTTGACGGTCTGCGAGGCCAGGGCCAGCATGGCGACCAGGCCGCCTTCGCCGTTGTTGTCGGCACGCAGCACCAGGACCACGTACTTGAGCGAGACGATGACCGTCAGGGTCCAGAACAGCAGCGACAGAACGCCGTAGATGTTCTCCTGGGTGAACGGCACATGGCCGGAGCCGAAGACCTCCTTGACCGAATACAGCACGCTGGTGCCGATATCGCCATAGACCACGCCGATGGCGCCCAGGGTGAGCGCGGCCAACGAAGATTTGGTTTTCTGCACAGGTCTATGCGCCATCCCGTGGGGAGATGGCTTCAGTCAATTGAAATGCCGGCATTGTCCGCTGTCCTGATGACGAGCGCATCGGACAGCACCCCGATCAGTCGTAGATTTCCGCGTTGGGGTTGGTCGCCTCCAGCTCATAGCTGGCCGCCAGCATGGCGACCCGGGCCACCACGCCATACATGTAGAAGCGGTTGGGCATGCTGGCACCCGGGCGCGCGCCGATCTGGGGCAGCTGGGTGCTGTGCTGGAAGGCCAGCGGCACGAAGCCGGCTCCGGGCGCGTTGAGGTTTTCGTCCACATCGCGTTCGGGATGCATGCGGTAGAAGCCGCCGACCACGTAGCGGTCCATCATGTAGACCACGGGCTCGGCCACGGCGTTGTTCATGCGCTCCTGGGTGAGCACGCCTTCCTGGATGATCACGTCGTGCACGGTCTGGCCGTCCTTGATCATGCCCATCTTGTTGCGGCTCTTGCGCGGCAGCTCGGCCAGCTCCTTGGCATCGCGCACGGTCATCACGCCCATGCCATAGGTGCCGTTGTCGGCCTTGACGATGGCAAACGGCTTTTCCTTGATGCCGTACTCCTTGTACTTGCGGCGCACCTTGGCCAGCAGCACATCGACCTGTTCGGCCAGGCCTTCCATGCCCACGCCATTGGCGAAGTCGATGCCTTCGCTGCGCCCGAACAGCGGGTTGATCAGCCAGGGATCGATGCCCAGCAGCTTGCCGAAGCGCTTGGCCACTTCCTCATAGCTCTGGAAATGGCGGCTCTTGCGGCGCACGCTCCAGCCTGCATGCAGGGGGGGCAGCAGGTATTGCTCGTACAGCTCCTCGACGATGCCCGGGACGCCGGACGACAGGTCGTTGTTGAGCAAGATGGTGCAGGGATCGAAATCCTTGAGACCGATGCGGCGCTTGCTGCGGATCACCGGCTCCAGCGTCACCGTGTCGCCATGCGGCAGGGTGACGGTGGTGGTCTTCTTGACATCGGGGCTGATGGAGCCGATGCGCACGTTCAGACCGGCCATGTTGAAGATGCGCTTGAGCTGCACCACGTTGGCCAGGTAGTGCGTGTTGCGCGTGTGGTTCTCGGGAATGATGAGCAGATTGCGCGCTTCGGGGCAGATCTTCTCGATCGCCGCCATGGCCGCCTGTACGGCCAGCGGCAGCATTTCGTCGGTCAGGTTGTTCCAGCCCCCGGGGAAGAGGTTGGTGTCCACGGGTGCGAGCTTGAAACCGGCGTTGCGGATGTCCACCGAGCAATAGAAAGGCGGCGTGTGTTCCATCCATTCGAGCCGGAACCAGCGCTCGATCGCCGGCATGGAGTCGAGGATGCGCTGCTCAAGCTCGTTGATCGGGCCGGTCAGGGCCGTGATGAGATGTGGAACCATAAAGACCCTCTGGGTACGACGGTGGGGGGCAATTGTAGAGATTGGACCATGGTCTAGGTGTTTTCCCCAGTCTTTGCAGCGTCAGCGGCGCCAGAAAGCCGGCGAAAGCAAGGCCATGAAGCTGAGGATTTCCAGGCGCCCCAGCAGCATGGCCAGGGTGCAGACCCAGGTCTGGAATTCGGTGAGCACAGCATAGTTGGAGGACGGGCCCACCGCGCCCAGGCCCGGCCCCATGCAGTGCACGCTGGCCAGCACGGCGGAGAAGGCGGTCACCGGGTCCAGGTCGGTGAGCAGCAGCACCATGCTGAGTGTGATCACGGTGGCGCCATAGACCAGCATGAAGGCCAGCACCGAGAAGATCATGCGGTTGTCCACCACGCCGGTGCCCAGCCGCACGGGCTGCAAGGCGCGCGGATGCGCGAGCCGCGTGAGTTCACGCCGCGCCTGCTTGAGCAGGATGAGCATGCGCACCATCTTGATGCCGCCGCCCGTGGAGCCCGCACTGGTGGCCACACCCGACATCAGCAGCATGAGCACGGGCGCAAAGACGGGCCAGGTCAGGTAGTCCACCGTGGTGAAGCCGGTCGTCGTGGCCACCGAGACCACATGGAAGAGACCGTAGCGCAGGGCCTCCACGGGCCCGTACACGCCCTTGGCCCATAGCAGCAGCGCCACGATCAGCCCGCCTCCCAGCAGCACGGCCAGCGTGGCGCGCATTTCCGGATCGCGCCAGAAGCCGTCCCAGCGGCCCTTGCGCATGGCCACGAAGTACAGCGCGAAGTTGCAGCTGGCCAGCAGCATGAAGACCAGGGCGGTCAGTTCGATCAACGGCGAGTCGAAATACGCAAAGCTGGTGTCATGCGAGGACAGGCCACCGAGGCTGACGGTGGCGAACATGTGCATCAGCGCATCCAGCGGCGACATGCCTGCCGCCCAGAAGGCCAGCAGACAGGCCAGCGAGAACACGCCGTACACGCCCCACAGGCCCTTGGCGGTCTCGGTCACGCGCGGCGTCAGCTTGGTGTCCTTGATGGGGCCAGCGGCTTCGGCACGGAACAGCTGGGCGCCCCCCACGCCCAGCAGGGGCAGGATGGCCACGGCCAGGATCAGGATGCCCATGCCGCCCAACCATTGCAGGAAGGTGCGCCAGACATTGATGGACACAGGCAGCGCATCCAGCCCCGTGAGCACGGTGGCGCCGGTGGTCGTCAGGCCCGAGACGGCCTCGAAATAGGCATGGGTGAAGCTGATGCTCAGCCCCACATGGCCCATGCCCAGCACCAGAGGGAGCATGGCGCACAGCGGCAAAACCACCCAGACCAGGGTGACGAGGATGACGCCGTGGCGCGGCTGCAGCTCGCGCCGGAAGTGGTCCAGGCCTATCCACAGCGACAGCCCCGCAGCCGCCGTGATGCCGATGGCCCAGGGGTAGATGCGCCAGATGCCGTCGTCGGTGAACCAGGACACTGCAAAGGGCAGCAGCATGGACAGCGCAAACATGACCATGAGCATGCCAAGCACGCGCAGGACGGGTAACAGGTCGCGCATGGTGTCGGCTCAGAAGAAGGTGGCGCTGACGCGAAACAGGTTCTCCACGTCCCGTACCAGCCGCTTGTGGGGCAGGAAGAAGATCACGTGGTCGCCGCTCTCGATCACGGTGGTGCTGCGCGGGATGATGACCTCGGGCTCGGCACCGGCCGCGATTTCGTCGGCCGGCACGCCTTCGGGTATGCCGCGCACGATGAGGCCGATGTGGGCATCCTCGGGCACGCGCAGGTCCTCGACCTTGCGGCCGACCACGCGCGAGCTTTTGCGGTCGCCGCGCGCCACGATCTCCAGCGCCTCGGCCACGCCCCGGCGCAGGCTGTGCACGGCCTGCACGTCGCCGCGGCGCACATAGGCCAGCAGTTCGCCAAGCATGGCCTGGGCCGGCGACAGCGCAATGTCGATCTGCGTGCCGTGCATCAGGTCGGCGTAGGCACGCCGCGTGATCAGCGACAGCACGCGCCGCGCGCCCATGCGTTTGCCCAGCAGGCTGGCCATGATGTTGTTCTCATCGTCGTCGGTCAGGGCCAGGAACAGGTCCACGTCCTCCACGCTTTCATCGGCCAGCAGGTCCTCGTCGGTGGCATCGCCGTGCAGCACCAGCACCTCGGCCGGCAGCAGCGAGGCCAGGTCCTGGCAGCGCTGCTCGTCGGGCTCGATGATCTTGATGTGGAAGCGGCCCGGCACGCGCGACAGCTGCAGCGCCAGGCGCTGGCTGACCTGGTCACCGCCGGCGACCATGATGCGGTAGACCGGGCGCGAAGGCCGGCCGGCAGGCTGGTGGATGGCACGCAGCACCTCGGCCACATGCTCGCGCGCGGCCAGGATGAAGACCTCGTCGCCGGGCTCGATGCGCGTGTTGCCGTCGCAGCGGACGAAGCGGTCGGGCTCGTCCAGGAAACGCCGGTAGATGGCCACGATGCGCATGGCCAGCTCGGGCATGCAGTCGCGCAGCTCGCCGATGCGCTTGCCGACGGCGGGGGCGCCGTCGCGCGCGCGCACCGAGGCCAGTGCGGCCCGCCCGCCCGCGAAGGCACGCACCTGCATGGCTTCGGGAAACTCGATGAGCTTGCTGATGTAGTTGGTCAGCGATTCCTCGGGGCAGATGATGCGGTCGACGCCAAAGCCTTCCTTGCCCAGCAGCGCCTCGTCCTCGCCAAAGCCCGAGGAGCGCACGCGCGCGATGCGTGTGGGAATCTCGAACAGGACCTGGGCCAGCTTGCAGCACACAAGGTTGGTTTCGTCGAGCGCGGCGCAGGCGATCAGCAGGTCCGTGTCCTTGGCGCCGGCCTCGGCCAGCACATGGGGATCGATGCCGCTGCCCACGACGCCACGCAGGTCGAAGCGCGACTCCAGCTCGCGCAGGCGCCGTGCGTCGGTGTCGATCACCGTGATGTCGTTGCGTTCGGACACCAGGCTTTCTGCCACGCTGTAGCCCACACGGCCGGCGCCAAGAATGATGATTTTCATGGATTCATTGCAGTGCTGCGGTGCCGGCGCGGGGCATTCCGGCGCGCAGCACGGCTCGGTCAGGTGCGGACTTCGCCTTCACCCAGCACCACGTATTTGAGCGAGGTCAGGCCTTCGATGCCCACAGGACCGCGCGCATGGAACTTGTCGGTGCTGATGCCGATTTCCGCGCCCAGGCCGTACTCGAAGCCATCGGCAAAGCGCGTGCTGGCATTGACCATGACGCTGGCCGAGTCCACTTCGCGCAGAAAGCGCTGGGCGTGCATATGGTCGCGCGTCAGGATGGCGTCCGTGTGGTGGCTGGAGTAGCGGTTGATGTGGGCGATGGCCTCGTCCACGCCGGACACGATCTTGACGCTGATGATGGGCGCCAGATATTCCTCGCTCCAGTCCTGCTCGGTGGCCTCGGCCAGTTGAGCACCGGCCACAGACTTCAGGATGGCCAGCGATTCGGGGCAGCCGCGCATCTCCACGCCCTTGGCGGCGTAGATGGCGCCGATCTTCGGCAGGAATTCGGCGGCCACGCCGCGCGCCACCAGCAGGCTTTCACTGGCATTGCAGGGGCTGTACTTGTTGGTCTTGGCGTTGTCGGCCACCTTGACGGCCATGGCGATGTCGCAGGGATCATCGACATAGGTGTGGCAATTGCCGTCCAGGTGCTTGATGACGGGCACCTTGGCCTCGCGGCTGATGCGCTCGATCAGGCCCTTGCCGCCGCGCGGGATGATGACGTCCACGTAGTCGGGCATGGCGATGAGCTGGCCCACGGCCTCGCGGTCCGTGGTCTGCACCAGCTGCACGCCGTGCTCGGGCAGGCCGGCTTCGGCCAGCGCCCTGGCGACGAGGGCAGCCAGCGCCTTGTTGGAGTCGATGGCCTCGGAGCCGCCGCGCAGGATGCAGGCGTTGCCGCTCTTGATGCTGAGGCTGGCCGCCTCGATGGTCACGTTGGGGCGGCTTTCGTAGATCATGCCGAACACGCCGATCGGCACACGCATCTGGCCTACGCGGATGCCGCTGGGCATTTGCTTCATGCCGATGATCTCGCCGATCACATCGGCCATGGAGGCCAGCTGCTCACATCCCTGGGCACAGGTTTCCAGCACCTTGGGCGTCAGGCGCAGGCGGTCCACCATGGGAGCGGACAGGCCGTTGGCCACGGCGCGTTCGAGGTCACGGGCGTTGTCGGTCTGCAACGGCTCCACGTTCTCCCGCAGCAGGCGCGCCAGCGCCAGCAGGGCGCGGCTTTTGACGGCAGCCGAGGCTCGGGCCATCTGGGCGGAGGCCACTTTGGCCTGAACGCCCAGGTTGTGGGTGTATTCGACGATATTGAGCGCGTTCATTCCGAGATTCTCGCCGAGTTGCGCCCATTTGCGCACCGAGAGCGGGCATGCCCCGCGCCAACATGCGGCTGGGATGCGGCTGGGATGCGTCCTCGCACGGCCACCAGAGGGCAAACCCCGCGTTCCGGCGGCCGGCAGGATGTCGCGGCCACCCTACACTGCTGCCGAGTACGCAGAGGTTTTCCCGCCATGTCCACCAGCCACGACACTCTTCTCGCCGCCCAGCAGCTCGCACAGTTGCGCGCGGGCTTCGCCCAACTGGCACAGCAGCAGCTGCCGGCCGCCGTGCTCGGGCAGCAGGCCAGGGCTTCCTCGGAGTTGCTGCAGGCCCTGCCGCCGCGCTACGGCGAAGTGCTGCTCAATCTGCTGGACCGATTGGAGTCCAGCGCGCTGTTCAGCGAGGAAAGCTGCTCCTTCAGCCAGAAGGACCTGCTGGACAACCTCGAGACCTGGGCCACCAAGGCCCAGGCGCAGCTGGAAAAGACGAGCTAGGAACGGGGTACGTCAGCCCTTGGCGCCGGCCTGGGCCAGGTCCATGGCCAGGCGGCGCAGGGCCTGCCAGCCGTCGCGTGGCCAGCCCTCGAAGGCCAGGCCCTTGACGATGCCGTCCACCGCGTGGGCCGATTGCAGCAGGCGCGCGGCCTGGGCGTCGGTGATGCGCGGCAGCAGGCGCTCGAACAAACGCTCCTTGACGCCCCAGACGCGCTGGGCGCGCAGGGCCATGGGCAGGGGCTGACCTGCGGCCATGGCGTCCTTGACGCGGCAGATGGAGCGGATGTCCTCGGCCAGGGTCCAATGCACCAGCACCTCGGCCGTGCCCTCGGCCTGCAGGCCGTCGAGCATGCGCGAGACGCGCGCCAACTGGCCGGACAGCACGGCCTCGGACAGCTTGAACACGTCGTAGCGCGCCACATTGAGCACTGCCTGCTCCACCTGCGCCTGGCTCAGCTTGCCGGCGGGGTGCAGCAGGGCCAGTTTCTGGATCTCCTGGTGTGCGGCCAGCAGGTTGCCCTCGACGCGGTCGGCAAAGAACTGCAGCGTGCGCTGGCCTTCCTCGCCGGGTGCCACGCGCTGGCCCTGGGCTGCCAGGCGCTGGGCAATCCAGGCCGGCAGCTGGCCGCGCTCTATGGGATCGATCTGCAGCGTCATGCCCTGGGCTTCCAGCGCGCTGAACCAGGCGCCGGTCCTGGTGGCCTTGTCCAGGCGCGGCAGCATGACCAGGGTGAGCGTGCTGTCATTGCCGCGCGCCGCCTCGGCGATCTGCTGCAGCGCGGCGCCGCCGTCCTTGCCGGGCTTGCCCGAGGGAATGCGGATCTCGATGATCTGCCGATCGGCAAACAGCGACAGCGAACCACCGGCCGCCAGCACGGCACTCCAGTCGAAATGGGCGCCGGCCACGGTGTAGCTGCTGCGCTCGGTGTAGCCCGCGGCGCGCGCGGCGGCACGGATGGCGTCGGCAGCCTCCTGCTGCTGCAGCGGCTCGTCGCCGTGCAGCACGTAGAGCGAGCGCAATCCCTTGGCCAGATGGCCGCCGAGCTGGTTCAGGGCAAGCTGCATGGGGCTCAGGTCAAGCTCTTGACGGCCGACAGGCGGCGCAGCAACTGCTGGACGATGTCGGTACGCATGTCCTTGTAGAGCATGGCCTCCTCGGCCTCCTTGGACAGCGCATTGGTTTCGTTGTACGTCACGTCGCGCTGCTGCAGGATCTCGGTCTCGGGGATCGGCTCGTCTCCATTGGGCGTGCGCAGCTTGAAGCGCACGCGCAGGCGCAGCTGCAGCTCGCGCACCTGGCCCAGCGCGTTCATGCCAACGATGACCCGCTCCTGCCGCTCGCTGATGATCTGGAAGATCGCATCCGCATCGTCGGGCGATGCCGGATCGCGCAGCACGGTCAGCTTGTCGCTGGCACTGGCCAGGTTGCGCGACAGCTCCCGCGCCACCGGAGAGCCCCGGCCCGCCTGGATGTAGAGCGAGCGGAACACGAAGGTCGGCACCCCCCGCAGGCGAAAGCCGCAGGCCCCCAGCAGCGGAGCCAGGGCCAGGGTGGTGAGCAGGGTACGTTTTTGCATATCAGTTCTCCAAGGCGCTTGCGCCACTCACAGCCCTTGCAACGGTCGCGCCCAAAGCGAGGGACACCGAGCAAGGGCCGCCCCGCAGCGAGGGTGTCGCCCCCCCCGCGAAGCGAGAGGGGGAAGGCGCGCAGCGCCTCAGGGGGCATGCCATGGCCTAGACCACGACGTTGACCAGGCGGCCCGGCACCACGATCACCTTCTTGGGCGCCGCGCCATTGGTGAACTTCTGGCATTCCTCGTTGGCCAGGGCAATGCGCTCGATCTCGGCCTTGTCGGCCGTCGAGGACACGAGGATGGCCCCGCGCAGCTTGCCATTGACCTGCAGCACCAGAGAGATCTCGTCCTGCACCAGGGCCAGGGGATCGACCTGGGGCCAGGGCGCGTCCAGCACATCGCCCAGGTGGGCGGCGTAGCCCAGTTCGCTCCACAGCACATGGGCCAGGTGGGGCGTTGCCGGGTAGAGCACGCGCAGCAGGACGCCGAAGCCTTCGATCAGCGCCACCTGGGCGCCCGCGTCGTCGTGGGACTTGAAGTCCTCCAGCGCGTTGATCATCTTCATGGCGCCCGAGACCACGGTGTTGTACTGCATGCGCTGGTAGTCGTACTCCACCTGCTTGAGCACGGTGTGGATCTCCAGGCGCAGGGCCTTGGCGGCCTTGCCGAATGCCACGTCGTCCAGCGACTTGGCGCCGGCCACGCTCTGCACGGCGCCGGCCATGTCCATCTGCGACAGTTTGGCGCCGAAGTTGTAGACGCGGCGCAGGAAGCGGTAGCTGCCTTCGACGGCGGCATCGTTCCACTCCAGCGTCAGCTCGGGCGGCGCGGTGAACATGGTGTACAGGCGCGCGGTGTCGGCGCCGTACTTCTCGATCAGCTCCTGCGGATCGATGCCGTTGTTCTTGGACTTGGACATGGTGCCCACGCCCTCGTAGTCGATGTCCGTGCCCACGGGCAGCAGGCCGTCGGCGCTGTCCACCTCGGCCTTGAGCCTGGCGCCCACGATCTTGCCGGTCTCGTCGAACACATGCTCGACATCCTTGGGCCAGAAGTACTCCTTGGCACCCTTGGCCGTGCGGCGGCTGTAGATGTGGTTGAGCACCATGCCCTGGGTCAGCAGCTTGGTGAAGGGCTCATCGACCTTGACCAGGCCCAGGTCGCGCATGACCTTGGTCCAGAAACGCGCGTACAGCAGGTGCAGGATGGCGTGCTCGATGCCGCCGATGTACTGGTCCATGCCGCTGCCGCCGGTGGCGGCATGCTGGTCCCGCATCCAGTAGTCCGTGCCCTTGCCCACCATCTGCTCGCTGTTCCTGGCGTCGCAATAGCGCATGAAGTACCAGGACGAGTCCACGAAGGTGTCCATGGTGTCGGTCTCGCGGCGCGCGCTCTTGCCGCAGCAGGGGCAGACCACGCCGGCGTGGAAGGCTTCGCTCTTGACCAGGGGGTTGCCCGAGCCATCGGGCACCAGGTCCTGGGGCAGGACCACGGGCAGGTCCTTGGCAGGCACGGGCTGGGCGCCGCAGTCCTCGCAGTGGATGATGGGAATCGGCGTGCCCCAGTAGCGCTGGCGGCTCACGCCCCAGTCGCGCAGGCGCCAGGTGGTTTTCTTCTCGCCAAGGCCCTTGGCGGCCAGCAGTTCGGCCACCTTGTCCACGGCAGCCCCATGGGGCAGGCCGTCGAGTTCGCCGGATTCGATGCAGACAGCGCGCTGCTTGTCGCCGTACCAGTCGGCCCATGCCTCGGTGCTGAAGGTCTCGCCCTCGACCGCGATGACCTGGCGGATGGCGATGCCGTACTTCTTCGCAAAGGCGAAGTCGCGCTCGTCATGCGCGGGCACGCCCATGACGGCGCCGTCGCCGTAGCTCATGAGCACGTAGTTGCCGACCCAGACCTCGACCTGGGCACCCGTCAGCGGATGGGTGACGAACAGGCCCGTGGGCAGGCCTTCCTTTTCCTTGAGCGCGAGTTCGGCCTCGGTGGTACCGCCCTTCTTGCATTCTTCGATGAAGGCCGCGAGCTTGGGCTGCGATGCCGCGGCATGCTGGGCCAGCGGGTGCTCGGGCGCCACGGCGCAGAAGGTCACGCCCATGATGGTGTCGGCGCGCGTGGTGAACACATACAGGCGCCCGTCCTGGATGGGCTGGCCGTCGGTGCCACGGATGTCGTGGGTGAAGGCGAAGCGCACGCCCGCGCTCTTGCCGATCCAGTTTTCCTGCATCAGGCGCACTTTTTCAGGCCAGCCGGTCAGCGTGGCCTTGTCGCCGCCCACCTGGACATGGTCCAGCAGCTCCTGGGCGTAGTCGGTGATCTTCAGGTAGTAGCCGGGGATTTCGCGCTTTTCGACCGGCGCGCCCGTGCGCCAGCCGCGGCCGTCGATGACCTGCTCGTTAGCCAGCACGGTCTGGTCCACCGGGTCCCAGTTCACGATCTGGGTCTTGCGGTAGGCAATGCCCTTTTCCAGCATCTGCAGGAACAGCCACTGGTTCCACTTGTAGTAGTCGGGATCGCAGGTGGCCACTTCGCGGCTCCAGTCGATGGCCAGACCCATCGCCTGCATCTGCTTTTTCATGTAGGCGATGTTGTCGTAGGTCCACTGCGCAGGCGGCACCTTGTTCTTGAGCGCCGCGTTCTCGGCCGGCAGGCCGAAGGCATCCCAGCCCATGGGCATGAGGACGTTGTAGCCCTTCATGCGCAGCTGGCGCGCCAGCATGTCGTTGATGGTGTAGTTGCGCACATGGCCCATGTGCAGCTTGCCGCTGGGGTAGGGCAGCATGGAGCAGGCGTAGAACTTGGGCTTGGCCTGGTCTTCGGTCACGCGGTAGGCGTCGCGGGCGGACCAGTGGTCTTGCGCTGCGCGCTCAACGTCGATGTGGTTGTATTTCTCTTGCATGGTGCTGCGGCCCCAAGGGCCGGACAAGGTGGCCGGACGAGCCGGATGGCCGGAATCAACCGACGATTTTAGGGCCCCGGCCCGCCGGTGCCGCAAGCAGCCCACAAGCCCGCAGGCGGTACTGCGCCATCGGCACCCGGTTGCCCGGCCGCCGCGCGGGGAAAAGCCGCGCTGCGTATGCTTGGCACCCTCTGTGGCAGTGCGCCGCAGACGTTCCGCCATCGCCAGCCCGGACTTGCGCAGGAACGGATACGGACATCCCGGGCATGCCGCTATCGCGCGGCAGGTTTTTCCGCGCCCTGGAGTTTTCTCTTGCTGAACTGGTCTTTGATTTCCGGCTGGGATCCCGTCATGCAGGCCCTGGCTGCGCTGTGCGCGCTGGTGCTGCTGGCCCGCTCCGCGGGTTTTGTCGTGCAATGGCTGCTGTTGCGCGTGCTGCCGCGCATGCGCAGCACGCTGGTGGAGATGGAGTGGGCCCAGGTGCTGCTGCACGACAGCGTGCTGCAGCGGCTGGCCAAGGCCGTGCCTTCGCTGGTCATGCAGTCCGGCGTGCAGGCCATACCGCAGCTGCAGCCGCAGTGGGCCACCCTGATCCTGAACCTGGCCATCGCCTGCACCATCTACCACGTGGCCCGCGTGGTCAGCGCCCTGCTCAATGCCATGAACGAGGCGCACGACCTCAAGGAAGAGCGCAAGGCCACGCAGGCGCACTCGATCAAGAGCTATGTGCAGCTGGGCAAGCTGCTGGTGTTCCTGATCGCCATCGTGCTCATCGTCGCCACCCTGGTGGACCGCTCGCCGCTGCTGCTGCTGTCCGGCCTGGGCGCGGCCTCGGCCGTGCTGATGCTGATCTTCAAGGACACCATCATGTCCTTCGTGGCCGGCGTGCAGCTGGGCTCCAACGACATGCTGCGCGTGGGCGACTGGATCGAGATGCCCCAGGTCGGCGCCGACGGCTTCGTGATCGACATCGCGCTGCACACGGTCAAGGTGCAGAACTGGGACAAGACCATCACCACCATTCCGACCTGGCGGCTGATGAGCGACAGCTACAAGAACTGGCGCGGCATGTTCGAGTCGGGCGGGCGCCGCATCCGCCGCTCGCTGCACATAGACGCCCACACCATCCGCCTGCTGACGGCAGAGCAGCGGCAGAAATTGTCATTGCTCGAGCCCCTCAAGGACTATTGGAGCAGTGATGGCGGCCTGCGCATGGCCGATGCGCCGGCGGGCAGCGAGATGGCAGCGCAGCATCTGAGCAATCTGGCCGCGTTCAAGGCCTATGCATACGCCTACCTGCTGCGCCATCCGCACATCCACAAGACACCGAACATGTTCCTGCTGGTGCGCACCATGGAGCCTTCTCCCATGGGGGTGCCGCTGGAGCTGTTTTGCTACACCAGCACCACGGTCTGGGTGGAGTACGAGGCCATACAGGGCGCGATCTTCGATCACCTGATCGGCATGCTGCCGCTGTTCGGGCTCAGTCTGTACCAGCGCTCCTCGGACCATGGCCAGCATCTGCGGCTGGCGGGCAACGAGCGCTGGCCCGAAGGACAGGACTAGGTTCGCGGGCACAGGCCCGGCGGCGCTTGAGCGCTTGAGCGCTTGAGCGCCTGATCGCTTCAGCGCCCGGCGCCGGTGGGACCCAGGACGGCTGCGGGTTTTCCATCCTGGTTTCGCGCCGGCTCGGCCACGAAGCCTATGCGCGTCAGCCCTGCCGCGTGGGCCCAGCCCATGAGTTCGGCCACGCGGCCATAGGGCACGGCCTGGTCGGCACGCAGTTGCAGTTCTGCCTGGGGGTTGCGCGCGCCGAGCTGAGCGAGGCGCTCACGCAGCGCATCCGCCGTGGCGGGCTGGCCCTGCATCCAGAGCGCGCCCTTCGCATCGACCTCCAGCAGCAGCGCATCGTCCTCGCCCGCGGCGGCCATGGGCTGGGTGCCCTGGGCCTGGGGCAATTGCAC
Organism: Delftia sp. WSY_22; assembly: GCF_043104185.1. Lineage (NCBI taxonomy): Bacteria > Pseudomonadati > Pseudomonadota > Betaproteobacteria > Burkholderiales > Comamonadaceae > Delftia > Delftia sp. WSY_22. Next base: position 17,038 of record NZ_JBICKN010000024.1, read on the forward strand.
GCGCAGCGAGGCGGCCAGCATGGGTGCCGCGAGGATGAAGATGACGACGAGCACCAGCATCACATCCACCAGCGGGGTGACGTTGATGGCGTGCATGGGCTGGGAGGAGCTTTCCTTGCCGCTCAGTCGTCCAAAGGCCATGTGCGATCCTGGCGAGCCGCCCCGTCAGGGCGCTTCCATGGGGCCGGCCGACAGGCCGGCGACGGCCATGCCGTCATCGTGCGGCGCCTGCTCGGCCGGCTGGGTGCCGAACATGGCCTGCAGGTCATGGGCAAAGCCTTCCAGCAGGGCCTCCATCTGGGCCGCGGCCCGGCCCAGCAGGTTGTAGGCCAGCACGGCCGGCAGGGCCACGGCCAGTCCGGCCGCCGTCATCACCAGGGCCTCGCCCACCGGGCCGGCCAGTTGTTCGATGCCGATCTGCCCGCTGCCCGCCAGCGTGGCCAGCGCGTGGTGAATGCCCCAGACGGTGCCCAGCAGGCCGACAAAAGGTGCCGTGGCGCCCACCGTGGCCAACAGGGTCTGGCCCCATTGCAGCTGGTGGCTGGCCGATTGCAGCGCCTGGCGAAGCCCCCGCGTCAGGCGGACGGAATGCGCCGCGCGTCCCGCAAGCGCCAGGCCGCTGCCCATGGGTGCCAGCGCCTGTGTCACGGCCTCGGCCATGGGTGCCACCAGTTGCTGGCGATCCCCCTCGCCCATGCGGGCCTGGCCCGAGGCCAGGTCCGGCGCGCTCCAGAAGGCCGCAATGGCCTGGGGAACGCGGCGCCGGCTGGCGGCCATGAACCAGACCTTCCAGACGATGACCACCCAGCTGGCCACCGACAGCGCCAGCAGCAGCAGCGCCGTGCCGCGCGCGACGGCATCGCCTTGCTGCCACCAGAGCCAGAGTGGACCGCTCATGGTCTTACCTTGCCCGTGCTGCGAGCCTCGTCACAGGCCCAATACGGCGTACATGTCGTACTGGCCGCTGGTCTTGCCCGCCAGGAAGCGCGCGGCACGCAGGCTGCCCTGGGCATAGCCGGCACGGCTGCTGGACTTGTGCGAGATCTCGATGCGCTCGCCCGTGCCCGCAAACAGCACCGTGTGGTCGCCGATGATGTCGCCACCGCGCACGGTGGCAAAGCCGATGGTGTTGTCCTCGCGCGCACCGGTGTGGCCGAAGCGCTCGTAGACGGCGCGGTCGGCCAGCTTCGTGCCCTGGGCTTCGGCGATGACCTCGCCCATCTTGAGGGCGGTGCCCGAAGGCGCATCCACCTTGTGGCGGTGGTGGGCCTCGACGATCTCGATGTCGTAGCCGCTGGACAGGGCCTTGGCCGCCATCTCCAGCAGCTTGAAGGTCACGTTCACGCCCACGCTCATGTTGGGCGACAGCACCACGGCCGTGCGCTGGGCGTACTCGGCGATGCGGGCCTTTTGCTCGTCGCTGAAGCCCGTGGTGCCGATGACCAGCCTGACGCCCAGTTCGGCGCAGATGGCCAGGTGCTCCAACGTGCCCTCGGGGCGCGTGAAGTCGATCAGGCAGTCGGCCTTGGACAGCGCGGCGCGCACATCGCTTTCGATGACGATGCCGCTGGCCAGGCCCAGGAAGGCCGAGGGATCGGTGCCCAGCGCAGGGCTGTCGGGACGGTCCAGCGCGGCGGTCAGCGCAAGGTCATCGCTTTGCGCGATGGCCTCGATCAGCATGCGGCCCATGCGGCCGGAGGCGCCGGCCACGGCCACGCGCAGGCGCTGGTTGTTGCTGGAGGAAGTGGCGGTCGTGGCGTTCATGTCGGGAAAGAGATGCAAAGGCTCAATGCGTGGAAAGTGGACTGCCCGGGCGCACGGCAGGCACCGCGGCAGCCGCCATCCACGGAAAAACGCCCGCATGCCTTGCGGCGCGCGGGCGGCGATATCAGCGGGCGCCGGGCTCCAGTGGCGGATAGCTGGCCGCCGCGGGCGGCGGCTCGGCGGCCACGGGCTCTTCGACCGGCTTGGCAGCGGGGAACTTGGACAGTTGCTCCTCGCTGGCTTCCAGCTGAGGAATCTTGCCCAGCTTCTTCTTGGAGCCCAGGCTGGCGACGAATTCGGCCTCGGTGGGCATCTCGTCGCCTTCGGAGCGGGCGAACAGGTCGCCGTTGAAGAAGACGGTCAGCTTGCGCACCTGGGAATCGACGCCGGGACGCTTGATGGTGAACACATATTCCCAGCGGTCGGCGTGGAATACGCTGGTGACCAGCGGCGTGCCGAGGATGTCACGCACCTGCTGGCGGCTCATGCCGGGCTGCAGGGCCTCGACCTGTTCGCGGGAGACGAAGTTGCCTTGGACGACCTCGACCTTGTAGGGAGTGACGACATTGGCGACTCGGTGCGCGGCGCCATCGAGGCTGCTGCAGCCTGCCAGCGCCACCCCGATCAACAGCATCAGGGCCGCACTGGCGCGGCAACGGGCTTGAACATGCATTGGTATCAGCATAGGGATATGATCGTGGATCATTGTAGCGGCTGGTCCCTGGGGCTTGCGATCATGCGACGCCCCTGGCACCAGGGCCATTTTGTTCGCCGTCCCGCACCTGCCGTGGTGGCAGCCCAGCGGGCAGTCTCTGCCAAAGACCCAGACATGAAGAACATCGACGAACTCAAGAGTACCGGCCTGAAGGCCACGCTGCCCCGCCTGAAGATCCTGGAGATCTTCCAGACGGGTGCGCAACGCCACATGACGGCCGAAGACGTGTTCCGCGTGCTGCTGGACGAGCGTTCGGACATCGGCCTGGCCACGGTCTACCGCGTGCTCACGCAGTTCGAGCAGGCAGGCATCCTCATCCGCAGCAATTTCGAGAGCGGCAAGGCCGTCTACGAGCTCAATGAAGGCCAGCACCACGACCACTTTGTCTGCACCAGCTGCGGCAAGGTCGAGGAGTTCTACGATCCCGATATCGAAAAGCGCCAGAACCTGATCGCCAAGGCCAAGGGCTGGGTGATCCAGGACCATTCGATGGCCCTGTACGGACAGTGCGCTGAATGCGCGAGCCGGCCCAGCAAATAAGGCCGGGTCCCTCAGAAAAAGCGGAGTGTGAAGCACTCCGCTTTTTTTTGCCTTTTACTTTTTGCTACCGGCGCTTTACAGGGCGAAGCACATGGGTGGAGGATGCTGGAGTCCAATGGATGCCCCCTACCCACCGAGACACCATGCGCCGCACTTCGCCGTTCGCCATCGCTCTCACTTTCTCCGCCATCGTCCTGGCCACAGGCTGTGCGCCCTTGCAGGCCCCGCCGTCGTCCGCAGCGGCCGCGCTGCAGGGAGTGGCCGAGGCACCGCTCACCGCCGCGCAGCGCCAGCAATGGCTGGACCGCGTCACCTGGGGCGCCACCGACAGCGAGGATGCGCAGCTGCAGCGCCTGGGCCTCAAGGCCTGGCTGGCCCGGCAACTGCAGCCGGGGCCTCAGCCGCTGCCTGCGCAGGCGCAGCAGCGCATTGATGGGCTGGGCATCAGCCAGCGCCCCATGGACCAGGTGCTGCTGGAGCTGGGCGACCAGCGCAAGGCCGTGCAGGAAGCCGCATCGGCCGATGAAAAGGCCGCGCGGCAGCAGGCCTACCAGCGCACGCTGAACAAGCTGGGCAGCGATGCCCAGAAGCGCTTCGTGATCCGCGCGCTGTACTCGCCGGCACAGCTGCAAGAGCAGATGACCTGGTTCTGGATGAACCATTTCAGCGTCAGCCTGCGCAAGGCCGATATCCGCGCCTGGGTGGGCGACTACGAGGAGCAGGCCATACGCCCGCATGCGCTGGGCAGTTTCCGCAGCCTGCTGGAGGCCTCGCTGCGCCACCCGGCCATGCTGCGCTACCTGGACAACGCCAGCAATGCGGCGGGCCGCATCAACGAAAACTACGCGCGCGAGCTGCTGGAGCTGCACACCATGGGCGTGGGCAGCGGCTACACCCAGGCCGACGTGCAGGAGATGGCGCGCATCCTGACAGGCGTGGGCATCAATCTGCAGCCGGCCGGCACGCCGCCGCCGCGCATGCGCGCCGGGCGCCAGGGCGACTACCTGCGCTCGGGATTCTTCGAGTTCAATCCCAACCGGCACGACTACGGAGCCAAGACCTTCCTGGGCCAGCCCCTGCACGCGCGCGGCATGGCCGAGGTCCAGGAGGCGCTGGACCGCATCGTCGCCGCGCCGGCCACGGCGCAGTTCATCGCGCACAAGCTGGCGGTGTTCTTCATTGCCGACGATCCGCCGCCGGCCCTGGTGCAGCGCACGGCACAGGCCTTCACGCGCAGCCGGGGCGACATCGCAGCCACCGTGGCGGCGCTGCTGACCGATCCGGAGGCCGCGCGCTTTGGCCGCAAGTTCCGCGATCCGCTGCACTACGTGCTGGCCGCCACGCGGCTGTCGGTGGACCAGCGCGTGGCGGCCGACGTGGCGCCCGTGCTGGGCTGGATCAACCGGCTGGGCCAGAACCTCTACGCGCATGAGACGCCGGACGGCTACCCGCAGATGCAGTCCGACTGGGCCAGTTCGGGCCAGATGGCGGCACGCTTCGAGGTGGCGCGCCAGATCGCCACGCGCAGCGCCGTGCTGTTTCGCGCCGACCCCAAGGAGGCGCTGGAGAAGCCGCCCTACCCCATGCTGTCGGAACGGGCCAGCGTGCGCCAGCGCCTGCCCCAGTGGAGCCAGGCCACGCAGGCGGCACTGGCCCAGGCCCGCAATCCGGCGGACTGGAATACCTACTTCCTGTCCGCACCCGAGATGATGTTCCGCTGAACCCCGGAGACTTTCCATGCAGCGACGCCACTTCCTGACCATGGCATCGGCCCTGCCCTTTGCCGCCCACCTGGGCCGGCTGCAGGCGGCCGCCCTCCAGCCAGCCACGCCGCGCCTGCTGCTGGTGTTTCTGCGCGGTGCCTATGACTGCAACAGTCTGCTGGTGCCCACGCACAGCGACTTCTACTACGAGGCCCGTCCCAGCATTGCCATCCCCCGTTCCGGCGAGGCCGGTGGCGCGCTGGCGCTGGATGGCCGCTGGGGCCTGCATCCGATGCTGGAGGACAGCATCCATCCGCTGTTCCAAGCCGGCCAGGCCTGCTTCGTGCCCTTTGCAGGCACGCACGACCTGTCGCGCAGCCATTTCGAGACACAGGACTCCATCGAACTGGGCCAGGGCCTGGACGGGCGCCGCAGCTACCAGTCGGGCTTTCTGAACCGGCTGGCCCAGGTGCTGGGGCAGGACGGGCGGGGCCCGGTGTCGCCCATGTCGTTCACGCCCCAGTTGCCACTGCTGCTGCGTGGCGGCCTGCCGTCCGCCAACATGGCCCTGGCGTCCGTGGGCAAGGGCGGGCTGGACGATAGACGCAGCCAGGCCATTGCCGCCATGTACGCAGGCACTGCCCTGGGCACGGCCGTGCAGGAGGGCTTTGCCGTGCGCGATGCGGTGCAGCGCAGCGTGCAGGAAGAGATGGACCAGGCCGGGCGCGACGCCATCAGCGCGCGGGGCTTTGCGCTGGTGGCGCAGCGCATGGCGGCCCTTATGCGCGATCGCTTCGACCTGGGCTTCGTCGATGTAGGCGGCTGGGACACGCATGTGGCCCAGGGCGGCGCCACAGGCGCGCTGGCCGGACGGCTGGACGAGCTGGGCCGGGGCCTGGCCGGTTTTGCCCAGGAGATAGGTCCCGAGGCCTGGCGCCATACGGTGGTGGTGGTGATCAGCGAATTCGGCCGCACCTTCCGCGAGAACGGCAACAAGGGCACGGACCACGGCCACGGCACGACCTACTGGCTGCTGGGCGGCGGGCTGTCCGCGCGCGCGGGCGGTCGCATCGTGGGAGAGCAGGTCGAGGTCAACCAGAAAAACCTGTTCCAGAACCGCGACCATCCCGTGCTCAACGAGTACCGCGCCGTGCTGGGCGGCCTGTTCCGGCGCATGTATGGATTGAGTCCCGCCCAGCTGCAGCGTGTCTTCGAAGGCGCGACGCCCCGCGACCTGCAACTCGTCTGACTACGGCAGCGCCTGCGGCGGCACTGGCACGCCGGACAGCTTGTCGGGATTGCGCAGCGTGTAGATGCGGCGGATCAGGCCGTCTTCGACCAGCAGCGTCTGCACGGATTCCAGCTCGCCGTCGATGCAGCGCAGCAGGCCCGGCAAGCCGTTGACGCGCGCCAGGTGCAGGGTCTGGCGCTGGCCGTTGCGCCGCATGCGGCGCGTGGTGGCGAAGTACAGCAGGGCCAGGCGCCGGCCGGTCTCCAGCACGCGGCCGAACGAGGGCACCTTGCCGCCGCCGTCGCTGATGAGTTCGGCATCGGGCGCGAACAGCGCCTGGATCTGCGCAAAGTCCCCACCCTGCACGGCCTGCGCAAAGCGCTGCAGCAGCGCGGCATGGGCCTCGGGCGGCGCCGCAAAGCGCGGGCGGCCGGCCTGCACATGGCTGCGGGCGCGGTGCACTAGCTGGCGGCAGGCGGCCTCGCTGCGGCCCAGGGCCTGGGCCACCTCGGCATAGTCGGCATCGAAGACCTCGCGCAGCAAAAAGGCGGCGCGCTCGTCGGGCGTGAGCTGCTCGAGCACGAACATCAGCGCCGTGGACACGTCGTGGGCACGCTCCAGCAGGTCTTCGGCCGAGGGTGCGGACTCCTCGGCCCAGGGCTGGACCAGGGGCTCGGGCAGCCAGAAGCCCTGGTAGTGCTCGCGCTCGGCGCGCAGGCGGCGCAGCCGGTCTATGGCCAGGCGCGTGGTCACGGAGACCAGCCAGGCCTCGGGCTGCTCTATGCCGGCGCGCTCGGCGCCATGCCAGCGCAGCCAGGCCTCCTGGACCAGGTCCTCGGCATCGGCGCGCTGGCCGAGCATGCGGTAGGCCAGGCCGAACAGGCGCGGGCGGTGGCGCTCGAACAGGGCCAGGGGATCGTCGGTGGCGGAGGAGGTCTGCATGCCATCAAGACGCGGGAGCGTGGCGTTGTGTGACAGACAGGGCCGGCATGGTGCTCGGTGCCTTGGTGACTCAGTGGGGCTGCGGAGCCTGCAGCACGCTGGGATCGGTGTGGATCAGCTCCAGCGGGTAGCGGCGGCCGGCCAGGTAGTCCTCTATGCTTTGCATCACCAGCGGACTGCGGTGCTGGGCGGTGCAGGCCTTGAGTTCGTCCAGCGTCATCCAGACCGTGCGGATGATGCCGTCGTCCAGCGGCTGGCCGGCCCGGAAGTCACCCAGCTCGCCCGTGAAGGCAAAGCGCAGATAGGTGATGTCGGAGCCGGTGCGCGTGCGCACGAAGCGGTTCAGGTAGACGCCGACCAGGGCCGTGGGCACGAAGTCGTGCGCCGTCTCCTCATCGACCTCGCGCACACAGGCGGTGATGGGCGACTCGGCAGGGTCGAGATGGCCGGCGGGGGTGTTGTAGCGCACGCCATCGGCCGTGTCTTCTTCCACCAGCAGAAAACGGCCATCGCGCTCAATGATGGCCGCCACAGTGACATTGGGTTTCCAGCGATCGGGCATGGCGCGCATTATGACCAGAGGCGGCCGGCCCGTCCCCGGCCAAAAACCCCATCACCGCGCCTTGCAGACCACCACGCGACACGGCACCCTGTAGCGCCCCGTAGCGCCGCCCTACAGCGGCCGGGCCATGTACAGCGCACCGTCGCCGTAGCTCACCAGGCGCTGCTGCTGCAGCGGATCGGTCAACGCCTGCACGGCATAGCCATGGCGCTCCCAGTAGCCGCGCGAGCCCTGCACCGACACCAGGGCCGTGTGGCGCAGGCCCTCGGCGCGCGCCCGCTCCCACAGCGGCGCCAGCAGCGCACGGGCCAGGCCCTGGCCTGCGGCCTCGGGGTGCACGGCCATGTCGTGCAGGTACAGGGTGTCGGCCTGCTCAACGGCCTCGAAGTCACCGTGCAGCGGCGTGATCTTGGCCATGAGGCTGCGGTAGGCCGCGAGATAGGCGCGCACACGGCCGTCCTGCTCCAGTGCCAGCGAGCAATGGGCCGTGCCGGCCAGGCGCCGCGCAAAGACCTCGCCGCTCTCGGCATAGTCCTCGCCATAGCAGGCCCGCTGGATGTCCAGCAGACCGGGCAGGTCGGCGGCGGTCAGTGCGCGGACATGGAAGCGGTCAGCGGCAGGCAAGGAAGAGAATGGAGAAGGCGAACAAGACATGGGCAGGACAGGCAGGTGCCGGAGACAGGCCGCCCAGGGTAAGCGATTGCCAAAGCCCCGGCGCACCCTGCCGGAATCGGTTCCCCGTCAATCCTTCCAGCGCTCGCGTATGTCTTCCAGCTGCGGGCGCAGGCCGATGAACAGCGGCACCAGGCGCGGGTCGAAGTGGGCGCCGGCCTGCTGCTCTATGTGATCCATGGCGTCGTCCACCGTCCACGCGTGCTTGTAGGGGCGTTCCGTGGTGAGGGCATCGAACACGTCGGCCACGGCCACGATGCGCGAGGCCAGCGGGATGTCCTCGCCCGCCAGGCCCTGCGGATAGCCCGTGCCGTCCCATTTCTCGTGGTGGGTCAGCGCGATGCTGTAGGCCATCTGCAGCACCTGGGAATCGTGCTCGCCGATGATCTCGGCGCCGATCTGCGGATGGCGGCGCATGACCGTCCATTCCTCGGCCGTCAGCGGGCCGTTCTTGAGCAGGATGGCATCGGGGATGCCGATCTTGCCCACATCGTGCATGGGCGCGGCGTTGAGCAGGTCGTCCGCCCATTCGTCGGTGCAGCCGGCCGCCAAGGCCAGTGTCTTGGCGTAGTGGCTCATGCGGATCACGTGCATGCCCGTCTCGTTGTCGCGGTACTCGGCCGCGCGGCCCAGGCGCTGCACGATCTGCAGCCGCGTGCTGCGCAGCTCGTCGAGCTTGACCAGCGACAGGTGGTTGCGCACCCGCGCCCGCACCACGGGCGCGCGCACGGGCTTGACGATGTAGTCCACCGCGCCCGAGGCAAAGCCCAGGGCCTCGTCCTGTCCGTCCGACAGGGCGGTGATGAAGATCACCGGGATGCGGGCCGTGTCGGCCTGCGCCTTGAGCTGGCGGCACACGGCGTAGCCATCGAGCTCGGGCATCATGATGTCCAGCAGGATCAGGTCCGGCTGGTGCTGGGCCAGCTGCAGAGCCTTGCGCCCGTCCGTGGCGAACGAGAGCCGGTAATCCTCGCCCAGGATCTGGCGCAGCACATGCAGGTTGGTCGGGTCGTCATCGACCAGCAGCAGGCGCGGGCGCTTGTCCGTTGCCAATAGATTGGGCGCATTCATGCTCTGTCTCCATCGTTCGAGGGCAGTTGCTGCTGCAACTGCTGGGCGCATTCCTGCGCGCGCTCGAAGTCGAAATTATCCAGTGCCTGCTGCAGCGGCTGAAGCTGTTCGGCCGTCAGCATGCGCACGAGGGCCTGCATGGCCTGCCCGTCCAGCTCCCCGCTGTGCAAGGCGGCCACGATGCGCTCCAGCCAGGGCCGGGCATCGGCAGGCAGGGCGGGTGCGCCCGCCTGGGGCGCCGCATCGCCCTCGGCCTGCGCCCACGCATGGCCCTGCGCCTGGCCCGGCGCCTCGCCCGATGCCGCCCCCTGCGCCTCGGCCATCGGCATGGCGGCCGGGTGGCGCTGGCGCAGCTCGCGCGCGACGGCATCCAGCGCCTGGTGCAGCTGGTCGATGAGGGCAAGCAGCTGCGGCTGCCCGGCGCCCTCCTGCGCCAGGCCTTCCAGGCGCGATGCCAGCCGGTACACGGCCTGCAGGCCCAGGTTGCCGGCCGCGCCGCGCACGCGGTGCGCCAGGCCGATCAAGGCCTCGGGTCCGGGGCGCTGCAGGGCACGGCGCAGGCGGTCGGCCAGGTCCAGCTGTTCATTGAGGAAACGCCGAATGGCGGCCACCAGCGGATCGACCCGGCCCCACAGCGCAATGCCCGAGGCCCAGTCCACCGTGACATCAGGCAGCCCCGGCTGGGCGCTGGCGGGCGCGGGCGGCCTGGCCTCCTTGAGCGCCACCTGCAGCGACAGCAGGCGTGCGATCTCGGCCTGCAGCCGCGCCATGTCCAGCGGCTTGGAGGCAAAGCCGTCCATGCCGGCGGCGGTGGCGTCGCTGCGGTCCTTCTCCAGCACGCTGGCCGACAGCGCGACGATGGGCACGGGCCGGCGCTGCAGCTGCCGCTCCCAGACACGGATGGCGCGCGCCGCCGCCAGGCCGTCCATGCCCGGCATCTGCAGGTCCATCAGCACCACGTCGAAAGGCGGCTCCTGCGCCTGCACGCAGCGCAGCGCCTCGGCACCGTCGTGGGCCAGCACCATCTGGTGGTTCTGGCTGGAGAAGTTGATCTGCAGCAGCTCCAGGTTCTCGGGCACATCGTCCACCGCCAGGATGTGCAGCGGCGGCAGGCCGCGGCTGGCCGCCCCGCGCTCGGACAGCGGGCTCTCGCCGACCGGCAGGGGCAGGCGCACCTCGAACACCGTGCCCACGCCCACCGTGCTGTGCAGCTGGATGCTGCCGCCCATGAGTTCGGCCAGCTGGCGCGAGATGGTCGTGCCCAGGCCCGTGCCGCCGAAACGCCGCGTGGTCGAGGCGTCGGCCTGGGCAAAGGGGTCGAAGATGCGGTGGATCTTCTCGGCCGCGATGCCTATGCCCGTGTCATGCACATCGAGCTGGAGCACGCCCTGCTCGTAGCGCACGCGCAGCAGCACATGGCCGCGTTCGGTGAACTTCACGGCATTGCCCAGCAGGTTCACCAGGATCTGCTGCACACGCATGCCGTCGCCGCGCAGCGCGGCCGGCGTGTGCGGGTCGTAGTCCAGGCGCAGGTCCAGGCCCTTGCGATCGGCCGTGATGCGCAGCGATGCCAGGATCTGCTGGCACAGCTCGCGCACCGAGAAGTCCTCTATCTCCAGCTCCACCGCCCCCTTGTCGAGCTTGGCCGTGTCCAGGATGTCGTTGAGCAGGCGCAGCATGGAGCGCGCCGCGTAGTGCACCGTGTCCAGGTAGCGCGCCTGCGTGGGCTGCAGCGCCGTTTCGCGCAACGCCTCGGTGAAGCCGATGATGGCGTTCATGGGCGTGCGGATCTCGTGGCTCATGTTGGCCAGGAAGGTGCTGCGCGCGGCGGCCGCGGCTTCGGCATGCTCCTTGGCCAGCACCAGCTCCTGGGCCAGCTTGCGCTGGGCGCTGATGTCGGTGAGCAGCTTGACGATCTTGTAGGGCCGGCCGTCGGCACCGCGTATGGGGTTGTAGGTGGCCTGTACCCAGATGCGCCGCCCCTCGTGCCCGCAGCGCAGGAACTCGCCGGCCTGGAACTCGCCCTCGGCCAGGCGGCGCCAGAACTGCACATGCTCGGGCGAATGCGCATAGCCGGGCTCGCAGAACATGCCGTGGTGGCGGCCCGCGACCTCGTCGAGCCGGTAGCCGAACAGGTCCAGGAAATTGCGGTTGGCGCGCAGCACATGGCCGCGCAGGTCGTACTCGATGGTGGCCAGCGACAGGTCGATGGCGCGCACCGTGCCCTCGAACTCGGCATTGCGCGCGCGCGCCGCCGTCTGGTCCATGATCACGCCGTCGATCCAGGTCAGTTCGTCCTGTTCGTTGAAGACGCCGCGCCCGGTCTCGGACACCCAGCGCGTGCTGCCGTCGCGGTGCAGCAGGCGGTAGTCGGCGTTGTAGGTCTGGCGCCGCGCCAGAGAATGCGCCACCGCAGCCTCCAGCCGGTCGCGGTCCTCGGCGTGGATGAGCCGGTCCCAGCCCGTGAGGCCATCGGTGAAATCCTGCTCGGTCCAGCCCGTCAACTCCTCGATGGAGCGGCTGAGCAGCAGCGGCGTCCATTTGCCGTCGTACAGGCAGCGGAACGTGGTGCCGGGCACGTTGTTGATCAGGGTGCGGTACTGCTCCTCGCTGCGGCGCAGCGACTGCAGCATCTGGCGGCGCTCGCGGATATCGGTCACAAAGCCCACGTACAGCGGATCGCCGGCAATCGCCACCCGCCCCACGGCCAAGCGCACGGCGATCTGCGTGCCGTCCTTGTGCATGGCGTTGATATCGCGGCTGGAGCCCAGCAGGCCCGCAAAGCCCGTGGCCAGATGCTTTTGCAGCGAGCCGCCATCGCCATCGCAGCCCGACGCGGGCATGAGCAGGCTGGCGCTGCGGCCCACCACCTCCTGCGCCGTCCAGCCCAGCAGCCGCTCGGCCGCACCGTTGAACGACACGATGCTGCCGCGCCCGTTGATCATCACGATGCCGTCCACCGCCGTCTCCACCACGGCGCGCAGGCGCGATTCGCTGCGCTGCACCTGGCGATAGATCTGGCGGTAGCGCAGCGTCATGTTGACCGCGAACACCAGACCGAAGATCAGCACCACCATGCCGACGATGGAGAACACCAGCAGCGCATGCGTGGGCGACTCCACCTGCGCCAGCACATCGATCTCAGGCTTGAGGCGCAGTGCATACAGGCCCGCATAGTGCATGCAGGAAATGGCCAAGCCCATGACGATGCCGGCCACCAGCGTGGGCCACAGCCGGCCCGTGTTGCCCAGCCTGAAGCGCACCCACAGCGACAGCATGGCCATGCCTGCCGCCACGATCACCGACAGCAGCACGCCCCAGGGGTCGTAGAGCATCGAGGTCCAGGTCTGGGCCGCCGCCATGCCGATGTAGTGCATGGAGCCAATGCCCAGCCCCATGAGCACGCCGCCGCCCACCAGCGCCTGCGTGGACAGCTGCGGCCGCACCATCAGCGTCAGCGCCAGCCAGGACGCCAGCATGCTGGGCAGCATGGACAGCGTGGTGATCCAGGGGTCGTAGTCGCCAAAGGTGCAGGGCACGAAGGCCAGCATGCCGATGAAGTGCATGGCCCAGATGCCCGCGCCCAGGCAGAAGGCGCCCGTGAGCACGCCCACGCGGCGTATGCGCGGCGACGCGGCATCGCGCGCCAGCCCGGCAATCTGCATGGCCATCACCGACGTGGCCACGGCCACCAGCACCGACAGCGTCACCAGGCCCGGATGCAGCCACTGGAACCACTGCGGATGCGGCGCCCAGCCGAGCACGAAAATCTGGTCCCAGCTCATGGCGCGCCCCCGGCATGGCACAAGGCCGCAGCACGCAACCGCCGGCCATCGATAGTGTTTATAACTTTGATGATCATTTTCGATTGGCCATAACTATTTCGCACATCTAGCATGGAGTCTCATCCCGAGGAGAGCCCCATGAGCCGCATCCGCCAGACCCTTCACCACCACCGCCGCACGCTGTTGAAGACTGCCAGCTACTACGTCATCCATGTCACCGTGGCAGCGGCCGTGGCCTATGCCGTGACCCGCAATCTCTGGGCCGCGCTGACGCTCAGCCTGCTGGAGCCCACGGTGCAGGCCGTGGCCTTCTTCTTCCATGAAAAGCTGTGGGAGCGCGGCCTGCGCCGCCGTGCCGACGCGGGCGCCGGCATGGCGCCGCCCGCAGCAGCCACTGCGGCTGCGGCCTGAACCCGCCAGGAGCACGAACATGCCCACGCCCCTGCGGTCCTTCAGCGCGGACGCCTCATTCGGCAATTGGCTGACCGAAACCCTGGCAAGGATGGTCGATGGCGGCACGGGCTGAAACCCGGCCCTGCCGTGGCGGCAAGAGAGGTGGACATGGCGGCGCATGGTGGCAAGAACCCGGGAAATGCGAAATCGTTGGTATCAAGGCGCTGCCCGTGCGGCCCATGGCCGGCACGGAATCCATACATGCCTTTCGACCGCATCGGGGCGGACTGAAGCCCCGGCGCCGGTCACAATGCCAAACATTGTCAAGCGCATACGCTGGAAAATATGTGCACAAGCTGTGTGAAAAGCTGTGTATAGCCTCTTCGCAAACCTGTGATTTTCCTCTTGTCAAGGCTGTGGCAAAGCCGTTCATTCACGGTGCACGCCCAGCAGCGCGTCGATGAACACACGGGCTGCACGCCCAGGCACCACGGCACTGCGCCAGACCGCGAAGAAATCACAGAGATAGAAGAACCGGTGGGGGGCCACGGCCTGCAGCAGACCCTGGCCCTCCATGGCCTGTGCATAGTGGTCGGGCAGAAATCCCAGGTAGCGGCCCGAGCGCACCAGCATGGCAATGGCCTCCTGGTCAAAACCCGTGGCCTGGCGCTGCAGGCCGGCCTGGTGGCTGAGCGCCATATTGGGTGACTGGTAGCCCAGGCCTGCAAAGGCATGTGCGCCCAGGCTGTCCCAGTCCAGCCCGCCATGGTCGGCGCCATGCAGCGGATGGCCGGGAGCGCAGTACAGCTGCATGCGCTCGCCGAACAACCGGGCACTGTCCAGCGCGCCCGAACTGGGTGCAGAGGGCAGCACGCCCACCTGCCAGCGCCCCTCCATCAGTCCGCGCTCGATGGCCTGTATCGAGGCCACGTGCAGCCGCAGGTGCAGTTGCGGCGCCTGATCGTGCAGCAGGCCTATCGCCTCGGGAATGCGTGACTGCGGATTGCCCACGGTCTTGTCGAACAGCGCCACGTCCAGCGTGCCGGCCAGCCGGCCATGGATGTCGTCCACCTGGCCCAGAAACCCCTCCACGCCGCCCAGCAGCTGCAGCGTGGCCTCGTAGATGCGGTGGCCTTCGGGCGTGAGTGCGAAGCCGGCGCGCCCGCGCCGGCACAGCGTCAGGCCCAGGCGCTCTTCCAGGTCCTTCATGTGGCGGCTCAGCGTGGAGCTGCCGATGTTCAGCTCCAGCTCGGCAGCCGACATGCCGCCGCACTCGACCACGGCCTTGAACACGCGCAGCAGGCGCAGATCCATGTCGCCCAGCTGGCCCAGCGCCGCACGCGCACGGCCATCGCGTGCCCGGCGGCTCGCAGGTGTATCCAGAGAAAATTCCGCCATCGCCATTCGCCTCCCGGTGTGCTTGCCGGACATGGCCACCGCTACAGGGGAGCCACTATAGGGGAGCCACGGGGCGGCAGTGGCGACGGATTCCCCCAATGCGCGCACGCCATGCCGCGACCGGCAGGCGCTTGGTCACTTGCAGAAATATGCAAGTAAACCTCGATATCGTGCTCTTCGCGAAATCAAACAGCGCGCTCACAATGGGCCGATCCACATTTCTTCCCTAGGCTCGAGGAGATCGCCATGACCCTGGTTCCCACCGAACAAAGCGCCGCCCCCGCCACGCGCACCGATGCCGCCTGGCTCGAGGCCCACTGGATGCCCTTCACCGGCAACCGCGAGTTCAAGGCGCGCCCGCGCATGATCACCAGCGCCCAGGGCGCGTACTACACCGATGCCGACGGCCGCAAGATCTTCGACGGCCTGTCGGGCCTGTGGTGCTCGGGCCTGGGCCATGGCCGCCGCGAGATCGCCGAAGCCATCGGCCGCGCGGCCCAGCAGCTGGACTATGCGCCGGCCTTCCAGTTCGGCCACCCGGCCTCGTTCGCGCTGGCCAACAAGATCAAGGAGCTGACGCCCGCAGGCCTGGACCATGTGTTCTTCACGGGCTCGGGCTCGGAAGCCGCCGACACGGCGCTGAAGATGGCACGCGCCTACTGGCGCGCCAAGGGCCAGGGCGGCAAGACCCGGCTGATCGGGCGCGAGAAGGGCTACCACGGCGTGAACTTCGGCGGCATCTCGGTCGGCGGCATGGTGGGCAACCGCAAGACCTTCGGCCAGGGCGTGGAGGCCGACCACCTGCCGCACACGCAGCCGGCGCTGGGGTCCTTCCACAAAGGCATGCCCACCACCGATGGCCGCGCGCTGGCCGACCGGCTGCTGGACCTGATCGCCCTGCATGACGCCAGCAACATCGCAGCCGTCATCGTCGAGCCCTTCTCGGGCTCGGCCGGCGTGGTGATTCCGCCGGCCGGCTACCTGCAGCGCCTGCGCGAGATCTGCACGCAGAACAACATCCTGCTGATCTTCGACGAGGTCATCACGGGCTTCGGCCGCTGCGGCGCCATGACGGGGGCGGAGGCCTTCGGCGTCACGCCCGACATCATGAACATCGCCAAGCAGGTGACCAATGGCGCCCAGCCCCTGGGCGCCGTGGTGGCCAGCAAGGAGATCTACGACACCTTCATGGCAGCGGGCGGCCCCGAGTACATGCTGGAGTTCCCGCACGGCTATACCTACTCGGCCCACCCCATTGCCTGCGCGGCGGGCGTGGCCGCGCTGGACCTGCTGCAGCGCGAGGACGGCCCGGGCCGCGTGCGCGCGCTGGCCCCGTTCTTCGAGCAGGCCGTGCACAGCCTCAAGGGAGCAAAGCATGTGGCCGACATCCGCAACTTCGGCCTGGCTGCGGGCTTCACCATCGAGTCGCTGCCCGGCGAGCCGGCACGCCGTCCCTACGAGATCGCCATGAAGTGCTGGGACAAGGGCTTTTACGTGCGCTACGGCGGCGACACCATCCAGATCGCGCCGCCCTTCATCAGCGAGAAGGCCGAGATCGAGCGGCTGGTCAGCGCCCTGGGCGATGCCCTGACCGAAACGAACTGAGCATCTCCGGCGCATGAGAAAAGCCCCTGGGCCGTGAGGCCGCAGGGGCTTTTTGCATGGCAACGGCAAGGCTGCGAAATCAGTCCAGCGTGATGCCCGCGTTCTTGATCACATCGCGCCACTTGTCCACTTCCACGCGCAGGAACTGGGCCGAGGCGTCGGGCTTGAGGCCCGAGGGCAGCACGCCCATGGCGTCCAGCTTTTCCTTGACCTCGGGCGCGGGCAGGGCCTTGGCGATCTCGGCGTAGAGCCGGTCCACGATGGGCTTGGGCGTGCCTGCGGGCACGGCCGCGAGGAACCAGGCATCGGCCGTGAAGTCCTTGAGGCCGGCCTCCGACATGGTGGGCACGTCGGGCATGGACTGCAGGCGTTCGTTGTGGGCCACGGCCAGCGCGCGCACCTTGCCGGCCTTGAGCTGCGCGGCAATGGTCACGGCCGTGAGAAAGCCGAAGTCGGTCTCACCGGCGGCCAGCGACACCACCGAAGGCGCACTGCCCTTGTAGGGCACGTGGCCGATCTTGACCTTGGCCTGCATGGCATACAGCTCGGCGCCCAGATGGTTGGGTCCGCCCGTGCCCGACGAGGGGTAGTTGAGCTTGCCGGGCTGGGCCTGGGCCGCCGCCGTTAGCTCCTTGAGTGAGTGGAACGGGCTTTGCGCTCCCACGGTGAGCACCAGCGGGCTGCGCGCCACCAGGCTGATGGGCGCGAAGTCGCGCAGCGGGTCATAGGGCAGCTTGGTATACAGGCCCTTGGCCATGGCCATGCAGCCCACGTCGCCCAGCACCACGGTGTAGCCGTCGGCCGGCGCCTTGGCCACCAGGTCGCAGCCGATGGTGCCGTTGGCACCGGGCTTGTTGTCCACCACCACCGTGGTGTGCATGCTCTCGCCCAGCTTTTGCGCCAGCAGGCGGCCCAGGATGTCGGTGGAGCCACCGGGTGCGAAGGGCACGACCAGGCGAATGGTCTTGGACGGATAGCTGCCTGCGCCCTGGGCATGGGCGAGGGGCGCCGCCAGCGTGGCCGCCAGCGCCAGGCCGCCGGCCAGGGCGTGCCACAGGGCTGCGCGGCGCACCGGGGTGCGGGAGGATGCGAAAGGGGTTTGTCTCATGCTGTTGTCTCGTGAGGGGAATGCGTGAAGGCCAAGCGCGCGGCAGCATACCAGCAGCGGGCAGCGCGAAACGCGTGGCGTGGGGCGCCGATGACCGGTGCGGGACAGCTCAGGAGGCCGCGCGCTTGCGTGCGGCAGCGGGACGCGCGGACGTGGCCTTTGCAGGCGACTTTGCCGGAGCCTTCGCAGCCGTCTTTGCGGAGGCCTTTGGGATGGTTTTTGCGGGGGCCTTTGCCGGGGCCTTCGCGGTGGTCCTTGCGCTCGCCCTTGCCGTTGTTTTTGACGCAGTCCCTGGCGCTGTCGCTGCGGCCTTTTCCACCGGCTGCACGGCGCGTCGCGGACGCGGGCTGCGCAGGCTGTCGGCATCGAGGATGAGCCGGCCCTGGATGCGGCCCTTCATGCGCTTGACGCTGCTGGCCGCATCGCGCATGTGCTCCTGCATCAATGCGCGCACCTTCGCAGCATCGCGCTCGCGCGCGGCCTGCACGATGCTGCGGTGGAACTGCGCATTGGCCTCGCCGAAGCGCCGGTGCTCGGCCTGCGGAGTACGGTTGGCGAAGACGATGAGCTGGCGGATCATCTCGTTGATCAGCTCGCAGGTGAAGCGCAGGAACGGGTTGGGGTTGGCGGCCGCCAGGATGTCGTGGAAGTTCACGTCCTCGCGCCGCTGGCTCACCAGGTCGTCGCTGCTTTGCGTGGGATCGCAGCAGGCGATGCTGTGCTCCAGGGCCTCGAAATCGGCCTCGGTCAGATGGGGCACGGCGCCTGCCGCCAGCTCGGGCTCCAGCATCTGGCGCACCGTGTAGATGTCGTCGATGGTCACCTCCTGGAAGAACAGGTAGTTCTGCATGAACTGCAGCGTGCGGTCCAGCGGCACCTCGACGACCGTGCCACCGCCCGAAGGGCCCGTGGAGATGGTGATCAGCCCCTGCACTTCCAGCGACTTGAGAGCCTCGCGGATCGTTCCCTTGCTGACCTGGAACTGGGCCTGCAGCTCGCTTTCGCGCGGCAGGCGGTCGCCGGGGCTGAGGTTCTTTTCGGTGATCAGACGCTTGATCTCCTGGGCCACCAGATCCGGGCGCTTGAGCTGCCGGATCGCCAGGGGGGCCGACTTGGGTGTAGCCATTGTTGTGTTCTCCGGAAGGGCACCGAATCGTGTCCGCGCCCAGTCTGCATACGGGTTTGGTGCAGTATGCACCGCCATGGCGCGTGGGCGTTTGCGCCTAGGGTTAGCACGCGCCCTATTCCTTGTATTTATCACTATAAATATGAATCAAGGAGCCTGCACGCACCCGTTTCGACTGGCATGCAACTTGCTCTGAAAAGCGTACCCGGGCCGCAGCGCCTTCAGTCCCCATCACGGAGATCCCATGCAACGTCGTCACCTCCTGCAACTCTCGGCACTGGGCGCATTGCCCGCATCGCTGGGCCTGGGCCGCAGCGTCTGGGCGCAGTCCAAGGACAGCATCCAGTTCGCCTGCCCCGTGCCCATGTCGGGCGCCTTCGCGGCCAACGGCAAGTACGCGGACCTGGGCATGAAGCTGGCCATAGAGCAGTACGGCAAGGCGCTGGGCCGCCCGCTGGCCTACACCGTGCTGGACACCGAGGGCAAGCCCGCCACGGCCGTGCGCAAGCTGCAGGAGTCTTCCCAGCAGCAGGGCACGCGCTTTTTCGCAGGCGGCATCCTGTCGTCGGAGGCGCTGGCCATGGGAAAGGAGGCCGAGAGGGCCGGCGGCATCTTCATCACCACCGCAGGCGCAGACGAGATCACGGGCAAGGACTGCAACAGCGCCACCTTCCGCTGGTCGGCACCCACCTTCGGCGCCATCGAGCAGACCGTGCGCCCGCTGATCGAATCCCTGCCCAAGGCCAAGCGCTGGTACACCATCACGCCGCAGTACGTGTTCGGCGACGGCCTGCTGACGGCGGCCAAGAACATCTTCAAGGAAAAGGGCATCGAGCATGTGGGCAACAGCTACCACTCGCTGACCGAAAAGGAGTTCAGCGGCTACCTGACCAATGCCGTGGCCGCCAAGCCCGACGTGCTGCTGCTGCTGAACTTCGGCGCCCAGTCCTCGGACACGCTGCGCCAGGCCATCAGCTTCGGCATGAACAAGAACATGACCATCCTGATCGCCTGGGCCTCGGGGCTGGAGCAGTTCGAGTCGCTGGGCGCCGACCTGTGCGACGGCGTGTACTTCGGCGCCCAGTACTGGCACACGGTGGACACGCCGCTCAACCGTGATCTGGTGCAGCGCTGCAACGACAAGTTCAAGGCCAATCCCAACTACAGCCTGGCCGGCCACTACATCTGCACCAAGCTGATGATCGATGCCATCGTCAAGGCCGGCACGGTCGACCCCAAGGCCGTGGTCGCCGCGCTGGAAGGTATGAAGTACCAGGGCCTGACGGGCGAGGAAGAGGTGCGCAAGGCAGACCACCAGGTGCTCAAGAACTACTACCTGCTCAAGGGCAAGGCCAAGTCCAAGATGAAGAACAAGGACGACTACGTGGATGTGGTCAGCTCCGGCAAGTCCTTCCTGCCCGTAGACCAGACCGGCTGCAAGCTGGTTTAGAGCTCCCCCTGAGGCGCTGCGCGCCTTCCCCCTCTCTCGCTTCGCGGGAGGGGGACGACACCCTCGGTGCGGGGCGGCCCTTCCTCGGTGTCCCTCACTTAGGCCGCGCCAGTTTCATAGGCACAGCACCATGACCGGCGTGCTTCAGAGCCACCGGGCACTTCGCCTCCTTCGTCCATCGTTTCGGACCCTGTATGAGCATCTATCTGCTTCAGACCATCAACGGGATCGGCATAGGCATGCTGTATTTCCTGTTGGCCGTGGGCCTGTCCATCGTTTTCGGCCTGCTGCGTTTCGTGAATTTCGCGCACGGTGCCTTCTACCTGCTGGGCGCCTATTTCTGCTACCAGATGACGCGCTGGGGCATGAGCTTCTGGCTGTCCCTGGTCGTGGTGCCGCTGGCCGTGGGCGCGCTGGGCTGGCTGGTGGAAAAGCTCATGCTGCGCCATGTGTATGCCAAGGCGCATGAGTTCCACATCATCGTCACCGTGGGCCTGGCCCTGGTGGTGCAGGAGCTGGTGATCGTGCAATGGGGCCCGCTGGGCGACAGCGTGGCCGTGCCCGATCTGCTGCAGGGCGTGGTGATGTGGGGCAGCTTCGTCTATCCCAAGTACCGGCTGTTCGTGATCGGCTTCACCGCCGTGCTGGCCGTGCTGCTGTGGTGGCTGCTGGAAGGCACGCGGCTGGGCAGCGCGGTGCGCGCGGGCAGCGAATCGACCGAGATGGTGTCCCTGCTGGGCGTGAACGTGCTGCGCATCTTCAGCCTGGTGTTCGCGCTGGGCGCTGCCACGGCGGCGCTGGCCGGCGTGCTGGCCGCGCCCATACGCGGCGCAGAGCCCTTCATGGGCGTGGAGGCACTGGGCGTGGCCTTCGTGATCGTGGTCGTGGGCGGGCTGGGCAGCTTCGGCGGCGCACTGGTCGGCGGCCTGCTGATCGGCATCGTGCAAAGCGTGATGAGCACGCTGTGGCCCGAGGGCGCGCGCCTGATGATCTACGTGGCCATGGCCGCCGTGCTGCTGCTGCGACCCCATGGCCTGCTGGGCCGCAAAGGATGAAGACCATGACCAGGCATTCCCATCTCCTTCTCGCGCTGGCCATCGTGGTGGCCATGCCGCTGTGCATGCAGTCGGGCTCGCTGGCCAGCGAAGTGCTGATCTTCGGCCTCGCGGCCATGGGCTGCAATCTGCTGCTGGGCTACACGGGGCTGCTGTCCTTCGGGCAGGGCATCTTCTTCGGGCTGGGCAGCTACACCATCGCCCTGCTGCTGACACGCTGGCCCCTGCCCATGCCGCTGGCCCTGCTGGCCGCCACCGCCATGGGCGCCGTGGGCGCGGCCATCGTCGGCTGGGTGGCCATACGCCAGCGCGGCACCTATTTCGTGATGCTCACCCTGGCGTTTGCGCAGATGTTCTACTTCATCGCCTACTCGGCCACGGACATCACCGGCGGCGACAACGGCCTGCTCGATGTGCCCCGCCCCGCCCTCGCGGTGGCCGGCCAGACGCTGTGGCCGCTGGCCACGCCCTGGCAGTACTACGGCTTTGTGGCCGTGCTCTTTCTGGTGGTGTTCTGGCTGCTGCGCCGCGTCTGCGACTCCATGTTCGGCCGCACGCTGCTGGCCGTGCGCGACAACGAGGAGCGCGCCGCCGCCGTGGGCTACGACCTGAGGCTGCTGAAGCTGCAGGCCTTCGTGATCTCGGGCGCGGTCACGGGCCTGGCCGGCGCGCTGCACGCCATGATGACGGGCATCGCCCCGCTGTCCAATGCCGAGTACCACACCAGCGAAATGATCCTGGTGATGACCGTGATCGGCGGCACGGGCAACCTGCTGGCCTCGGTGCTGGGCGCGGCCTTCTACGTGCTGCTGGGCGACTGGCTGTCCACGCTGTGGCCGCGCTGGCTGCTGCTGCTGGGCGTGGTGCTGATGATCGTGAGCCTGGGCCTGCAGCGCGGCCTGTGGGGCCTGGGCGAGAGCCTGTGGGCCCTGGTGCGCCGCAAAGGGCCGGCAGATGCCGCGGCGGCCGCTGCAGAAACCAAAGGAGGCCAGGCATGAGCGCCGCAGCATCTCCCATCCTGCTCGAGGCCGTGGGCGTCGAGAAGCGCTATGACAAGTTCGTCGCCCTGGGCGGCGTGGACCTCAAGGTGCGCGCCCATACCGTGCACTCGGTGATCGGCCCCAACGGCGCGGGCAAGACCACGCTGTTCCACATGCTCACGGGCACCAAGAGCGTGAGCGGCGGGCGCATCGTCTTCGACGGCCACGACGTGACGCGCGAGCCCGACCACCGCCGCGTGCGGCGTGGCATGGCACGGTCCTTTCAGGTCACCAGCCTGTTCCTGACCCTGCCCGTGCGCGAGAACCTGCGCCTGGCCGCGCAGGGCGTGGCCCCCGCCAGGGCCCTGGACTGCTGGAACGCGCCCGTGGGTGCTCGCGCCCTGGCCGACACCGTGGCCAGCGTGCTGTCGCGCCTGGGCCTGGAGCGCCATGCGGACACGCCGGCCGGCAACCTCTCGCACGGCCAGCAGCGGCGGCTGGAGGTGGGCATGGCCCTGGCCGCACGGCCCAAGGCCATCTTCCTGGACGAGCCGACCTCGGGCATGGGCATCGATGACCTGGACGAGATGAAGCGCCTGATCCAGGGCCTCAGGGACGAGCACACCGTGGTCCTCATCGAGCACAACATGAACATCGTCATGGACATCTCCGACACCATCACCGTCATGCAGCAGGGCCGCGTGCTGGCCGAAGGACTGCCCCACGAGATCCGCGCCGACGAGCGTGTGCGCAGCGCCTATCTGGGCAACATGATCACGGGAGGAAAGGCATGAGCGGTCCCCTGCTTTCGGTCGAGGGCATACACGCCCACTACGGCAAGAGCCATGTGCTGCAGGGCGTGTCGCTGCAGGTGCAGGACGGCGAACTGGTCACGCTGCTGGGCCGCAACGGCGCGGGCAAGACCACCACGCTCAAGTCCATCGCGGGGGTGATGCAGCCCTCGCAGGGGCAGATCCGCTTCGGCGGCGAGCCCGTGCACCGGCTGGCCACGCACCAGGTGGCCCAGCGCGGCATCTGCCTGGTGCCCGAGCACCGCGGCATCTTCAAGCTGCTCACGGTGGAGGAGAACCTGATGCTGGGCCAGCGCAAGCGCTCGCCCTGGCAGCTGGCCGACATCTACCGCATCTTCCCGCGCCTCAAGGAGCGGCGCGGCAACGGCGGCGGCCAGCTGTCGGGCGGCGAGCAGCAGATGCTGGCCATAGGCCGCGCCCTGATGAACGCGCCGCGCCTGCTCATGCTGGACGAGCCCGTCGAGGGCCTGGCGCCCGTGATCGTGGAGGAGATCGTGGCCCAGCTCAAGACCATCAAGGCCGCCGGCGTGGCGATCTTGCTGGTGGAGCAGAACCTGGAGGTCTGCACCCAGCTGGCCGACCGCCACTACATCATCGAACAGGGTGCGATTGCGCACGAGGCAGGCAATGCCGCTTTCCTGGCCGATGACGCCATCAAGGACCGGTATCTCGGTGTAGGGATCGCCTGATCCACCGCCTTTCGCATTCCCAGGAGTCATTCATGGATCTCAGTACCCCTCTTGCAGCCGCCGCCGTTGCGGCCGGGCTGCGCACCGACGGCGCCCGCCTGTGGCAATCGCTGATGGACCTGGCGCGCATAGGCGCCACACCCAAGGGCGGCGTGTGCCGCCTGGCGCTGACGGACCTGGACCGCCAGGGGCGCGATCTCTTCGTGCAGTGGGCGCGCGAGGCTGGCTGCAGCATCCGCGTCGATGCCATCGGCAACATCTTCGCGCGGCGCGCGGGCCTGGACGATGCGCTGCCGCCCGTGATGACGGGCAGCCACATCGACACCCAGCCCACGGGCGGCAAGTTCGACGGCAACTACGGCGTGCTGGCCGGGCTGGAGGTGCTGCGCACGCTCAACGATGGCGGCGTGCGCACGCGCGCCCCGGTGGAGGTGGCCGTGTGGACCAATGAGGAAGGCTCGCGCTTCGTGCCCGTGATGATGGGCTCGGGCGTGTTCGTCAATGCCTTCACGCTGGAGCATGCGCTGGCCCAGCGCGATGCCCAGGGCGTGAGCGTGGACGAGGCGCTGCGCGCCATCGGCTATGCCGGGCCGGCCGGCCCGGCGCCTGCGGTGGGCGCGTATTTCGAAGCCCATATCGAGCAGGGCCCGGTGCTGGAAAACCATGAACGCGTGATCGGCGTGGTCAGCGCCGCGCTGGGCCAGCGCTGGTACGACGTCAGCGTGCAGGGCATGGAGGCCCATGCCGGCCCCACGCCCATGGAGCTGCGCCGCGACGCCCTGCTGGCCGCCAGCGACCTCGTGGCCGAGGTCAACCGCATCGCCCTGGACCGCCTGCCGCATGCGCGCGGCACCGTGGGATCGCTGGAGGTGTTTCCCAACTCGCGCAACGTGATCCCGGGCGGCGTCAAGCTCAGCGTGGACCTGCGCGCGCCGGACGACGGCCAGTTGCTGGACATGGACGCCGCACTGCGCGCGGCCTGCGAGCGCATTGCGGCCGCGCATGGCGTGACCGTTGGCGTGGAGCAGGTCGTCTACTTCCCGCCCCAGCCGTTCACGCCACACCTGGTGGAGGCCGTGCGCGCCAATGCCGCCGACCTGGGCTACAGCGCCATGGACGTGGTCAGCGGCGCGGGCCACGATGCCGTCTACCTGGCGCGCGTGGCGCCTGCCGCCATGATCTTCGTGCCCTGCGCCGACGGCATCAGCCACAACGAGATCGAGGATGCCGAGCCCGCCCACCTGGAGGCCGGCTGCAACGTGCTGCTGCGCGCCATGCTGGCGGCCGCGGGCGTGGTGCAGGCAGCGGACGGCGGGGTGCCGGCATGAAGATCCTGATCGCCCGGCTCAACCACGAGACCAATACCTTCTCGCCCGTGCCCACGCCCATCGAGGCGTTTGCGCCCACCTATGGCGAGGCGGCCTATTCGGCCAACAAGGGCATGCGCACGGCCATGGCCGCCTTCATCGACCTGGCCGAGGCGGCGGGCGCCACCCTGGTCACGCCCGTGTCGGCCACCTCCAATCCCAGCGGCCCCGTGCATGCGGCCGCCTATGACGAACTCACGCACCGCATCGTGGCGGCCGCGCCGGGCTGCGATGCCATCTTGCTGGACCTGCACGGCGCCATGGTGGCCGAGAACAGCGCCGACGGCGAAGGCGACCTGCTCGAACGCGTGCGCGCCGCCGCACCCGGCGTGCCCGTTGGCGTGGCGCTGGACCTGCACGGCAACATCACCGAAAAAATGGTGGGCAATGCCGATGTGATGGTCGGCTTCAAGACCTATCCGCACATCGACATGTACGAGACCGGCGAGCACGCGGGCCGCCTGCTGCTGGACATGCTGGCCGGCCGCGCGCGCTACGCCGTGTGCTGGCACCGCCTGCCCCTGATGAGCCACACGCTGCGCAGCACCACGCTGGACGGCCCCATGCTGGACGCCGTGAACGCAGCGCGCGCCCTGGAAGCGGAGGGCCTGCCCGCTGTCTCGGTGTTCGGCGGCTTCTCGCTGGCCGACATCGCCGCGCCCTGCGTGAGCGTGGTCGCCACCTGCAGGACCGACGAACGCGCGGCCACCCAGGCGAGCGTGGACGCGCTGGCCGCCCGGATCTGGCAGCGCCGCGCCGACTTCGTCTACCGCAGCGAGCCGCTGGCCGATTCGCTGCGCCGCGCCCAGGCCCTGGCCGAGGGAGCCGACCGCCCCGTGCTGCTGCTCGACCATGGCGACAACTGCATGTCCGGCGGCACCTGCGACACCATGGACGTGCTGCAGACCGCGCTGGAGCTGGGCCTGTCAGGCATTGCCGTGGGCCCGCTGTGCGACCCCGAAGCGGTTGCCTCGCTCACGGCGGCCGGCGAAGGCGCCGAGGTGGAGATCGCGCTGGGCAACAAGGTCTCGCTGGAACGCATCGGCCTTCACAAGCAGCCGCTGCGGCTGCGCGGCACGGTGCGCGCCGTC
The DNA here is from genome assembly GCF_043104185.1 of Delftia sp. WSY_22. Taxonomy (NCBI): domain Bacteria; kingdom Pseudomonadati; phylum Pseudomonadota; class Betaproteobacteria; order Burkholderiales; family Comamonadaceae; genus Delftia; species Delftia sp. WSY_22. The sequence goes on from NZ_JBICKN010000024.1 coordinate 43,097, forward strand.
AGCGACGGCGCCTACACGGTCAGCGGCCCCATCTACACCGGCCAGCGCTGCCACATGGGCCGCACGGTCTGCCTGGACACGGGCGCAGCGCAGATCGTGATCACCGAGCAGACGCACGAGCCCTGGGACCTGGGCGTGTTCCACTGCGTGGGCATGGACCCGACGCGCTTTCGCTTCGTGCTGCTCAAGTCGCGCATGTACTGCCGGCCCGTCTTCGTGCCGCTGTCCGCCGGCCTGGTCGAGTGCGACAGCCCCGGCGTGACCACCTCGGACTATTCGCGCTTTCCGTTCGCCCAGGTCAGCCGCCCGGTGTTTCCGCTGGACGCCATCTGATGGACGCCATCTGATTGCCCGGCTTTGCGGCGCCGCGCAAGCAAAGACCGCCGCCGCCGCGGGACATTGGGCAACCAGGCATCACAACAGTTTCACAGCAGGGCCCGGCTATTGCCTGTCGGCCTACAATCGGTTCCCCCCTACCTCGGCCGACGGCACGCGGGCTGATCCGCGCGTGCGTTGGCCATGCCTTCGCTGGAGACGCTTGATGTCCGACAACACGGCCCCGACCCCTTCCGATAAACGTGCCCAGCTGCGCCGTGCCGCACTCGAATACCACGAGTTTCCCAAGCCCGGCAAGCTGACCATCGTGCCGACCAAGCCCATGGCCAACCAGCATGACCTGGCCCTGGCCTACTCGCCCGGCGTGGCAGCGCCCTGCGAAGAGATCGTCAAGGACCCGGCCGCCGCCTTCAAGTACACGGCGCGCGGCAACCTGGTGGCCGTGATCTCCAACGGCACGGCCGTGCTGGGACTGGGCGACATCGGCGCGCTGGCCTCCAAGCCGGTGATGGAAGGCAAGGCCGTCCTGTTCAAGAAGTTCGCGGGCGTGGACGTCTTCGACATCGAGATCAACGAGAAGGACCCGCAAAAGCTGGTCGACGTGATCGCCGCGCTGGAGCCCACCTTCGGCGCCATCAACCTGGAAGACATCAAGGCGCCCGAGTGCTTCTTCGTGGAGCGCGAACTGCGCCGCCGCCTGAAGATCCCCGTCTTCCACGATGACCAGCACGGCACGGCCATCACCGTGGCTGCGGCCATGGTCAACGCGCTCAAGGTCGCGGGCAAGAAGATCGAGGAGGTCCGGCTCGTCGCCTCGGGCGCGGGCGCCGCTGCCCTGGCCTGCCTGAACCTGCTGCTCAAGGTCGGCCTGCGCCGGGAGAACGTGTTCGTCACCGACCTGGCCGGCGTGGTCTACGAAGGCCGCACCGAACTGATGGACGAGGACAAGGCCCAGTTCGCACGCGCCACCGAGCTGCGCACCCTGGGCCAGGTCATCGAAGGCGCCGACGTCTTCCTGGGCCTGTCCGCTGGCGGCGTGCTCAAGCAGGACATGGTGGTCAAGATGGCCGCGCGCCCGGTGATCTTCGCGCTGGCCAATCCCAACCCCGAAATCGTTCCCGAAGACGTCAAGGCCGTGCGCAGCGACGCCATCATCGCCACGGGCCGCTCGGACTATCCCAACCAGGTCAACAACGTCCTGTGCTTCCCGTACATCTTCCGCGGTGCGCTGGACTGCGGCGCGACCACCATCACCACCGAGATGGAAATCGCCACCGTCCACGCCATCGCCGAACTGGCCCAGGCCGAGCAGAGCGAGGAAGTGGCGGCAGCCTACGTGGGCGAGCAGCTGAGCTTCGGTCCTGAGTACCTGATCCCCAAGCCCTTCGATCCGCGCCTGATGATGAAGATCGCCTCGGCCGTGGCCCAGGCTGCCGCCGAATGCGGCGTGGCCCAGCGCCCGATCCAGGACATGGACGCCTACCGCGCCCATCTGCAGACCTTCGTCTATGCCTCGGGCACGATGATGAAGCCGCTGTTCGCCACGGCCAAGAAGGCCACCAAGAAGCGCGTGGCCTATGCCGAAGGCGAGGAAGAGCGCATCCTGCGCGCCGCGCAGATCGTGGTGGACGAGCGCATTGCGCGCCCCACGCTGATCGGCCGCCCGGCCATCATTGCCCAGCGCATCGAGAAGTTCGGCCTGCGCCTGAAGGAGGGCCAGGACTACGACGTGGTCAACGTCGAGCACGACGAGCGCTACCGCGACTTCTGGCAGACCTACCACCGCATGACCGAGCGCAAGGGCATCACCGTGCCCATCGCCAGGATCGAGATGCGCCGCCGCCTGACCCTGATCGGCTCCATGCTGCTGCACAAGGGCGAAGTGGACGGCCTGATCACCGGCACCTGGGGCCAGACATCGCACCACCTGCAGTACGTGGACCAGGTGATCGGCCGCCGCGCCGGCGTGCAGACCTATGCCTGCATGAACGGCCTGCTGCTGCCCGACCGCCAGGTCTTCCTGGTGGACACCCACGTCAACTACGACCCCACGGCCGAGCAGCTGGCCGAGATCACCATCATGGCCGCCGAGGAAATGATGCGCTTCGGCGTCAAGCCCAAGGCAGCCCTGCTGTCGCACTCCAACTACGGCTCCAGCAACCAGCCCAGCGCCGTCAAGATGCGCCAGACCCTGGAGCTGCTGCGCGAGCAGGCCCCCTGGCTGGAAGTGGACGGCGAGATGCACGGCGACGTGGCCCTGGACGGCAAGGCCCGCGCCCAGCTCATGCCCAACAGCACGCTGCTGGGCAATGCCAACCTGCTGGTCATGCCCAACATCGACGCGGCCAACATCAGCTACAACCTGCTCAAGCAGGCCGCTGGCGGCGGCATTGCCATCGGCCCCGTGCTGCTGGGCGCCGCCCGTCCCGTGCACATCCTCACGCCGAGCACGACGGTGCGCCGTATCGTCAACATGACGGCGCTGACGGTGGCGGACGCTAACGCTAACCGTTAAGCACCCCCTGAGCGGCTTCGCCGCTTCCCCCGTGTGCACGGCGCCCTCTCTCGCTTCGCGGGAGGGGGACGACACCCTCGCTGCGGGGCGGCCCTTGCTCGGTGTCCCTCGTTTTGGCCGCGCGCGTTTTTGAGACAACGGGCGGCATTTGCATTGAATGGAAGGCAACTCAGGCGCAGAGTTGCCTTCTCACTGTTCAATCCCCAGACATTTCCTCGGTCAAGCTGCCTGTTTTTTAGGCAGAACTTGCATTTTGAGGGGTGTTCCGTCACACTAGCGGGTCGAGATTTCAGGGCTTCCCTGGATTTCTGAAAGGTGTAGTTGATGCTGAAGGCAGCCGCCGCCAAGGCGTACCAGTCCGGTCTAGCGCTCATCGTCGGGGCCGCCTTTGTGCTGTCGCCCTCGCTCGCTGATGCGCGCCGCTCGGCGCCCGAGAGCGTGGATTCGACGGCGGCCATGGCCACCGTCACCCTGTCAGAGCTGCCGCGCGAAGGCCGTTCCACCTATACGCTGATCCTGCGCGGCGGGCCTTTTGCCCACGACAAGGACGGCACGGTGTTCGGCAACCGCGAGCGCATCCTGCCGCGCCAGTCGCGCGGCTACTACCGTGAGTACACGGTGCGCACGCCCGGCTCGCGTGACCGCGGAGCCCGCCGCATCGTCTGCGGCGGAGAGCCCCAGCAGCCCGATGCCTGCTACTACACCAGCGACCACTACAGCAGCTTTCGCAAGATCATCGAATGACCTCGACCCAGTCTTTGCAGCCAGTTCGACCCTCCGCGTCCGACGCAGTGCGCTGGCAGGGGTCTGCATTTCATCCACAGCCCGGGGACGCCGCAGGCCAGGTGCCCGTACCCGCAGGCCACATCCACGTTAGAGAAAGAGCCACGGAGATGGATGCACCACTTCGTAAGATCCCGGACACCCCTTTGCGGAACGTGCGCGCCAACATCGTGCAGTCCATCCGCGCCTACAGGGTGGAGGATCTGCAACAGGCGGCCGAGACGCTGGGGTGCCATTTCCTGTATGCCAACCTGGCCCATGCGCAGACCAAGGCCGACATCCTGGAACTGCTGGCCACGCAGTTCTTCTTCCCCGCGCATTTCGGCAAGAACTTCGACGCGCTCTACGACTGCCTGACCGACCCCATCCACAAGGCCGGCCCGCAGCCGGGCTTTGTGCTCGTGCTCGACCAGATCCCGACCACGCCCAAGTTCGACAAGGAAGTGCGCGAGCAGCTGCTGGACAGCTTCCGCGACGCGGCCGAGTACTGGGCCGAGCGCAAGATCCCGTTCCGCTGCTTCTACTCTTTCCTGTAAGAGCCGCACATTGATTGCACGGCGCCAGCGTCCCATGCGGGCGCTGGCGCCGTGCGCCACCTGCGTCTAGCTGCGCGTGAACCGGGCTGCAAGTGCCTCGTACTCGGACACCGGCACTTCCTCGGCGCGGCGCTGCAGGTCGAACTCCCCGTCAAAGCCCTTGGCTTCCAGCCAGCGCCCCAGCGTGTTGCGCAGGATCTTGCGCCGCTGGCTGAAGGCCACCTGCACCATCTCCTCCAGCAGCTTCGCGTCCAGGGCCGCCGGCGCCTCGCGCGGGACCATGCGCACGACGGCGCTGTCCACCTTGGGCGGCGGATTGAAGCTCTCGGGCGGCACGTACAGCACGCTCTCCATCGCATAGCGCCACTGCAGCATGACCGTCAGCCGCCCATAGGCCGCCGTGGCCGGAGAGGCCACCATGCGGTCGATGACCTCCTTTTGCAGCATGAAGTGCTGGTCCTCGACCACGTCCACCTGCTCGAGCAGGTGAAAGAGGATGGGGCTGGAGATGTTGTAGGGCAGGTTGCCCGCAATGCGCAGCTTGGGCACGCCCAGGCGCGCAGCGATGGCGCGAAAGTCCACCTTGAGCACGTCGGACTCGACCACGTCGAGCTGCTCGTGCAGGCGCAGGCGCACGGCCAGGTCGCGGTCCAGTTCGATCACGGTGAGCCGGCCCAGGCGCTCGACCAGGGGCTGGGTCAGGGCCATCAGGCCCGGACCGATCTCGACCATGGACTGGCCCGGCCGGGGATCGATGGCACGCACGATGCCGTCGATGATGCCGCCATCGGTCAGGAAGTTCTGGCCGAAGCGTTTGCGAGGAATGTGTTTCATAGAAAAAGCAAGGCGGTGCGCCATGGCACCGCCTTCCATTGTGGACTGCCGCAGCCATGGCTGCTTGGGGGGTGTCTTATTGCGGGGGCTCGCGGTACTCGACGTAGGCGCGGCCACGCAGCTCCTGCAGCCAGGTCTGGTAGTCGGTTTCGAGCTTGCGCTCGCGCACCACGTTGCGCACCATGTCGCGCTGCTCGCGCGGCGTCAGCGCGGCCTGGCGACGCTCGATGAGCTGGATCAGGTGCACACCGAAGCGCGAGACCAGCGGGTCGCTGACCTGCCCGGGCTGCAGCGCATTGAGCACCTGCTCGAACTCGGGCACGAACTGGCCGGGCGAGGCCCAGCCCAGATCGCCGCCGTTGCGCGCGCTGCCGTCCTGCGAGAACTCGCGGGCCAGCGATTCGAAGCTGGCCTGGCCGCTGTCCACGCGGCGCTTGTAGTCGGCCAGGCGCTTGGCGGCATCGGCCTCGGTCATCTGGTCGCCGATGCGCAGCAGGATGTGGCGCGCATGGTTTTGCGTGACCACGGAAGGCATGCCGGCCTGCGACTTCTCCAGAACCTTGAGCACGTGAAAGCCCGCGCCCGAACGGAAGGGGCCGACGATGCCGCCCTGCGGCGTCTGGCCCACGGCCTTGGTGAACAGTTCGGGGTAACGGTCCAGCGGGCGCATGCCCATGGCGCCGCCGCCCTGGCCGTCGGGCACATCGGAGAACTCCTTGACCACGGCCAGGAAGTCGCCTTGCGTGCGGGCCGCCTCGGCGGCCTGCTTGGCGCGGGCTTCGCGCTCGGCCACTTCGGCGGGGCTGGCATCCTCGCGCACGGCGATCAGGATGTGGCCCAGATTCACGGCCGCCGGCGCCTTGTCGGCGCCGCCGCTGCGCTGCTCGGCCAGGTAGCGGTCGATGTCGGCTTCGGTCACGCGCACGCGGCCGTCCACATCGCGCTCGCGCAGGCGCTGCAGCGTGATCTGGCGGCGCAGTTCTTCGCGGAACTGCTTTTCGTTCACGCCCTCGGCCCGCAGGCGTGACTGCAGGCCGGCCTTGTCCAGGCCGTTTTGCCGCGCCACATTGGTCAGCGCCTGGTCCACGGCGTAGTCATCCACGCGCAGGCCCGTGTCCTTGGCTTCCTGCAGCTGGGCCTTTTCCACGATCAGCCGCTCCAGCACCTCGCGGGCCAGCAGCGCCTCGGGCGGCATCTGGCCGCCCTGCTCGGCAATGTTCTGCGCCACGCGCGCCATGCGGGCCCGCACCTCGTTGTTGGTCACGGGCTCGGAGTTGACCACGGCCACGATGTAGTCGGCCGAGCGCACGCCGGCATTGCTGCCGCGATCACGCGACAAGGGCTGGTTGGTGGCGTCCAGCGCGCGCGAGACGGAGGCATCGCCGGCCTGGGGCGCCCTGGACTGGCCCGGAACACGCAGGCCTTGCGCCTGGGCTGTGGTGGCCAGCAAGGCCAGCGCCACAGCGGCCGCTGCGCAGCAATGGGTCTGGGAAAGAAAACGCATGGGAGAGATGCCTTGCAAAAAGCGTGTTTGGAGCCTTGGCTCTAATCGTAATTGGTGAAGCGGCTGGGCGGCGTCACCGACTCGCGCAGGTATTGGTAGCGCGGCACATTCTGCTTGAGGCTGCGCTGCGGGTCGGCACCCAGGCTCAGCCGCGAGAAGCCTACGAACTCGATCTGGAACAGCAGCCGGGTGTTGGACTGGGTGATGGAGCTTTGCAGGCGCTCCAGCACCACGCGGCCAATCCAGCAGCAGCCGTCGTACTCCAGCCCGACCACGGTATCGACGAGCTTGCGGTCCTTCAGGCTGTAGTTCAGCCGGCCCACCGTGTACCAGCGGCCGCCGCCCTGGCCACGGCCGGCACCCAGGTCACGGCCCTTGTCGCCCCAGAGGTCGTTGATGGGCCATTGCCAGCCCACATCGACCAGCTTGCTGGCATCGGTGCGTGCCACGGTGTCGTACTGGGTACGGTAGGCCACGTTCACCGTGCGGTAGGAGCTGGGGCTGTAGCGCGCGCCGAAGGTGGTGCGCACCGGGCGGTTCAGGTCGCGGTTGTACTGGGTCGTGCCTTCGGTGGACCAGGCATCGGTCCAGTTGATGGCCGCACCCAGCAGCACGTCGGACAGCCGACTGGTGGCAGGCACCTCGCCGGGCAGGATGACCTTCTGGTCGGAGAAACGCACGCGCTGCGCAATGCCGAAACGCGCCTTTTCCGCGCCCGTGGCCCCGTCGATCAGGCGTGTGGTCGCGCCCAGGGTCAGCAGGTGGTTGTCGGCAATGCGGTCCTGGCCGTTGTAGTCGTTTTCGGAGTAGATGCTCGCGAAGTTGAAGTCGTTGCGCGCCGTGTCGTACAGCGGCAGAAAGCTCTGGTCGCGGTAGGGCGTGTAGGTGTAGAAGGCGCGCGGCTCGAAGGTCTGCAGCAGCTGGCGGCCGAACAGCGTGGTGTCGCGCTCGAACACCAGGCCGCTGTCCACACTGACCGTGGGCAGCGTGCGCGAGGCATTGCGGCTGCCGTTGCTCATCAGGCGGTCCACCTGGTAGTTGCTGGTGTGCAACTGGATCCTGGGCGTGATGAAGGCGCCCGGCGACAGGAAGGGACGGCTCAGCTGCGCCTGCATGTAGCTGCGCTGGCCGTTGTTGTAGGTCATGCCGGCCAGGGGCTTGTCGATCTCGAAGCGCGTGGTGTCGGCCACGAAGCTGAAGTCCAGGCCGTGCGGCAGGTCCAGCGGCGTGTAGCGCCATTGCAGCTGCGGCTTCATGCCGTAGGGCGGGGCAATGGGCGCCGATGCGTCCTGCATGGTCTGCCAGTACAGGGTGCGCAGGGTCAGCACCCCGTCGCCACGCGCCCAGGACAGGTTCACGTCGTTGGGCAGCAGGCGCTCGCGCAAGGAACGGGCGGCCAGCGGGAAATCACGCCAGTAGTTGTCGTCGCTGACGCGGTTGAGGTTCATGTTCAACCCCAGGCCGCCGATGGGCGAGCTGATGACGCCCCGGTGCTGCAGCGAGTAGGCCCAGCGGTCACGGTCGCGCTGGCGGTCGCCCGGCATGTAGGCCGCGTAGGCCTCGCCCGAATAGGTGGGCTCCAGATAGCGGAACTGGGCGCCCAGGTTGACGCCGCGCTTGCTCATGACCGAGGGATACAGGGTCATGTCGCGGTTGGGCGCGAGGTTCCAGTAGTAGGGCTGCGTGTATTCGATGCCGCTGAGCTTGTCCAGGCCCATGGTGGGAGGCAGCAGGCCCGACTTGCGCTTGTCCGACAGCGGAAAGCTCATGCGCGGCACGGGCAGCACGGTCACGCCCTTGAACTGCAGGGCCGCGCCTTCGGCCACGCCGACTTCCTCGGCCATGTCGATGTGCAAGGTCCGGGCGCGCAGCATCCAGGCCGGCTGCCAGGTGGCTTCGTCATCGCGCTGGCAGGTGGTGTAGGTCGCGTCATGGACCACGGCATGGTCGCGGTCGATGAAGTCCACGCGCGAGGATTTGCCGTAGGCCCCGTTGGCCAGGAAGCGGTAGCCGGCGTTGTCGAAAAAGCCCTTGAAGGCATCGACCTGCAGGTCCAGCTGCGAGCCTTCGTAGACATTGCCGGCCTGGTTGATGTGCACGGCGCCCGAGGCATTGACGCGGTCGTCGGGCACCTGGTATTCGAGCCGGTCGGCGCGGATCATGGTGTCGCCGCGGCGCAGTTCGGCATTGCCCTCGATCACCGCATTGATGTCCGGCTGGCCGCTGAGCGCGTCGCCACGCACGTAGACGGGCTGCTGGGAGCGGACCGCCTCAGGGTAGGTTTCCTGCATCAGCGTGCTGGGGCGCAGCGGGCGCACCTGCTGCAGCCGGCCTTCATCGGCCGCAGCGGGCTGGGCCTGGGCCAGCGTCGAGCCACCGGCCCATGCGAGAGCCACAAGCCAGGCCAGCGGGCGTACAGCGGGGCGCGCGGGCGCGCGGGCAGCCAGCGGATCGGGGAGCGGCGGTCGGAGGTACACGGTGGTCAACAGCGGCGGGTGGACAAAGGCGCAAGCCTAGCATCACCGCCGGGCATTCGCCGGGGTGGCGGTTTGTAGAATCGCGATTATCCATGAGCCATCCAAACACCCCCACGGCCGGCGTTGTCTGGGCCGACCCCGCCCGCCATGCCGCCTTCGACGCCTGGCTGGCCCCGCTGTCCGCCCGCCACGCGCTGCGCCCCGAAACCCTGCGCCCGGCATCGGCCGATGCCAGCTTTCGCCGCTATCTGCGCCTGGACACCGCCGCCGGCGCCAGCCTCATCGTCATGGATGCCCCGCCGGACAAGGAAGACTGCGCGCCCTTCGCCAAGGTGCAGGCGCTGATGGCCTCGGCCGGCCTGGCCGTGCCGCAGATCCTGGACTGGGACGCCGTGCACGGCTTCATGCTGCTGTCCGACCTGGGCGGCCACACCGTCATCGAGGCGCTGGACCCGGAAAAGCCCCAGGACGCGGAAGCCTGGTACCGCTCGGCGCTGGAGGTGCTGCTGGCCTGGCAGACCGCCTCGCGCCCCGACGTGCTGCCCGCCTATGACGACGCCCTGCTGCGCCGCGAACTGCAGCTGTTCCCCGACTGGTACATCGCGCGCCACCGCGAGACCGTGCTCGACGACAGGCAGCAGGCCACGCTGGCCAAGGCCTTCGACCAGATCGTGGCCCACAACCTGGCGGCACCCAGCGTCTTCGTGCACCGCGACTTCATGACGCGCAATCTCATGCAGCCCGTGACCGCCAGCGGCCCGCTGGGCGTGCTGGACTTCCAGGATGCGGTCTACGGCCCGGTGACCTATGACATCGCCAGCCTGCTGCGCGATGCCTTCATCAGCTGGGAAGAGGACTTTGTCATCGACATTACCGTGCGTTACTGGGAAAAGGCACGCAAGTCGGGATTGGTGGGCGCGCGCAGCCAAAGCGGCTGGGGCGACGATTTCGGCGAGTTCTACCGTGGCGTGGAATGGATGGGGCTGCAGCGCCACCTCAAGGTGGCCGGCATCTTTGCACGGCTGACACTGCGAGACGGCAAGCCCCGCTACCTGGCGGATACGCCGCGCTTCATCCACTACATCCGCGCCACCTGCAGCCGCTACCGCGAACTGACGCCGCTGCTGCGCCTGGTGGACCAGATCGAGAACATTCAGCCCCAGGTGGGCTGGGCCTACGGGCGCGTTTGAGGACAGGTACGCCATGCCACGCTTTCACTGCCCCATCGCGCTGCGCAGCGGCGACGACATCGAACTGCCGCCCGGCGCGGCCCGCCATGTGCAGGTGCTGCGCCTGCAGCCCGGCGACGGCATCACCCTCTTTCAGGGCCGTGCCGGCGAAGGCTTCAGCGGCGGCGAGTTCGAGGCCACCGTGCTGCGCATGGGCCGCAGCGACGTGGCCGTGCGCATAGGCGCGCACCACGCCGTGGAACGCGAACCGCTGCGCCCCGTGCACCTGCTGGCAGGCATCACGGCCAACGAACGCATGGACTGGCTGGTGGAGAAGGCCGCCGAGCTGGGCGCCGCCAGCATCACACCGCTGGTGGCCGAGCGCAGCGTGCTCAAGCTCAAGGGCGAGCGCGCCGAGAAAAAGCTGGCGCACTGGCAGGCCGTGGCCGTGTCGGCCTGCGAGCAGTGCACACGCAACCGCGTGCCGCCGCTGCATGCGCCCACCGACCTGCAAGACTGGCTGGAGGGCGGCGCGAAACAGCTGCCGCCCGGCACGCTGCGGCTGCTGCTGTCGCTGGGCGAGGGAACCCGGCCGCTGGGCGAGATCGTGGACGCCACGGCCGAGGATGCGCCCGTGGTCTTTCTATCGGGCCCCGAAGGGGGCCTCTCTCCGGCCGAAGAGGCCCTGGCCCGCGCCCAGGGTTTCGTGCCCGTCACGCTGGGTCCACGCGTTCTGCGCGCGGAAACCGCGCCCTTGGCCGCGCTGGCGGCGCTCACGCTGGACTGAACCGGCCCAGCCACTGCCGCAGCCTGGTGAACACGGGCGCGGCGAAGGCATCGCTTTCGTTGAACAGCTCGTGGTAGGCGCCGTCAAAGCACTGCGCCTGCACCACGGCCGGCGGCGCACGGTCGGAAAAGGCCTGGCTGCCGGCCGGCGCCACCAGCCTGTCGTCCCCTGCCCACAGCAACAGGCTGGGCACACGCCAGCTGCCCGCACGGGCCAGCACCTGCGGGCCGCCCTGCGCCAGAAAGCGCGCCAGCCGTGCGCTGATGCGGTCGTGGCACAGCGGATCGGCGCGGTAGGCATCGCAGACCGCCACGTCATGCGAGAGATACGGAATCTGCAGGCCGTTGGACACGCGCAGATCGGGCAGCAGGCGCGGCAGCGTGCCAACGAGCAATTTCTGGATCGGCGACAGGCCCACATCGAGGGCTGGCGAGGACAGCACCAGCGCATCGACAGGCCGGATGGCCCGGGCTACGAACAGCGCCGCCACCAGGCCGCCCAGGCTGTGGCCCAACAGCACCAGCGGCTGGCCGGCCGGTTGCCGGGCGCGCGTGTCATCCACCACGGCCGCCAGGTCGTCCAGAAGCCGGTTGTCGCCCGTCAGGCCACCGCGCGGCCCTGCCGAGCGTCCGTGGCCATATTGGTCGTAGCCGCGTACGGCATAGCCCCAGGCATTGAGCCGCTGGGCCAGCGCCGCATAGCGGCCGATGTGCTCGCCCAGGCCGTGCACCAGCAGCACGGTGGCGCGCGCCGGGCCCTCGCCGGCAGGCCAATCGCACAGTGACAGCTCGGCGCCGTCGCTGGACGCAAGGCGCGTGACCTGGCCTTGCGAGGCAGATGCAGGAACGGGTGCGGGGGCAGACGCTGCCATCACGCCACGCCGGCAGTGCCGGCACCGGCTTCGGAAGCTGCCTGCGTCACGGCCATGGCGGCGATCACCTGGGCCACGGCGGCCGTGAGCTTCTTGGCATAGGGCACGTGCAGGAATTCATTGGGGCCGTGGGCGTTGCTCTTGGGGCCGAGCACGCCGCAGACCATCATCTGGGCCTTGGGAAAGCCCTGGCTGAGCATGTTCATCAGCGGAATCGTGCCGCCCTGCCCGATGTAGCCGCAGGAGGCGCCGAAATGCGCCTGGCTGGCGGCGTTGAGCGCGTCCTCGAACCAGCCGTCCATGGCTGGCGCATTCCAGCCGCTGGCACCCGACAGCCCTTGCCAGGTCACACGGGCCTGGTAGGGCGCGTTGTCCTCCAGCAGCGCCTTCATCTCCTGCACGCAGGCGGCGGCATCGACCAGGGGCGGCAGGCGCAGGCTGAGCTTGAAGGCCGTGTAGGGCCGCAGCACGTTGCCGGCATCCTGCAGCGCGGGCAGGCCCTCTGCGCCTGTGACACTCAGCGTGGGCTCCCAGGTGCGCTTGACCAGCGCCTGCACCGGGTCGGTGGTGGTGGGCAGGGCAAACAGCGTGGAGCCGCCGCAGTCGTAGTGCGCCCAGGGAAAGCGCGCATAGGTCTCCTCGCCGAGGATGGCCGCCGTGGCGCGCATCTGGGCCATGCGGTCGGCCGGGACCTCGCAGTGGAAGCTGGCGGGCAGCAGGCGCCCGGTCTTGCTGTCCTCCAGACGGTCCAGCACCTGGCGCAGGATGCGGAAGGACGACGGCACGACGCCCGAGGCATCGCCCGAGTGCACGCCCTCCGTGAGGATCTCCACCTTCAGCGTGCCGCTGGCCATGCCGCGCAGGCTGGTGGTCAGCCACAGCTGGTCGTAGTTGCCGGCGCCGCTGTCCAGGCAGATCACCAGGCCCACATCGCCCAGGCGCGGACGCAGGGCATCGACATAGGGCAACAGGTCGCGCGAGCCGCTTTCCTCGCAGGTCTCGATCAGGCCCAGGATGCGCGGGTGCGGCACGCCCTGGCGCTTGAGCTCCTGCACGGCGGCAATGCTGGCGTAGACCGCATAGCCATCATCGGCACCGCCGCGCCCGTACAGCTTTCCGTTCTCGTACTTGGGCGTCCACGGACCCAGATCGCTGCGCCAGCCGTCGAACTCGGGCTGCTTGTCCAGATGGCCGTACATCAGCACCGTGGGGCTGGAGGCCGCCTTGTCCTGCGTGCCTTCCACCTCGAAGAACAGCACCGGCGTGCGGCCCGGCTGGCGCACGATCTCCAGCGTCAGGCCCGCCACCTTCTGCGCCTGCACCCAGTCGGCCGCATTGCGCAGCACGGTCTCCAGGTGGCCCTGCTGCTCCCAGTCGGGCGCGAACATGGGCGACTTGGCGGGAATGGCGATGTACTCGGTCAGCGCCGGGACGATGCGCTCGTCCCAGGAGCGGCTGATCCGGTCCAGCGCGGCTGCGGGCTGCAGCAGTTGTGAAGGAGTGCGTGCATTCATGGTGGGTCCTCGTGTCAGGGATGGGCGCACCGTTCGAGCGAAGCCAGCGCCGCGATCCGGTCATTGTGCGCCAACGCCATGCAGACCATGAGAGCCCGGCGCCAGCGACTACGATCACGCCCCATGTATATCGGAGAACTCGCCCGACGCGCCGGCTGCTCGCCCAAGGCCGTCAGGCTCTATGAATCACGGGGCCTGCTCGGTGCCGTGGCGCGGGCAGGCAGCTACCGCGTGTATGGACAGCAGGATCTGGTGCTGGTGCAGCGCATCCGCCAGGCGCTGGGGCTGGGCTTTCGGCTCGACGAGCTGCATGGCCTGCAGCGCCTGGACCACGCCGACAGCTGGGACGCGCTGGCCCGGCTGCTGCGCGGCCGCCGCGAGCAGGTGCAGGCGCAGATGCAGCACCTTCAGGGACTGCAGACGCAGCTGGCCGCACTGGAGCGTGAGCTGCTCGAATGCCGCCTGGAGCCGACGGATTCCAGAGAACGCGCCTGCGAGACCGCCATGGCTTGATCCAGGGTCTTGACCCTGCCCCTTGGGGCAAGGCGAACATGGCCGCCATGTCTCCAAGCACCACGCACCCCCATCATCCCCAGCGCATCCTGATCATCCTCGGCCACCCGTCGGCCGGCAGCCTGTGCGCCGGCCTGGCCGATGCCTACGCCCAGGGCGCACGCGACAGCGGTGCCCAAGTGCGCACGCTGCGCCTGGGCGAACTGGAATTCGACCCGCTGCTGCGCGCCGGCTATCGCCAGGATCAGCCCCTGGAGCCTGACCTGCAGCAGGCCCAGGCCGACATCCTGTGGGCCAGCCACCTGGCCTGGGTCTATCCGACCTGGTGGGGCGGCCTGCCGGCCTTGCTCAAGGGCTTCATCGACCGCATCTTTCTGCCGGGCTTCGCCTTCAAGTACCGCAAGGGCTCGATGCTGTGGGACCGGCTGCTGGCCGGCCGCACCGCCGATCTGCTGGTGAGCATGGATTCCCCGCCCTGGTACTACCGCTGGCTGGCGCACATGCCGGGCCATCACCAGATGCGCCGTGCCATCCTGGAGTTCAGCGGCATCCGGCCCGTGCGCATACACAGTTTCGGACCCGTGCTCGGCGCCGATGCCGCACGCCGCCAGCAGTGGCTGGAGCAGGCGCAGGCAGCGGGCCGGCGCACGGCAGCACGTCCGGTCAAGGCCGCGACTTGAGCAATGCGTCAATGGCGGCTCGCCCCACCGACGGGTCGTCGGTGAAGATGCCATCGATGCCCGTGCGCAGGAAATCGTCCATGTCGGCGCGCGCATTGCCACGCCGGGCGCCGTCCTGTGCGGGCGGAGATTTCAGGCTCAGGGGAAGGAAGGCGTTCTCGGGCCGCAGCGTCCAGGGATGGACCAGCAGCCCCGCGCGATGGGCATCGGCCACCAGCGCAGTGGGCGCGGCATTCGCACCCTGCACCACGGGGATCACCATGCTTTTGCTCGGCCCTATGCCGTTGGCGTAGCGCGCAATCTCGGCCAGGCCTGCGGGCGTGACCATGTCGGCATAGCCGGGGCCCGTGCCGCGTGCCACGCTGTCATAGGGCTTGCCCTTGGGCGCCAGCAATTGCACCAGGCGCAGGCTGCTGCGCGCACGGATCCAGCGCAGGTTCTCGACCTCGAAGGACTGCACGAACACCGGCGCCTGCGCATGGTTCCAGCCGTTGTCCGCGAGCAGCTTGAGCAGCGCGGGCTCCAGCGGCAGGCCGATGGACTGGAAGTAGCTCGGGTGCTTGGTCTCGGGATAGATGCCGATGGTGCGGCTCGAGCGTGCGCTCTCGGCTCGGGCCAGGTCGATGACCTCCTGCAGCGTGGGCACCTCGAAACGGTCATTGAACTGCACATTCGCCGGGCGGATCGCCGGGATGCGTTCGCGCGCACGCAGCGTCTTCAGCTCGGCCAGCGTGAAATCCTCCACGAACCAGCCCGTGATCGCCTGCCCGTCGATGGTTTTGGTGGTCTTGCGCGCCGCGAACTCGGGGCGGTCGGCCACATTGGTCGTGGCCTCCTTGAGGCTGCCGTCGGCCGCGAGGATGGCGATGGCGTTCTCATGCCGCGCCACCAGCACGCCATCGCGCGTGATGACCAGGTCGGGCTCGATGAAGTCGGCGCCCGCGCGTATGGCCTCGCGGTATGCCTCCAGCGTGTGCTCTGGCCGCAGCGCCGATGCGCCGCGATGGGCGATCAGCGCGGGCCGGGGCGGCCAGTCGGCAGCGGCATCGCTTCGGGCGGGCGCCTGCGGTGCGGCGCAGCCGGCCACCAGCAGGCCGGCGGCCGCGCCGGCCAGGGCCAGCGCGCGGCGGCGTGGGAGGTTGTCCATGTCTGTCTCCGGGGTCTCGGGGCATCCGATTGTGCGCGCCGGGGATGACACGGGCATGGCCCGCCTGCGCTCAGGCGTGCTCGAAATGGAAGACCGCCGTGCCCGCCATGAGATTGGGCAGGGTACGCACGCTGCGGCCATCCTGCAGGCCGAAGGAGTCCAGTATGCGCAGCCGGTTCCGGGTGGCCAGCACCTCGAAGTCCTTGTAGGTGCCCACGCGGATGTTGGGCGTGTCATACCACTGGTAGGGCAGGCGCCGCGTCACCGGCATGCGCCCGCGCAGCACGGACAGGCGGTTGGGCCAGTGCGCGAAGTTGGGGAAGGCGACGATGCCCGCGCGGCCTATGCGCGCCGTCTCCTGCAGCATGGTCTCGGCATTGCGCAGATGCTGCAGCGTATCGATCTGCAGCACCACGTCGAAGCTGTTGTCCTGGAAGATGGCCAGGCCGTCCTCCAGATTCAGCTGCAGCACGTTCACGCCCCGGCGCACGCAGGCCAGCACGTTGGCGTCATCCAGCTCCACGCCGTAGCCGGTGCAGCCACGCTCGCGCTGAAGGTGCGACAGCAGGGCGCCATCGCCGCAGCCCAGGTCGAGCACGCGCGAGCCCTTGGGGATCAGGCGCGCAATCGCCTGCATGGTGTTCAGCTCGGTCATGCGGCCTCCTTGGCGGCTGTCGTGGTTTCCTGGGCGATGCCGTCGAAGTAGGAGCGCATCACGTTCATGTAGCGGGGGTCGTCGAGCAGAAAGGCGTCATGGCCGTGGGGCGCGTCGATCTCGGCATAGCTGACGTCGCGGTTGTTCTCCAGCAGCGACTTCACGATCTCGCGGCTGCGTGCGGGCGCGAAGCGCCAGTCGGTGGTGAAGCTGACCAGCAAAAAGCCGGCCTTGGCCACCGACAGCGCCTGGGTCAGGTCGCCGCCATGCGTGCGCGCCGGGTCGAAGTAGTCGAGCGCGCGCGTGATCAGCAGGTAGGTATTGGCGTCGAAGTAGCTGCTGAACTTCTCGCCCTGGTAGCGCAGGTAGCTCTCGATCTGGAACTCCACGTCCTGCGTGCTGTACTTCAGGTCCAGGCCCTCCCTCAGCTGGCGGCCGAACTTCTGGTTCATCACGTCGTCGCTCAGGTAGGTGATGTGGCCGATCATGCGGGCGATGCGCAGGCCGCGCGCCGGCACCACGCCATGCTCGTAGAAATGCCCTCCATGGAAATCCGGATCGGTGACGATGGCACGCCGCGCCACCTCGTTGAAGGCGATGTTCTCCGCATTGAGGTTGGGCGCGCTGGCCACGACCACGGCATGGCGCATGCGGTCCGGATGGCGCAGTGACCAGGACAGCGCCTGCATGCCGCCCAGGCTGCCGCCCAGCACCGCGGCCAGCTGCGCTATGCCCAGCCGGTCCAGCAGCCGGGCCTGGGCGTCCACCCAATCCTCCACGGTGACCACGGGAAAGTCGGCGCCATAGATCCTGCCGGTGTCCGGATGCGCGTGCATGGGGCCCGTGGAGCCAAAGCACGAGCCCAGGTTGTTCACGCCGATCACGAAGAACCGGTTCGTGTCCACGGGCTTGCCGGGGCCGATCATGTTGTCCCACCAGCCCTCGCTCTTGGGCTGGCCCTCGTACACGCCCGCCACATGGTGGGAGGCGTTGAGCGCATGGCAGACCAGCACGGCATTGCTGCGGTCGGCGTTGAGCTGCCCGTAGGTCTCGTAGGCGAGGTCGTAGTCACGGATCGAGCCGCCGCCCTGCAGCGGCAGCGGCTCGTCGAAGTGCATGGATTGTGGTGTGGCGATGAAGGACATGAAAAAACCCGGCATCGCTAAAAACGAGGCCGGGTTCTCTGGTGTCGTCTTTAGCTGGATTTATAAAGCGCCCGCAAGCAGAAGCAAATCGGCGCATGAAGAATCATTATGCCAAAACGCCTGCCCCCGGAAGGAACAGGGCCAGCACGCCCAGCACCAGGAAGATCACGGCCGAGATCACATGCACCAGCCGGATGGGCACGCGCTTGACCAGCTTGTCGCCCAGCCACACCACGGGAGCGTTGGCCAGCATCATGCCCAGCGTGGTGCCCGCCACCACCCACAGGTAGGCGTTGTACTTGGCCGCCAGCATCACGGTGGCAATCTGCGTCTTGTCGCCCATCTCGGCCAGAAAGAAGGCCACCAGCGTCGTGCCGAAGACGCCCCAGCGCGAGTGTCCGGACACCTCGTCCTCGTCGAGCTTGTCGGGGATCAGCATCCAGACCGCCATGGCGATGAAGGACAGGCCAAGAATCCAGCGCATGGCGTTCTCGCCAAGATAGCTGGTGATCCAGGCGCCCACGGCACCGGCCAGCGCATGGTTGACCAGGGTGGCCACGAAAATGCCCGCAACGATGGGCCAGGGTTTGCGAAAACGCGCGGCGAGCACCAGCGACAGCAGCTGGGTCTTGTCCCCCATCTCGGCAAGCGCGACGACGGAGGTTGAAATCAGGAAGGCTTCCATGGTGTGGGGATTTATCCGGCCGGATAGAGCACGCATTGACCACGCTCCGACTCCGGCCTTTGGATCGGTGCGCGGCCAATGGTCTCGATCGGTCACACGCAGCATTGCACTGCGCGCCGCATACGCCATAGGCCAGCGAAGGCCCAAGTTTGTTGACGCATGCATCCGGCTGCTGAGCCGAACGATCTACTCCCCAAAGACTGAGCCGGCGATCATAGCAGCCCTCGGATCTGCATGCCGGCCCCCACTGCCGCCAAGGCACTTGCTTATGCGCTGCCGCAATTTCAGGGTAACTCCCAGGGGCATTCTGTGGCGGGCACGACGAATTTTTGCGAAACAGTAATAACGTGCGAAAACTTCTGCCACATAATGGGCGAGCTTTCGTTCGGGCTTCGGCTCAATGAGTGCTAGTGCGTTTGCGTCTCTAACGTTGTCATCCCGTGTTGACTCCCTAGGGCTCCATCGCGTTTTCCAGTTTTTTCAGGAGTCCTCCATGGGCAACAAGCTTTACGTCGGCAACCTGCCGTACACCTTCCGTGACAGCGATCTGGAGCAAGCCTTCAGCGAATTCGGCGCCGTTAACAGCGCCAAGGTAATGATGGAGCGCGACACCGGCCGTTCCAAGGGTTTCGGCTTCGTCGAAATGGGCAGCGATGCCGAAGCACAAGCTGCTATCCAAGGCCTGCACGGCCAAAACCGCGGCGGCCGTGACCTGGTGGTCAACGAAGCCCGCCCGATGGAGCCCCGCGCTCCCCGTAGCGGCGGCTTCGGCGGCGGCTTCGGTGGTGGCGGCGGTGGCGGCTTCGGCGGTGGCAACCGCGACGGCGGCTACGGCGGTGGCCGTCGCAACAGCTACTAAGCTCTCGCTTAGAGCATGCGTTAGCAAAAAAAGGGGCCCTCCGGGCCCCTTTTTTGTTGCCAAACGTTATCAGCTTGTGTTTTCGAGCATTTATCTTTTTGATTTTTGTGCTTCATAATTTAGTTTCGGGCAGACCCGTTCGAACGCTATGTGTTTAGGAAGGTTGGCCAGGCTCTTGTATACAAGGAACCTGATGTCTGTGCGTCCTGAAGCCGAGCGCAAACCAGTGAGCATTGAGGAGTTGAGGAGTTTTTGATGGGCAATAAGCTTTACGTCGGCAACCTTCCCTATGGTGTGCGTGACAACGACTTGGAGCAGGCATTCAGCCAGTTCGGCGCTGTCACCAGCGCCCGGGTCATGATGGAGCGCGACACAGGCCGTTCCAAGGGATTCGGGTTTGTCGAGATGGGCAGTGATGCCGAGGCTCAGGCTGCCGTTCAGGGCATGAATGGCCAGCCATTGGGCGGACGCAGCCTCGTGGTGAACGAAGCACGTCCCATGGAGCCTCGCCCCCCGCGTTCGGGCGGCTTTGGCGGCGGTGGCGGCGGCTATGGCCGTGGCGATGGTGGCGGCGGCGGTTACGGTGGCGGTGGCCGCGGTGATGGCGGTGGCTACGGACGCGGTGACGGTGGCGACCGTGGCGGCTATGGCCGTGGCGACGGCGGCGGTGGCGGCGGCTACGGCGGTCGTGGCGACGGCGGATTCCGCAGCCCTTATGGCTCCGGCCCCCGCAATGGCGGCCGTGGCGGCGGCTGGGGAAACAACAATAACAACGGGGAATGAGATCCACGGTTCTCAGTGTTACCCCGAATCAAAAAGGCTCCTTCATGGAGCCTTTTTTACGCACAAGATGCGTGCATGAGCATATTCCGAACGGCAATGGGCATCAGGGATTTTCCAAATGCCGATGTTTGCGCTTCCGTCCTACAAGCAGCCTGTCGAATATCGCGTTGGGGAGAATTTTCATCAACCGCCCCACCCAGGCCATTTGCCATGGAATGATGACCAGACTACGGCGATCTTCAATGGCACGCCAGGCCCTTGCGGAAAACTCCTGCGGCTCCAATAGGAATGGCATGCCATAGCGGTTACCACGCGTGAGGGGTGTATCCACATAGCCAGGAAGCAATGTCGTGACTTTTACGCCACTACTGCGCAATTCACCGCGAAGGCTTTCGCAATAGGCAATGACTGCAGCCTTGCTGGCGCAATAAGCGCCGTGTCCTGGCAGGCCGCGCAGCCCGGCCACACTGGAAATTCCGACCAGTTGCCCGCTTCCACGCTGCACCATGGGTGCGATGAAGGGGTGGAAGCTGGCCACAACCCCCATCGTGTTGACGGCCAGCACCTGCTGCATGGTGTCGATGTCCTCGCGCATCGAGGTGTCCACGCCCCAGCTGACGCCAGCATTGGCGATCACGACATCGGGCAGGCCCTGCTGCTGCTCGCAGCGCCGGGCGGCGGCGATGATGCTGTCAGGCACGCCCACATCAGCCTCGTAGAGGGCGAAACGCGAGGAGTCCAGGCCCTGTTGCGCAGCCCATTGCGCCATCACGTCGCCGCGCCGAGCCACCAGCGCCAGCGACCAGCCTTGCTGGTAGGCGTGCCAGGCCAGGGCCTGGCCTATGCCGCTGGATGCGCCGGTGATGAAGGCCAGGGGTGCCGGGCTGCGCGAGGATGTCGTCATGGCTTGTTCTCCATCGGCATGCCTGCGCTTGCGCTGGTGCCTTACTTGGTCCTGGAAGGCTGCAGGGTGCCGCGCACGCGGCCCTGCAGTTTCATGACCAGATCCAGGTTGCTGTACTGCATGCTATCGGCCGTGAAGCGGTCCTTGCCACGGGTCAGCACCACGGGCTGGTTGGAACTCACGCGCTCCTCGTTGGGCCAGGCGTGCAGGAATTCGCCCTGGAATTGCAACTGCGGCTGCGGCTGTTTACCTGCTGTCACAAATGGCTCGCGCGTGACGATGGCATTGCCGAACATCTGCACCTCGGAACCATCGGCATTGCTCAGCGCCCGGTTCGCACTGCCGCGCGTGATGCGGCCTTCGGGCGAGACCGCGAACATGCGGACGTTGTCGATTTCAAGCGTGTCGGTATCGGGATAGTGGCGGCCCATGCTGCCCTCGATCTGGCTCTTCAGACGCCCCGTGGCATCGAAGCTCTTGATCGAGAAATCCTTCATGAAATAGTCGGGCTCGTGCGCCACGGCCTTTTCGGTGCCGCTGGCCAGGGGCTGCGGCGCATTGCGCACCAGCCACCAGGTGCCCAGCGCCAGCAGGCCCATCAGCAGCACGGGCAGGTACAGGGAAAGCCGGTCACCGACGCGGCGCCAGGCCTGGGTCATGATGCGTATTCCGCCAGCAGCCCGGCATAGGCGCCACGCGCGGCCAGCAGCAGGTCGCACAGCTGGCGCACCGCTCCTTCACCGCCGCTGCGCGGCGTGACCCAATCGGCCACGGCCAGCACTTCGTCATGGGCGTTGGCCGGTGCGCAGGCGAAGGCGGAGCGCCGCATCACGGGCAGGTCCGGCCAGTCGTCGCCCATGGCTGCCGCCTGGTGCCATTGCAGGCCCAGCTCCTTCAGGATGGCCTCGGCGGCAGGCACCTTGTCTTCCGTGCCAAAGCGCGCATGCGTGACGCCCAGATTGCTCAGCCGCAGGCGAAGCGCGGGCGAATCGCGGCCCGTCACCACGGCGGGCGTGATGCCAGCCTTTTGCAGCAGTTTCAGACCATGGCCGTCCAGCGTGTTGAAGCGCTTGAGCACTTCGCCTTCGCCAGAGAACAGCAGGCCGCCATCGGTCAGCACGCCATCGACATCGAAGAATGCCACCCGCACGTCCTGCGCCAGCAGCAGCAGCGGTGCGTCCCAGTTCTGCACGGGCGTCAAGGGAGCGCGTGCCATCAGATTACCTTGGCGCGCATCAGGTCGCGGATATGGACCACGCCGCGCAGCTGGTGCTGCGCATCGGCCACCAGCACGGCGGTGATGCCGTGCTCCTCCATCATGCTGGCGGCGTCGACGGCCAGCGCGTCTTCGGCGATGGTGCGGGGGCCCTTGTGCATGACATCGCCGGCCTGCAGCGCGCGCAGGTCGGTGCCGGCCTCGACACGGCGGCGCAGGTCTCCGTCGGTGAAGATGCCTTGCAGCACGCCTGCCGCATCGACGATGGCCGAGCAGCCCAGGCCCTTGGCGCTCATCTCGCGCATCAACTCGACAAAGCTGGCATCGGCCCCGACCTTGGGCAGCTCTTTGCCGCTGCGCATGACATCGCGCACATGGGTCAGCAGCTTGCGGCCCAGCGCGCCGCCCGGATGGGAGCGCGCAAAGTCCTCCGCGCCAAAGCCGCGTGCATCGAGCAGTGCCACGGCAAGGGCGTCGCCCATGGCCATCTGCGCGGTGGTGCTGGCCGTGGGTGCCAGGTTCAAAGGGCAGGCCTCGCGCTCCACACGGGTGTCCAGCACCCAGTCGGCATGGCGGGCCAGCGTGGACTGCGCGCCGCCGGTCATGGCCACCAGGGGTATGCCCTGGCGCTTGATGGCAGGCAGCAGCACGGTGAGTTCATCGGCCTCGCCGCTGTTGGACAGCGCCAGTACCAGATCGATGCCGGTCACCATGCCCAGGTCGCCATGGCTGGCCTCGCCCGGATGCACGAAGAAGGCGGGAGTGCCCGTGGATGCCAGGGTGGCCGCCACCTTGCGCCCGACATGGCCACTCTTGCCCATGCCCATCACGACGACGCGGCCGGACAGGCTCAGGATGCGCTGCACCACTTCACCGAACACGCCATCCAGGCGCTGCGACATGGCAAGAAGGGCATCGGCCTCGATGCCCAGGGTGTCGCGGGCCAGGCGCAGGACCCTGGACGTATCCAGCGCATTCAAGGTGGCAGCATCAGAATTCATCTGGAAGATTTTAGGCGGTCTGGCTACCCGGCGGCGGCGGCCCCCATCGGGCGTCTGGGTACACTGGCCCGTTCTTTCCAGCCCCCGATCCAGCGCCATGCACACCACCCTCAGCGTCAACGACTACCTGCGATCGCACATACGCACCGTGCCCGACTGGCCGGCGCCCGGCGTGCAGTTCCGCGACATCACGCCGCTGCTGCAGGACCCCCAGGTCTTTCGCGTGATGACCGACGCCTTCGTGCACCGCTACATGCAGCGCGGCATGCGCCCCGACGTGGTGGCAGGGCTCGATGCACGCGGCTTCATCCTGGGTGCCGTGGTGGCCCACGAGCTGGGCGTTGGCTTTGTGCCCATCCGCAAGAAGGGCAAGCTGCCGTTCACCACGGTGGAGGAAACCTATGAGCTCGAATACGGCAGCGCCACGGTGGAGCTGCACACAGATGCCGTCAAGACCGGCGATCGCGTACTGCTGATCGACGACCTGATCGCCACCGGCGGCACCATGATGGCCGGCAAGAGATTGCTGGAAAAGCTGGGCGCCACGGTGATCGAGGGCGCGGCCATCGTGGATCTGCCCGAACTGGGCGGCTCCACCCTGCTGCGCGATGGCGGCCTGCCGCTGTTCACGCTGGTGGATTTCGCCGGCCACTGAATCAGGCCGGCGCCCGGTCAGCGCAGTTCGCCGTACTGGGTGACACCCAGGTCCAGATGGTCCAGCGTGCTGTGGTGAAAGTCCGCGCCGCGTTCGCCTGCGCCTGGCCCGAGCAAGGGGCCCGAGCGGCGCACGCCGGCGGGCGCCGCAGCTGCAGAGCCCGCACCACGGGCTGCAGCGGGCATGGCCGCCACGGCCATCTTGAAGGCGGCCATTTCCTGGTCGTCTATGGGCTCGAACGGCGCCGTGTCCTGCCTGCGGCGCTGGGGCGCCACGGCCTCCATCGCAGCCACGGCGGGGACGGCCACGGGCTGGACGGGACGCGGTGTGCGCACGGCCACGGAATGCACCTGGGCCTGGGCGGCAGCGTTCTGGTCGCTGACCCGCCAGTACACGGCTGTCACGACCGCGCCCATGCGGGCCTTGGCCGCCTGGGCCAGCATGGCCTCGATCTCGCTGAGCCGAGCGGTTTCGCTGGCATAGGCCCGTGCCAAGTCCATCATCACCACGAAGCGCTGGCCCACGCTGTCCAGCGAGAGCACCTTGAACTTGTAGCTGGCCGACAACACCCCGGCACGCACCATGACATCGCGCACCACGCCGTAGAGCTGCTCACGGCGCTCGGACCGCTCGCTGCGGCGCCCGGCCGCGACGGCATCACGGCGTGCCGCGGGGTTGGCCTGGCCATCGTTTCCAGGCGAACCACGGCCCTGTTCGGGCAAAGGCTTGCGGGAAAACCAGTTGAACACAGACATGGGGGCTCTCATTGTCACGAATAGTCACAAACTCGCGGCATTGTGCCTGCAACTTGGCGACATTTTGAGCACAGGTGTTGCAAAAACCGCTGTATCAATTTGTCGCAGAGCAAAGCCCGGTCTGTAATCCCACCCGGCCCCCGGAGAGCCTTCGCCCAAGTGCCGTTCAGGTGCGGCTCAGGTGCTCGCCACCCGGCGGCGGCTGTCCACCGCGCGTCGCGCCAGGACCTGGCCGGCGGCCATGACCAGGGCCAGCGCCACCCCGGGCTGGCGGTTGCTGAGTTCGGCGAAGCGCATGGCCGTCAGGCACCACAGGCGCCCCGGCGCGGCAGCCTGCACGGTGGCGTGGCGCGCGCGGTGCGCAAAGAAGGCGCCCTCGCCCAGGATGGAGCCCGGACCGACGATGGCCAGGCGGATGCGCTCCTTGGCATCCTGGTAGTGCACGCTGAGGCTGCCGGACTCCACGAAGTACAGATTGCGGTCCAGCGAACCTTCGGCAAACAGCAGCTCGCCCGCGGCCAGAGTGACGGGCACCAGGTAAGGTGCCAGCAGATCCCACTGCTCCGAGGTCAGCGCGTTCTGCACACCGTCGACAGCCACGGCCGACGACATGGCCTGGGCCAAGGGCCGCAAATCATTGTGGGAGGAAGAAGACATGGCGGATCCGGTTCGAAGTGGGCCGCGTACCCGCTCCGGGACGGCACCCGGCGACAGGCAGCGGCAAGGGCCGCTGCGGCACGCCGCATGCTAAGCGACGGCAGCGGGCACGCCAATGCCGGCGCGTGGGTTTTCGACGGCAAATTTTGTAGCAAAAGATAAATATTGCCGCCATCCCATCAGCCGTGCTGGGCATGCCGCGCTCAGCCCGCATCCCCTCTGTCACT
The DNA here is from genome assembly GCF_043104185.1 of Delftia sp. WSY_22. NCBI lineage: Bacteria > Pseudomonadati > Pseudomonadota > Betaproteobacteria > Burkholderiales > Comamonadaceae > Delftia > Delftia sp. WSY_22. Next base: position 68,305 of record NZ_JBICKN010000024.1, read on the forward strand.
TGCCAATGCAAAAGCTCGAGAAGATCACACCCAGCAGGTCATCCGAGCTGAATTCCCCGGTGATGGAGTTCAGCGAGACCTGGGCCAGGCGCAGTTCCTCGGCCAGCAGGTCCAGATGGGCGGCCTGGGCCGCCAGCTGCAGCTCGGCCTCTTCCAGGTGCGCGGCCACGGCCTGCAGCGCCTCCACATGGCGTGCGCGCGCCAGGTACAGGCCTTCGGGGGCGGACTGCCATCCGGCCACATCCAGCAGGCGCCGGCGCAGCGCATCCAGGCCGTCGCCGGTGCGTGCCGACAGCGCCACGCTGCCTTCGCGCCCGCCATGCGCCTGCAGCTGGGCCGGCTCGGCGCGATCGGTCTTGTTCCAGACATCGATCACGGGCACCTGGCCCGGCAGCTTCTGGGCCAGGGTTTCGGCGATGGCCGCGTCCGCGGCCAGATAGTCGTTGTCGCCCATGCGCGTGAGGTCGTGCAGGAAGAGCACGGCATCGGCCGCGGCGATCTCGTCCCAGGCGCGCGCGATGCCGATGCGCTCGACCTCGTCGCTGCTCTCGCGCAGGCCTGCCGTGTCGATCACATGCAGCGGCACGCCCTCGATCTGGATGGTCTGCTGCACCTTGTCGCGCGTGGTGCCGGCGATGGGCGTGACGATGGCCAGCTCGGCACCGGCCAGCGCATTGAGCAGCGAGCTCTTGCCCGCATTGGGCTGCCCTGCGATCACGACCTTGATGCCTTCGCGCAGCAGCGCACCCTGGTGGGCGCGCGACAGCACCTGGTCCAGCTTGCCGCGCAGCCGCGCGAGCTGGCCGCTGGCATCGGCCTTTTGCAGGAAGTCGATCTCTTCCTCGGGAAAGTCCAGCGTGGCCTCGACCAGCATGCGCAGGTGCACCAGCGCATCGCGCAGGCCATGGATCTCCTCGGAGAAGGCTCCCGACAGCGAGCGGCTCGCGCTGCGCGCGGCGGCCTCGGTGCTGGCGTCGATCAGGTCGGCAATGGCTTCGGCCTGGGCCAGATCGATCTTGTCGTTGAGAAAGGCTCGTTCGGTGAATTCCCCAGGCTGGGCCAGGCGCAGGCCAGGCAGTACGCTGCGATGGCCTTCGAGAGGCTCTTGCGCCGCCTCCAGGCAGCGTGCCAGCAGCAGTTGCAGCACGACCGGGCCGCCGTGGGCCTGCAGCTCCAGCACGTCCTCGCCGGTGTAGCTGTGCGGCGCCGGGAAGAACAGGGCCAGGCCGTGGTCTATGGGTCCGCCTGCGGCATCGCGCAACGGCAGGTAGGTGGCCTCGCGCGGCTTGAGGTCGCGCCCGCACAGCACCCGCACCAGCGGCGCCACCCCCTTGCCGGAGACGCGCACGATGCCCACGGCGCCGCGCCCCGGAGCGGTGGCGATGGCGGCAATGGGGTCGTTGTGGCGGGGCAGCATGGATGGAGCTTTCTTGGGAAGGGATTTCAGGCCGCCGATGATAGGCCGCCCATGAAAAAAGCCCGCCGAAGCGGGCTTTGGAGCCAGGGCCTTCGCAGGCTTACTTGGCAGGCTTGGTCTTGCCGAAGTTGGGCAGATTGAACTGCGGCGGCACGCCCATGCGGGTGTTGATGATCCACTGCTGGGCAATGGACAGGATGTTGTTCGTCAGCCAGTACAGCACCAGGCCGGCCGGGAAGAAGAAGAACATCACGCTGAAGACCAGGGGCATGATCCACATCATCTTGGCCTGCATCGGATCCGGCGGAGCGGGGTTCAGCGCGGTCTGCAGCAGCGACGACAGGGTCATCAGCACGGGCAGGATGAACAGCGGGTCCTTGGCCGACAGGTCGGTGATCCAGCCGATCCAGGGGGCGTTGCGGATTTCCACGCTGGACAGCAGCACCCAGTACAGCGCGATGAACACCGGGATCTGGATGATGATGGGCAGGCAGCCGCCCATGGGGTTGACCTTTTCCTCGCGGTAGATGCGCATCATCTCCTGCTGCATCTGCTGGGGCTTGTCCTTGAGGCGCTCGCGCATTTCCATGATGCGCGGGTTGATGGCCTTCATCTTGGCCATCGAGGAGTAGGCCTTGGCATTGAGCCAGTAGAAGGCGATCTTCAGCAGCAGCACCAGGGCCACGATGGACCAGCCCCAGTTGCCCAGGAAACCGTGCAGCTTGTCCAGCAGCCAGTACAGCGGCTTGGCCAGGATGGTCAGCCAGCCATAGTCCTTGACCAGCTCCAGGCCGGGGGCCAGAGCCTCCAGGCGCTTTTCGATCTGGGGTCCGGCAAACAGGCGCGCTTCCACGCTCTTGCTCTGGCCGGGCTCGATGGTGCCCACGGGCGTGATCATGCCGACGGCGTAGAGGTTGCTGTCCACCTTGCGCAGGAAGTTCTCGCGCTGCACGCCTTCGGCCAGCAGCCAGGCGCTGGCGAAGTAATGCTGGACCATGGCCACGTAGCCGCCCGAGGACGACTTCTCGACGCTGGCCTTGCCGTTTTCGATGTCCTTGAACTCGACCTTCTGGTACTTCTTCTCGTCGGTGTAGACGGCCGGGCCCGTGAAGGTGGAGTACATGGTGGACTCTTCGCCTTCGGGCTTGTTGCCGTCGCGCACCAGCTGCAGGTACAGCTGCGGGTTCACGGCAGTCGTGCCGGTGTTCACCACTTCATGGCGCACGCCGATGTCGTAGGCACCGCGCTTGAGCGTCCAGATCTTGACCAGCTTCACGCCGCCCATGTCGGGTGACTCGAAGCGAAGCTCCATCTGGTCCTCGCCGTCCTTGAGCTCGCGTGCACCGGGCAGCGCGGTCATGGTCGTCTTGTGCGTGGGGAAACCGCCGCCGATCAGGCCCGACTGGCCCAGATACACACGGTGCACGCTCTCGTCGAACAGCACGACCGGCTTGTCCTTGTGGGCGGAATCGGCGTACTTGAGCAGCTCGGCATGGCGCAGCGTGCCGCCCTGGCTGTCGAAGGTCAGGCGCAGCACGTCGGTGCTGATGGTCACGTTCTGGCGCGGAGCAGCCTCGGGCGCGGCAGCGCCGCCAGGCACTTCGCCGGCACCGGCCGTTGCCGCAGTCGCTGCCGAGGGCACGCTGGCGTCGCCGGGCGCCTTGCCCGTTTCAGGTGCCGGGGCCGTGGCCACGGCCGGCGCGGGGAAGAAAGTGGCCTTCTTGCCGTTGTGCACTTGCCATTTGTCCCATAGCAAGACCAGCGAAAAGCCAAATATCACCCACAGGATGGTGCGGCGAATATCGTTCATGAAGACTTCTTAGGTGAGGAAGGTTGGGTGTTTTCGGGCGCAGCCGTCAGGCTGGTGAACAGCCTGGGCTTGTGCTCTGGCACAGGGTCATGCCCCCCGTCACACCACGGATGACAGCGCGCCAGTCGGCGCAGTGTCAGGTAGGAGCCTACCGCAGCGCCGTGTTGCTCCAGCGCTTCAAGGGAATAGGCAGAGCAGGTCGGCGTGAAGCGGCAGGCCGAGCCCAGCCAGGGACTGAGCATCAGCCGATAGCCACGCACCAGCGCCATCAGCAGCCGCTGCATCATGGCGTGGCTCCGGCAGGCTCGCCAGCGGCAGCGGCCGGCTCCTGCGCTGGCTGAGGCAACCCGGGTGCCGGCTGCGACAGGCGTTTCGCGGCATGGGCGAACAGCTGCTGCAGCTCGGCACGAACCGCCTGCTTGAGCACATCGGACGTGGCGCTCACGAACTGGCGCCGGTCAAAGCCCGAGCGCAATCGCACCACATGCGCGCCATGGAGCATCAAGGCCTCGTGCTCGCCGCCCACGGCGTAGATCTGCCGCTTGATGGTGTGGCGTGTCACCGATCGGCGCGCCCAGCGCTTGGGCACCATGGCACCCAGCCAGGCATCCCGGCGCACCGCGCCAACGCCGAACAGGGCCTGCGGATCTTGCGATCCGGGCCCTGTCGGTGGCGGCATGGCAGCGACCTGCTCCGTCAGAACGAGACGGTGCAGGGCGAAGTGCGCGGTACGCGAAATCGTACCAGCAGCCATGGCGGCCTGAAACTGCGGACGTGTTTTCAGCCGTTGCATTCCAGCACCCCTTTCAGGGGTTCAGTGCAGCGAGCAAACCGCCCAGCAATGGCTGGCCTTAGACGGCCAGACGCTTGCGGCCCTTGGCGCGGCGAGCGTTGATCACGGCGCGGCCGCCCTTGGTCTTCATGCGGACCAGAAAGCCGTGGGTGCGGGCGCGACGGGTCTTGGAGGGTTGGTAAGTACGTTTCATGTTGGTTCCTAGAGAAGGTTCAGTTTTGCACCGGTCCCGTATCCGGCACGCTACACGCAGTGCAGCCAGCAGCCGCCACAAAGGCAAACCGCCAGGCCACCTGCCAAAAATCTGCACGATGCACTTGCCATGTGCGGCCAGGAGCGCGAACCGGGAAGGTTTCGCCCAAGGCAACCAGCAGCAGCATGCAGACCCGATGCAGACGGGCGGGACATATCACCCTGAACACATTCAGGGAAACCCGCGATTATCACAGCGTTGCCCACTTGATGCAATGCCCTTCGAACCCGAAGGATGCCTGCCCATTTTGCGACAGGGCAGAGGACAAGCTCCTGATATTTTGTGGATAACTTCCGCAAAAGCTACAATGGCAGCCTCGCAACAGTTCCTCCTATCCACAACTAGACTTCGACAATGACAGAGGAACCTACGAACGATGCAGGCCAGGGCCTGTGGCAAGTCTGCGTTGAGCAACTGGGGCAGGAAATGCCTGAGCAGCAGTTCAACACCTGGATCAAGCCCCTGACCGCGCACGTCGCCGAAGACTTCTCCAAAGTCACCGTCTACGTGGCCAACCGCTTCAAGCTCGACTGGATCCGCGCCCAATATGCAGGCCGCATCTCGGCCATGCTGGAGTCGCTCTATGGCCAGCCGGTGACACTTGAGTTAGCGCTCGCTCAACGGGAAAGCGTTGTGCGTACTTATGTTCGCCCATCTTCCAGCGAGCGCTCGGCCCCACCGGAAACCATTGTCACCTCGGTGCCCACGGTCACTGGCGAAGACGCGGCAGCGCCGGTCTTCCGTACGCGCCTGAACGCCGCGCTGACCTTTGAAACCCTGGTGGAAGGCACGGCCAACCGCATGGCACGCTCGGCCGCCATGCATGTGGCGGGCTCGCCCGGCCACCTGTACAACCCGCTGTTCATCTACGGCGGCGTGGGCCTGGGCAAGACCCACCTGGTGCATGCCGTGGGCAACAAGCTGCTGGCCGACAAGCCCGACGCGAAAGTTCTCTACATCCACGCCGAGCAGTTCGTCTCGGATGTGGTCAAGGCCTACCAGCGCCGCACTTTTGACGAATTCAAGGAGCGCTACCACTCGCTGGATCTGCTGCTGATCGACGATGTGCAGTTCTTCGCCAACAAGGACCGCACGCAGGAGGAGTTCTTCAACGCCTTCGAGGCCCTGCTGGCCAAGAAGAGCCACATCGTGATGACCTCGGACACCTATCCCAAGGGTCTGGCCAACATCCACGAGCGGCTGGTCTCGCGCTTCGACTCCGGGCTGACGGTGGCCATCGAGCCGCCCGAGCTGGAGATGCGCGTGGCCATCCTGATCAACAAGGCCCGCGCCGAGAACGCCGAGATGCCCGAGGAAGTCGCCTTCTTCGTGGCCAAGAACGTGCGCTCCAACGTGCGCGAGCTCGAAGGCGCGCTGCGCAAGATCCTGGCCTATTCGCGCTTCAACCAGAAGGAAGTCTCCATCCAGCTGGCCCGCGAGGCCCTGCGTGATCTGCTGTCCATCCAGAACCGCCAGATCAGCGTGGAAAACATCCAGAAGACGGTGGCCGACTACTACAAGATCAAGGTGGCCGACATGTACAGCAAGAAGCGCCCGGCCAGCATTGCCCGACCGCGCCAGATTGCCATGTACCTGGCCAAGGAATTGACCCAGAAGAGCCTGCCCGAGATCGGCGAGCTGTTCGGCGGACGCGACCACACCACCGTGCTGCACGCGGTGCGCAAGATCGCCGGCGAACGCCAGCAACTGACCGAGCTGAACCAGCAGCTGCACGTGCTGGAGCAAACTCTCAAAGGTTGATGAAAACTCCCCCGTTCAGGCCCTGCGTACGCGGCAAAATGGGGGATTCGAGCGGCAAGAGGGGGCTCATGTGTGAGCCGCCGCTCCCACCGAGACCCGCATCCTTAAATCAGAGGTTGACATGATCGTCCTGAAAGCCACACAAGACAAAGTTCTCGCGGTCCTGCAATCGGTGTCCGGCATCGTCGAACGCCGCCACACGCTGCCCATCCTGGCCAACGTGCTGATCAAGAAGACCGGCAACGCATTGCAGCTGACCACCAGCGACCTGGAAATCCAGATCCGCACCACCGCCGAACTCGGCGGCGACACCGGCGACTTCACCACCACCGTGGGCGCGCGCAAGCTGATCGACATCCTCAAGACCATGCCCGGCGACCAGACCGTGAGCCTGGAGACCCAGCAGGCCAAGATGGTGCTCAAGGGCGGCAAGAGCCGCTTCACGCTGCAGACCCTGCCGGCCGAGGACTTCCCGCTGGTGCAGGAGGCTGCGGCCTTCGGCCCTTCCTTCAGCGTGCCGCAGAAGGTGCTCAAGGACCTGCTGGGCCAGGTCTCCTTCGCCATGGCCGTGCAGGACATCCGCTACTACCTCAACGGCATCCTGTTCGTGGCCGAGGGCAAGCAGCTGTCCCTGGTGGCCACCGACGGCCACCGCCTGGCCTTTGCAAGCAGCCAGCTGGACGTGGAAGTGCCCAAGCAGGAAGTGATCCTGCCGCGCAAGACCGTGCTGGAGCTGCAGCGCCTGCTGTCGGATGCCGGCGGCGAGAACCAGCCCCACATCGAGATGCAGTTCGCCAACAACCAGGCCAAGTTCACCTTTGGCGGCATGGAGTTCGTGACCAAGCTGGTCGAGGGCAAGTTCCCCGACTACAACCGCGTCATCCCGCGCAACCACACCAACAGCGTGACCCTGGGCCGCGCCCCGCTGCTGGCCAGCCTGCAGCGCACGGCCATCATGACCAGCGACAAGTTCAAGGGCGTGCGCCTGACGGTGGAACCCGGCACCTTGCGCGTGGCCTCCAACAACGCCGAGCAGGAAGAGGCCATGGACGAGCTGGACATCGACTACGGTGGCGACACCATCGAGATCGGCTTCAACGTCACCTACCTGATCGACGCCCTGTCCAACATGGGCCAGGACATGATCAGGATCGACCTGCAGGACGGCAACAGCTCGGCGCTGCTGACCATCCCCGAGAACGACAGCTTCAAGTACGTCGTGATGCCGATGCGCATCTGAGCGCGCGCCACACCTACCCGATGCCTGACACATTGCGCAGCCCCTGCACCCGCCGCCCGGTGGCACAAGCCGGTGCAAGGCGCGCAACCACCCTATCCGACTCGTAGCCCGCAGCGCGCGTCCCTACGCACCGCGCCAGCGGCCGAATCGAACATTTTCAAGCGAAGCGACAGCTTCCGACGGAACTACCCCAGGGCCTTCCATGACCGACGAGAACAAGCCAGAAAACCAGACCATTGCCCCCGAAGGCTCAGACTCCAGCGGCTATGGCGAAGGCGCGATCCAGATCCTCGAAGGCCTGGAGGCCGTGCGCAAGCGCCCCGGCATGTACATCGGCGACACCTCCGATGGCACGGGCCTGCACCACCTGGTCTTCGAAGTGGTGGACAACTCCATCGACGAAGCCCTGGCCGGCTACTGCGACGACATTCTGGTCACCATCCATGCCGATGGCTCCCTGTCCGTCATCGACAACGGCCGCGGCATCCCCACGCGCGTGAAGATGGACGACAAGCACGAGCCCAAGCGCTCGGCGGCCGAAATCGCCCTCACCGAACTGCACGCGGGCGGCAAGTTCAACCAGAACAGCTACAAGGTCTCGGGCGGCCTGCACGGCGTGGGCGTGTCCTGCGTGAACGCACTGTCCATCTGGCTCAAGCTCAGCGTGCGCCGCGACGGCGAAGTCTACGAGATCGATTTCTCGCGCGGCCAAGTGCAGAACCGCCCCATCGAGATCGTGGACGGCGTCGAGGTCTCGCCCATGCGCGTGGTCGGCAAGAGCGACAAGCGCGGCACCAAGGTCCACTTCCTGCCCGACACGGAAATCTTCACGCAGAACCATGAGTTCCGCTACGAGATCCTGGCCAAGCGCCTGCGCGAACTGTCCTTCCTGAACAACGGCGTGCGCATCCGCCTCAAGGACGAGCGCGACGGCCGCGAGGACGACTTCTCCGGCGCCGGCGGCGTCATGGGCTTCGTGCAGTTCATCAACGCCAACAAGAAGGTGCTGCACCCCACCGCCTTCCACGCCAACGGCACGCGTCCTGCGGAAAGCTACGGCGGCATCCCCGGCACCGAGATCGGCGTCGAAGTCGCCATGCAGTGGAACGACAGCTACGCCGAGCAGGTGCTGTGCTTCACCAACAACATCCCGCAGCGCGACGGCGGCACCCACCTGACGGGCCTGCGCGCCGCCATGACGCGCGTGATCGGCAAGTACATCGAGCAGAACGAGCTGGCCAAGAAGGCCAAGGTCGAGGTCAGCGGCGACGACATGCGCGAAGGCCTGTGCTGCGTGCTGTCCGTGAAGGTGCCCGAGCCCAAGTTCAGCAGCCAGACCAAGGACAAGCTGGTCTCCAGCGAAGTGCGCGCGCCCGTGGAGGACATCGTCGCCAAGGCGCTGACCGACTACCTGGAGGAAAAGCCCAACGACGCCAAGATCCTGTGCAGCAAGATCGTCGATGCCGCGCGTGCCCGCGAGGCCGCGCGCAAGGCCCGCGAGATGACGCGCCGCAAGGGCGTGCTCGACGGCATGGGCCTGCCCGGCAAGCTGGCCGACTGCCAGGAAAAGGACCCGGCGCTGTGCGAGATCTACATCGTCGAGGGTGACTCCGCCGGCGGCTCCGCCAAGCAAGGTCGCGACCGCAAGTTCCAGGCCATCCTGCCGCTGCGCGGCAAGATCCTGAACGTGGAAAAGGCCCGCTACGAGAAGCTGCTGTCCAGCAACGAAATCGTCACCCTGATCACGGCCCTGGGCACCGGCATCGGCAAGGCCACGGCCGAATCGGGCAAGAGCGGCAGCGACGACTTCGACCCCAACAAGCTGCGCTACCACCGCATCATCATCATGACCGACGCGGACGTGGACGGCGCCCACATCCGCACCCTGCTGCTGACCTTCTTCTACCGCCAGATGCCGGACCTGGTCGAGCGCGGCCACATCTACATCGCCCAGCCGCCGCTGTACAAGGTCAAGAACGGCAAGGAAGAGCTGTACATCAAGGACGGCCCCGCGCTCAACCAGTACCTGCTGCGCATCGCGCTGATGAACGCCAGCGTCAGCACCGGCGGCGCCAACCCGCGCACGCTGGACGGCGAGGAACTGGCCAAGCTGGCCAACATGCACCTGGCCGCCGAGACCGTCATCGACCGCCTGTCCAACTTCATGGATGCCGAAGCCCTGCGCGCCATCGCCGACGGCGTGCAGATCACGCTGGACAGCATCGAGGCGGCACAGGCCTGCGCCCCCATCCTGGAGGCCAAGCTGCGCGAGTTGACCACCACGGGCGTGCCCGCCGAGGTCACGGCCGAAATCGACCCGGTCTCCGAAAAGCCCGTGCTGCGCATCAGCCGCCACCACCACGGCAACATCAAGAGCTCCATCCTCACCCAGGAGTTCGTGCGCAGCCACGACTACGCCGCACTGGCCGACGAAGCCCAGAACTTCAACGGCCTGCTGGGCGAAGGCGCCAAGGTCACGCGCGGCGAAGGCGAGAAGGCCAAGAGCGACAAGGCCACCGACTTCCGCCAGGCCATGCAATGGCTGCTGCACGAGGCCGAACGCACCACGGCCCGCCAGCGCTACAAGGGCCTGGGCGAAATGAACCCCGAGCAGCTGTGGGAGACCACCATGGACCCCACCGTGCGCAGCCTGCTGCAGGTGCAGATCGGCGACGCCATCGAGGCCGACCGCGTGTTCACCATGCTCATGGGCGACGAGGTGGAGCCGCGCCGGGACTTCATCGAGACGAATGCGCTGCGGGCAGGCAATATCGACGTCTGATCCAGCCGAACGGCACACTGCAAAAAGCGCTCTGCAAGGAGCGCTTTTTTCATGGCCGGACCTTGGCCCCCCTGCCCATGTTTACCGCCCGCCAAACTCCTCCCACAGCGCCTGCGTGTGCTCGCCCAGCGCGGGCACGGCGCCCATGGCGGCTTCGGCATCCGATAGCGTGGCCGGGGGCAGCAGGGCCTGGATGCTGCCGGCGGGCGTGGCCACCTCGCGCCAGCGTTGGCGCGCCTGCAATTGCGGATGGTTCCAGACCTCGTGCATGCCGTTGAGCGGCGCGTTGGCGATGCCGCCTGCATCCAGGCGCTGCATGGCCTGTTCGCGGCTCAGGTGGGCCAGCACGGAGGTGATCACCGCATCGAGTTCCTTGCGGTGCGCCACGCGCTGCAGGTTGGTGGCAAAGCGCGCGTCCTGCGCCAGCGCGGGCTGCTGCAGCACATGGGTGCAGAAGCTGTGCCATTCGCGGTCGTTCTGCAGGCCGAAGATCAGGCTCTGGCCGTCACCGGCCGTGTACTGGCCATAGGGCGCGATGGAAGGATGGGTCAGCCCGCTGCGCGCGGGCGCCGTGCCGCCGTAGTGGGCGAAGTTCAGCGGGTAGGCCATCCATTCGGTCAGCGCCTCCAGCATGGACACCTCCACGCGCAGGCCCCGTCCGGTGCGGGCGCGCTGCAGCAGGGCAGACAGCATGCCCGAGTAGGCATACATGCCGGCCGCGATGTCGGCGATGGAAATGCCCACGCGTGCGGGCTGGTCGGACGTGCCCGTGACCGAGATCAGGCCGGCTGCCGCCTGGATCAGCAGGTCGTAGGCCTTTTTGTCGCTGAGCGGGCCGCCCTCGCCATAGCCCGATATATCGCAGACGATGAGACGCGGATATTTCTCATGCAGGCTGTCGAAATCCATGCCCATTCTCTGCATGGCACCCGGGGCCAGGTTCTGGATCAGGATATCGGCGTTTTCCAGTATTTTCCCGACGATATGCTGCCCTTCGGCGGTCTTGATATCCGCAGCGAGGCTTTGCTTTCCCCGATTGGCCCAGACAAAAAATGATGATTCACCATGGACCTTGTCGTCATAGCCCCGTGCAAAATCCCCATCGGGCAATCGCTCCAGCTTGATGACCCTGGCACCCAGGTCCGCCAGCTGCCGGCTGGCAAAAGGCCCTGCCACGGCATGTTCCATGGCCAATACCGTCAAACCATCCAATGGGCGTGTCTGCATTTTCTTGAACGAGGCGAATATTCGATTCGCCGCATTCTAGAAGTGCGACCATCACCCAGCCAGTCGGCATTTTCTAAGCGGAATTCCAAATCTTCTAAGGCAGGGATTCCTGCACGGCGCCTTCCTCGGGCAAAGGCTGGGCCGCCACATAGGCCACGAAATCGCGGGCATAGGCGGGCAGGGTTTCGGGTTCGCGCGTGACCACCTTCTGCTCGCGCTGCGCCCAGGCCTCGTCCAGACCCACGGCAGCCAGCCGGCGCGCCTGCAGCGCCGGCCGGGCAATGGAGCGTGGCACCAGCGCAATGCCCACGCCTTCCTGCACGCACTGCAGCACGGCCTCGAATGTTGGTGCGTGCACACGTACCCTTGGATTCATGCCCAGCCTGGAAACCATGCCTTGGAGGTAGAGGAAGTTGCTGGTCTTGCGGCCGATCGAGACCAGGTCGTAGGTCAGCGCGGTTTCCAGCGGCACCCTGCTGCTGGCGGCCAAGGGGTGGCCAGCGGGCACCACAAACACCAGTTCATCGTGGCCATAGGTGATGGCATGCAGGCCATGCAGATCGATCTGGCCAGCCACAAGGCCCACGTCGGCACTGCCGTCGAGCACGGCGCGCACCGTGTCTTCGCTCAGGCGCTCCTCCAGGTCCACATTGACGTTCGGATAATGGGCCAGATAGCGGCTGAGCACGGGCGCAATTCCCGTCAGCGTGCTGCTGTTGGCAAAGACGCGGATATGGCCCGATATTCCGTTGATGTGTCTTTGCATTTCTCCGTGCAAGCGGTCCACGCTGCCAAAAATGGAATCGGCGTATTTCTTGACCGTCATTCCCGCCGGGGTCAGCACCATGCCTTTGGACGTTCTTTCAAACAGCGATGCGCCCATGGCCTGCTCCAGATTCTTGAGCCGGTAGCTGGCCGATGGCGCCGTCAAATGCATTTCAGCCGCGCCTGCGCTGAGGCTTTTGGCCTGGGCAATCGCAAGGAAAACCCTGAGATCCGTCAATTCATATCGCATCCGTTGCATGCCCGCCTTGGGCATTTCCTTGGTGTTAGACGGTTTCTAACCGCCCTATCAATGATTCGACTGGCCGCATTGGCAGCGCATTTCTATAGTCGGCGCCAGGAGACAACGGAGAAAATTATGGACTTCAAGACGGCAAGACGCCAAACCCTGATCACCGCCTTGCTTCTGGCCGCAGGCGCGGCCGCAGCGCAGGACTATCCTGCGCGCCCCATCAAGCTGGTGATTCCCTACGCGGCAGGCGGCCCCACCGACACCTTTGGCCGCGCCATGGCCGATGTCTGGAGCCAGAAGCTGGGCACGCCCGTGGTGATCGAGAACCGCACGGGTGCCGGCACCCTGGTGGGCACGGAGGCGGTTGCCAAGGCAGCCCCTGACGGCTACACCCTGCTGCTGACCACGGTGGCGCATGCCGTCAATCCCTACATCCACGACAAGCTGGGCTACCGCACGGAGGAAGACTTCGCGCCCGTGGGACTGCTCGCCAGGGCGCCGCTGGTGCTGGTGGTGGACAAGCGGCTGCCCGTGCAAAGCCTGCCGGATTTCCTGGCCTATCTGCGGGCGCGGCCCGGCCAGGTCAGCTATGCATCGGCGGGCGTGGGCAGCGCTCCGCACCTGGGTGCGGAGCTGCTGAACCTGATGGCGGGCACCCGGGCCCAGCATGTGCCCTACCGGGGCAGTGCGCCAGCCATACAGGACCTCATCGGCGGGCACCTGGCCTTCATGCTGGACAGCGCGCCCACAGGCCTGGCCCAGGTCAAGGCGGGCACGGTGCGCCTGCTGGCCACCACCATGGCCCAGCGCCTGCCGCAGACGCCCGACACGCCTGCCATTGCCGAGCAGGTGCCCGGCTACGAGGCCTATACCTGGAACGCCGTGTTCGCCCCCGCAGGCACGCCGCCAGCGCTGATTGCCCGCCTGCAGTCCAGCCTGCAGGCCACGGTGGACGATGCCGGGCTGCAGAAAAAGGCCTACGACATGGGCCTGGTGCTGGAAAAGCAGCCGCGCCCCCAGGCGCTGGCCGCCTTCCTCAAGCAGGAGCTGGACAAATGGGGCAAGGTCGCCCGGGCCGCCCACATGAGCGCGAACTGAGGAGAGTCGCCATGCCACGCCACCCATCCCTGTGCGCCCAGCGCTACTTTGAAGACTTCGCGCTGGGCGAGGTCTTCGCCCTGCCATCGCGCACCATGACCGATGCCCTGTTCGCCGCCTTCCAGCTGGCCAGCGGCGACAACCATCCCGTGCACTACGACGTGGAGTACTGCCGTGCGCGCGGCATGCCCCATATGCTGGCCCACGGCTACCAGGTGGCCATACAGACGGCGGCGGGCGCCGGCCTGTTCCCGCACATGGTCGAGGAATCGCTCAAGGGCTTTCTGGAGCAGGGCAGCCGCTTCCTGGCCCCCGTCTATGTGGGCGACACGCTGTACTGCACGCTGACGGTGTCCGAGCTCAAGCCCGGCAACACCACGGGCGTGCTGACCCTGGCCACCGAGGTGCTGAACCAGCGCGACGAGCGGGTGTCCGACGGGTTTCAGAAATACCTGCTGAGGAAGCGGCCGGCCTGAGGGCCAGGGGATGGATGCAGGGGCGGCGTCCCCCAAAGACCCGCCCCGTCGCTTGGCTACGCCGGCGCGGCAACCGCCGCCGGGCTTTCTGGCGAAAAATAGCGGCCCTGCACACGCCCATCGCCCACCATGAGATCCCCCATCAGCATCGTCGACGTCGACCGCCTCGACTCCTGGAGCAAATACAAGCCCGGCATGTGCGACAGCTGTGCGGCCAACTGCTGCACCATGCCGCTGGAGGTGCAGCTGCCCGATCTGGTGCGGCTGGAGCTGGTGGATCCGTTCGAGGTGGACAACGTGGAGCCCAAGCTCATCGCCAAGCGGTTGATGAAGATGCGCTTGATCGACCACTACAACCCCAAGCACAACATCTTCACCATGGCGCGGCGCGCCAGCGGGGACTGCAATTTTCTGGATGCCAAGTCGCGGCGCTGCACGGTCTACGACAAGCGGCCCGAAACCTGTCGCCTGCACCCCAAGAAGGGGCCCAAGCCCGGCTTTTGCGCCTACGGTCACAAGGACCGCTGAAACGGCTTCAGGCCGTGGGCAACCCGGGCAGCCAGATCCTTGCCTGCAGGCCCGGATGCATGTTCTCGAAGCCCAGCTTGCCGCCGTGCAGCTGCACGATGGCCAGCACGCTGGCCAGGCCCAGGCCGTAGCCTTCGCGGTCCGATTCGGCGCGGTAAAAACGGGTGCTCATCTTCTCGCGCGTCTGCGCGTCCACGCCGGGGCCGCGGTCCTGCACGATGATTTCCACGCCCCATGCGCCGCCGTCCATGCCGTGTTCGTGGGCCACGCCCGCGCGCAGCAGCATGTCGGCGCCGTGGTCGCTGTCGGGCAGTGATCCGTACTTGATGGCGTTGTCCACGAGGTTGGCCACGGCGCTGGCCAGCAGGTCGCCGTCGCCCAGCGCCATGGGCGTGCCCTCGACCTCCAGGCGCAGCACGCCGCCTGCGTCCTCGACCAGCGGTTCGTAGAACTCCACCACGTCGACCAGCAGGGCACGCAGGTCCACGGGCGCGAAGTTCTTGCGGCTGGCGCCGCTTTCCACTTCGGCAATCTGCAGCAGCTTGTCGAAGACCACGCCCAGTTCGGCCACTTCCTGGGCCACCAGCGCCAGCGTCTCGTTCTTTTCCTCGGGCGTGGCCTGCTGGGCATTGCGCAGGCGCAGCAGGATGCGCGTCAGCGGCGTGCGCAGGTTGTGGGCGATGGTGTTGGAGACATGGCGTATGCCGTCCATCAGCAGTTCCAGCCGGTCCAGCATGGTGTTGATGTCGCGGTTGAGCAGCGTGAACTCATCGTCGCGGCGCGTGACCGGAATGCGCTGGCGCAGGTCGCCCGTGGCCACGCGCGCCATGGTGCTGCGGATGTCGGCGGCACGCTCTTCCACCACGCGCCGGAAGGCCCCGGCGCCCAGTACGGCCATGCCCAGGGCCACCAGGCCGGCCAGCAGGCTGGCGCGGCCGAACAGCTCCTCCACATCGCTTTGCACCTGCATGTCGCTGCCCACGGCCAGCAGCTTGCCGTCGGACAGCTGGGCCACGGCCACGCGGCCCGCGATGATGCGGCCGTTGCGCCGCACCTTGAGATCGCGCACGCCCATCTCCGTCAGGCGGCGTGCGGGCACCACGTCGGCGTTGCCGATGATGGGATTGCCGTCGCCATCCATGAGGATGAGGATTTCGGTATCGGTGTTGACGCCGTCCAGCAGGGTCTGCTGGATCTCGGCCTCCAGCGCGGGCTCGCCGTACTTGTCGCGGTGCTCGACCAGGCGGCGCATGTGGTTCTCGGCCTGCCGGTCCATGCGCATGCGCAGCACGCCCACGGTCTGCACGTAGAACACCGACAGCACGATGGACATGGTCAGCACCAGCAGCACGCCGTAGGTCAGCGCCAGCCGGAAGGCCGTGGAGCTCCAGGGCTTGGCCAGCGACATGGGATCAGGCCACCTGCGGCAGGTCCTGCGGCCGGTCCGACAGGCTGTAGCCCACGCCGCGCACGGTGTGGATCAGCGCAGGCTCGAAGCCCTTGTCCACCTTGCCGCGCAGGCGGCTGATGTGCACGTCGATGACATTGGTCTGCGGGTCGAACCGGTAGTCCCACACCGACTCCAGCAGCATGGTGCGCGTGACGATCTGGTGCGCGTGCTGCATCAGAAAGGCCAGCAGGCGGAACTCGCGCGGCTGCAGCGCCAGCGGCTGGCCCGCGCGCTCGGCGCTGCGCGTGAGCAGGTTCAGCCGCAGGTCGGCCAGGCGCATCTCGCGCGCGGGGGCCGGGATCTGGGCGCGGCGCACCAGGGCCTCCAGGCGTGCCGAGAGTTCGGAGAAGGCAAAGGGCTTGGTCAGGTAGTCGTCGCAGCCGGCCTTGAGGCCGCGCACGCGCTCGTCCGTGGCCGACAGGGCGCTGAGCACCAGCACCGGCGTCTGCTTGCCCATGGAGCGCAGCGTCTGCAGGATCTGCAGGCCGTCGAAGCCGTTGGGCAGCATGCGGTCGAGGATGATCACATCCCAGCTCTCGCCCACGGCCATGGCGATGCCCTGCACACCATCGCTGCACACCGCCACCTGCGCGCCCTGCTGGCGCAGGCCTTCGGCGATGTAGCGCGCGTTCAGCGCGTCGTCTTCGATGATGAGATAGCGGTACATGCGGGCGGCAGGGCCTGACTCGAAACTGAGGCAGACACTATACGGCGCGCCAGACTCCGCCGAGATCGGTGGGGATGCCGGCATGTTGACCACCTCTTTCCAGCTAGGGGCAGGGCCGCGCGGCATCCCAGAGCACCGCGCCGCATGAAACCGTCAGGGCGCTGCCCACATCGGCAGATCGCCGCTGGCCACGCGCACCTGCCACTCGGCCAGCATCATTTCCTTGACCAGGTCCAGGTGCTCCAGGCGGTGCTCGTTGATCGATCCCAGCGAATCGATCAGCTCCAGGATGGAGCCCTGGCCCAGCTTGTAGGCGTCCTGGGCCATCTGGTTGAGCGGCGCGATCTGCGCCAGGCCCTGCTTTTCGTAGGCGCGCACGGCATCGCGGCGCAGCTTCAGCTGCCTGATGGCGCGCTGCAGCTCGGTACGCGCCTCGATCAGCGCGGCGTCGTAGCGCAGCTGGGCCTGCTCGGCCTCCACCTGGGCACGCGCGATGGGGCCTTCGCGGCGATCGAACAGCGGCAGCTCCACCGACACGCCGATCTGGTTGTAGTTGCCGTCCAGCCGGTTGCGCACCCGCGCCACGCTGATGCTGGGCGTGGGCAGGGCTTCGCGGCGTTCCAGCTCGACCTTGTGGCGCAGCTGGTCCAGCTCGGCCTGGGCGGCCACCAGGGCCGGCAGGCGCAGGCGCGCGGCCTCCCAAAGTTCCTGCTCGTGCAGCAGCTGGGCCACGGGAACGGCCTGCAGGCTGCCCGTGGCGCGCGGTGCCCACTGGGGCAGGGCGGCCAGGGCGGCGGCGTGCGAGGCGGCATCCTGCCAGTCCGACTGGGCCTGGCTGACCTGCATGGCCATCTGGGCCTGCTGCAGGCTCAGGCGCGCGCCGTCATAGCGGCTGCGCGCACCGGCCTCGATCTGTCCGCGCACGATATTGCCCGCGCTGTTCAGGGCCTCCTGCGCCTCTTGCCAGACCTGCAGGCGCTGCTGCGTCATCAACAGATCAATGAAGGCCGTGGCTGCATCGTTGAGCGTGGTGGCCACGGCCACCTCGACATTGGCGCGCGCCGCCGTCTCGCCCTTGCGCGCGTTCTCCATGCGCAGGCGCCGCTGGCCGAAAATGGGCAGCGGCTGCTCTATGCCCCACTGCTTCTCGCCCGGCTTGCTGCTGTACGACGCCGAAGGATTGGGAAACGCCGCCGCCGTGCGGCTGTCCGCCTGCGCAATCCCGATCTGCAGCCGCTGCGCAGCCAGCTGGGGCTGGTTGCGCACCACCATCTGCAGATACTCCTGCATCCCCACCGGCTGCTGCGGCGCAGCCGCCGGAGCCACCTCGGAGGCAGGCGCCGCAGTGATGGCCGGCACAGCCGCCCCGCCCGGTACAGCGGGCACAGCGGGTACAGCCTGCTGCGCAAGCGCAGAACCCGCCCCCCAGCATAGCGCCACAGCCACAAACAGGGCCCGATAACGGGCGCTGCCTGCAAAACCGGCGCGACCAAAAGCCAGGGACGCCGAGCAAGAGCCGCCTCGCGGCGAGGGCGTCGTCCCCCCCGCGAAGCGAGAGGGGGAAGCGGCGAAGCCGCTCAGGGGGCTATCACTCTTTTTCATCGAGTTCTTCCTGCGTCAACATGTTCTTGGGGCCCAGCAGCGCATAGAGCACGGGCAGCAGCACCAGGGCCACCAGGGGCAGCACCACCATGCCGCCCACGATCACGGAGGCGAAGGGCTTTTGCGTCTCGCTGCCCACGCCCGTGGACAGCGCCATGGGCAGCAGGCCCAGCAGCGCCAGCAGCGCCACGAGCACGATGGAGCGCATGCGCTCGGCAGCGCCCTCGACCAGGGCCTGCATCATGGGCATGCCTTGCCGTCGCAGCTCCTCCACGGCCGAGATCACCAGCAGCCCGGCCAGCGCCACCTGCCCCAGCAAGGCAATGAAGCCGATGGCCGCGCTGATGGACAGCTCGATGCCCGCCAAGTGCAGGGCCGCGATGCCGCCCACCATGGTGAAGGGCGCGCACAGCAAGATGATGCCGGCGCTGCGCGCCTGGCCCAGCGCGCCGAACAGCAGGGCGTAGACGATGATCAGCGACAGCGGCACCACGATCTTCAGGCGCGCGGCCGCGCGCTGCTGGTTCTCCCACTCGCCGCCCCAGACGGCCTGGTAGCCCTCGGGGATCTTCACGTTCTTCTTGAACGTGGCCAGCGTGTCCTTGACCACGGAGCCGATGTCGCGGCCTTCCACGTTGAACTTGAGCGCCATGTAGCGCGCATTGCCTTCGCGGAAGATGGAGGAGTTGCCGATCTTGATGGCCACCTGGCCCACGGAGTGCAGCGGCACCGAGCCGCCCGCAGCGCCATTGGGCAGGGGGATGGCGATGTTGCGGATGCGTTCCTCGTCCATGCGGTCCACGTAGGGCAGGCGCACGCGCACGGGCACGGGGTACTCGCCTTCCCACAGCGTGGTGGAGATGTTGCCGGCCAGCGCGGCCTCCAGCGTCTTTTGCGCGGTCTCCATGGCAATGCCCTGGCGCGCCAGCGCCTGGCGGTCGAACTCCACGTGCACCTGGGGCGCAGGCGCATCGCGGTACAGGCCCAGGTCGACCACGCCGTCGATGTCCTTCACCAGGTCCACGGTCTGCTGCAGGATGGAGCGCAGCTGCGGAATGTCGGGGCCGAAGACCTTGAGCACCACCTGGCCGCGCGCGCCGGACGTCGATTCCTCCACGCTGTCGCGGATGGGCTGGGCGAAGTTGAACGACACGCCCGGAATCTCGCTGAGCGTGGCGCGCATCTGCTCGATGAGCTGGGGCTTGGTCAGGCCCTTGCGCCATTCGCCGTGGCCCTTCAGGCGCACCAGCACCTTGGCCAGGTTCAGCGTCTCGTTGTCGGTGCCGGACTCGGGACGGCCCTGCTCGGTGGTGACGGTGATGACCTCGGGGAAGGTCTTCAG
The DNA here is from genome assembly GCF_043104185.1 of Delftia sp. WSY_22. Classification (NCBI taxonomy): domain Bacteria; kingdom Pseudomonadati; phylum Pseudomonadota; class Betaproteobacteria; order Burkholderiales; family Comamonadaceae; genus Delftia; species Delftia sp. WSY_22. Next base: position 87,766 of record NZ_JBICKN010000024.1, read on the forward strand.
GCGCAGGCGCACGTCGCGCAGCACTTCCTGGCCCTTTTCCAGCGAGATCGATGCCGGCATCTGCACCAGCACGTAGGCGTCGCCTTCATCGAGCTCGGGCAGGAATTCCGTGCCCAGCCAGGCCGCCGACAGGCCGGCCGCCACCAGGATGGCCAGCGAGGCGACCACCACCATGACACGGCGCCGCCCGGCGCCCAGCAGGCTGCCGATCCAGTGCTGGTAGCCGTGGTGCGCGCGGTCGAAGATCTTGGGCTCTTCCACCATCACGTGCTGGGGCTTGAGGAACAGCGCGCACAGCGCCGGCACCAGGCCCATGGCGAAGACCAGGGCACCCAGCAGCGCGAAGCTGTAGGTCATGGCCAGCGGACGGAAGATGCGGCCCTCGATGCTTTCCAGCGAGAACACGGGGATCAGCGCCGCGATCACGATGGCCATGGCGAACAGCGTGGGCTTGGCCACGGCCACGGCCGAGTCGATGATGATGTGGCGCATGTCCGCCTGCGTCTGCGGCTTGCGCAGGCGGGCGTTGCGGATGATGTTCTCGGCCAGCACCACGGCGCCGTCCACCATGATGCCGAAGTCGATGGCGCCCATGGAGATCAGGTTGGCCGGCATGCCCAGCAGGTGCAGGCCGATGAAGGCCACCAGCAGCGACAGCGGGATCACCGTGGCCACGATCAGCGAGCCGCGCAGGCTGCGCAGGAACAGCCACAGCACGCCCACGATCAGCGTGGCGCCGAACAGCAGGTTGTGCTGCACCGTGCCCAGCGTGTGGCCGACCAGGTCGGAGCGGTCGTAGTTGGTCTCCATGTGCATGCCCTCGGGCAGGCCGCCGTCATTGAGCGCGGCCACCTTGGCATGGATCTGGTCCAGCACCACCGAGGGGTTCTCGCCGCGCTTGAGCAGCACGATGCCCTGGACCACGTCGTCGGCATCGTCCATGCCCACCGAGCCCTGGCGCGGCGTGTGCGACTGCACCACGCGCGCCACGTCGCCAATGGTCACGGGCGCGCTGCCGCGCATGGCCACGACCACGCCCTGGATCTCCTGCGGCGTGCGCAGCAGGCCGATGCCGCGGATGATCAGCGACTGCTCGCCGCGGCGCATCAGGCCGCCGCCCACGTTGCGGTTGGACTTGGACAGGGCATCGCTCACGTCTTCCAGCGACAGGCCCAGCGCATACAGCTTCTCGGGATCGACCTCGACGTGGTACTCCTTGACGAAGCCGCCGATGCTGACCACGTCGGCCACGCCCTGCACCTGCTTGAGCACGCGCACCACGCGCCATTCCTGCTCGGTGCGCAGCTGCGCCAGCGTGTGGCGGTCGCTCTTCAAGCGGTAGTAGAAGATCTTGCCCAGCGGCGTGTAGTCGGGCGCCATCTCGGGCGTGACGCCGTCGGGCAGATTGGCCTGGGGCAGGCGCTGCGACACCTCGGCGCGCGCATGGAAGCTGTCGGCCTCGTCATTGAAGACGAGGTTGATCATGGCCAGGCCGAAGTAGCTCTCCGAGCGCAGCGACACCAGGCCCGGCGTGCCGTTGAGCTCGCGCTCCAGCGGCTGGGTGATCTGGCGCTCCACCTCTTCGGGGGCCAGGCCCGGCGCCTGGGCAATCACGCCCACCTGCACATTGGTCACATCGGGATAGGCCTCGATGGCCGTGTGCAGGTACGAATACACGCCATAGATGGCGATGATCAGGGTGGCGCACAGGGCGACGAGCCGCCGGTGCACCACAAACGCTATCAGGGAACGCAGCATTGATGGGACTCCTTGCCGCGATCAGAGCAGCTGGCTGGCTGCGCCGTCGAGCAGCAGGCCACCGCGCACGACGATCTTCTCACCCGACTTCAGGCCCGACACCACGGGCACCATGCCGCGCGAGGGCCGGCCCAGCACCACGGTGCGGGCCTCGAACTGCAGCTCGCCGGTCTGCACGAAGACGATGCTGCGGCTTTCATCCTTGATGAGCACGGCCGTCACGGGGATCAGCATCTCGTGCTCGTTGGAGACCTGCAGGCCCACGCGCGCCTGCATGCCGGAACGCAGCACGGGGTTTTGCGCATCGAGCTGCACGATGACGGAGGCGCGGCGCGATTCCTTGTCCAGCGTGGCGCCCAGGTGGCGCACCGTGCCGGTCAGGGGCTTGGGCAGCTGCGGCACATCGACCTGCACGGCACTGCCCAGGCGGATGCCGGGCAGATCGCTTTCAAAGACATCAGCCACCACGTTCATGGCGGAGGGATCGCCGATCAGGAACAGCTCGCCGCTGGGCTCGACCGAGGCGCCGACCACGGCCTTGCGCTCGGCCACCACGCCGGCGCGCGGCGCACGCAGCACCAGCCGGTCGCCGCCGCCTTGCCCCAGCAGCGCCGACGTGCCCTGGGCACGCGCCAGCTCCTGGGCCGACTCGCGCAGCTTGGCCTGGGCCGCGCGCAGATCCACCTCCACGCCCACGCCCTTGTCCACCATGGTCTGCTGGCGCCGCACTTCCACGGTGGCCACGTCATGCGCGCTGCGGGCAGCTTCCACTTCGTAGCGCACGCGCAGCGCCTCGGGGCTGACCAGGGTGGCCAGCTCGTCGCCGGCCTTGACGATGTCGCCCACGTGGGCACGCACGGACACCACGCGCGCGGCCAGCGGCACCGAGACGGTGGCCACGCGGTCCTCGGCAAAGGTCACGCGCGCCGGCGCCCAGGCCATCTGCGTGCCCTGCGGATCGGCCACCGCGGCGATGTCCAGCATCTTCAGCGACTCGGGCTTGACCCGCACCACGCCGGCCGGCGCGGGCGCCTGCGCGGCAGGCTCGTTCTGTGCCGATGCCTTGGATGCATCGCAGCCCGCCACAAGGCAGGCCACGGCGATGACGGCGCATGCCGAGGCCGCCGGAAACCGGGCTGCCGTGGGCAGGCCCGCAAGTGTCTTGATCATTCTTGCCCCTTCAATCCATGCCTGGAGCGCAGGGACTGCAGCGAGCCGACCCTTGTCTCCTGAGATGAAACAGATGCTAGAAAACGCATCTTCCGGCGTGCGTGAAGCCTTCATTACCGTTTGGTAAGGCACTCGCATGCCCTGGGCTCGCCCCCGGGACCTGTCCCCGGCGGGGATGGTCTGTGCCTTTGCCGGACTTTTGCGAGATCCGGCGCGGTCCGCGGCGCACAGCCTGCGCGGTCCCGGACCTGCCGCCTGGCGTGTGACCCAGGCCAGGCCGCAGTGGCGGCAGACCTGTGGATATCCCAGGGAAAAATGCGCCCTGCAAAGCCAGAGATCTGCACAGGCCCTGTTTTCCACAGTGGTGACAACTTCCACCACCTTCTGCAAATTGCAGCAAACCTGAATCCGCGAAAAATTCGTTGCAAATCAACGATGAATTGCGACAATCACTCCATCAATCCACAGGCATGCCAACAGCATGCACACAAGATTGACCACAGGCCGCACACCCTGGCAGCTGTGGGCAAGACTGTGGATGCAGCCACGCGCACAGCCATCAACGGCCATGGGAACAATCCAGGAACAGCCGGTGGACAGATGCCCATCCCGGCCACCGATACCCACCTGTACGCACATGCGATTGGCGGGTGCAGTGATCCATATGACGTGCAGCTTGTAGGCTGTACGGCATACGAAAAACGCGCTTTGTGCGCTGTATTCCATAAGATTTCGCATCTTATTTAATACATATCACTGTACGAATCCTTATAAACAGACGGACCAAAGTGATCCATCTGGTCGAAATACGCCGAAATGCATGAAAAAAAATGGGCTGACCAAGCCCTGAAATCCTTCGATGACGTGGTCGGAGCCATCCCGGGGTTCCGAAATCGTGAGGGGCAGCGAAAAATGGCAGCCCAGGTCGCGCAGACCTTGAGCCAGGCCCAGCTGGGAAAAATCGATGAGGGCGCGCCGGAGCCCACCCGGTCCATTGCCGTGGTGCAGGCCGGAACGGGGGTGGGCAAATCGCTGGCGTACAGCATTCCCGCCATTTCAATGGCGCTGGCGCGCGGCACCCGGGTGCTGATTTCCACGGCCACCGTGGCGCTGCAGGAACAGCTGGTGAACAAGGATCTGCCCGCGCTGGCCCAGCAGCTGGAGCAGCCTTTCAAGTTCGCGCTGGCCAAGGGCCGGGGCCGCTTTGTCTGCAAACTGAAGCTGGAGCGGCTAGCCAGCACTGGCGAGGCCCAGGACGAGGATCTGGACGATCTGTTCGCCGAGGAAAAGGCCCAGGCCCAAAGCCGCGTGGCACGCCCGGCCCTGGAGCTGGAGGCGCGCATGCAGTTCTACAAAAGCATGGCCAACGCGCTGGCCAGCCAGGCCTGGGACGGCGACCGCGACTCGCTGGAAACCCCGCCCGAGGCCGAGGCCTGGAGCCCCGTGGCGGCCGAATCCTCGTCCTGCACGGGCAAGCACTGCCCGGCCTTCAGCAACTGCGTCTACTACGAGCGCCGCAAGGACCTGGTGGCCGCCCAGGTCATCGTGGCCAACCACGATCTGCTGCTGTCCTCCCTGGGCGCGCGGCTGCTGCCCGAGCTGGACAACTGCCTTCTGGTGCTGGACGAAGCCCACCATCTGCCCGCCACGGCGCTGGGCCAGTTCGCCGGCGAGATGGACCTGAGCCGCCTGGGCTGGATAGACAAGCTGACCAGCCGCGCCCTGCGCGTGAATACCCTGGTCGAAGTGGAGGAACTGGCCGACCTGCCCAGCCATGCAAGCCAGCTGCGCCAGCAGCTGCAGGAACTGGCGCGCCTAGTGATGGAGCTGTACGGAGATACGCTCAAGTCACAAAAGGACAGCTGGGGGCCGGCCCGGGTGCGCGTGCCGCGCGGCATGCTGCCCGAGCCCCTGCTGGAGCCGCTGGGCAGGGCGGCCCACCATGCCAACAGCTTTCTGGACGCGCTGCGCGCCATCTCCAAGGCGCTGCGCGCCGCCATCAAGGACAATCCAGAGGAAGCACGCAGGCTGTCTACAGCTTATGCACAGGTTGGCGCACTGGCACCCCGCCTGGAATCCGTCTATGACACGGCCCAGTTGCTGATGCAGCAGCCGGCGCAGGATGACGACAGTAGCCGCGTACCCAATGCCAAATGGTTCACGTTGGAGACAGATGGCGAGTACATCGTGGTCAAGGCCCATGCCAGCCCCATCCTGCCCGGAGCCACGCTGCGCCACCATCTGTGGTCCCAGGTGCGCGGCGCGGTGCTCACGTCGGCCACCCTGACCAGCTGTGGACAATTCGACTTCTTTTTGCGCGAGGCAGGCCTGCACGACGATGCGGCCGTGACCACGCTGGAAGTGCCCAGCCCCTTCGACTACGCGCGCCAGGGCACCCTGGTGGCGCGCGAGACCGTGGCCGACCCCAAGGAGGCCGCCCGCTTCACCCAGGAGATGGTGGACGCGCTGCTGGGCGACCTGTCCCACGTGCAGGCCGGCGCCCTGGTGCTGTTCACCTCGCGCGAGCAGATGCGCCTGGCGGTGGATGCGCTGTCCACGGCCATGCGCTCGCAGGTGCTGGTGCAGACGGCCATGCCCCGCGCCCTGCTGCTGGCACGCCACCGCGATGCCGTGGAGATGGGCGAGCCCTCCATCATCTTCGGCATGCAGTCCTTCGGGGAGGGACTGGACCTGCCCGGCGCACTGTGCGAGTCCCTGTTCATCACCAAGCTGCCCTTTGCCCCGCCCGACGACCCCGTGGGCGAGGCCCGCGCCGAATGGCTGCGCAGCAGCGGCCGCAACCCCTTCAACGAACTCGTGGTGCCGGCCACGGCGATACGGCTGGCCCAGTGGGTGGGCCGCGCCATCCGCACCGAGGAAGACCAGGCCCATGTCTACTGCTATGACCGGCGCCTGGTGAACACCAGCTATGGCCAGCAGCTGCTCAAGGGCCTGCCGCCCTTTGCCCTGCAGCGCCGCCCGGCACGCTGAGACGAAAGCTGTGGAAAGAACGGGGAAACCAGCCCCTGTCCGTTTCCTCCACCTTCCCCCATCCACACAAGCCCTTGATTTCAGGCAATTTTCCTGAAAACCATCCTCCCTATTGCCCACAGGCCATTTGCACACAGCCTGTGGGCAACTTCACTCCACGGGATCCGTTCATGCATGCGGCGCCCGGCAACAGGTTCAAAGGACCTGCACGACCTCGCAGGCCACACCTGCCGACCACCCCCGTAGATCACGGCCCACAGGCCATCAGGCGGCCCCAGGAAGCGCTTTGGCGCCCCTGCAGGGGTCCTGGCATCTGCCTGGTGTTTGCGCTGTCTGCGGGCCGTTGGAGAGACGGCCTGATTCCCATCCTTTCTCCCTGCAGTGCTGCAGCCATCACTTTTCGTGATTGCCCTTGCCAGTGCTGGATCAACTGCTCCTGATTCGGATGCACAGGCCGCTTGCAGGGTCCAGATCAAGGATTGAATTTTTTTGAATGAACAACGGCGGCCTCTGGCGTGTCCGCATGTGCCCGTGCGAGAGACGCCGTTTCCTCGAAGTTTTCCCTGGTTGTTCACAGCCTGGCGTGAAAAAGGCCGTCGTTCACCTGCATGCCAACCGGGTGACGGGTGACGTCTTGTCTTCATGAGCAAGGCCATCGCCCAGGAGTCTTGCGGATTTTTTGCAGACAGGCGCGCCAATTTCGCTGGAGCGCAGTCCTTCTTTGCACATGCCTGGCTCCAGCCAAGCTCACGCGTCTGTTTTTTTGGCAAACCTGGCTGCCTTGGCATCCCGGCGTGACTTCGCCTTTGGTTGTTCTTTGATCTTCTTATAAAGAATAGTCGTAGTAGTAGAGGCATGATATCTCTGTGGATAACTGCCATTACCTTAAAAAAAACAAGGATCTAGCGTACTGAAAAACATGTGGTCAACGCCCTGTTCCCGGTGTCTTGCCAACGGGGATAGATTGCATGTCACGGATTTTTCTGTGGATAACTTGAAAGTTGATCATCTTCTATCCACAGTTTTGCATGACAGGCTTTTTTTGTGATGTTTTCTCGTAAGTTATTGATTTAAAAGAAATTTAAGCGTTTACCAGTCAGAAGGCAGACCTGTGATGCATGGATGAACACAGGGTCTGACCATGCTGTGATCTGTTGACAAGCAGCTTTTCCTGGGCAAGGGGGCTGCTTTTTTTATCCAGATCTGCGTTCGTGCTGTGAAAAACTGAGCTCGGCTGTTATTCCTATTTCTTCTATTTTTTAATTAGTAGTAGTAGTAAGTGAATCGCTTAATTGTTGATAACTGATTTTTCACATGGAAAATCAATAAGTTACGAGTATGCAAACCCTGTGGTGGATGCTGCCTTGCAGCTGCACCCGTTTTGGGAACAACTTTCCGCGATGCATCCATCCTGTGAATAAGCATGGATTTACAAGGTTTTTATACCCAGGTTTTTCCACAGGCCTGCAGCGGGCAAAAAAAAGACCACCTCGCGGGTGGTCGGGGCTGGGCTGCAGCGATGGTCAGAAATGGTGGGCGTAGCGCAGCTGCAGGAAGTTTTCGCCGGGGTTGGGCTTCTTGATGCCAGCGTTGGAATGGTGCTCCAGCCTCAGCACCAGTTCATGCTGGCCTTGGTTGCCAAACAGGTAGCCCACGCCGATATGGGTGGCGAAGTTGTAGCGGGTCGGGAATTCCTTCTCGTCCGTGACGTAGCGCCGGTTCAGTGCCCAGCTCAGACCCACGCCGGTTTCTGCAAACCAGGGCGACTGTCCGTTGCTGCCACGCCAGCGCAGCGTGGGATTGATGCCCACCACCCAGGTGCTGCGGTGGCTGCCTTCCAGGGGGGCGGACCATCGCGCGCCCCAGATATCCCAGTAGCCGCTGAGCTGGCCGCCCCACAGCGCATGGCGCCAGTTGCGCCAGGGCACGGTAACGCCCAGGGTCCAGCTGTCGGCGCTGCGCTCGGCCGCGCCATATTGCAGGTACAGGGAAGGGGTGGATTCCGGCGCCAAGGATTGCGCCTGGGTCGCCATCGGCAGGACAGCGCCTGCGCAGGCCAGCATCACGGTCGCTGCCAGGCGTGCTGGCGGATGGATGCGTGCCTTGGCGAGGCGCTGGTAGCTGGATGGCGTCGTTTGAATGATTTTGAGGGCCATGATCTTCTCCGGGGGCGGCACACGTTGCTGTGCCTGTAGCACTCTAGGGAGGCTGGTGAAGACCGGGGCGTCAGCAAAAAAGCCCTTGCACTGTCGGTCGCCCGACAAGGCGTCCGTGCAAGGGCTGGCTCAAGCAATCCGGCTGCCCGCCGGTGGCAGGCAGGCCAGGCTGGCGCTTACTGGGCAGGTGCCGGGGCAGGGCGGGCCTGGCCGCTCTTGTGGTCATGGCGCGGGCCGTGGTCCATGCCGTGGTGGCCGGGGTGGCCCTTGTGCAGCGTGGCGGCATCGAAGGTCTTTTGCTGGCTGGCATCCAGCTGGGCGTAGAAGGCCTTGGTGGCTTCGCCGCGGCGATCGGCATCGGCCGCGCGCTGGGCGCGCATTTCACGCATCTTGTCGATGCGCTGGGGCGTGGTCAGCTTGGCGAAGTCCTCGCGCTCCATGCGCTGGGGACGCTCGCCGGGCTTGAAGGTGGCCGCATAGGTGTTCCATGCGGTCTCCTGGGCCGGCGTGAGCTTGAGGTCGGCCTTGAGCTTGGCGATGCGCTGCTGCATGTGCTCGCGGCGCTCGCCGGGCTTGTGCATGGGACGTTCGGGCTTGGGCGTGGTGGCTGCAGCCGGTGCTGCCGGCGCGGCGGTCTGGGCGTACGAGGGCAGGGCGAACGAGGCCAGCAAGGCGGTGGCAGCTGCGGCGCTGGCGAGGGTGCGGCGGAAGGTGGTGGTCATTCCAAAATCCTTTCTGGAGAGGGTGACTGAAGGCCGCCGTCAAGGCACTTGGCGGGCCCTGTGCAGCGGATGGTTGAAGTGTGGTCGTCCGATGTATCGGGGCCGTGTGGTTTTGCGCAGGGCTTGTAAAGAATTGACAAGCTTGTGCAGCGCTGTCCGGCGCCAGGCATGCACAATGGCCGGGCGGGGCGCCAAGGCATGGCGCCCCTGCTGTTTTTTCAGTTTTCTCCCTCTGGATGGAGGCGGCGCAGCCCGGTGTTGCACACCCTCTTGCGGCACGGCCGCAGTCCGTCCGAGCAAAGGTTCGCTATGTTCAAAAACATGATCGTCTATCGCATTGCCGAGAGCTGGCAGGGCGATTTGCAGCAGCTTGAAGAAGCCCTGGGCAAGAGCCCGTTTGCCGAGTGCGGCGCCACGCAGGAGCGCAGCGCCGGCTGGGTGCCGCCGCGCGGCGAGCCCCATGGCCCGCTGGCCGAGTCCGTGGCCAATCAGTGGGTGATGCGCTTCATGACCGAGGCCAAGATGCTGCCGGCCAGCGTGCTCAACCGCCGTGTCAACGAGAAGGCCGCCCACATCGAGGCCACCGAAGGCCGCAAGCCCGGCAAGAAGGAAAAGAAGGAACTCAAGGACGAGGCCAAGCTGGACCTGCTGCCCATGGCCTTCACCAAGCAGGGC
>NZ_JBICKN010000025.1:0-314 GCF_043104185.1 Delftia sp. WSY_22
GACAACCGCAACGAGGATGTCGGCATCGACGAGAACATCTCCATCGGCAAGAACCGCAGCAAGACCATCGGCAAGACCGAGACCGACAAGATAGGCCAGAACTGGCACGTCACGGTCGGCCTGCTCAAGACCCAGACCATAGGCATGGCCTACATGCAGAACGTGGGTGGGATGAAGATGATGAACATCGGCGTCAACTACATGGAAAACATCGGCGTGGCCATGCAGACCCATGTGGGCATGAACCAGAGCCTCACCGTGGGGCAGGAGCGCCAGGTCAAGGTCGGCAGCAAGCAAAGCACCGAAGTGGGCTC
>NZ_JBICKN010000026.1:0-88988 GCF_043104185.1 Delftia sp. WSY_22
GACATGGGCACCACGGTGCAGCCCGCGCGCTCGGCACCGTAGTGCGCGCCCAGGCCGCCCGTGAACAGGCCGTAGCCATAGGCCACATGCACCATGTCGCCGGGCCGCCCGCCCGCCGCGCGGATGGAGCGCGCCACCAGGTTCGCCCAGTTGTCGATGTCATTCAACGTGTAGCCCACCACGGTGGGCTTGCCCGTGGTCCCCGAGGAGGCATGCACGCGCGCCACCTTCTGGCGCGGCACGGCGAACATGCCGAACGGATAGTTCTCGCGCAGGTCCTTCTTGGTGGTGAAGGGAAAGCGGGCCAGGTCGGACAGCGTGCGCAGATCGGAGGGGTGCACGCCCTTCTCGTCGAACGCGCGGCGGTAATACGGCACATGGTCGTAGGCATGCTGCAGCGACCAGCGCAGGCGCTGCAGCTGCAACGAGGCGATCTCGTCGCGGCTGGCGGTTTCGATGGGGTCGAGTTCGCCGGGGGCGGGGCGCAGGTCTTTGTTCATCGGGGTTCTGGCGTCGTGAGGCAAGGGGTTCAGAATAATTGACCGACCGGACGGTAGGATTATAAGATGCAGCTTTCTTGAGCAACAAGGCTTGTTGTCCGGTACTAACCCTGATAGCGACGCCACATTCCAACCCAGGAGACATCCCATGCCCGCCCACGCCCTCTACGAACGCCACCGCCCCCTGCTCGACGACGCGCTGCAGGCCCTGTCCCGCCGGGGCCACTGGTCGCCCTTCCCCGAAGCGCCCTCGCCCAAGGTGTATGGCGAGACCGCCCAGGCCCAGGGCCATGCCGCCGTGCAGGCGCTGTTCGGCAAGGACTATCCGCTGCGCCAGCCCGGTGAACGCGCCCGCGTGGCCACCGAGCAATCGCCCTATGGCGTGGCCCTGGACATCCGCTACCCCGAGTGCGATGCCCAGGCGCTGGTGGATGCCGCCCAGGCGGCCGAGCCCGCATGGCAGGCGCTGGGACCCCAGGGCCGCACCGGCGTGCTGCTGGAGGCGCTGACGCGCATCCACCAGCGCAGCTTCGAGATCGCGCATGCCGTGATGCTGACCACGGGCCAGGGCGCGATGATGGCCTTCCAGGCCGGCGGCCCCCATGCCCAGGACCGCGCCCTGGAAGCCATTGCCGTGGCCTGGAAGGCCATGGCCGACGTGCCTGCCGAGGCCGTCTGGGAAAAGCCCCAGGGCAAGCATGCGCCCGCCGTGCTGCACAAGCGCTTCGAGATCGTGGGGCGTGGCGTGGCCCTGGTCATCGGCTGCGCCACCTTCCCGACCTGGAACACCTACCCGGGCCTGTTCGCCGCGCTGGCCACGGGCAACCCCGTGATCGTCAAGCCCCACCCCAACGCCGTGCTGCCGGCCGCGCTCACCGTGAGCGTGCTGCGCGATGTGCTGACCGAGCAGGGCCTGGACCCCAACCTCGTGACCCTGGCCGTGAGCGACAAGCCCGAATTGACCCAGGCCCTGGCCACGCACGCCGCCGTGGCCTCCATCGACTTCACCGGCGGCAATGCCTTCGGCCAGTGGCTGCAGTCCAACGCGCCGCAGGCACGCCTGTATGCCGAGATGGCCGGCGTGAACCTGGTGGTGATCGAGTCCACCGATGCCTACGCAGGCATGCTGCGCAATCTGGCCCTGTCACTGTCGCTGTACAGCGGCCAGATGTGCACCACCACGCAGAACCTGCTGGTTCCGGCCGGCGGCATAGAGACTGACCAGGGCCACAAGAGCTTCGAGCAGGTCGGCGCCGATCTGGCCGCCGCCATCGACCAGTTGCTGGCCGATCCCAAGGTGGCCTTCACCGTGCTGGGCGCCATAGGCTCTGCCCAGACCGTGGAGCGCGTGGAACAGGCCGCCACCGTGGGCCGCGCCGTGCGCGCCTCGCAAAAGCTCACCCATCCCGAGTACCCGCAGGCCGAGGTGCGCACGCCCGCGCTGCGCGCGCTGGACGTGGCGGACGCCGCCATCTACGAGCGCGAATGCTTCGGCCCCGTCTCCTACCTGGTGGCCGTGCCCTCGGCCCAGGCCGCGCGCGAGCTGGCCGAGCGCAGCGTGCGCGCGCATGGCGCGATGACGCTGGGCCTGTACTCCACGGATGCGGCCTTCGTCGATGCCGTGGCGGCCTCGGCGCTGCGCTCGCGCGTGGCCCTGTCCATCAACCTCACGCAGGGCGTGATGGTCAACCAGTCGGCCGGTTTTTCCGACTTCCACGCCACGGGCGGCAATCCCGCGGCCAATGCCAGCTACACCACGCTGGCCTTCGTGGCCGACCGCTTCGTGGTCGTGCAGCGCCGGTGGTAAGGGACCGGGCCGAGCCTAGGCCTGGCGGGCCTTGCGCGGCTTCTTGCCGTCCGGCACGCTGACCGCGCGCACGCCGCCGAAGAACAGCTGGGACACCATGGTGCCAATGGCGTCATGGTCCAGCGTGCCGCCCGGCTTGAGCCAGGTGAAGGTCCAGTTGATCATGCCGAACAGCAGCATGGCCAGGGGCTTGCCCAGGGCGCTGTCGGCGGGCTCGCCGCGCACCTGGGCAATGGTCTGTGCAAAGGCCGCGACCACGCGGCGCTCCACGTCCAGGATGCGCTGCTGGTCTTCCTCGCGCAGGAAGCGCACGTCCTCGGTCAGCACGCGGTGGGCATTCTGGGCCTGGGCGTACTCCTGGCCGAAGCCGCGGATCAGCGCATGCAGGCGCTGCTCGGGATCGGCATGGGCCTGCAGGGTGTCGTTGACCAGGGCTTCGAGGCGCAGCACATGCTCTTCGGCAATGCGCACGGCCAGGTCGTGCTTGTCGAGCACATAGTGGTAGAGCGTGGCCTTGGAGACGCCGCAGGCCGCAGCCACCTCGTTCATGGAGGTGCCCGCATAGCCGCGCTGCGCGAACAGCTGGGCGGCGTGGGAGAGGATCATTTCACGCTGGCCATCGTAGCCAGCAGGGTCACGTACGCGTGCCATGCGGCGGCGTCCTTTCGGTAGGTGTCGTTGCCAGGGTCCGCCCGTGCGGCCCGGGCCGGAATTATGGACGGCGCAGCGGCGCGCGCCCCCGCGATTACCAGTTTTCAGGGATATGCAAAGATGCGGGCTTCGCCCACAGTCGGGCGGCCATCCTGCCCCTTTTTACGCCCGCCGCTGCGCACGCCTTTTCCATGCCCGCCCATCTGCTTGTCCCAGAGTCCACGCTTCCGGCCCCGGTGCTGGTGGTGGAGGACGAGCCGCTGATCCGCCAGCGGCTGCAGTCCGTGCTGGGCCAGCTGGGCTACACGCCCGATGCCCTGCTGTTCGCAGGCTCCCTGGCCCAGGCCCGCGCCTGCCTGGCCGAGCCCGTGGCGCTGGCTCTGGTGGACCTGGGCCTGCCCGACGGCAGCGGCATCGACCTGATCGCCGAGATGCGCAGCGCAGACCCGGCCGTGGGCATCCTGGTGATCTCGGCCTGGAGCACGGAGGACGCCATCCTCGCGGCGCTGCGCGCAGGCGCCACCGGCTATGTGCTCAAGGAACGCGACGACCTGGAAGTGTCGCTGTCCATCCGCAGCGTGCTGCGCGGCGGCGCCCCCATCGACCCCTTCATCGCGCGCCGCGTGATCGCCGAGCTGCAGGGCGCGGCACCGGCCACGCCGGAGAGCAGCGGCACCGAGTCCACGCTGAGCGTGCGCGAAAGCCAGATCCTGCGCCTGGTGGCCGATGGCCTGACCAACCGCGAGATCGCCGAGCAGCTGCACCTGTCGCGCTACACGGTGGAATGCCACATCAAGCACATCTACCGCAAGCTGGCCGTGTCCTCGCGCACGCGCGCCGTCAACACGGCACGCGTGCGCGGCCTGCTGGGCTGACGGCCATGGGCGGGTGGCGCCGGTGGTTCGGCCCGGTGCGGCACTTCGCTCTGGGCCAGGCCCTGGGCCTGGCGGTCCTCCTGTGCAGTCCCTGCGCCTTGGCCCAGGCCTGCCTGCCGCAGATCCTGTCCATCCAGTCCGCCAAGGCCGCAGGCCTGGGACCGCCGCCCATCGCCAGCGCGGTACGCGACTGGCACAGCGTGACCCTGCCCGACCACTGGCTGGACCGCTGGCCCGGCTACAGCGGCGCCGTCTGGTACCGCATCGACTGGCAGCGCGGCTGCGCTCACCCCGCTGCCGCCGCTGCCACCACTCCCGCCGCCGCCGATCCCGTGGCGCTGGCCCTGCACTCCATGGTCATGGCCGGCGAGGTCTTCGTGAACGGCGACCTGCTGTGGCGCGACCGGCACCTGGTCGAGCCCCTGTCGCGCAGCTGGAACATGCCGCGCTTTTGGCTGCTGCCCGAATCCGCCCTGCATGCGGGCACCAACAGCGTGTGGATACGCGTGCACGGCCTGGCCGAGCAGACGCCCGGCCTGGGCGAGGTGCGCCTGGGCGAGCCCGAGGCGCTGCGCCGGTGGCACGAGCAGACCTGGTGGAACCAGCGCACGCTGTTTGCCATGAACATCGTGGTCTCGCTGGTGCTGGGCGTGCTGTTCGCCTTTGCCTGGCTGCAGCGGCGCGCCAGCAAGGCCTTTGGCTGGTACGCGCTCAATGCCTTCTGCTGGGCGCTGTTCCTGGCCAATATCCTGGCCACCGAGGCCCGGCCCTTCCCCGACACCCTGGCTGTGGCACGCGGCAACCTGCTGGTCTTCTTGCTGTTCAGCCAGAGCTTTTGCCTGTTCACCTGGCGCTTCGGCAGGCTGCACCTGCCCCGGCTGGAAAAGCTGCTGTGGGCGCTGACGCTGGCCGGCATGGCCGCCGCCATCTTCGCGCCCTGGCCGCTGGTGGACGGTGTGCTGCACATCGGCCTGGTGTACTTCGGCATCTGCGTGGCCGTGTCGCTGCACTTTCCGCTGCACGCCTGGCGCACGCGCGAGCCGGGCCACCTGGTCTACGCGGCCTGCCTGCTGGTCTTCCTGTGCGCGGGCCTGCACGACATGCTGGCGCTCAAGAAGGTGATTGGCCCCGCCACGCCCTGGATGCCCTATACCGCGCCGCTGACCATGCTGGCCCTGTCCATGGTGCTGGGCCGGCAGTTCGTGCTCAGCATGCGCCGCATCGAACAGTTCAACCAGGAGCTGACCGACAGCGTGGCGCGTGCCTGCGACGAGCTCGGCGGCACGCTGGCGCGCGAGCATGCGCTGGCGCTCAGCCACTCGCGGCTGCAGGAACGGATGCAGCTGGCGCACGACCTGCACGACAGCCTGGGCGGCTCCCTGGTGCGCTCCATCGCCATGGTGGAGCAGGCCGGCACCCCCATGCACAACCGCCAGTTCCTGTCCGTGCTCAAGCTGCTGCGCGACGACCTGCGCCAGATGATCGACAGCGGCACCAGCGTCTCCGTCACCGTGCCGGACACGCCCCAGGCGTGGATCGCGCCGCTGCGCCACCGCTTTGCCAGCCTGTTCGACGCGCTGGACATGCAGTCCGACTGGCAGGTGCCGGCCGCCTGGCCGCAGCCGCCCGGTGCGCTGCAGTGCCTGGCGCTGACGCGCGTGCTGGAGGAAGCGCTGGCCAATGTGATCAAGCACAGCCGCACCCAGTGCGTGCAGGTGCAGCTGCAGTGGCCCGAGCCGCATTGGCTGATGCTGCGCATCACCGACGACGGAGCAGGCTTTGACGTGGCCGCCGTGCAGCAGGCCGGCATGGGCGTGGGCCTGCGCAGCATGCAGGCGCGCCTGCAGCGCCTGGGCGGCCATCTGGACATGGATTCGGAGCCCGGTGCCACCGTGCTGGCCGCCTGGCTGCCCGTGCCCGGCGATCCCCTGCCCGACGGCGCGGAGCAGGCCACCCTCAGCGCGAAAAGCGCCCTATCCCCGCACTGACGCCGGCCGGGGTCAGCACATCGTCGAAATACTCCAGCGTGAGCTGGTTGCCGTCGAACGTGGCCTTGGACAGGCTGCCCGGCGAATCGCCCTCGGGCACGAAGCTGAAGACCTCGCCATCCCAGTGGCTGAGCAGCATGCGCTGCGAACCCAGGCTGACCTGCAGCCCACCGCCGCCCGTCTGCAGGCTGACCTGGGCCGGCCCGTAGAAGCGGTTGGCGTAGCTGCCCACATAGGCGCCCAGCGGCCGGGGCGGTCGGGGGAAAGGGGGCCGGGTCTTGCCTGCCAGCTCGCCATGCGGCTGCATGATGGGTGCCAGCCGCTTGGTCCAGATGCTCTCCCAGTCCTGGCGCTGGCGGCCCCATTCGACCTGGTCCAGGAACTGCGAGACCACGATCTCGGGCACGCCGATGGGCATGCCGTTGGTCAGCACCACGATGCCCAGCTTGAGCTCGGGCATGACGGTGAAGCTGGTCGCGCTGCCCGTGCCGAAGGCGCCCGAGTGGCTGTAGGTGGTGCGCCCCGCCTCGGACACGCCCACGTTGAAGCCGAAGCCGTAGTAGCGCGCAGGCTCGCCGTTGCCGGCCGGCGACTGCAGCATCTGCGGCGACAGCGCCGTGCGCAGCGCCTGCGCATCGACCACCTGGCGGCCCTCGAAGCGGCCTTCGTCCAGCAGCATGGTCATCCAGCGCGCCATGTCGCGCACCGTGGAGCTGACGCCGCCGGCGGCCGACTGCGCATCGGGCCGGCGCACCGGCCCCGTCTGCCACACGCCATTGACGCGCAGGTGGCCGGCCGCGCGGTTGGCGCGCGCCTCGAAATCGGCAAACAGCGAGCTGGTCTGCGTCATGCCCAGCGGGCCGTAGACGGCCTGCTGCGACAGCGCGGCCCAGGACTGGCCTGCGATGGCGGCCACGGCCTCGGCGCCCGTGGTCAGGCCGAAGTTGCTGTAGGCGTACTGGGTGCCCACGGGCCGCAGCGGCAGGTAGCGCAGGCGCTCCAGGATCTGGCGCTGGCTGTAGCCCAGCTCCTCCAGCGCATCGCCGGCCTGGCCGGGCAGGCCCGAGCGGTGGGCATACATGTCACCCACGGTGATGCGCTGGGCCGCGTCGGCATCCTCCAGCGTCCACCAGGGCAGGCCCTGCTGCACGCGCGTGTCCCAGGACACGCGGCGCTGGCCCACCTGCTGCGCCACCACGGTGGCGCCCACGGATTTGGAGACGGAGGCGAGCTGGAACACCGTGTCCGCATCCACGGCCAGCGACGAGCCCAGACGGCGCACGCCCATGCCCTGGGCATAGACCAGGCGGCCTTCATGCACCACCGCCACGGCCACGCCGGGCACGCCCGTGCGCCGCATCTGCGCGCGCACCTGGCCGTCGAGTTGATCGAGCGCACGCTTGACGCGGTCCGTCACGGGCGGATCGATGGGGTCGCCCCAGGACACCTCGCCGTTGCATCCGGCCGTGGCCACGGCGCCCAGGGCCGCTCCCAGAAAATGCCGGCGCGCAAGAATCGATGAAGCCATGGGGTCTCCTGTGGTGCTGTCGTGAAGAACAAAAGGAAAAAGAAAAAGGGGCGGTTGTGCCGCCCCCCGTGACGATAGCAAAACGCGACGGGCCGAATCCTGCCCGGCATCAATGCCGCATCAGTGCCGCGTCAGTGCTGCATCAGTGCGGATCCACCGCCGCGATGATGCCGCCGCCCAGGCACACGTCGCCGTCGTAGAGCACGGCCGACTGGCCGGGCGTGACGGCCCATTGCTGCTCGGGGAAATCCAGCCGGAAGCCCTCGGGCGTGGCGCCCGAGATCAGGGCCGGCGAGTCGGGCTGGCGGTAGCGCGTCTTGGAGCCGTAGGCCTTGCCCTCGGCGGGCGCGTGGCCGGCCACCCAGCTGACCTGGTCGGCCAGCAGCGACTGCGACAGCAGCCAGGGGTGGTCATGGCCCTGCACCACGCGCAGCGTGTTGGTGTCCAGCTCCTTGCGCGCCACGAACCAGGGCTCATGGTCGCCGCCGCCGCGCGGCGCGCCCTTTTCCTTGACGCCGCCGATGCCCAGGCCCGAGCGCTGGCCCAGCGTGTAGAACGACAGGCCCACATGCTTGCCCAGCTTGCGGTTGCGGTCGTCGAGGATGTTGCCGGGCTCCTTGCTGATGTAGCGGTTCAGGAAGTCGCGGAACGGCCGCTCTCCGATGAAGCAGATGCCCGTGGAGTCCTTCTTCTTCGCGTTGGGCAGGCCGATCTCCTCGGCAATGCGGCGCACCTCGGTCTTCTTCAGCTCGCCCACGGGGAACATGGCCTTGGACAGCTGGGCCTGGTTGAGGCGGTGCAGGAAGTAGCTCTGGTCCTTGGCCGGGTCCAGTCCCTTGAGCAGCTCGAACAGCTGCGTGCCGGGGTTCTGGCGCACGCGGGCGTAGTGGCCCGTGGCGATCTTCTCGGCGCCCAGGCGCATGGCGTGGTCCAGGAAGGCCTTGAACTTGATCTCGGCATTGCACAGCACATCGGGGTTGGGCGTGCGGCCGGCCTGGTACTCGCGCAGGAACTCGGCGAAGACGCGGTCCTTGTACTCGGAGGCGAAGTTCACATGCTCGATCTCGATGCCGACCACGTCGGCCACGGCGGCGGCATCGACGAAATCGACATTGGACGAGCAGTATTCGCTGTCGTCGTCATCTTCCCAGTTCTTCATGAAGATGCCGACCACTTCATGGCCCTGTTGCTTGAGGAGATGGGCCGTGACAGCGGAGTCCACACCGCCCGACAGGCCCACCACGACGCGGTGTTTAGTCATGGCAGCGATTATCCCAGCGCCCTTCAAAGGCTGCGCGCCACGGGCTTTGCAGCCCTGCGCCAGCAGGAATAATGGCCCTCCTGCTCCCTAGGAAACGCCCGCATGCGCTACGACCTGACCGATCTGAAGCTGTTCATGGCCATCGCCCAGGCCGGCAATCTCTCGCGTGCCAGCCAGGCGCGGCACCTGACGCCCTCGGCCGCCAGCCAGCGCCTGCGCAATCTGGAGCAGGCCCTGGGCTGCCAGCTGTTCACGCGCGAGCACAAGGGCATGCGGCTGACCGAGGAAGGCCACGCCATGCTCGAGCATGCGCGCGGCGTGTTCGCCGCCATCGACGGCATGGAGGCCGAGGCCGCCCTGCTGGGCAGCAGCCTGCAGGGCAAGGCAACGCTGGCGGCCAACAGCTCCTCGCTGCACGGCTTCATCGGCCCGCACATCGGCGAGTTTCTGACCGCCTTTCCCGAGGTGAACCTCACCCTGGTCGAGCAGACCAGCGAGACGATTGCCGCCAGCGTGGCCGAGGGCGAGGCCGACCTGGGCGTCTACGCGGGCGAGCCCATGGCGGGCGCCGTGGCCTGCGAGACCTTTGCGCAGGACCGCCTGGTGGTAATCGCCCCGCCCGGCCATCCGCTGGTGCCCCAGCCGGGCGAGAGGCCTGACGACGGCGAAGGCCCTTCCTGCCGCTTCTTCGACACCCTGTCCCATGCCTTCGTGGGCATGGCGCTGACCAGCAGCAACTACGCCTTTCTGCGCGAGCTGGCCAAGCGCCATGGCCGGCCGCTGCGCTGCCGCATCCACGTGGACGATTTCACCTCCATCGTGCGGCTGGTCTCGCAGGGCGTGGGCCTGGCCATCATTCCGCAAAGCATCTACCGCAGGCTCGGCACCGCGCATGCGGTGGCCTGCCTGCCGCTGGAGGAAACCTGGGCACGGCGCCCGCTGCAGCTGGTGCGCTCCAGCGAACGGCCGCTGACGCCCACCGCGCAGCGGCTGCGCAGCTTTCTGAAAGGGCTGGCCGACAAGGCCTAGGTTCAGGGCTGGGCCTGGGCCTGGGCCTTGGCCTGCTTGCGCTCCAGGAAGGCATTCATGTGGTGCTGCGGCTCGCCCGTGTTGAAGGCCGCGCCGAACTCGGCCACGCTGTCGGTGATGGCCGAGTCCACGCCCATGCCCTCCCAGCGGCGCAGCAGGCGCTTTTGCTGGCGCAGCGCCTCGATGCCGATCCCGCCCAGCCCCTCGGCAATCTGCGCGATGCGCGCATCGAGCTGGTCGCCGGGCACGCATTCGTTGAGCAGGCCCCAGCGCTCGGCCTGCAGGGCGCCGATGTTCTCGCCCGTGAGCAGCAGCCAGCTGGCGCGCGTGCCGCCGATCTGCGCGGGCATCATGGCCGCGTGGATCACCGAGGGAATGCCGACCTTGACCTCGGGCATGCCCACCACGGCATCATCGGCCGCGATGCGCAGGTCGGCCGCCATGGCCAGCTCCAGCCCGCCGCCCAGCGTATGGCCCTGCAGCCGGGCGATCACGGGCACGGGGAAATGCCGCACCGCGTTGCACAGGTCGCGCAGCCCGCTGATGAAGGCGCGTGCCGAGGCGGCGTTGAGCGACGCCATCTCGCGGATGTCCGCCCCCGCCACGAAGGCGCGCGTGCCCGATCCGCGCAGCACCAGGCAGTGCAGATCGGGGCGCTCGGCCAGCTCGGCCAATTGCGCGGTCAGCGCGCGGATCACGGGCGTGCCCAGGATGTTCAGCGGCCCGCCGCCGGTGATGGTGAGCACGGCGGTCTGCGGGGTGGGAAAGGTCACTTGTGCATGCACGGCAGATCTCCTCAAAGTTTCTCGAATCCGATGTCGCGGATCAGCTGGGACCAGGCCCGGTTGGAGCGCTCCACCGTCTGCCTGAACTGCGCAGGCTCCTGGAAGTCCACGACGGCGCCCTGCTGCTCGATGGTCTTGATCAGCTCGGGCTTTTGCAAGGTCTTGCGCATGGCTTCGCTGAGCCTGGCAAGAATGGCGGGATCGAGCCTGGCAGGCGCGCCCAGGCCGTACCAGGACATGTCGTTCATGGGCTTGAGCCCGGCCTCGGCATAGGTGGGCACGCCCGGCAGGGCCGGCAGGCGCACGGGGCTGGACACGGCCAGCGCACGCAGCTGGCCGCCCGCGATCAGCGCACCGGAAGACGGCATGTTGTCGAACACCACATCGAGCTGCCCCGCCATCAGGTCGTTGAGCGCCGGCCCCAGGCCCTTGTAGGGCACATGGGTGAGGGTGGTGCCCGTGGTGCTGCCGAACAGCGCACCGCTCAGGTGGCTGAGCCCGCCATTGCCCGAGGAGCCGTAGTTGAGCTTGCCCGGCGCGGCGCGCGCCGCGTCGCTGACGTCCCTGGCGCTCTTGTAGGCCGAGCCTGCGCTGACCACCATCACGCCCGGCACGTTGGCGATGTTGGTGATGGGGGTGAAGTCCTTCACCGGGTCATACGCGGGCTTGGCGTAGACGTTGGGGTTCACGGCATGCGAGCTCTCCACCATCATCACCAGGGTGTAGCCGTCGGCCGGCTGCTTGGCCGCATAGGCCGAACCCGTGCTGCCGCCCGCGCCGGGGCGGTTTTCCACCACCACGGCCTGGCCCAGCGTCTCGCCCAGGTAGCGCGCCGCCACGCGCGCGATCACATCGGTGGCGCCGCCCACCGCATAGGGCACGACCAGGCGTACGGGCCGCTCGGGATAGCTTCCTGCCCCTGCCGCCCCCGCTGCCCCTGCTGCATATGCCAGCGGCATCCCCGCCAGCGCGGCGGCTGCCACGGCGGCCTTCAGTGCTTTCATGCGTTTCGTCATCCTTGTCTCCTTCTTGGCTTGTCGATGTCTAGGGATTCAGAGGTCCTGCGGCGCCGCACCGAGCACGGGCGGCGGCGGCACCTGGGCGCCGCTGCCGGCCGGCACCATGGGGTTGCGCACCAGCTTCAGCGTGCCCAGCTGCGGGTGCTCCACCGTCTGCAGCATCTGGCGGTGCCGGACCTGCGGATGGGCGAAGACCTGCTCCATGGTGTTGATGCAGCCCCAGGGCACCTGGGCGGTGTCCAGCGCATCGGTCAGGGCCTGCAGCGGCCAGCGGCCCAGCGCCGCGCGCAGCAGCGGGCGCAGCTGCGCCATGCCGGTCAGGCGCGCGGCATTGGTGGCAAAGCGCGCGTCCAGGTGCCAGTCCGTGCCCAGCACGGAGCACAGGGCGGCGAACTGCCCGTCATTGCCGATGGCCAGGATGAAATGGCCGTCTTCGCAGGCAAACACCTCGTAGGGCGCGCAATTGGGATGGGCGTTGCCCGTGCGGCGCGGGTTCTCGCCGCTGACCAGGTAGTTGGCCGCCTGGTTGGCATTCATGGCCACGGCCACGTCCAGCAGCGCCAGGTCGATGTGCTGGCCGCGCCCCGTGCGCTGGCGCTGCACCACGGCCGCCAGCACGGCGCTGGTGGCATACATGCCCGTCATCAGGTCCACCACGGCCACGCCCGTGCGCAGCGGGCCCGCGCCCTCCTCGCCATCGGCCACGCCCGTGTAGCCCATGAGGCCGCCCAGCCCCTGGAACACATAGTCGTAGCCGGGCTTGTGCGCAAACGGGCCGCTCTGGCCGAAGCCCGTGATCGACAGGTAGATCAGCCCGGGGTTGATGGCGGCCAGCGCCGCGTAGTCCAGGCCGTGGCGCGCCAGCGCGCCGGCCTTGTAGTTTTCCACCAGCACGTCGGCATCGCGGATCTGGCGCAGCAGCCAGGCATGCGAGGCCGGCTCGGTGAAGTCCAGCGCCACCGACTGCTTGCCGCGGTTGCAGGACAGGAAGTAGGCCGACACGGTCTCGCCACCGGGCGCCTGCACGAAGGGCGGGCCCCAGGCGCGCGTGTCGTCGCCCGTGCCGGGACGCTCGATCTTGAGTACCGATGCGCCCAGGTCGGCAAGGTTCTGGGTGCACCAGGGTCCCGCCAGGATGCGGGACAGGTCCACCACGCGCAGGCCGTCGAGGGCGCCGGACAATCCATGGGCTTGTTGCATGGACTCCATGCTCGAGGCATGGCGCGCGGTGGTCCATCGGTCATTGCTTCACGCAGCGTTCGCGGAAACTGCATGCCCCGCGTAAGGGATGGCTTCCTCCACCGTTTCCCAGATGAACCGGCCCGACGGGCTTTGCTGCTCCTCCACCACATGCGCCACCAGCCCGGCCGCCCGCGAGATGACGGCAAAGCCGCGCATCACGGCCGTGGGCACGCCGATCTCGCCCAGCAGGGCGGCCACGGCCCCCGTGGCGTTGATGGTGATGGGCCGGCCCGCCGCGGCGTCCACGGCGGCAGAGAGGATTTCGAGCGCGCGGATTCTGCTGCCCGCCAGTTCGGGTTCGGCGCGGCCCATGTCCAGCAGCTTGTAGGCGCGCGGGTCCACGGGCTTGTGCAGGTGGTGGCCGAAGCCGGGCACGGGGCTTTTCAACGCCTTGTGGTGCCGGGCGATGGCGCGGGCCTCGGCCTCGGGGTCGGCGGCGGCGGCGATGCGGTCGAGCAGCGCGGCGCAGTTCTCCATGGTGCCCACGAAGGAGCTGCCCACGGCCAGCAGGCCGGCCGAGACGGCGCCCTGCAGGTTCTCGGGCGCGCTCATGTAGATGAGGCGCGTGGCGATGGCGCTGGGCGTGAGGCCATGCTCCATGAGCACGATGAGCACCACATCGGCGATGCGCAGGTCCACGGGGCGCGGCGTTCGGCCCAGGATCTGCATCAGCATCACCTCGGTGAAGGTCTTCTTGCCCATCAGGTCCTCGACCAGGTCGGCATCGCGGTAATGCAGGCTGGTGAGGGTGTGGGTGCACAGGCGGGTGACGGGGGGTTGGTGCGTGGCCATGGCCAGGGTCTCCTTGTGATGGTGTGCGGGATCAGCGGGGCGCCAGCGCGAGCTCGCGCACGGCCGTCTTGAGCAGCTTGCCCACGGGCGAGCGCGGCAGGCTGGCGTGAAAGTGGATGCGCTTGGGTGTCTGCACGGGGCCCAGGCGCTGGCGCACGAAGGCGATCAGTTCGGCCTCGTCCGGCCGCTGGTCGGGGCGCAGTTCGGCGCGCAATTGCACGGCGGCCTGCACGGCCTCGCCCCAGTGATCGTCGGGGATGCCGAAGACCACGCACTCGTGCACGGCCGGATGCTGGCCCAGGGCGTTTTCCACATCCACGGGATAGACGTTGAAGCCGCCCGTGATGACCAGGTCCTTCAGGCGGTCCTTGAGGTGCAGGTAGCCCTGCGCATCGATCAGGCCCCGGTCCCCCGTGTGCAGCCAGCCGTTCACCAGGGTCTCGGCCGTCTTGCCGGGCAGGCGCCAGTAGCCGCTCATCAGCAGATCGCCGCGCGCCACGACCTCGCCCACCTCGCCCCGGGGCAGCAGGCGGCCGTCGGGCGCCATGATGGCCAGGTCGCTGAACCAGGTGGTCCGGCCCACGGAGGTCCACAGGCCTTCGTCCTCGAAGTCCTCGGGCCGCATGGCCGTGAGGATCTGCGGCGCCTCGGTCTGGCCATAGGTGGTGGCCAGCACGGGGCCGAAGAAGGCGCGCACCTGGCGGATTTTCTCGGGCGGCATGGCGGCGCCGCCGTAGATGAGGCGGCGCAGGCCGGGGAAGTCCGCACGGCTGGCGCCCGGCAGAGCCATCAGCATGTAGATCAGGGTGGGCGGCATGAAGCACACGGTGCCGCCGCGCAGGGCAAAGGCGCTGCGCACGGCCTCGGCACCCGCACCATCCAGCAGCACATGGCAGCCGCCCTGCGCCAGGATGGGCAGCAGGTAGGTGGACGTGCCATGCGTGATGGGCGCGGCCATGACGTAGCGGTCATGTTCATCGAACCCCCAGGCCTGGATCTGGTTGGCAATGCCGGCCATCCAGGCGCGGCAGGGCTGCATCACGCCCTTGGGCAGGCCCGTGGTGCCGCCCGTGAACTTGATGGCCTGGATGGCATCGGCGGGCAGTTCGGGTGTCACAGGCAAAGCGCCGGTCTGCGCCTGCTCCAGGGCCGCCGTGCCCTCGCCCAGCACCAGGTGGATGCCCGGCGCCCCTTGCACCAGCGCAGCGCCACCCGCATCGCACAGCACGATGGAAGGCTCGGTGGCATCGATGATGCGGCGCACCTCGGACTGCGTGCTCTTGGGATTGAGCGGCACCCAGACCTTGCCGCTGGCCATCACCGCCAGCAGGGCGGCGATATGGTCTGCGCTGTTGCCCGCGCAGATGCCCACGCGGCTTTGCACGGCAGGCTCCAGCGCCTGCAGGCCGGCCGCCAGCGCGGCCACCTTGCGGGCCAGCGCGTCATAGCGGATGCAGCCGCCCGGCGCGTCGATGGCGATGCGCTGCGGCCAGCGCTCGGCCGCGCGCCAGAAAAAATCAATGGGTTGCATGGGGGTCGTCTCCTTGTGGGGTGGTTGTGTCGAGCTTTTGCCGAACGTGTGCCGAACTACTGGGCGGTGGCGCCCGAGGCCTTGACCACCTCGCGCCAGCGCTTGATCTCCGACGCCGCAAAGCTGCGCATCTGCGCCGGGGTGCCGGGCTCGGGCGTGGCGGCCATCTCGCCCAGGCGCTGGCGCAGCTCGGGTGCGGCCAGGGCGGTGTTCAGGGCATGGTTCAGCCGCTCGATCACGGCGGGCGGCGTGCCCGCAGGGGCGGCCAGGCCGAACCACGACTGCACGTCGAAGCCCGCATAGCCCGACTCCGCCAGCGTGGGCACATCGGGCAGCAGCGCCGAGCGCCGGGCGCTGGTGATGGCGATCGCGCGCAGCTTGCCGGCCTGCACGTGGGGCAGGGCCGAGGGCGCGTTGTCGAACATGGAATCCACCTGCCCGCCCAGCAGGTCGGTGATGGCCGGTGCGCTGCCCCGGTAGGGCACGTGCAGCATGCGCAGGCCCGACAGCTGACGGAACATCTCGCCCGACAGGTGGATCGACGAGCCGCTGCCCGACGAGGCGAAGCTGATGCCCTGCGCACTCTGCCGGGCATGGCGCACATAGTCGGCCACGTTCTGTATGGGCAGGCGCGGGTTGACCACGAGGATGTTGGGAATCTTGGCGATCAGGCCGATGGGCTCGAAGTCCTTGACCGGGTCATAGCCGAGCCGGGGGTAGAGCGAGGCATTGATGGTGTTGGCAATGGTGTAGACATACAGCGTGTAGCCGTCCGCAGGCGCCCGCGCCACGGCCTCGGCGCCCACATTGCTGTTGGCGCCCGTGCGGTTGTCCACCACCACGCTCTGGCCCAGCTGCTCGCCCATCCGGGCGGCCACCAGGCGTGCGATCACGTCGGTGGCGCCACCGGCCGCATAGCCCACCACGAGCCGCACGGGCCGGGCCGGCCAGGCCGCCGGCTGCGCCAGCACGGGCGCGGGCGCCAACGCCACGGTCGCGACGGTCGCGGCGGCCATGCCGGCCAGTGCGCAGGTGAAGGAACAGGCCAGCAGGCGCCGGCGCGCCCACGGATTGAAACGGGCAGGGATTGTCATGTCTTGTCTCCAGATGATCGTTCTGATGTCTGCTTATGTCCGCTGATGTCCGCTCATGTCTGCCTGTGTGGGCTTTCGACGGCCTGCGGCACACTGCGCGCTGCACGCAGGCCCTTTTCTGCCCTGCCTGCAATCACCGGGAAATTCTTTTCCATGCCTTCGCGCAGCACCAATCCAAACGTCCGGCCAGCGGACATTCCAGTCTCCGCCGACGATGCCGGCAGCCGCACCCTGCGCCGTGGCCTGCAGGTGCTGGACGCCGTGCTGGCCGCTGGCCGCGAGGGCCTGCGCGTCGCTGACCTGTGCCGCGCCACGGGGCTGGAGCGCGCCACGGTGTACCGCCTGCTGTCCACCCTGGTGGACAGCGGCTATGTGGCGCACAGGGGGCGCTTCGCCTATGCGGCCGGCCACCGGCTGGCGGCCACGGCCGCCAGCGCGGGCCAGCCCAACATGGCCGTGCGGCTGCAGCCCGTGCTGGAGCGCGTGAGCGCGGGCTGCGCGGACGCGGCCTTTGCCATCGTGCGCGAAGGCGCGGCATCGCACTGCATCGCCCGCCATGTGGGCACGCATCCGGTGCAGATCCTGGTGATCCAGGTGGGTACGCGCCAGCCGCTGGGCGTGGGAGCGGCGGGCCTGGCCCTGCTGGCCGCCCTGCCCGATGCCGAGGTGCAGGCCGCGATGGCGGCCAACGCGCCCGTGCTGGAGCAGTACGGCGGCATGACGCCCGAGCGCATGGCCCTGCTGGTGAAGGCCACGCGCCAGCGCGGCTGGTCCGTCATCGGCAACCACGCCACGCGCGGCGTGCTGGCCGTGGGCATGGCGGTGCGCAATGCCGAAGGCGAGCCCGTGGCCGCCGTCAGCGTGGCCTCCACGCTGGAGCGCATGCCCGGCGAGCGCCAGAAGCTGATTGCGCGCTCGATAGGCGAGGCCCTGGCGGCCCTGCTGCCGCGCGGCATCTGAGGCCAAGCCCCGGTCTGCACCGACAATCGGCGCTGCACACCACAAGCGCCGCCCCCATGGAACTGAGACAACTCCGCTACTTCGTCCGCATCGTCGAACTCGGCTCCATGAGCCGCGCCGCCCTGGACCTGGACATGGTCCAGTCCGCGCTGAGCCAGCAGGTCAGCCGTCTGGAAAGCGAGCTGTCCACCAGGCTGCTGCAGCGCACGCCGCGCGGTGTGGTGCCCACCGAGGCGGGCGTGGCCTTCTTCCGCGAGGCCCAGCTCACGCTGCGCCATGCCGAGCAGGCCGTGCGCAGCGCGCAGCAGGCGCGGCTGTCGGGCTCGGTCAGCGTGGGCCTGGCGCCCACCACCTCGGCCATGCTGGGCCTGCCCATGATGCAGGCCATGCGCGCGCGCTACCCCGATGTGCGCCTGCACATGGTGGAGGGCATGTCCGGCCACCTGACCGACATGCTCAATGCGCGCGCGCTGGACATGGCCGTGCTGTTCGACGCCCGCCTGCACGGCGGTCAGGCCCGCGCAGGCGGGCGGCGCTGGCAGGTGCATCCGCTGATCGAGGAAGAACTGTTCCTGATCCGCGCGCGCGGCCACCACCCCGAGCCGCTGCCGCCGCAGATGGCGCTGGCCGACCTGGCCGGCGAATCGCTGATCCTGCCCACGGGCCTGCACGGCCTGCGCAGCACGCTGGACACGGCCTTCTCGCAGGCGCGCTTCACGCCGCATCTGGTGCTGGAGGTGGACTCGCTGTCCATGGTCATGGCGGCCGTGGATGCAGGCCTGGGCAGCACGGTGCAGCCCTGGGCCTCCATGGGCCGCTATGCCGATGCCGCGCAGCGCTTCGAGTGGTCGCGTATCACGGACAAAGATGCCCTGCGCACCAACTTGCTGTGCAGCCTGTCCGAGGATGAGCTGTCGCCCGCCGCCCTGGCCGCGCGCGTGGTGCTGATCGACTGCGTGCGCCAGCTGCTGCGCGGCGGCGCCTGGGCCGGCACGGCCCTCATCCATCACGAAGACTGATACCCCCATGCCGGCGGGCCCCTGCCCGCCGCGCTGCGTTCTCCCTACATTCGCAATCCCCACGATGGCGAATGCAAGGAGAACTCCATGGACCCCGATGTCCTGGTCATAGGCGGCGGCAATGCCGCCCTGTGCGCGGCCCTGATGGCGCGCGAGGCAGGCCGCAGTGTGCTGCTGCTGGAGGCGGCGCCGCGCGACTGGCGCGGCGGCAATTCCGGCCACACGCGCAACCTGCGCTGCATGCACGACGCGCCCCAGGACGTGCTGGTCGAGGCCTACCCCGAAGAGGAGTTCTGGCAGGACCTGCTCAAGGTCACGGGCGGCATCACCAACGAGCACCTGGCGCGCATGGTGATCCGCGCCTCCTCCACCTGCCGCGACTGGATGCGCCGCCACGGCGTGCATTTCCAGCCGCCGCTGTCGGGCGCTTTGCACGTGGCGCGCACCAATGCCTTCTTCATGGGCGGCGGCAAGGCCCTGGTCAATGCCTACTACCGCAGCGCCGAACGGCTGGGCGTGCAGGTGCGCTACGCGTCGCCCGTGGACCGGCTGGAGATCGAGGGCGGCGAGTTCAAGGCCGCCTGGGTGGGCGAGCAGCGCATCACCGCAAAGACCTGCGTGCTGGCGGCGGGCGGCTTCGAGTCCAACCGCGAGTGGCTGCGCGAGGCCTGGGGGCAGAACGCGCGCGGCGAATGGCCGTCCGACAACTTCCTGATCCGCGGCACGGCCTTCAACCGCGGCGTGCTGCTGCGCCACCTGCTCGAAGACCATGGCGCCGACCGCATCGGCGACCCCACCCAGGCCCACATGGTGGCCATCGACGCGCGCGCGCCGCTGTACGACGGCGGCATCTGCACGCGCATCGACTGCGTCTCGCTGGGCGTGGTGGTCAACCGCGAGGCCGAGCGCTTCTATGACGAGGGCGAGGACTTCTGGCCCAAGCGCTATGCCATCTGGGGCCGCCTGGTGGCCCAGCAGCCGGGCCAGACCGCCTGGTCCGTCATCGACGCCAAGGCCATAGGCCGCTTCATGCCGCCGGTCTTCCCGGGCGTGCGCGCCGACTCCCTGCCCGAGCTGGCACGCAAGCTGGGCCTGGACGAAAACCGCTTCATGCAGACCCTGGATGCCTACAACGGCGCCTGCCGCGTCGGCCACTTCGACCACACGGCGCTGGACGACTGCCATACCGAGGGCCTGGCCCCCGCCAAGACCCACTGGGCCCGCCCCATCGACACGGCGCCCTTCTACGGCTACCAGCTGCGCCCCGGCGTGACCTTCACCTACCTGGGCCTGGAGACCGACGACACGGCGGCCGTGCGCTTTGCCGGCCAGCCCAGCACCAACCTGTTCGTGGCCGGCGAAATGATGGCCGGCAACGTGCTGGGCAAGGGCTATACGGCCGGCGTGGGCATGTCCATCGGCACGGCCTTCGGCCGCATCGCGGGCCGCAACGCAGCCCTGGCCGCCACGGGCCACCCCGCCGTGCGCGGCGCAGTGACAGAGAAGGCTTGACCGAGATGCAGACCCTGAACGCCCTGGCCCAAGAAGCCCAGGACCTGGCCGCAGGCCGGGTCATCCCCATCCTGCCGGTCTCCACCGAAACGGCCGCCGAAGGCGAGGTGGCGCGCGCGCTGCAGATCTGCAACGCCTGCCGCTACTGCGAAGGCTTTTGCGCGGTCTTCCCGGCCATGACGCGGCGCCTGGAGTTCGGCAAGGCCGATGTGCACTACCTGGCCAACCTGTGCCACAACTGCGGCGCCTGCCTGCATGCCTGCCAGTACGCGCCGCCGCATGAATTCGCTATCAACATCCCCAAGGCCATGGCCGAGGTGCGCGGCCAGACCTATGCCGACTACGCCTGGCCGCCCGCCCTGGGGCGCCTGTACCAGAGGAACGGGCTCACGCTGTCGCTGGCCCTGGCCGCAGGCCTGTCGCTGTTCCTGGTGCTGGCCGTGGCCCTGCAGGGCGGCCCGGGCCGGCTGTGGGGCGCCGACCTGGGCGCCAACTTCTACAACCTGTTCCCGCACAACCTGCTGGTGGGCATCTTCGCGCCCGTGTTCCTGTTCGTGGTGCTGGCGCTGGCCATGGGCGTGCGCCGCTTCTGGAAGGACGTCAAGCCCGCCACCGGCGGCGTGGACGTGGGCACGCCGGCGGCGGCCGAGGCCGCGCACGACGTGCTGCGCCTCAAATACCTGGACGGCGGCCACGGCGAGGGCTGCCACAACGAGGACGATGCCTACACCCTGAGCCGCAGGCGCTTCCACCACCTGACCTTCTACGGATTCATGCTGTGCTTTGCGGCCACGGCGCTGGCCACGGTCTACCACTACGTGTTCGGCTGGGCCGCGCCCTACGAATTCCCCAGCCTGCCCAAGCTGCTGGGCGCCGTGGGCGGCACCAGCCTCATGCTGGGCACCGCAGGCCTGTGGCACCTGAACCGCAGGCGCCACCCGCTGCATGGCGACGCGCGCCAGAAACCCATGGACCTGGGCTTCATCGCCCTGCTGTTCCTGGTCGCGGCCAGCGGCATGGCGCTGTGGCTGGGCCGCGGCACGCCGGCCCTGGCCCTGCTGCTGTGCCTGCACCTGGGCGCGGTGATCGCCCTGTTCGCCACCCTGCCCTACGGCAAGTTCGCGCACGGCGTGTTCCGCACGGCGTCCCTGCTGCGCCACAACACCGAAAAGCGCCAGCCCAGCCCCATCGGGCTGGGTGCCGACTAGCCGCATCCGCCCCGATTCCCAGCCAATGACGGAGACAACCCCATGATGAACAAGCGCAACTTCCTGCACGCCAGCGCCCTGGCCGCCTCCCTGCTCGCACTGGCCGCCAGTGCGCAGGCCCAGGACTTTCCTCCCAAAAAGCCCGTGTCCCTGGTCGTGGGCTTCGCCGCCGGCGGCGCTGCCGATGCGGCCGCGCGCCTGATCGCCAAGAAGCTGGGCGAGAACATCGGCCAGAGCGTGGTGGTGGAGAACAAGGGCGGCGCGGGCGGCAACATCGCCCACCAGCAGGTGGCCAATGCGGCGGCCGACGGCTCGGTGCTGCTGTTCGGCTCGGTGGGGCCGCTGACCATTGCGCCGCACCTGATGAAGCTGCCCTACGACCCCTTCAAGGACCTGGCGCCCATCTCGGGCGGCGTGAACTTTCCCAACGTGCTGGTGGTGCACAAGGGCGCGGGCGTGAAGACCCTGGCCGAGTTCGTGGCCAAGGCCAGGAAGAACCCGGGCACGGTGGACTACGCCTCGACGGGCGCGGGCTCGGCCTCCCACCTGGCAGGCGAGCTGTTCAACCAGCGCGCGGGCATCGACATGGTGCACGTGCCCTACAAGGGCGGCGCGCCCGCGCTGCAGGACCTGCTGGGTGAGCGCGTGACCAGCTACTTCGCAGCGCCGCCCACGGCCCTGCCCCACATCGAGGCCGGCAAGCTGATCCCGCTGGCCACCACGGGGCTGACACGCCCGGCGTACATGCCTGACATCCCCACGGTGGCCGAAGCCGGCTATCCCGGCTTCGAGGCACTGAACTGGTATGCCTTCGTGGCACCGGGCAAGACGCCCAAGCCGATGCTGGACCGCTGGAACACCGAGATCGTCAAGGTACTCAATGACCCCGGCGTCAAGGACGCGCTGAACAAGCACGGCCTCACCCCCCAGCCCACCACGCGCGCCGAGTTCGCGGCCTTCATGAAGAAGGAGTACGAGCAGTGGGGCAGGCTGGTCAAGGAGCGAAAGCTCACGGCGGAGTGAGCGGCTTGCGCACGTTCAGAGCTTGATCGGCTTGCGTGCCACGGGGGCTGCAAAGCCCGCGCACAGGCGGTTCCAGACATTGATGCTGCCGATGGCATAGGTCAGCTCCACCATCTCGCGCTCGCTGAAATGCGCGCGCAGCGCCTCGAAGTCCTGCTGCTCGGGATGGGCCTGGCTCAGGCGCGTGCAGCGCTCGGCCCAGTTCAGGGCGGCGCGCTCGCGCCCGTCGTAGAAATCCACCTCGGGCCAGGTGACGATGCTGTTGATGCGCTGCAGGTCCTCGCCCCGGGACAGCAGTTCGCGCGTGTGCATGTCCACGCAGAAGGCGCAGCCGTTGATCTGCGAGACGCGCAGGAACACCAGCTCCAGCAGCTGGATGCCCAGGCTGGACTCGTGCAGCAGCGCGTTGATGCCGGCCTGGGCCTTGTACAGCTCGGGGGCCACGGCCTGGAAGTTCAGGCGCGGCGTGGGGGCGGCAAGAGGACGGGCGCCGGTGGCAGCGGAAGACGAAGCGGACATGGAAAACACTCCTTGAGGGATGTAGCAGCCGGCCGGAATGGCTGGCCCATACCTTCAAGACGCGCGGGGCGTGCGCGTTGTGACAGCGTTGGCGAAAATTCTTTCGCAGCCCCTATCCTCCCTTTCGCCGGCTGCCCCTCAATCCGCCACGATGCGCCGCTCCGTGGCGATCTTGCGGTACAGGGCGTTCTCGGCCGCGATCTCGCGCGCGAACTCCTCGGGGCGGTTGCCGATCACGCGCGAGCCCGTGTCCTCGATCTGGCGGCGCACCTCGGGGCTGGCCAGCGCGCGCTGGGCGGCCGCATGCAGGCGCGCCACGATCTCGGGCGACAGCCCCTTGGGGCCGTAGATGCCGTAGAAGGCGCTGCGGTTGACAGGCTCCAGCCCCAGCTCCTTGAAGGTGGGCACCTGGGGCAGCTGGGCCAGGCGCTCGGGCGCGGCCACCGCCAGCGCGGTGAGCCGGCCCGCCTTGATGAAGGGCAGGGCCGAGGGCAGGTTGTCGAAGACGATGGGCACCTGGCCCGCCACCGCATCGTTGAGCGCGGGGCCCGATCCCCGGTAAGGCACATGCGTGAGCGACAGCCCCGAGCGACTGGACATCAGCTCCATCAGCATGTGGCCTATGGAGCCCGTGCCCGCCGTGCCGTAGGCATGCTTGCCGGGGTTCTTCTTCACCTCGTCCACGAAGGCCGCAAAGCTCTGCGCCTTGAAGCCCGGATGCACGGCCAGCACATTGGGCGTGGCCGCAATGTTGGTGATGGGCGTGAAATCGGTGAGCGGGTTGTAGGGCAGGCGCGGGTTGATGGCCGCATTGGTGGCCGTGGTGGACACGGTGGCCACGCCCAGCGTGTAGCCGTCGGGCTGGGCGCGCGCGGCCTCGTGCGCGCCGATGGCGCCTCCGCCGCCGCCCTTGTTGTCCACCACCAGCGGCTGGCCCAGGGCCTCTGCCATGCGCGGCGCGATCGCGCGCGCCACGATGTCGGTGGTGCCGCCGGCCGCAAACGGCACGATCAGGCGCACCGGGCGCATGGGATAGGCGCCGGCATCGGCCGCCATGGCGCCCGGTGCGGCGCCTGCGGCCAGCATCAGGGCGCACAGGCTGCGGCGTGAAATGAAGTGGTTCATGGGATGTCTCCTGGGAATGGCTGTGTTTTGAACGGACGGTGGAGGTTTCTGTCAGGCCGATGCGCGGCGCACGATGTGCGAGCGGTCCAGCGCGCCGCAGGAGGGGGCGCCCAGCATGGCCAGGTTGCGGTCCACCTCGTCGCGCAGCAGGCCGATGGCGTGCAGCACGCCGGCCTCGCCGCCCACGGCGGCGGCATAGTTGAAGGGCCGGCCCACCAGCACCATGCGCGCGCCCAGCGCAACGGCCTTGAGCACATCGGAGCCGCGCCGAAAGCCCCCGTCGATCAGCACCGGATAGTCCGGCCCCAGGGCCGCCACCACGTCCTCAAGAATGCGCATGGCCGACACCGCGCCGTCGAGCTGCCGCCCGCCATGGTTGGACAGCACGATGCCGTCGGCCCCCACGCGCCGGGCCTGCAGCGCGTCCTCCACGCTGAGCACGCCCTTGATGACCAGCGGCCCCTTCCAGCGGCGGCGGATGGCCTCGATGTGGTGCCAGCTCAGGTGGTCGCGTGCCGAAAAATCGCGCATCACGCTGGACGACATGATGGGCGCACCGCGCGTGGCAAACGAGTTCTCGAAATGCGGCATGCCGTGGCGCAGCAGCGTGCGCAGGAAGGTGCCGGCCACCCAGCCCGGGCGCACCATGCCGTCCCAGGCCAGGCGCAGGCTGGGCTTGAGCGGCGTGGAAAAGCCGGTGCGGATGTTGTTCTCGCGGTTGGCGGAGATCGGTATGTCCACCGTCACCACCAGGGTGCGAAAGCCTGCGCGCTCCACGCGGTCGATCAGCGCGTCGATGCGGGCCTGGTCACCGGGGATATAGGCCTGGAACCAGGTGGCCGGGCTCTCGCGCGCCACCTCCTCCATGGGGATCAGCGAAGTGCCGCTCATCACCGACACAATGCCTGCGCGCTGGGCCGCGCGGGCCAGCACCAGGTCGCCCCGGTAGGTGGACAGCGCATTGATGCCCATGGGCGCAATGCCGAAGGGGCTGGCATAGCGCTCGCCGAACAGCTCCACGGCCTGCGAGCGCTGCGACACATCGGCCAGCACGCGCGTGGTCAGGCCCCATTCGCCGAACACCTCGCGGTTGTCGCGCAGCGAGGCGTTGTCCTCTGCCGCCCCGGCGATGTAGCCGAAGATGGGCCGGGGCAGCCTGCGGCGCGCGGCCTCCTCGAAATCATGCAGCGACAGCATGCGGCGCAGCACGGCCGGGGCGCGCGGCGCTGGCAGGGCGGGTGCCGAAGGCGTGGAGGCAGAGGCAGAGGAGGAAGCGATGGCGGCCATGGTGCGGACCTCGGAATGTTCAGGAACCGGCGCCACTGTAGGCCGCGCATCCATTGAATGAAAGTGGATTATTTAGAATGCACTTGTTCGCTTTTTGCCAATGACAAGCCCATGTCCACACCCTCGGTCAAGCAGCTCGAAGCCTTCTGGTGGGCCGCCACCTGCAGCAACTTCGCCACGGCCGCGCAGCGCGTGCACCTGTCCGTGTCCTCGCTGTCCAAGCGCATCACGGAACTGGAGTCCGCGCTGGGCCAGCCGCTGTTCGACCGCAGCGGCCACCGCGCCGTGCTCACCGACGCCGGCCAGCGCCTGCTGCCCGCCGCGCTGGAGGTGCTCAACGCCATGGCCGCGCTGGGCCAGGCCCTGGACACGCGCGAGGCACTGGCCGGGCATTGCCGCTTCGGCGTGGGCGACCTGTCGGCGCTGACCTGGCTGCCGGCCTTCGTGGCCGCCGCGCGCCAGGCCCATCCGCAACTGGTGCTGGAGCCCCATGTGGACGTGGGCGGCGTGCTGGAGCAGCGCCTGGACGACGGCGAACTGGACTTTGCCGTCATCGCGGGCCGCTCCTCGCGCAGCAGCCTGCTGTCCCGCCCCGTGGGCGCCGCGCGCTTTGCCTGGGCCGTGGCCCCCGGCCTGGCAGGCGCGGGCCGCCTGGGCGCCACGGCCCTGCTGCAGCGCCATGCACTGGTCACCCTGCCCCCGCAGGCCGGCACCACGCGCCTGCTGGACGACTGGCTGCTGGCCCAGGGCGCCAGCGTGCGCGAGCGCATCCTGTGCAACAGCTGGGGCGCCGTGGCCGGCATGCTGCGCGCCGGCTTGGGCGTGGGCTTCCTGCCCACCGGCTGGATCGCCGCCCTGGGCCTGCGCGCCGTCGGGGGCGCCCATCCCAAGGCCGCCCTCGCGCCCCTGCACTACGCCTTCCAATGGCGGCGCGGCGACGCCCGCGCCCTGATCCCGGCCATGCAGCAACTGGCGCAGGCGCAGGTGGATTTCACGGTGATGCCGGGGTTGGTGGGGTCAGGGCCGCACGCCTCGCCGCATCACACTCGCAGCAAAGGCCATCCAGCCGAAATCGGGCAAGATGGCACTTGGAAGCAGACCTCCCGCAACCTGTACGACACAGACGAAGATGCCGCCTGCCATCGCTGAAGTCATTGAAATCCAGGGCCGCTCCGAGCAAGGCGCGCAAAAGCCGTTTCTGTGCCGGGCCGACGATGGCCAGACCTACTACGTCAAAGGACGGCAGACGGATCGGTCCAGCCTGTGCAACGAGTGGATCTGTGCGCATCTGGCCGTGCAGTTGGGCCTGCCGCTGCCGCCCTTCAAGCTGCTGCATGTCAGCCAGGAACTTCTGGACGAGGCGCCCAGGCCATGGCGTGAATTGGGCTGCGGCATAGCGTTCGGCTCGCAGCGTCATCCCGGATGCACCTGGTTCGACAAAGCCCAGATCCTGCATGTACCGCAGGACCTGCAGGCCAACATCCTCGCCTTCGACTGGTGGGTACAGAACGTGGACCGCATGGACGGCAACTCCAACCTGCTGTGGGATGCGCATCGCAGCGCATTGGTGGTCATCGACCACAACCTCGCCTTCGACCCGCATCTGGACGCCGCAACCTTTATCGAGAATCACATTTTCAGAGGCTGCTGGCAGAAGACAGATCTTGTGTCGCGCGACCGGCTACAGGATCAACTTTCCGAGGCGATGGATGCCGTTTTCCGCTTTGCCTGCGACAATATTCCACCGGAATGGCATTGGAACAACCCGGAATGCGACATCCCCGCCAGGGTGGACATCAATGCCATTGCCGCGACGCTTGCGAAGTGCAAATCGCCCGACTTTTGGAGGTTCACATGAAGCCTCTTGCCTGCCGCTATTCGATAGTCCAATTTGTCCCGTATGCCGAGACCGGCGAGTTCGCCAACGTCGGCATTGTGCTGACCTGCCCGCAAAGCGGGTACTTCGGTTTTCTGCTGCAAAGCCGCAAGTCCAAGCGCGTCACCGATTTCTTCGATGCGCTTGACAGGGATTTTTACAAGAGCGCAGTCAAGGCCGTGGAGGAAGAGTTGTCGCGGCTCGAGACCCTCGCCCACAGCCTGGCGCCGCAGGCGAAGACAGATGCTTTGAGGGGGATGATGGCCGCGCTCGAGCAGCCACGCGAAGCCATTGTGCGCTTCAGCCCCGCCAAAGTGGTGCTCACCCAGGATCCGGCCCGGGAGTTGCAGCAGCAGTTCGACCACTATGTCGACCATGCTTTTGCCACGCCCGAGTACGTGGAACGCACGATGAACGAACGCCTGAGGGCTTTGTTGGGCGGCCTCGAATTGGATGCGCCGTTCAGGCCGGCGCGCATAGGCAACGAGTACGTCAGTGCCCGGTTCGACTTCGTGCAGACGGTGGGCGACAAGCCCCGCAAGATCATCAAGGCCCTGCATCTGGGCCAAAGCGATGCCAACGACATTGCTGCGCATGGCGACGTCTGGACCGGCAAGATCGCGCGACTGATCCGGCAGCGTGAATTGCCCGGAGACATCCTCGTCAATGTGAACCTGCCTCCACAGGACAAGCAGGCTCACAGGGAAGTCAGCCAGGACATCATGCGGGAGCTCGAGCACCACAAGGTGATCGTGGTGGCTGGCGAAGGCCAGTCCGCCATGCAGAGCATCAAGGAATTCGCGCAGCATTAGGCGCAGCCCTGCGGGCACAGCGCCGTCCAGCGGTCAGCCCTCCCCCCACTCCACCAACTGCGGCCGCACCTGCACCACCTGCCCCGCGCGCAGGCCGTCCCCATCGATGGCGCGGAAGGCCTCGGCCATCAGGCCTTCGACGTTCTGGCGCACCATGTGCACCGGGAAGCGCAGGCATTCGGCATAGGGGTCCCAGTCATAGCTGCCAAAGCTGCATTGCGCCAGTTCCGCATCGGGCAGTGCGCGCAGGAAGCGGATGGCGCCCTGCAGCGTGATGCCCGATGAAAACAGCAGCGCGCGCGGCAGGCCGCCCAGGCGCTGATAGAGCGCTGCCATGGCAAGGCGGGCCGCTTCGGGGTCGTAGCCGCAGCAGACGATGTGCTCGTCCGCCACCGGCGTGTGGGGCGCCAGGGCTTCGCGAAAGCCGGACAGGCGCTGCTCGGTGGCGTACTCCTTGCGGACGCCACCCAGAAAGCAGACGGCGTCCTGCGGCGCACCTGCCGGGGGCCTGGAGCGCGCCAGCAGCAGGCGCGTGAGTTCGGCCGCACCCCATCGGTTGTCGCTGGTGACGGAGGGCGCCTTTTTCCCGGGAAGATCCACGTTGACATGGCGCACGCCGGCCTGGCGGCATTCGGCGCTGATGGCGTCGGGCCGGGTGGCGCCCGTGACGATGAGGTGCTCCACGCGAAAGGCGATCAGCGAGCGCACGGTCTCCACCTCCAGCGCGCCGTCGCGCAGCGTGCTGACCACCAGCGGGCACAGGCCGCGCGCGTGGGCCAGGCGCTCGAAGGCCTGGGACAGCGCGCCGAAGAAGCGGTCCTCGTGCGTGGGAATCACCATGCCGATCAGCCCCGAGCGCTGGCGGCGCAGGCCGCTGGCCTGGCGGTTCACGGCAAAGCTGTGTTCCTGGGCGAGCTGCTGCACGCGGCGCGCGGTCTCCTCGCTGATGCGCCGCGACTGCCAGCTGCCGTTGAGGATGGCGCTGACCGTCGAGGCCGAGGTGCCGGCCAGTTCGGCCAGGTCGTAGATGGTGGAGGTTCGGGGGCGGTTCACGGTGCTCTGCAGGGGTTGGGACGGGAGCGCTCGGCGGCCATCGTAGCCGCTGCGGCAGCGATTCGGGCGGGCCGGAGCCGGCACGCAGCAGCGGCCCGGGAAATCCCGCATCGGCAATGGAATTCCATCTGTCTATAGTTTGCACAATCGATTGTGCAAAACAGAGGGAGGAGCGCCATGTTCCATGGATTCAGCCGGTTCTCGAGGGCACTGTTGGCCTGCACCCTGGCGGTGCTGGCAGGCGCGGCCGGTGCCGAGGATGTGTCGGTGGTGGCCAAGGTCGGGGGCATTCCGTGGTTCAACGCCATGGAGACCGGCATCCGCAAGGCAGGCCGCGAGCTGGGCATCTCCAGCGGCATGGTCGGTCCCACCGAGGCCGATGCCGCCCAGCAGGTGCGCGCGGTCGAGGACCTGATCGCGCGCCGCAGCAAGGTCATCGCCGTGGTGCCCAACGATGCCAGGGCGCTGGAGCCCGTGTTCCGCCGCGCGCGCAGCGCAGGCATCAAGGTGCTCACGCACGAGTCGCCCGACCAGAAGGGCGCCGACTGGAACATCGAGCTGAGCAGCGTCGCGGGCTTTGGCGAGCGCCACATGGACAGCCTGGGCAAGGCCATGGGTGGCGAGGGCAAGTACGTGGTCTTCGTGGGCTCGCTGACCGTGCCGCTGCACAACGCCTGGGCCGATGCGGCCATCGCCCACCAGAAAAAGCAGTGGCCGAAGATGCAGCTGGTGTCCGAGCGCTTCGGCGTGGCCGAGAGCCTGGACGACTCCTACCGCAGCGCCCAGGACCTGATGCGCGCGCATCCCGACCTCAAGGGCTTTCTGGCCTTCGGCAGCCAGGGCCCCATTGGCGCGGGCCGCGCGGTGGCCGATGCGCGCAAAGCCGAGCGCATTGCCGTGGTGGGCTCGTTCTCGCCGGGCCAGGGCGCCAAGCTGGTGCGCGACGGCGTGATCCGCGAGGGCTTCATCTGGAACCCCGCGCTGGCCGGCGAGGTGATCGTGCATGTGGGCAAGATGCTGATCGACGGCCGCGAGCCCACGGACGGCATGGAGATACCGGGCCTGGGCAAGGTCCAGGTGGACCGCGAGCGCCGCAACATTCAGGGCCAGAGGCTGGAGCCGATCAACCGGCAGACCATAGACCGGCTGGTCGGCCTGGGCCTGTGAGCCGCGCGCTGCCATGGATGCCACCACAACGGCGCTGGTCCGCATGCAGGCGGTCACCGTGCGCTTTGGTGAGGCCACCGCGCTGCATGCGCTGGACTGGGACGTGATGCCCGGCGAGGTGCACTGCCTGATGGGCAGCAACGGCAGCGGCAAGAGCACGGCGATCAAGGTGCTCAGCGGCGTGCACGCGCCGCAGCCGGGCGCGCGCATCGACATCGGCGGACAGACGGTGCAGCGGCTGGACCCGGCGCTGGCCAAGTCCCTGGGCATCCAGGTGATCTACCAGGACCTGTCGCTGTTTCCCAACCTGAGCGTGGCCGAGAACATCGCCTTCGACCAGGCCATGGGCCGCTGGTGGGCGCCCGTGCGCCGCAGGCGCCAGCGCGAGGCGGCCCAGGCCGTGTTGCGGCGCCTGGGCATTGCGCTGCCGCTGGATGCGCGGGTGGGCGACCTGCCCATTGCGGGCCGCCAGCTTGTGGCCATCTGCCGGGGCATGGCGGCCCGGGCCAGGCTGCTGTTCATGGATGAGCCCACGGCCTCGCTCACGCGTGCCGAGGTCGATGCGCTGCTGGCCGTGGTGCGCCGGCTCCAGGCCGATGGCATGGCCATCGTCTTCGTGAGCCACAAGCTGGACGAGGTCATGGAGATCGCCGACCGCGTCACCGTGCTGCGCGACGGGCGCAAGCTGGGCACCTGGCCCGCCGCGCAACTGTCGGGCAGGCAACTGGCCGCGCTGATGACCGGGCAGGAACTGAAGGAAAGCCTGCATGCGCGCGACATGTCCGCCGCGCCCGCGCTGCTGGAAGTGCGCGGCCTGGGCCGCGACGGCGACTACGAGGACGTGAGCTTCGATGTGCGCGAGGGCGAGATCCTGGGCCTGACCGGGCTGCTGGGCGCGGGCCGCACCGAGCTGGCCCTGGGCCTGTTCGGCATGCGCAGGCCCGACCGCGGCAGCATCCGCCTGGGCGGCCGCACGTTGGTGCTGCGCAGCAACCGCGACGCCATGGCGGCGGGCATTGCCTATGTGCCGGAGGACCGCCAGTCCATCGGCCTGAACCTGCGCCAGTCCGTGCAGGACAACCTGGTGCTGGCCATGCTGCCGCGCCTGTCCGGCCCGCTGGGCTGGCTGCCCGCCAGTCGCCGTGCCGCCACCGCAGCCCAGTGGCGCGACCGCCTGCACATGCGCCTGCCCGCGCTGGACGCACCCGTGCACCAGCTGTCCGGCGGCAATGCCCAGCGCGTGGTGCTGGCCCGCTGGCTGGCGACCGCGCCACGCCTGCTGATCCTCGACTCGCCCACCGTGGGCGTGGACATCGGCAACCGGCAGGGCATCTTCGAGATCGTGCACGGGCTCGCCGCACAGGGCATGGCGGTGATCGTCATCTCGGACGAGGTGGCCGAGGTCCATGCCCACTGCGACCGCGTGCTGCACATGCGCGGCGGGCGCATGGCCGGCGAGTTCGTGCCGGGGGTGCATTCCGAAAGCCAGATCGAGGAGGCCGTCCATGCCTGAACACGCACACGCGCTGCTGCACCACCCCGTCGCCCGGCTGGGCCTGGCCATTGCCGCCATGGCCCTGCTGTTCGGCGCCCTGGCGCCGGGCTTCTGGACGCTGGGCAACTGGATGGACCTGGCCGAGGGCGCATCGGTCACCGCCATCATGGCCGTGGGCCTGCTGGTGGTGCTGGTCGCGGGCGGCATCGACATCTCGTTTGCCGCCACGGCCACGGTGGCGCAGTACCTTGCGGCCCTCGCGGCCACACGCCTGGGCTGGGCACCGGCGGCCAGCATCGCGCTGGGCCTGGCCACGGGACTGGCGCTGGGCGCATTCAACGCCCTGCTCATCCACCGCCTGCGCGCCACCTCCATCATCATCACCATCTCCACGCTGAACCTGTACTTCGCGCTGCTGATGCATGGCACGGGCGGCCGGTCCATCTACGACCTGCCGTCGTGGTGGAGCGATTCCGTGGTGCTGGCCCGCTTCGCGGGCACCGACAGCGCAGACCCCGTGCGCCTGACCCTGCCCATCGCCGTGGCCGCTGCGGCCGCCGTGCTGACCGCGCTGCTGCTGGGCCGCAGCGCGCTGGGGCGGCGCCTGTACGCCTTCGGCGGCAACCCCGAAGCCGCCCACCGCATGGGCATCGGGCTGGGCGCCATCCAGGGCGTGGCCTATGGCTGGCTCGGCATGATGGCGGCCATCGCAGGCCTGGTGCAGGCGCACCGCGTGGGCGAGTCGGTGCCCAACGCCTTGGTCGGCACGGAGCTGTTCGTGCTCGCGGCCGCCGTGCTGGGCGGCGCCAGCCTGTTCGGCGGCACGGGCAGCGTGGGCGGCGTGCTGATGGGCGTGCTGCTGCTGGCCGTGCTGCGCAACGGGTTGAACCTGATGGGCGTGTCGCCGTATTTCTTTCAGGTGCTGCTGGGCGCCGTGGTGCTGGCCTGCGCCGCCGCAACGGGACTGCGGCGCACGCAGCGAAGAACCCGGCAGTGCAGCACTGACGCCACTCCTGCAGCGCCTTTGGCGGGGGCCGCGCCATGAACCGCAGCACTGGCGCGCCGCTGGGCCTGATCGCGCTGCTGGCGCTGCTGTGCGCCGTGTTCACGCTGCTGCTGCCCGGCAGCTTCGCCACCCTGGGCACGCTGCAATCGGTGCTGCTGCAAATCCCCGAGCTGGGCCTGCTGGCACTGGCGCAGATGCTGCCGCTGGTCAGTGGCGGCATCAACCTGGCCGTGGTCGCCAGCGCCAACATGGCGGGCCTGGCCATGGCCTGGGTGCTGGTGGGAGGCCTGTCGGCGCTGGGCCTGGACCTGTCGGGCCATGAGGGCCTGCTCATCGCCGCGGCACTGACCGTGGGCGCCCTCGCCAGCCTGCTGGTGGGGCTGGCCAGCGGCTGGCTGGTGGCGCGCGTCAACGCCCATCCCATCCTCGTCACGCTGGGCACCATGTCGCTGATCAACGGCCTGTGCGTCTGGCTCACGCGCGGCAAGCCCATTGCAGGCTTTCCCGAGGCCTTCCAGGCCCTGGGCTCGGCCCAGTGGCTGGGCCTGCCGCTGCCGTTCTGGATCTTCGCGGCCGTGTGCCTGCTGGTGGGCCTGTACCTGGGCAGCACACGCCACGGGCTGGCCATCCGCATGGTCGGCTCCAATGCCGAGGCCACGCGCCATGCGGGCATCGACACGCGCCGCGTGCTGATCGGCGTCTACACCCTGTCCACGCTGCTGTGCTGGATCGCGGCCGTGCTGATGATGGCGCGCTTCAACTCGGCCAGTGCGGGCTACGCCCAGTCCTACCTGCTGGTCACGGTGCTTGCGGCCATCCTGGGCGGCACCGATCCCATGGGCGGCTTTGGCCGGGTGTCGGGGCTGTTCGTCGCCCTGCTCATCCTGCAGGTGCTGTCCAGCGGGGTGAACCTGCTGGGCGCCAATGCCCAGCTCACGCAGGCCCTGTGGGGCGCCACCATGATCGCCGCCGTGGCCGCGCGCCACCTGCTGGCGCGCTGGCGGGGCCCTGCCCGGGCACCCGCCGGACCCTCCCCTTCACGCTCTCGCAGCGTCCAACCGGAGCCCCTATGAACCCCCTCGGCATCCACGCCCTTGTCTGGGCCGGCGACCTGTCGCCGGCATCCACCCGCCATGTGATCGAGCAGACGCGCCAGGCCGGTTACGACCTGGTCGAGCTGTCCCTGCACGGCCCCCGGCTCATGGACCTGGCACTCACGCGAGATCTGCTGCAGGAGCATGGCCTGGGCGTGGGCTGCTCGCGGGGCCTGACCTTCGAGGCCGATGTCTCCAGCGAAGACCCCGCCGTAGTCGCGCGCGGCCTGGCGCTGCTGCAAGAGGGCGTGGACATCACGGCGCGCCTGGGCGGACGCTATTTCGGCGGCATCCTCTACGGCGCCATGGCGAAATACGGCCACCCCTGCACGCCACGGGGCCGGCGCAACGCGATCGAGGCCGTGCGGCGCATTGCCGACTTCGCGGGCGAGCGCGGCGTCACGCTGGGCCTGGAGGTGGTCAACCGCTACGAAAGCAATCTGCTGAACACGGCCGCGCAGGCGCTGGAGTTCATCGACGAAGTCGGCCAGCCCCATGTCTGCGTGCACCTGGACACCTACCACATGAACATCGAGGAAGCCGACCTCGCCGCGCCCGTGCTGGCCTGCGGACAGCGGCTGGGCTATGTGCACATCGGCGAGAACCACCGCGGCTACCTGGGCGCGGGCCACATCGACTTCGCGCAGTTCTTCGGTGCCCTCGCGCAGATCGGCTACCAGGGCACCGTCACCTTCGAGAGCTTCTCGTCGGCCATCGTCAACGAGCAGCTGTCGAACGCGCTGGCCATCTGGCGCCCGATGTGGGAAGACGGCATGGACCTGGCCCTGCACGCACGCGGCTTCATGGCAGACGGGCTGGCCAGCGCGCAGCAGGCACGCGCATGACGGCCATCCTGCCGCCCGAAGCCCTGGCGCGTGCATTTGCGCTGGCACGCTCCGGCCCCCGACGCCTGCTGGGCCTGGCGGGCCCGCCCGGCGTAGGCAAAAGCACGGTCTGCGCCGCCCTGCTGCAGGCGCTGGGCCCGCTGGCGGCGG
Organism: Delftia sp. WSY_22; assembly: GCF_043104185.1. Lineage (NCBI taxonomy): Bacteria > Pseudomonadati > Pseudomonadota > Betaproteobacteria > Burkholderiales > Comamonadaceae > Delftia > Delftia sp. WSY_22. Next base: position 34,254 of record NZ_JBICKN010000026.1, read on the forward strand.
CCGTGCCCATGGACGGCTTCCACCTGGCGCAGTCCGCGCTGCAGCGCCTGGGCCGCGCGCAGCGCAAGGGCGCACCCGACACCTTCGACTCGGCCGGATACATGGCCCTGCTGCGCCGCCTGCGCGCGCCCGTGGCCGGTGAAACGGTCTACGCCCCCGAATTCCGGCGCGCCATCGAGGAGCCCATTGCAGGCGCCATCGCCATCGCGCCCGGCGTGCCCCTGGTCATCACCGAAGGCAACTACCTGCTGATGGAGGAACAGGATGCGCCGGGCACACACTGGCATGCCGTGCACGCGCTGCTGGACGAGGTCTGGTACGTGGACATGGACGACCGCCTTCGCATCGAACGCCTGACCCGCCGCCACGAACTCCACGGCCGCAGCCCCCAGGCCGCACGCGACTGGGTGGCGCAGGTGGACGAGCCCAATGCGCGCCGCATTGCGGCAACGCGGGGGCGAGCGGATTGGGTGTTGCGCTGGGGGTGAGGCTGCAGAACACAGCCCCCGCTCAGAACGCCACCACGCCCCCGTCCTTGCGCGGGTCCGATCCGCCGATGTAGTGGTCGCCGTCGCGCAGCACCAGCTGCGCGCCGCCGAAGGCGAAGACGCCATGGCCTTCCTCCACCGTGACCTCATGGCCGCGTGCGCGCAGGGCGGCGACGACCTCGGCGTCGAAGGCGGGTTCCACGGCCACGCCCTTGCCGCCCGTCACGCGCCAGCGCGGTGCGTCGGCGGCGGCCTGGGGGTTCTGGCCGTAGCGCAGCACACGCAGGGCCATCTGCAGGTGGCCCTGGCTCTGCATGGGGCCGCCCATGACGCCGAAGGCCATCTGGGGCGTGCCGTCGGCGTTCATCGCAAAGGCCGGGATGATGGTGTGCGAGGGGCGCTTGCGCGGCGCGACCTCGTTGGCATGGCCGGCTTGCGTGGTGAAGCCGTGGCCGCGGTTTTGCAGGCTGATGCCGGTGCCCGGCACGACCACGCCCGAGCCGAAGCCCATGTAGTTGGACTGGATGAACGAGACCATCATGCCGCTGGCATCGGCCGCCGCCAGGTAGACGGTGCCGCCGGGGCGCGGTGCGCCGTAGGTGGGCGCGCTGGCGCGCTCGCGGTCAATGAGCGCCGCGCGTTCGCGCAGGTAGCGGGCGTCCAGCAGATGGGCGGATTCGACGCGCATGTGGTCGCCGTCGGCGTTGTATTCGTGCAGGTCGGCCAGGGCCAGCTTCATGGCCTCGACCTGCAGGTGCACGGACTCCACGCCGTCCAGCGGCTCGGCGCCCACGCCCAGTGCATCCAGCATGCCCAGCGCCATCAGCGCGGCAATGCCCTGGCCGTTGGGCGGGATCTCGTGGATCACCGAATCGCCAAAGGTCTGCGACACCGTGCCGACCCAGTCGGCCTGGTGGGCGGCCAGGTCGGCCTCGGTCATGGCGCCGCCGCAGGCCTTGGCGTGCTCGGCCATCGAGCGCGCCAGTGCGCCGCGGTAGAAGGATTCGCCCTTGGTGGCGGCGATCTCCTCCAGCGTGCGCGCATGGGCTTCGCTGCGGAACACCTCGCCCGCCTTGGGGGCCTTGCCATCGGGCAGGAAGCACTCGGCAAAACCGGGCTGGTCGCCGAGCTTGGCGCCGCCCAGCGCCCACAGCGTGGCGATGGTGGGCGAGACCGCAAAGCCGTCGCGCGCATAGCGGATGGCGGGCTGGGCCAGTTGCTCGAACGGCAGCTTGCCGAAGCGGCGCGACAGCTCCACCCAGGCCGAGACGGCGCCGGGCACGGTGACAGCGTTCCAGCCCTTCTCGGGGATGCCGCCCAGCGCGGCGAAGTACTCGGGCGTCCAGGCTTCGGGCGAGCGGCCCGAGGCATTGAGGCCGTGCAATTCCTTGCCGTCCCACAGGATGCAGAAGGCATCGCTGCCCAGGCCGCAGCCCGTGGGCTCGACCACGGTCAGCGCCATGGCCGTGGCAATGGCCGCATCCACCGCATTGCCGCCGGCCAGCAGCATGGACAGGCCGGCCTGCGCGGCCAGCGGCTGCGAGGTGGAGACCATGTTGCGGCCCAGCACCGAAGAGCGGTGCGAGGCGTAGGGAAGTGTCCAGTCCGTAACAGTGCTTGTCATATCAATTTCCATAGCGCCAACGCGCCACCGATAGCTTGAGGAACCGCAGGCACGGCCCAGCTCAGGGACGCCAAGCAAGGGCCTACGCCGGCCGCGCCACCCCGCAGCAAGGGCGTCGTCCCCCTCCCGCAGGAGAGGGGGAAGCGGCAAAGCCGCTCAGGGGGTGCTTCACTCAATCCAATGTGATTTTGTTGTCTTTGATGACCTGCGCCCAGCGCGCGCTGTCGGCCTGCACCATGGCGGCGAACTGCTCGGGCGTGCGCGGCGATGCGGCTTCCACGCCCTGCCTGGCCAGGCTGGCCACCACCTCGGGATTCTGGATGGCCTTGTTGAAGGCCTGATTGATCCGCGCGACAAGTTCGGGCTTCATGCCGGCCGGGCCATAGACGCCGAACCAGGTGACCGAAGAATAGCCGGGCAGGCCGGACTCGGCCACCGTGGGCAGGTCGGGCGCCAGCGCGCTGCGCTTGTCGCCGGTCACAGCCAGGGCGCGCAGGCGGCCGCTGGCCACATGGGGCATGCCGGTGGGAATGGAGTCGAACAGCAGGTGCACCTGGCCTGCGGACAGGTCGGTGATGGACTGCGCCGTGCCCTTGTAGGGCACATGGGTCAGCTGCAGGCCTGCGCGCGCCGCGAAGGCCGCCGCGTTCAGGTGGACGATGGTCCCGTTGCCGCTGCTGGCGTAGTTGAGGGCGCCCGGATGGGCCTTGGCGTAGGCGACCAGTTCCTTGACGCTGCGCGCGGGCAGAGAAGGCGTGACCAGCAGGATACTGGCCGCCCCGCCGATCTCGGCAATCGGCGTGAAATCCTTGTCGGCCTTGTAGGCCAGACGGGTCATCAGGTGCGGCGAGATGGCATGCGTGCTGCTGGTGGTGAACAGCAGCGTGTAGCCGTCCGGCGAGGCCTTGGCCGCCTCGCCCGTGCCGATGGTGCCGCCCGCGCCGGGGCGGTTGTCGATGACCAGCTGCTGGCCCAGGTCCTGCGACATGCGCTGCGCCACCACGCGCGCCACGAGGTCGGTGGCGCCGCTGGCCGGAAAGGGCACGACCAGGCGCACCGGGTGCGAGGGCCAGGACGCCTGGCCCTGGGCCACGGCGGGCAGGGCCATGGCGCCAGCCAGGGCACAGGCCGCAGCCACGAGGGTGCGGCGTGGAAGTAAAACGCTGGGCAATGCCTTCATGGGCACACTCCTGGTCAGAGGGTTGGACAGCTGCAGCCGCTGCTCCCTGCAACGCCGCAACAGGCCATCGTAGAACCCTCGCCCCTTTGCCGCCATAAGCAAATTTGCAAACCTGCGTTGCCTCTGCGGCAAATTGATGACAATCGGGGCGACATGCCCGACGCCCGCCACCTTCTTTTGCAGGACACCGCGCTGCGCTACTTCCATGAAGTGGCGCAATGCGGATCGCTGACCGAGGCCTCGGCGCGGCTGCATGTGGCGGCCTCGGCCATCAGCCGCCAGATCGCGGCGCTGGAGGGGCTGCTGGGCACGCCGCTGTTCGAACGCCACCCGCGCGGCATGGTGCTCAATGCGGCCGGCGAGATCCTGGCCGACCATGTGCGCCGCGCCGGCCTGGATGCCGAGCGCGCGCTGGGCGAGATCGAGGCCCTGCAGGGGCTGCGCAGCGGCCGCGTGCGCATCGCAAGCTCCGACGCCTTTGCCAACGAGTTCCTGCCGCGCCTGTGCGCGGCCTTCCAGCGCGAGCACGCCGGCATCGTCTTCGAGGTCATGGTGCTGCCCACGCCCGCCGTGCCCGAGGCCGTGCGCAGCGGCACGGCAGACATCGGCCTGTGCTTCAGCCGCGCGCCCGAAAAAGGCATTGCCGTGGCCTGCCGCGTGGCCGCGCCGCTGGTGGCCCTGGTCGCCCCCGGCCATGCGCTGGCGCAGGCGCGGCGCCTGTCGCTGGCCCAATTGGTGCGCCATCCGCTGGCGCTCACGCCGGCCGACACGGCCGTGCGCCAGCTGCTGGACGCCGCCTGCAGCCGCCAGGGCCTGATGCTGATGCCCGTGATGGAGAGCAACCACGGCAAGACCCTGCTGAACTTTGCAGCCCAGGGCGCCGCCGTGGCCGTGGCCAGCGAGATCGCCGCGCGCCACATGGTGGCCACGGGCGCGCTGGTGGCCGTGGCGCTCAGCGACCGGGGCATGGACCTGCGCGACATCGAGGTGCAGACCCTGGCCGGCCGCACGCTGCCGCATGCGGCGCAGTCCTTCCTGGAGATGCTGCAGCTCAGGCTGCCAACCTCCTGGTAATCCGCCTGGCGCCCTGGCATGGAACGCCCAGACACAAAACACGGCAAGCCTGCTGAATTTGCAATGCATTCCAAGGTCTTGGTTACAACAACCAGATAACTCCTGTTTTTCAGCGCCGCCATGGCTCCGAAAATCCGGAAGCGACAAAAAAACCGCTCAAAGCGTCTGAAGTCTCGCTGCAGGAACGCAATGCGCTAGGACTGATCCGGATACATATCGGACGATTCCGAATCACGCTGGCGAACTGCCCGCTCCCGCTCCAAGCGCTTCCTATGATGCGCCCGCATCTCCTTTGAAATCATTGGCATGCGCGGCTTGCTTTGCCGTGCGGCGCATTCAGGACAGGAAACGGCAACGTGATGGGCACAAGGAAACAGGCAGGCCGGAGCCTGCGGGCAAGGCAACTGCAATTGCGGTTGCGGCTGCAATTGCTGAAGGCAATGCGGCATGGATGAGCGTGCCACTCTCACCTTCACGCTGCGCGGCCTCGATGACCGCGACGCCAGGCTGTTCCGCTCCTTCGTGCGGCTGGTGGACCACCGCACGCAGCACCGCTGGGAATGGACGGAATCCTCGGCCGACCTGGTGGTACTACATGACGGCGTGCACGAGCCGCCGTCCAGCCGGGTGACGCTGCGCGTGGGCCGCCAGCCCCAGAGCACCCGCCCCACGGGTGACTACCTGAGCCTGCCCCTGCGCGCCGACGCGGTGGAGGACTGCCTCAATGCCATGGGCCTGCGCGCCCTGGCCGTGCGCCAGACGGCATCCGGGCAACGCATGGTGGTGGCACCCCACCCGGCAGCGGCGACCGACATGCTGGTGCAGCTGCTGCGCTGGCCCCCCCAGCGGCTGCTGACAAGCGCGCACCACATGCGCCTGGCCACGTTGATGACGGGCCGGCCGACCACCTTGCAGGCGCTGTGCCGGCGCTCAGGCCTTGCGCCGGAGATCTGCGCGGCCTTCCTGAACCGCCTCGATGCCATCGGCCTGCTGCGCTGGACCGCCGCGGCACACCGCAGCAGCGCTGCCCCGGGTCCTGCCCAGGGCATTCTCGACCGCATCCGCCAGCGGCTGGCCCAATTGACGAGAGCCTCCGTGCATGAGTGAGCTGAAGATCCTGATTTGCGGAACCGCGGGCGCGGGCAAGACCACCGCCATACGCGCCATCAGCGAGATCGCTCCGGTAAGCACCGACGTGCGCAACACCGATGCGGCAGTGGACAAGGCCCTGACCACCGCCGGCATGGACTACGGAGAACTCACCCTGGACAACGGCGAAAAACTGCACCTGTACGGCACGCCGGGCCAGGAGCGCTTCGACTTCATGTGGAACATCCTCTCGCACGGCGCGCTGGAGGTGATCCTGCTGATCGACAACAGTCGGCCCGACCCACTGGGCGACCTGGATACCTACATCAATGCCCTGTCCGCCACGCTGCGCACCACGGCCTGCGTGGTGGCCGTGTGCCGCATGGACCGGCATGGCCGGCCCGACCTCGAAGGATTTGCCCTGCACCTGCAGTCGCGTGGCCTGCTATGCCCGGTGGTGCCGGCCGATGTGCGCGAGCGCGCGCAGATGGTGGCACTGATCGAGTTGCTGCTGCTGCAGATCGAAGCCCTGTCGCAGGACAGCCCCCATGCAGAATGACCCCGCCCTGAAGGCGCGCGCCCACCGCGAGGGACTGTTCCTCTACCTGGTGCTCGACAGGGCCAAGGCCCATCTCGCACTGGCGCGGTGCAAGGTGCAGGACGTGGAAGGCGTGCTGGTGGTCTGAAACGGCGGCCAGTTAGCACGTAGCGCCGCCTTGATGGACCCTCACACAACCGGGCCTTCTCAGAACCGCTCGGCGCACAGCGCCTGCCACTGCAGGATCTCGATCTCGCCGCGCTGCACCCGGATGAGGCCGCGCGCCTGCAGGCCCTGCAGCAGCACGTTGGTGGTCTGGCGCGAGATCGACAGCATGCGCGCCAGCTGCTCCTGCGTGATATCCAGGCGCGGCCGGGCCGGCACGTCGTCCAGCCGCTCGCCGTAGCCACGCGCCATGGCCACCAGGCGGCGCGCCAGCCGCTGGGGTGCGGGCATCAGGGCAAGGTCCTCCAGCGCCGCGAAGGCCGCGCGCATGCGCCCCGACATCAGCACGCCCAGGTCATGCCAGTGCGCGGGATGCTGCTGCAGCCAGTCCAGCAGCGGCTGGCGCGGCACCTGCAGCACCTCGCTGGGCTCCATGGCGTGGGCATCATGGGTGCGCGGCGAGCCGTCGAACAGCGCGATCTCGCCAAACCAGGTGGCCGGTCCCATGCGCGTGAGCAGAGCCTCGCGCGCCTGCTCGCTCTGGCCGCCCACACCGGAGAAACCGATGCTGCCGCGGACCACGGCGAACAAACCGCCCTCCAGCGCATCGCCGCGCAGGAACAGGGCTTCGCCCGCCTCCAGGCGGCGCGGCTGTGCCAGCGCCAGCAGCAAATCGGCAAACTGCGGCGCCAGTGCGCTGAACCAGCGGCCGGCGCGCAGCGTGGGCAGGTAGGAAGAGGCGAGGGAAGCTTGCATGGAAAGGGATGTCGGGTGGCTGACAGACACAGCCGGCGGGCCTGCGTATTTTCGCCGCTGACATCGAACACATGCCAGGAGACCTTCCCATGCAAGCCTCACACCCCCTGCCCCGCGCGCTGGCGCGCCCTTGCCGCCTGCTGGCCTGCCTGGCCGCCGCCGCCCTGCTGAGCGCCTGCGCAGGCAGCAGCCTGCCGGTCTCCGACATGGCCCGGCCACAGGCAGCCAGCGCGGCCACGCGCGCGGCCCAGCAGGCTGCGCTGGCGCAGCAGCCTCAGGATGACGCCCAGGCCATGGAGGACGCGCAACGCGGCCTGATCGCCTCGGCGGATGCGCTGGTGGTGCGCAATGCCCAGGGCCGGCCCATCTGGGGCATGCAGGCCTATGCATTCCTGCAGCAGGACCAGGCGCCCGACACCGTGCACCCCGCGCTGTGGCGCCAGGCACAGCGCAACCGCGTCAGCGGCCTGTTCCAGGTGACGGACGGGCTCTACCAGGTGCGCGGCCTGGACCTGTCGAACATGAGCATCATCGAGGGCGAGACGGGCCTGATCGTGGTCGATCCGCTGATGTACACCGAGACCGCCCAGGCCGCCATGGACCTGTACTACCAGCACCGACCGCGCAAGCCGGTGGTGGCCGTCGTCTACTCGCACAGCCATGTGGACCATTTCGGCGGCGTGCGCGGCGTGGTGCGCCAGGAAGAGGTGGATGCGGGCCGCGTGCAGGTCATCGCGCCCGCTGGCTTCATGGCCGAGGCCGTGGGCGAGAACGTCATCGCCGGCCACGCCATGGGCCGGCGCGCGCTCTACCAGTTCGGCATGCTGCTGCCGCGCGATGCCAGGGGACAGGTGGACGCAGGGCTGGGCAAGGCGGGTGCGCCCGGCACCATGGGGCTGATCGCGCCCACGCGCGTGATCGACAAGCCGCGCGAGACCCTGCGCATCGACGGCGTGGACATCGAATTCACGCTCACGCCCGGGGCCGAGGCGCCGGCCGAGATGATCATGTACTACCCCCAGCTCAAGGTGCTGAACATGGCCGAGATCGCCGTGCATACCCAGCACAACCTGCTGCCGCTGCGCGGCGCCCAGGTGCGCGACGCGCTGGGCTGGTCACGCCACCTGAACGACGCCCTGCACGCCTATGGCGGCCAGGCACAGATCCTGATCGCCCAGCACCACTGGCCGGTCTGGGGCCAGCCCCGGCTGCAGCGCATGCTGGCCAGCCAGCGCGACACCTACAAATACCTGCACGACCAGACCGTGCGCCTCATGAACCACGGCTACGTGGGCTCGGAGATCGCCGAGATGCTGAAGATGCCCGAATCCCTGGCCCGCGACGGCGCCACACATGCCTTCTACGGCCACCTGCGCCACAACATCCGCGCCATCTACCAGCACTACCTGGGCTACTACGAAGGCAACCCGGCCCAGCTGGAGGCGCTGCCGCCCGTGCCCGCGGCGCGCAAGACCGTGGAATACATGGGTGGCGCCGACGCCGTGCTGCGCCGTGCGCAGGCCGACTACGAGCGCGGCGAATACCGCTGGGTGGCGCAGATCGCCTCGCAGCTGGTCTTTGCCGACCCGGCCAACCAGGCCGCGCGCCGTCTGGCGGCCAATGCCTATGAGCAGCTGGGCTACCAGATGGAATCGGCCACGGCCCGCAACGCCTTCCTGCAGGGCGCGGCGGAGCTGCGCCAGGGCGTGCCCCAACTTCCCAGGCCCGGCAGCGCCGCGCGCGACCTGGTGCGCAGCCTGCCGCTGGAGATGTTCTTCGACTACCTGGGCGTGCGGCTGGACGCCGGCAAGGCCGCAGGCCAGCGCATCGTGCTCAACTGGACCTTCACCGACACCGGCGAGCAGCGCAGCCTGAACCTGGAGAACAGCGCCCTCACCCAGAGCCCGGGCCTTGCGCCCTCCGCCCATGCCAGCCTGCGCCTGACGCGCGCCACGCTGGACGCCATTGCAGGCCAGGAGACCACGATGGCCGAGGCCATCAAGAGCGGCCAGCTGCGCATCGAGGGCGACGCCTCCAAGGTGACAGCGCTCATGTCCATGCTGGACCGCTTCGACAGCGTGTTCCCCATCGTGGAGCCACGCCCCGAGCGGGCCGCTCAGTAGCCGTGCTGGGCGCGGAAGTCGCGCGCCTTGCCGAAGTGCCCGTTGCCGATGAAGGGCACGGGCGGGCGCAGCGCCGACAGAGGCGAGGGATGGTTGCTGGTCAGCACCAGATGCCCCCGGTCGGCCGGAATGAAGGCGCGCTTGGACTGCGCATGGCTGCCCCAGAGCATGAAGACCACGGGGCGCGTGCCCTGGGCGATGTGCCGGATCACCGCATCGGTCAGCAGCTCCCAGCCCTTGCCCGAGTGGCTGGCCGCCTGGCCTTCCTCCACCGTGAGACAGGTGTTGAGCAGCAGCACGCCGTTCCTGGCCCACTTGACCAGGCTGCCGCCCGGGTTGGGGAACGGCGGGAAGGGCACGCCCAGGTCACGCTGCATCTCCTTGAAGATGTTCTGCAGCGAGGGCGGCATGCGCACGCCCGGCGCCACCGAGAACGACAGGCCTTCGGCCTGCCCCCGGCCGTGGTAGGGGTCCTGCCCCAGGATGACCACGCGCACCTCATCGGGCGGGGTCAGCTCCAGCGCGCGCAGCGGCTGGGGCGGAAAGATCACCGCGCCGGCTTCCAGGCGCTGGTGCAGAAAGGTCAGCAGCTGCTGGCCCGTGGCACCCGCGAAGAAGTCCTCGACCAGGGGCTGCCAGTCGGGCGCAACGGGCCAGTCGGCGGGATCGGCGGATTGGAGTTGGTCGGCTTGCGCCGGGGCGATTGCGTCGTCTTGAAGGGCCATGGCGGATGGGGGCACCGCCGCCACATGCCGAGGCAGCAGCCTCCCTCAATAAAGTACAGCTGAAATGCATGGGCGCAAGCGCCATGCCTGTTGGATCACGGCAAGCATACCTTTCCCTGCGGCGGGGAGGTACGTCCGCCTCCAATGGTTCCCCAAAGACAGACAATGGTTACACGGAAAAACATACGAAAAACCTTGAGTCAGTCCAATGCTTTACCTAGAATTTCGTGTAAATGACCGCAAACTGCACTCTACAACTGCACCACTGCAGCGCCTGGCACGACGTCGCGAGCGTGGACCTGCGCGGGCAGCAAGGAGAAGGCTGGAAGGCCAGCACCTACTCGGGCTATACCGTGGACTGGGCGGTCCAGCATGCGGGCGCCACCGATGCCCGCGCCCTTTGCGCCCGTTGGCCTGTGGGGCTGGAGCCCCTGCAGCAGGTGCATTGGCCAGTCTTTCTGATCGACATGCTGCCTCAAGGCTTTGGTCGGCGCGAGCTGCTGCAACGCCTGGGCCAATCTCCCCTGGCAGGTGCGGTTGCCGACTGGCAGTTGCTGCTGGCCGGGGCAGGTAACCCCATAGGAAACCTGCGCGTCAAGGAAGCGGCGCAATGGCTGGGCAACCATGGGGGAGGCATGCGCGGGTTCACCGACGAGGAGGTTGCGCAACGCGGCGACGAGTTCTCCGAGTACCTTGCCTCGCATGGCCTGTTTGTTGCCGGGTCCTCCGGGATACAAGGCGAGTGGCCCAAGGTGCTGCTGACACGCGCCCAGGATGGTCTGCTGTACCTGGACCACACCCTTGCGGACGAGCAGGCGGTGCAGCACTACATCGTCAAGTTCGGACGCGGCACCGACCCGCAGCTGGCCTGCATCCTCAGGCATGAGGCCACCTATATGCGTCTGGCCGCCGATCTGGGACTGCGGGTGCATGCACCGCTGGAGTTGCACCAGCGTGCGCTGTTCATACGACGGTTTGACCGGCAGGTGCACCGGGGCGCGGTCACGCGACTGGCGCAGGAAAGCATTGCCACGCTGACCGGCATGCCAGGCTTCGAAGCCGTGCCCGACCATGACACGGTCTGCCTGGAGCTGATGCGGCACTGCAGCCACCCGCAGCAGGAAGTGCTCGAATACATCAAACGCGACATTGCCAACCTGGCCCTGGGCAACAAGGACAACCACGCGCGCAACACCGCCGTGCAGCGCGGTTTCGATGGCCGCATCGCGCTCACGCCCCTGTACGACTTTGCGCCCATGTATCTCCACCCGGACGGCATTGCCCGACGCATCCGCTGGCGGGATGAACAGGGCGGCCGGCCCGATTGGGGCCGTGTGCTGGATAGCGTCTGTGCGCTGGCCGCGCAGCTCCCTCGAAAACGCCGGGGCACGCAGTCGGCTCCGTTGCAGCGCGATCCACTGGTGAAAGGCCTCAAGGCCATGATTCCCGCGCTGGAGCGCATCGCCGCAGACGGTCTGGCGCTAGGGCTGGAGCCCGAGGTTCTCGGCCACCTGCGTCCCGCCCTCCTGGCACGTGCGCAGGAGCTCGCTGCGCTGCGCTGAAGACCATGGACAAGCGTTTCACCCCCATTCCCATTGCCCAGCAGCTGGAGCTGCGCAGGCAGGCCATTGACGATGTGCTGGCCCACCCCGAATGGTCTTTGCCGCAGGCCGTGCGGCATCTGAAGAAGACCATGCGGCTGACCACGGCCGAGATGGCCAAGCTTTGCGGCGTTTCCTATAGAACGCTGCAGGACATCGAGCAGGAGCGCAGCGAAGGCAGCGTGCAGACCATGAACCGCATCTTGGCCATGCTGGGGCTCAAGCTCGGGGTGGTGCGCATCGTGCGGACCCCGGATTCACCGGCCGGCCCGCACAACGACGCGTCTTAGGCAAACAGCTTGGCCAGCGCCTCCCCCGGCTCCTTGGCGCGCATGAAGGCCTCGCCCACCAGGAAGCCGTGGATACCGGCATCGCGCATGGCCTTGACGTCCTCGCGGCTGCCGATGCCCGACTCGGTGACCAGCAGGCGGTCGGCGGGCACGTTCTTTTGCAGGTCCAGCGTGGTCTGGATGCTGACCTCGAAGCTGCGCAGGTTGCGGTTGTTGATGCCCACCAGCGGCGTCTTGAGCCGCAGGGCGCGGTCCAGCTCGGCGCCGTCATGGACCTCGACCAGCACGGCCATGTCCAGGCTGTGGGCGATCTGCTCCATCTCGGCCATCTGCGCGTCGTCCAGGCAGGCGGCGATCAGCAGCACGCAGTCGGCGCCCATGGCCCGCGATTCGTAGATCTGGTAGGGATCGACCATGAAGTCCTTGCGCAGCACGGGCAGGTGGCAGCTGGCGCGCGCCTGCTTGAGATAGTCCACGCTGCCCTGGAAGAACTGCTTGTCGGTCAGCACCGAGAGGCAGGCGGCGCTGACGCCCTTGCCGTCGCCATCGGCATAGCTTTGCGCGATGTCGGCGGGGATGAAGTCCTCGCGGATCACGCCCTTGCTGGGGCTGGCCTTCTTGATCTCGGCGATCACGCCGGCCTGGCCGGCGGCGATCTTGGCGCGCAGCGCGCCCACGAAGTCGCGCGTGAGCACGCGGCTTTCGGCGTCGCGGCGCATGTCCGCGAAGGGCATGCGCTTCTGGGCGGCCGCCACTTCCTGCACTTTCACGTCGCAGATTTGCTTGAGGATGTCGGACACGTTGCTTTCCTTGGTTTCTTGTATTCGGTGGTCGATGGGGGCTGCGCGGCTCAGGCCGTCAGCCGGGCCGTGTAGGCCACGAGTTCGTTGAGCTTGGCCAGGGCCGCGCCGCTGTCCAGCGCCGCCTGGGCGCGGGCCATGCCGTCCTCGATGCTGGAGGCCACGTTGGCCGCATACAGGGCGGCACCCGCGTTCAGGCAGACGATGTCGCGCGCGGCACTCTTTTCGCCATGGAGCACGCCCAGCAGCATGGCCTTGGATTCCTCGGGATTGTCCACCTTGAAGGCGCGCGTGCCCACCATGCGCAGGCCGAAGTCCTCGGGATGGATCTCGTACTCGCGCACCACGCCGTCCTTGAGCTCGCCCACCAGGGTGCCCGCGCCCAGGCTGATCTCGTCCAGGCCGTCGCGGCCATAGACCACGATGGCGTGCTCGGCGCCCAGGCGCTGCAGCGCGCGCACCTGGATGCCGACCAGGTCCTCGTGGAACACGCCCATGAGGATGTTGGGCGCGCTGGCCGGATTGGTCAGCGGGCCCAGGATGTTGAAGATGGTGCGCACGCCCAGCTCCTTGCGCACGGGCGCCACGTTCTTCATGGCCGGGTGGTGGTTGGGCGCGAACATGAAGCCGATGCCCACGTCGGCGATGCTGCGCGCGATCTGCTCGGGGCTGAGCTGGATGTTGACGCCCAGCGCCTCCATGGCGTCGGCGCTGCCGCTCTTGCTGCTGACGCTGCGCCCGCCGTGCTTGCTGACCTTGCCGCCCGCCGCCGCGATCACGAAGATGGAGCAGGTGGAGATGTTGAAGGTGTTGGCGCCATCGCCGCCCGTGCCCACGATGTCCACCAGGTGGCGCTTGTCCTCCACATGGACCTTGTTGGAGAACTCGCGCATGACCTCGGCCGCGGCCGTGATCTCGCCGATGGTCTCCTTCTTCACGCGCAGGCCGGTGACGATGGCCGCCGTCATCACGGGCGACAGCTCGCCGCGCATGATCAGGCGCATCAGGTGCAGCATCTCGTCGTGGAAGATTTCGCGGTGCTCGATGGTGCGCTGCAGCGCTTCCTGGGGGGTGATCTGGGTCATTGCGGTGTCTCGGTTGGGTGCCGGCCTGCTCAGGCCTTCTGTTCCAGGAAATTCTTGAGCATGGCATGGCCATGCTCGGTGAGGATGCTCTCGGGGTGGAATTGCACGCCCTCGATGGCCAGGCTGGTGTGGCGCACGCCCTGGATCTCGCCGTCCTCGCTGGTGGCCGTGATCTCCAGGCATTCGGGCAGGCTGGAGCGCGCAATGGCCAGCGAGTGGTAGCGGTTGACCGTGAACTGCTCGGGCAGGTCGGCGAACACGCCCTTGCGGTCGGTGGTGATGACGCTGGTCTTGCCATGCATCTGCTGGCCCGCGCGCACGATGTCGCCGCCGAAGGCCGCGCCAATGCTCTGGTGGCCCAGGCACACGCCCAGGATGGGCAGGCGGCCTGCAAAGTGCTGGATGGCCGCCACGGAAATACCGGCTTCGGCCGGCGAGCAGGGGCCGGGCGAGATCACCAGGCGGTCGATCTTCTCGCGCTCGACCAGGGCGATCACCTCGTCCAGCGTGGCCTCGTCATTGCGCACCACGGTGACATCGGCACCCAGCTCGCCGAAGTACTGGACGATGTTGTAGGTGAAGCTGTCGTAGTTGTCGATCATCAGCAGTCTGGTCATACCGGCTCCTGGGTCTCAAAGGGAAAAACGGGTGGCACGGGCATGCCGCAGCGAAGGCTGGCGCGGGAATGCGCGCAATGCTGCCTGGGTCTGGAAGGGGGAATCTGAGGGCATCTGGGCAATCTCCTGGGTTCTGGGAGCCGCCGTGCCGGGGAGCCATCTGCTGAGTGAGCCTTGCTGCCGTCACGGCGGCAAGGTGCGGTACGCAACCGCGACGACGTGCCGCTTCCTTATTGGAAGCGCCACCACTGTGCAACGATGATCGAAACGGGCGTACCGTTCATGGCTGTCTTGGATCGAGAGTTCAGGTGTCTGGAAGACGGGAATGCAGCAGGCTGCATGGCGGAGCATGCTAACACAGGGTCCGCGCAGCGTGGCGGGACGACCCTGCAGGCGCCTCACTTCAGGAAATCCGGCTGGTCGAACTTCTGCTTCAAGAAGCGGCCATTGGCCAGCAGCGCCTGCGCGTCGCTGGCCGCCACATGGGCCACCACCTGCTGCATCTGCCCGGCCAGCAGCGCCAGCTGCTCGGTCAACAGCTGCCTGGGCGTCTTGCCGTCCTGCACGGGCTGGGTGACACGGAACAGCGGCGGCAGCGCCGCATAGTGCGACAGCGTGGCGGGCAGGTACTGCAGCACCGTTTCGCGCACGGTGAACAGGCCGTCGTTGAAGACCGGGCCGGCGTCGGCCAGCGAGGGCAGCACCTCGTGCACCGAGCCGCGCACGCTGTCCAGGTGCTTTTGCATCTCGGGCGTGAGCATCGGGCGGGCCTTTTGCACCAGCTCGTCGATGCGTTCGCGGATGTCCTCGGCGCTCCAGTGCTGCTGCAGCGCCCGCTCGAAGCTGGCACCCGCGGGCTGCAGGGCCCAGCCCAGCAGCAGGCCCGCGACGTACAGGCCCAGCGTGATCCAGCCCCAGCCGGCACCGATCACGCCGGCAAACAGCAGCACCGGCCCCAGCAGGGCCAGCGCCAGGCCGGCGAGGTTGCCATTGCCGTAGAAGAAAAGCTGCAGGCGGCGCATCAGGCGGGTCCGATCGCTGGCGGCGCTGTCACTGGTAGCCCCGGATTTCCTTGAACACCAGCGGCAGCCCGCTCTTGCCGGTGTTGCGCGCATCGAAGGCGCGCCCGCCCGTCAGCGCGGCCAGGGCCTGCATTTCGCCGGACTGCGCCTCGCCAAAGATGATGGGAAAAACGCGCACCAGCGGCGCGCCGCCGTCGCGCGCCATGCGCTGCTCGCGCTCGAATGCGGCCCAGTCGCGGCCGGCCGTGTTGGCGCCATCGGTCAGCAGCACGATGCTGACGAAGCGCTCGGGATCGGCCCGCAGTTCCTGGCGTGCCTGCTGCTGGGCCAGCGTGAGCGCGTCGTAGATGGCCGTGCCGCCGTCGGCCACCAGGCTGTCGGCATAGGCCAGCACCTGGGCGCTTGCGGCCTGCAGGTCGCCCGCCGCGAACTGCACGCGCGCGGGCTGGCCGACCAGGCCCGAAAACGGAATCAGCAGCACGCGCTCGCGCGCCTGGAAGGCGGCATAGCGCTGGCTGGCGGCCGAGGCCTCGGCGCCGGACAGCAGCTTGAGCGCCTCCTTCATCTGCGCCAGCCGCGCACCCTTCATGGAGCCGCTCACGTCCAGCACGAAGATGCTGGTGGCCGGACGGCGCAGATCGCTCTGGTAGGCCGAGAGCACGGCATCGATCACCTCCAGCCGGTTCGGAAAGCTCAGCTCCACCACGGGCGCCGTGGGCAGGGCCGGGCTGGCCTGCGCCTCGGGGCTGGCGGGGCGCAGCTGGGCCTGGCGCAACGGCTGGCCCTGGAAGGCGGGGGCCTTGAACTGGGCGACCAGCCGGTCATAGTCTGCGCGCCGCGCAGCGTTGAGCAGCATCAGCGGATAGTCGGCCGAGATCACGCCGTCGCGCGGGTAGACCAGGGTGAGCCGGTCGGCGGCGGGCAGCTTCTCGTTCAGGCGCAGGATCACGGCCTCGTAGTTGACCAGCGCATCGACGGCGCCGGGCTCGCGCTCGAAGGCCTCGGCCAGCCAGCCGGAGCTGCCGGCGGTGAGCTTCTGGCCCGACAGGAAGTCCTTGAGCACCTTGGCATTGACCTCCCTGGCGTCCAGGTCCTCGGTCTTGCCGGCCACGGCCGAGGCCACGGCGAACAGTGCGCTCATGCCGGTGTTGGAACTGGCCGGATTGGTCATGCCGTAGCGCAGCCGGCCCTGGGCGGCAGCGCGTGCGATGTCGGCCCAGGTGGGCGGGGCCTTTTCCCAGCCCAGCTTGTGCAGCACGGGGACCTTCACGCCCAGGGCCACGCGCGAGTAGAAAAGCTTTTCGCGCGCCAGCGGCTTGTTCGCCAGCGCCAGCGCGGGATAGGCGCCATTGGGCGGCAGGATGGCGTCGTACTGCTCGCCCGCATTGATGCGCTCGACCATCTCCAGCGTGCCTGCATAGCTGAGCTTGAGCGGTACGCCCGCCGCCGTGGCGGCCTGCTCCAGCGCGGGCGCCACGTCCTTGAGTTCGGAGCCGGCCAGCACGGTGAACGCACCCTGGGGACCGGCGGGCGCATCGGCCTTTGCGGCGGCCTGCGGCGCGGGTTCGGGCGACTTGCCGCAGCCGGCCAGGACCAGCGCAAGGCCCAGCAGCCACCAGGCCGCCAGGCGCCGGAACATGCTCACAGCACCACCTCGCCGGCGGGCGCCTGCAGCGCCTCGCGCACGTCCTCGCGGCGGCTCTTTTCCAGATAGGCGCGGGACTTGTCCACCTCCTGCGACAGCGTGTCCACCGTGGTCTGCATGGAGGCCAGGGCCTTGACCTTGAAGTCGGCCATGGCGTCCATGGTCTGGTAGATGTTGCCGAAGGCCTGCTGCAGCCTGGCGATGTCGATGGTGCTGCCGGCCGCCTGCTCGTGGATCTTCCCGCTTTGCTCGCGCAGCAGCTCGCTGGTGCCGGCGATCAGGTTGCCCGTGGTGGTGTTCAGCGCCGTGATCTGGTCCAGCACCAGCTTCTGGTTGGCCAGCGCCTGCGCCACGATGACGGCCGTGCGCAGGGCAGAGACCGTGGTGGTGGTCGCGCGGTCCACGCCCTTGGCCAGTTCGAGGTTGTTCTTGCGCACCAGGTCCAGCGCCAGGTAGCCCTGCACGTTCACCGCCATCTGGGTGAGCAGGTCGGTGACCTTCTGGCGTGCGTAGAACAGCATGTCCTCGCGCACCACGCGCGCCTTTTCAGGGTCGCTGGCGTCCAGCTGCGCCGCCTTGGCCTCCAGCGCCGCGTCCAGCTTCTTGCCGATGTGGATGTATTTCTCCAGCCGCTCCATCAGGCCCCACAGGTTGGCCTTTTCCTGCTCGATGGCGGCGTTGTCGCGCAGCAGCTCGTCCTTGCCGCGCTTGAGGCTGTCGATGATGGCGTTCAGGTGGCTCTGGCTGGACTGGAACTTGTCGAAGTAGTCCACCAGCCTGTTGCCCATGGGGATCAGGCCCAGCAGCTTACGCGGCTTAAACAGGTCATCCTGGCGCGAGGGGTCCAGCGCCTCCACCTGGCGGCGCAGGTCGATCAGGCCCTGGCCGATCTGGCTGCCCTGGTCGAACAGGCCGTTGTTCAGCGTCTTGACGGGGCGCTCCAGCATGCGGTTGGAGACGGCCGCAGCGGCCTGCACCTCCTTGTTGCCCATGCCGTGGATGCGCTCGACCGCGCCCTTGAAGGCGGGCGACTGGCTGTCGTTGGCGGTGATGTCGTCGATGAACTGCGCCACCTGCGCGTCCAGCTGCTGCACTTCCTCGGCCTTCAGGCGGACCTTGCCGCTGGCCGACTCGATGGGCACGGGCAGGGCGGGCGCAGGCGGCTCCAGCACGAAATCCTGCTCCTGCGCAGGCACGGCCACGGCGGCGCTGGCAGCGGTGGTCTGGGGGGTGTTGCTCATCGGTTGCTCCTGGAACGTTCGGTCATTTGAAGCGCTGCTCCATGTCCACGATCATTCGCTCCAGCCACTCTTGGCTGGGCGGTTCGATCACATCCACCAGCTGCGCGGGCGCCTGCACGCCCTGCCCGGCCCAGCGCTCGGGGCCGTGCGTGTCGCCGCCGGTGCGAAAGCCGTATTCCTGCGCCAATGCGCGCAGCTGCGGGTCGGATTCAAGCAACTGGCCCACGCGCTCGCCTGCCGGCGTGTAGGGCACGAGCACATGCTTGGAATACAGCGTGGGCTGCGGGTAGAGCATCACCATCTCGCCGCTCCTGCGCTGCGGGTGACGCAGCAGGAACTCCACCAGCTGCGACTCATAGGCCACCAGCAGCGGCGCCTTGCCCATGCCCAGGGCCAGGTAGTCCTCGAACGGCCCGGCCGACGAGCTTTCCTGGAAGCCCTGGCGCAAAAACAGCGGCGCCACCTGCGGCATCACGCGCTCCAGGTCGGCCGGGCTTTGCACCACCTGCTGGCCGTTGAGCACATAGCTGGCCAGCGCCAGGTACATGGCGGCGCTGTTGGAGCTGCGCACATCGGTGCTGGCGGGCAGCACGGCCTTGCCGGTCGCAAAGGCGCCGGAGGCCTTCAGGTCACGCCAGCGCGTGCCCTTGCCGGCCATGGCCAGCAGGGCGGGAAGATCGGTCACGTAAAAGAATTCGCCCTGCTTTTGCGCAACGCCGTTGGCGATCAGGATCTCGGCAATGGGCCGCCAGCTGGCGAACACGATGGGCGTGTAGAACGGCGTGTAGACCGTGCCGGCCCTGGCCGCCGCCTTGAGCTGGGCCGCGGCCGGCGCGCCCGAGGGAAAGCCGAAGTCGTACTGCTTGGGGTCGTAGCTGTTGGCAATGCTGCGCGAGCCGGCCTTTTGCACCGTCACCGTCACGCCGTGGCGCGCCAGCACGTCGCGCACGCGCTCGTCCTGGAAGAAGGCTTCCTTCTCGGAGCCGATCAGGCCGCGCGCCGTCACGGCCTGCTGCTGCGCCCGCTGCGCCTGGCGGTCCTGCACCAGGGCCGTGCGCGAGTACCAGACGCCGCCGCCCACGGCCGCCAGCAGCAGCGCCGCCAGCCCCGCCGCCAAAGCACGGCGCGCGTTCATTGAGTGGCTCCGCCCTGGATGACGGCAAGATGAAATTCGGTCATGAACGCGCGGGCCGTTGTCATGTCTTGTTCAAAAAAACTTCTTATACGGAAGTTTTGTGACACAACGACGACACACGGCCCGGCCCGCGCCGCGACTACCTCAACGCGACTATCTCAGCGCGACTACCTCAACGCGAGTTGCTCAGTGAAGCTGCGCCCACCGGGCGTTTCGCGGTGCTGCTGGGTGCGGTGCTCCACCAGCTGGTCCCACGTCTGCATCTGGCGCTCCTGCGTCTTGCGCAGCGCGCCGGTGACCTGCTTGCCGGCTGTCTCGATCAGCGTGGTGATGGTGCGGCTGTCCTGCACCTTGGTCAGGTCATAGTTGCCCGACTGCAAATCCAGCATGCTGCGGTTGCGCGCCTTTTTGGACTCGGCGTTCAGGGACTCGGTCACCACCTGGGCGATCGACTCGCCCTCCCTGCCGCGGGACTGCCGGGTGGTCTTCTGGCCCACCTGGTACTCGGCGCGGCCGATTTCGGTCACGGCGCCGAATTCGTTGGTGTTCTCGAAGTCACCGCTGAAGCTGGCCTGGAAATCGGCCAGGCCGCTTTGCAGGGACTGCACGGAACGCTCCAGCCCGGAGAGCGCGACGATGGCGCCCGGCGCGGCCGGCGCCTGCGCGTTGTGCAGCTGACTGAAGGCACTCTTGAACATGTCCACCAGCGCCGCATCCGCACGGCCGCGCTGCGCGGCGGCATCAAAGCGCTTCAGATGCTGGTCCAGCGCGGACTGGCGCTGCGACGCGCTGGCGCCTGCGGGCGCGTCGGACTCCAGGTTGACGGCCAGCTCGCCCGCCGCGCCCTTCATCGCCACCGATCGGCCATCGGCGCCCACATGCAGGCTGAACGAGGACAGGGGCTGCGAAGGCTTGGGGTTCTTGATGTCCAGGTCCAGGCCGGACAGCACGCTGCGATCGAAGTCCATCAGCTTGCCCAGTTCCAGCTGGGGCTTGCCCGGCTTTCCCAGGCCTTCCAGCGCTTCGTCCAGCCCGTCGGCCAGCTGGGCGATGGCCGCGCTCTCGGCCTGGCTCAAGGTGCCGGAACTCTTGACCTCGACCCGCAGCCCGCTGCTGCTGCCCGCTTCGCTGCCGTCGTTCGTGGCAATCCGCAGCTCCACGGTCTGGCCCGATTGCGTGCGGATCTTCAGGCTCACGGTGGCAGCGCCCACGGACACATCGCTCAGTGCGGACTTGTCCAGGGCCTGCGCATCCGCGCTGCCTGCGACGGAGTCGGCCGCCGTGGGCGCCTGGTACTCCGCAACCGTCTGCTGGTAGTCCGACGGCGCGGCCGCAAAGCGCGACAGCAGGGCGCCGCCCAGGCCGCGCCAGCGGTCGGCCAGGCTGGCCGACGGGCCCAGGCCCAGGTTGCGCGCCATCAGGGTGCTGATGTCGTCCCTGTCTTGCGAGGCCCAGGCCCGGGTCAGCCTGAACTGGCCCAGTTCCACGGGCTGCGGTTTGGCATAGATGACGCTGGACCCTGCGGACTGGCCCAGCGTGACCTGCGTGCCCGGGTCGGCGGGTGCAGCAGCTGCCGTGGTCGCTGACGACCTCACGGACACCGTGGGCCGCATGCCCGCTGCGCTGGCGGCAAAGCTGGCGCCGGTGGATGAAATGCTGGTCATGGATTGAACATCTTCCTTCGGTCTTGTCCCGACTGAATGGCGGCCCAGACCTTTGCAGGCCGGGGATTTTCTCTGTCCACGGACCATCGGCAGATTTCCGGTTTTCTTTACCTCCCATGCACCAATATGGTGTGAATACCTTGTATTCATTGAAATCCGGCCAATACAGAGAATGCTCGGCTGTTGGCGCAAAAAGACACCATTGCTCTACTGGGCACAGCAACCGGCGGCAAGCGGCATTCTCCCCGTGAGGCAGCCCTCTTTGACCTGAGTCAAGACTATGGAGTGAACTGCATCGATATAACGAAACGGCATCGCCAAAATCGGTCGCTGCAGTGCAACATAGATAGAATGAAAAAGACCAGGAGACGATATTGGCATGCAAACCTTTGATTTGCATGCATCAAAACAAGCTATCAAAAGCTTCGTAGTCACAGGAAATACAAACATTCGCCGTGGCGCATATGTCGGCAATGCCGCGCCATGCCCCGTGATTCCTGACGAAGCCGCCCCAAGGCGGCCTGTTTCCCGGCAGACCTTCTGATCTGGAGCATTCGAGATGACGCTATTGGCTGGCAAAAAAGGCCTGATCGTCGGCATCGCCAACCGCGACAGCATTGCCTGGGCCTGTGCCCGGGCCATGCATGCGGCGGGCGCCGAGATCGGCGCGACCTGGCAGAACGACAAGGCCCGGGCGCATGTGGAGCCCCTGCTCGACGAGATCGGTGCCGAGCTGCGCATGCCGCTGGACGTGGGCGACGACGAGCAGATGCGCGCGCTGTTCGATGCCGCCGCCGTGCGCTGGGGCCGGCTGGACTTCGTGCTGCACGCCGTGGCCTACGCCCCGCGCAAGGACCTGCAGGGCCGCGTGGTAGACAGCTCCCGCGAGGGCTTTGCGCTGGCCATGGACATCTCCTGCCACTCCTTCATCCGCATGGCCCACCTGGCCGAGCCGCTGATGGCGGCCAGCGGCGGCAGCCTCATGACGCTGAGCTACCTGGGCGCCAGCGAGGTCATGCCGCACTACGGAATCATGGGCCCGGTCAAGGCCGCGCTGGAGTCCACCACGCGCTACCTGGCGGCCGAGCTCGGCCCCTCGCGCATCCGCGTCAATGCCGTCTCGCCCGGGCCCATCGCCACGCGCGCGGCCTCGGGCATTGCCGCGTTCGATGAACTCGTGGCCGACAGCGTGCGCCGCTCGCCCATTGCCGGCGAATTGCAGCCCGACGACGTGGGGCCGCTGTGCGCCTTCCTGGCCTCGGACGGGGCGCGCGCCATCACGGGCTGCACGCTGTATGTCGATGGCGGCCACCACATCCTCAACTAGCGGCTGCCGCACCGGCACCCCGCAGCACTGCAGATGACCCTCCCATTCCCCCGAACCGCCGCCGCCGCGCTGGCAGCCGCACTGGCCGCCGCCCTGGCGGGATGTGCCTCCCTGGCGCCGCCGCACGAGCCGCCGCCCCTGCCCACGCCCGAGGCCTGGCCTGCCCATCTGCAGGCGGGCGCCCAGGGTGTCGCCGCCGCCGGCCTGCCCTGGCGCGAGTACTTCACCGACCCCGTGCTGCGCCAGCTGATCGCCACCGCGCTGGAGCACAACCGCGACCTGCGCGTGGCCGCGCTGCGCGCCGAAGAGGCGCGCGCGGCCTTCCAGATCCAGCGCTCCGAGCTGTTCCCGGCCATTGGCGTGGGCGGCCAGGCCGCGCGGGCGCGCGTGCCTGGCGATCTCAATCTTTCGGGCCGCTCCGTGGTCAGCGGCGAGTACCGCGCCGAGGTCGGCTTCAGCAGCTGGGAGCTGGACCTGTGGGGCCGCGTGCGCAGCCTCAAGGACGCAGCCCTGCAGACCTGGCTGGCCAGCGATGCGGGCCGCCACGCCGTGCAGACCGCGCTGATCGCCCAGGTGGCCGACGGCTACCTGGGCCTGCGCGAGCTGGACGAGCGCGTGGCCATTGCGCGCGAGACGCTGGCCACGCGCCAGGAATCCTTTCGCATCTTCACGCGCCGCGAGGCCGTGGGCGCCAGCTCGCGCCTGCAACTGGCCCAGGTCCAGACCCTGCTGACCCAGGCGCAGGCCCTGCTGGCCCAGCTGGAGCTGGCACGCGCGCAGCAGCTGCACGCACTGGCCCAGCTGGTCGGCGCCCACCCGGGCCCGCTGCCCGCCGCCGCACCCTTTGACGACGCCCTGGTGCTGGCCGAGCTGCGGCCGGGCCTGCCCTCGGAACTGCTCACGGCGCGGCCCGACATTGCCGCGGCCGAGCACCAGTTGCGCGCGGCCCGGGCCCAGATCGGCGCGGCGCGCGCCGCCTTCTTCCCGCGCATTGCGCTCACCGCCCGCTGGGGCACGGCCAGCGCCGAACTCGACGGCCTGTTCGACGGCGGCAGCCGCGCCTGGGCCTTCGTGCCCACGGTGTCCCTGCCCATCTTCGACGGCGGCCGGCGCCGCGCCAACCTGGAGCTGGGCGAGATCCGCAGCGACATGGCCGTGGCCCAGTACGAGAAAGCCATACAGACCGCCTTCCGCGAGGTGGCCGATGGCCTGGCCGCGCGCCGCTGGCTGTCCGAACAGATCACCGTGCAGCGCACCGCCGTGCAGGCCCAGGCCGAGCGCGCGCGGCTGGCGCAGCTGCGCTACGACAACGGCTCGGCCGCCTACCTGGAGGTGCTGGACGCCCAGCGCGACCTGCTGGCCGCACGCCAGCAACTGGTGCAGGCGCGGCGCGCCCTGCTGTCCAGCCAGGTGGGCCTGTATGCCGCCCTGGGCGGCGGCAGCGGGGCGGAACCTGCCGCGCTGCCCGCCACCGTGCCGGCCACGCCTGCCGATCCCCCGAATTCCTGAAGCATCCGGACCCGCCCATGGACAAGAACACCTCTCTGAAGAACAAGATCGTGCCGATCGCCGCCGTGGCGGTCCTGGCCCTCGTGGCCTGGTGGGCCTGGAAGACCTTCACGCCCAAGGGCCCGGGCGAGGGCTTCGTCGGCAGCAATGGCCGGGTCGAGGCCACCGAGATCGACATCTCCACCAAGCTGCCCGGCCGCGTGGAGGAAATCCTGGTGCGCGAGGGCGACTTCGTGCAGGCCGGCCAGCCCGTGGCGCGCATGCAGATCGACACCCTGCGCGCGCAGCGCCAGGAAGCCGACGCCATGCGCCAGCAGGCCGAGCACAGCGTGGCCGCGGCCGAGGCCCAGGTCACCCTGCGCCGCAGCGACCTGGCCGCCGCCCAGGCCCTGATCGTGCAGCGCGAGACCGAGGTGGACGCCGCGCAGCGCCGCTTCAAGCGCTCGGAAACGCTGGCGCGCGAGGGTGCCTCCTCGGTGCAGGAGCTCGATGACGACCGCGCCCGCGTGCGCGGCAGCGAGGCGGCGCTGGCCGCCACGCGTGCCCAGGCCGCCGCCGCCCAGGCCGCCGTGAAGGCGGCCGAGGCCCAGGTGGTCGGCGTGCGCTCCCAGGTGCAGGCGGCCACGGCCACGGTGGCGCGCGTGCAGGCCGACATCGACGACGGCGTGCTCAAGGCCCCGCGCGACGGCCGCGTGCAGCTGCGCGTGGCCCAGCCCGGCGAGGTGCTGGGCGCAGGCGGGCGCGTGCTCAACCTGCTGGACCTGTCCGATGTCTACATGACCTTCTTCGTGCCCGAGACCGCCGCCGGCCGCATCGCCCTGGGCAGCGAGGTGCGCCTGGTGCTGGACGCCGCGCCCGAGTACGTGATCCCGGCCCGCGTCTCCTTCGTCGCCAGCCAGGCCCAGTTCACGCCCAAGACCGTGGAGACCGCCAGCGAGCGCCAGAAGCTGATGTTCCGCGTGCGCGCCCAGATCCCGCCGGAGCTGCTGCGCCGCCATCTGGAACAGGTCAAGACCGGCGTGCCCGGCATGGCCTGGCTGCGCACCGATGCCAGCCATGAGTGGCCCGCCAACCTGGCCATCAAGCTGCCAGCCCAGCCCGCGCAATGAGCCAGAGCACGACGCCCCATGCCAGCGGCTGGGTCGTGCGCCTGAAGGGCGTGCACCAGCGCTATGGCCAGGTCGAGGCTCTGGCGGGCATCGACCTGGACATTCCCGAAGGCCGCATGGTCGGCCTGATCGGGCCGGACGGCGTGGGCAAGTCCAGCCTCATGGCGCTGATCTCCGGGGCACGCAAGATCCAGGAAGGCAGCGTCGAGGTGCTGGGCGGCGACATGGCCCAGCGCCGGCACCGCGAGGCCGTCTGCCCGCGCGTGGCCTACATGCCGCAGGGCCTGGGGCGCAACCTCTATCCCACGCTGTCGGTGGAGGAGAACCTGCAGTTCTTCGCGCGCCTGTTCGGCCATGACGCGGCCGAGCGGCGCCGGCGCATCGACGACCTCACCCAGGCCACGGGCCTGCGCAAATTCCTGGAGCGGCCAGCCGGCAAGCTGTCGGGCGGCATGAAGCAGAAGCTGGGCCTGTGCTGCGCGCTGATCCACGACCCCGACCTGCTCATTCTTGACGAGCCCACCACGGGCGTGGACCCGCTGGCGCGCGCCCAGTTCTGGGACCTGATCGCGCGCATCCGCCGCCAGCGCCCCGGCATGAGCGTGCTGGTGGCCACGGCCTACATGGACGAGGCCCAGCGCTTCGACTGGCTGGTGGCCATGGACGAGGGCCGCGTGCTGGCCACGGGCACGCCGGCCGAGCTGCTGCAGCGCACGGGCAGCCGCTCGCTGGAAGAGGCCTTCATCGCCCTGCTGCCCGAAGAGAAAAAGCGCGGCCATGCGCCCGTGACCATCGCCCCCCTGCCCGAGGGCGGCGAGGACGACATCGCCATCGAGGCCAGGGACCTGACCATGCGATTTGGCGACTTCGTCGCCGTGGACCATGTGTCCTTCCGCATCCGCCGCGGCGAGATCTTCGGCTTCCTGGGCTCCAACGGCTGCGGCAAGAGCACCACCATGAAGATGCTGACCGGCCTGCTGCCGGCCAGCGAGGGCCAGGCCTGGCTGTTCGGCCAGCCCGTGGACCCGCGCGACATCGACACGCGCCGCCGCGTGGGCTACATGACCCAGGCGTTCTCGCTGTACGGCGAGCTGACCGTGCACCAGAACCTGGTGCTGCATGCGCGCCTGTTCGGCGTGCCCGAGGCGGACATTCCCGCGCGCGTGTCCGAGATGCTGCAGCGCTTCGACCTGCAGGCCGCGCAGCACAGCCTGCCGGCCGCCCTGCCGCTGGGCATGCGCCAGCGCCTGTCGCTGGCCGTGGCCATGGTGCACAAGCCCGAGCTGCTCATCCTGGACGAGCCCACCTCGGGCGTGGACCCCGTGGCGCGCGACGGCTTCTGGCGCCTGCTGGTGGAGCTGTCGCGGCGCGACCGCGTGACCATCTTCATCTCCACCCACTTCATGAACGAGGCCGAGCGCTGCGACCGCATGTCCATGATGCATGCGGGCAAGGTGCTGGACAGCGACACGCCCGCGCGCCTGGTGGCCAAGCGCGGCGCGGCCACGCTGGAGGAAGCCTTCATCGGCTACCTGGTCGAGGCCGGTGGCGGCGAGGCCCCGGCCGCCGAGGAACCGGCCGCGCCTGCCGCCCCCGCTGCCGTGGAAACGCACACTGCGCGCCGCCGCCATTTCAGCGCCCAGCGCATGCTCAGCTATGTCTGGCGCGAAGCGCTGGAGCTGCAGCGCGACCCGGTGCGCGCCACGCTGGCCCTGGTGGGCTCGCTGATCCTGATGTTCGTGATGGGCTACGGCATCAGCCTGGACGTGGAGGACCTGCGCTTTGCCGTGCTGGACCGCGACCAGACCACCATCAGCCGCAGCTATGCGATGAGCCTGTCGGGCTCGCGCTACTTCATCGAGCAGCCGCCGCTGACCGACTACGACGCACTGGACCGCCGCATGCGCAGCGGCGAGCTGACCCTGGCCATCGAGATCCCCCCGGGCTTTGCGCGCGATGTGCTGCGCGGCGGCTCCGTGCAGGTGGGCGCCTGGTTCGACGGCGCCATGCCCACGCGCGCCGAGACCGTGCGCGGCTACCTGCAGGGCATCCACCAGCACTGGCTGACCGAGCAGGCGCGCGAGCGCCTGGGCGTGGCGCCGGCCGGCCTCATCGACATCCAGACGCGCTTTCGCTACAACCCCGACGTGCGCAGCCTGCCGGCCATGGTGCCGGCCGTCATGCCCCTGCTGCTGCTGCTTTTGCCCGCCATGCTGACGGCGCTGGCCGTGGTGCGCGAGAAGGAAAGCGGCTCCATCACCAACCTCTACGTCACGCCGGTCACGCGCACCGAATTCCTGCTGGGCAAGCAACTGCCCTATGTGGTGCTGGCCATGCTGAACTGCCTGCTGATGTGCCTGATGGCCGTCACCCTGTTCGGCGTGCCCGTGACGGGCAGCTTTGCCACGCTGGCCCTGGCGGCGCTGATCTTCAGCGGCGCCTCCACGGGCTTCGGCCTGCTGGCCTCCACGCTGACGCGCAGCCAGATCGCCTCGATGTTCCTGGTGCTGATCGGCACGCTGATCCCCACCACGCAGTTCGCAGGCCTGGTCGACCCCGTGTCCTCGCTGGAGGGCGTGGGCCGCGCCATCGGCGAGGTCTATCCGGCCAGCCACATGATCGCCATCAGCCGCGGCGTGTTCAGCAAGGCGCTGGGATTTCGGGAGCTGGCCGGCTCGTTCGGGCCGCTGCTGCTGTCCGTGCCGGCGATCCTGGGCCTGGCCATTGCGCTGACCAGAAAGCAGGAGAGCTGACATGCGCACCCGCCTTTTCTCCAACATCTACCGGCTGGGCGTCAAGGAGCTGTGGAGCCTGTGGCGCGACCCCGTGCTGCTGGTGCTCATCGCCTATGTGTTCACGGTCTCCATCTACACGGCGGCCACGGCCATGCCCGAGAGCCTGCACAACGCGCCCATCGCCATCGTGGACGAGGACGGCTCGCCGCTGTCGCAGCGCATCGCGGGCGCCTTCTATCCGCCGCAGTTCGCGCCGCCGGCCATGATCGACCGCACGCAGATGGACCCGGGCATGGACTCGGGCACCTACACCTTCGTGCTCAACATACCGCCCAACTTCCAGCGCGACGTGCTGGCGGGCCGCGCGCCCGAGCTGCAGCTGAACGTGGACGCCACGCGCATGAGCCAGGCCTTCACGGGCAACAGCTATGTGCAGCAGATCGTCTCGGCCGAGGTCAGCGAGTTCGTGCGGCGCTTTCGGGGCGCCACCGCCCTGCCCGTGGACCTGGTGGTGCGCGCGCGCTTCAATCCCGCGCTGGACAAGGTCTGGTTCGGCGGGCTGATGCAGATCATCAACAACGTGACCATGCTGTCCATCATCCTCACGGGCGCGGCGCTGATCCGCGAGCGCGAGCACGGCACGGTGGAGCACCTGCTGGTCATGCCGGTGACACCGACCGAGATCATGCTGGCCAAGATATGGTCCATGGGACTGGTCGTGCTGGTCACCGCCTTTGCCTCGCTCAACCTCGTGGTGCGCGGCGCCCTGAGCGTTCCCATCGAAGGCTCTCAGCCGCTGTTCCTGGCAGGGGCCGCGCTGTGCCTGTTCGCCACAACGTCGCTGGGGATCTTCCTTGCCACGCTGGCGCGCAACATGCCACAGTTCGGCATGCTGCTGGTGCTCGTGCTGCTGCCGCTGCAGCTGCTGTCGGGCGCCATGACGCCGCGCGAAAGCATGCCGCAGCTGGTGCAGACCATCATGCTGGCCGCGCCGACCACCCACTTTGTCGAGCTGTCGCAGGCCATCCTCTACCGCGGAGCGGGGCTGGACGTGGTCTGGAAGCCCTTTCTCGCACTGGCCGCCATCGGCTCCGTGCTGTTCGCCCTCACGCTCGCCCGCTTTCGCAAGACCATCGGCCAGATGGCCTGAGTTTCGTTCCGCCGCCAAGGCATCTTTCCACGTCAACCAGCAAGGAGTTCCATATGAGCGCACAGACCATTCCCCTCCATCTGCTCAAGGCCCAGCTCGAACTGCAGCTGCACCTGAGCCGGCTGCTGCAGGAAAGCGGCCAGCAATGGCTGGAACATGCCGCACGCAACGGCCCCGAGCGCATCGCCGAGACCGGCAACGAGATCGAGGGCGTGCAGCAGACCAGCAGCTGGCAGGAGCTGGCCACCCTGCCCGCCCAGGCCTTCTGGCGCCACGCCCACCTGCGCATGGGCCATGCCCAGGCCCTGGCCCAGACCGCCATGGCCAGCCAGATGACCCTGGCCCAGGGCGTGCAGCAGGCCGTGCACGACTGGCAGCAGCAGGTGGCAGCCACGCTGAGCGGCGGCGCCCAGGGCGCGGCCGACACGGCCGTGCCCTGGAGCGACCTGCTGGCGCGCTGGACCTCGGCCGTGCAGTCCATGGCCCAGTCCGTGACCCCATCCGTCACCCCGCCCGACCATGCGGCGCAGCAGCCCGTTGCAGCGGCTGCCGCCGAAACGGCCCGGGACGCTGCCGCCCACGGCTGAAGAGCCCAGGGGCTGACACAAGCCGCACGGTCCCGCAGCGCGGGGCCGTTTGGCGGCCATTCACACGCAATCTGCAAGCAGGGGGCAGGACATGCCCGTTAAAGGAGTGGGCCAGATGAACGAGCACCTCGATAGCCACGGCACCGTGGACGTGGGGGCACTGTGGGGCGATCCGCTGAAGCTGCCCCAGGCAGCTGCACAGTACGCCACCGATGCCTGGCAGCGCACGCTGCTGTATGCCGACATCCGGCGCCAGCGCGGCAACCAGTACCGCGCCCACCTGGCCGAGGAAGTGCCCAATGTGCTGAGCTTCCAGGCCGAGATCGTGATGTCCGGCCTGGAGCTGCCGCGTCCCGTCAACTACGGGCTGGCACGCATCGCGCCCATGGAGGGCACGGTCATCGACCCGGCCAAGCGCCCCTTCATCGTCGTCGATCCGCGCGCGGGCCACGGCCCTGGCATCGGCGGCTTCAAGCCCGACAGCGAGATCGGCGCCGCCCTCAAGGCCGGCCATCCCTGCTACTTCGTGGGCTTCCTGCCCGACCCCGTGCCCGGCCAGACCGTCGAGGACGTGATGCGCGCCGAGGCCGAATTCGTGCGCAAGGTCGCCGAGCTTCACCCCGAGAGCCGGGGCAAGCCCGCCGTCATCGGCAACTGCCAGGCCGGCTGGCAGATCCTCATGACGGCCGCCGTCTGGCCCGAGCTGTTCGGGCCCATCATCGTGGCCGGCGCGCCGCTGTCGTACTGGGCCGGAGACAACCCCATGCGCTACGGCGGCGGCCTCATGGGCGGCAGCTGGGTGACGGCACTGACCAGCGACCTGGGCGCGGGCCGCTTCGACGGCGCCTGGCTGGTGCAGAACTTCGAGAACCTCAACCCCGCCAACACGCTGTGGGAAAAGCAGTACCAGGTCTATGCCGACGTGGACACCGAGGGGCCGCGCTACCTGGGCTTCGAGAAGTACTGGGGCGGCCATGTCTTCCTGGAAGGCCGCGAGATGCAGTACATCGTGGACAACCTGTTCATCGGCAACCGGCTGGCCACGGCCGAGCTGACGACCTCGGACGGCGTGCGCATCGACCTGCGCAACATCCGCTCGCCCATCGTGGTGTTCTGCTCGCATGGCGACAACATCACGCCGCCGGGCCAGGCCCTGGGCTGGATCACCGACCTGTACCGTGATGACGAGGACATCGCCGCCCACGACCAGACCATCGTCTTCGCCACGCACGACAGCATCGGCCACCTGGGCATCTTTGTCTCGGGCGCCGTGGGCCGCAAGGAGCACCGCGAGTTCGCGGCGCACATCGACATCATCGACCTGCTGCCCGCCGGCATCTACCGCGCCGAGATCGCCGACCGCCCCGCCGGCGTGCCGCCGCAGGAGCTGACCGACGCGGCCTACCTGATGAAGATCCGCCGCAGCGACCTGGCCGAGGTGCGCGACATCGTCCGGCCCGACCCCGAAAGCGAGCGCCACTTTGCCGCCGCCGCGCGCGTCTCCGAAATCAACCTCGCCCTGTACCGCAACACCGTGCAGCCCTGGGTGCAGGCACTGTCCACGCCGTTGTCGGCGCGCTGGCTGCAG
Organism: Delftia sp. WSY_22; assembly: GCF_043104185.1. Lineage (NCBI taxonomy): Bacteria > Pseudomonadati > Pseudomonadota > Betaproteobacteria > Burkholderiales > Comamonadaceae > Delftia > Delftia sp. WSY_22. The sequence goes on from NZ_JBICKN010000026.1 coordinate 65,121, forward strand.
GCCATGCATCCGCTGCGCGTGGGCTATGAATACTGGTCGGACTCCCACCCGCTGGCCCCTGCCGTGGCCCAGGCCGCCGAGCAGGCGCGCGAGGACCGCCACCCCGTCGAGCCCGACAACCCCTTCCTGAAGGCGCAGCAGGCCATGTCGCAGGCCGTGGTGCATATGCTGGACACCTACCGCGACCAGCGCGACGCCATGCAGGCGCGGCTGTTCCACGCCATCTATGGCTCGCCTCTGGTGCAGGCCCTGGCCGGCCAAAGCCGCCAGGACGACGGCCCGCCGCGCCCGCACCCGGGCGAATCGCCCGAGCACTGCCAGTACATGTGCCAGGAACTGGCGCGGCTGCACGAAAGCGTGGCCCAGGGCGGGCTGTACGAGGCCGTCATCCGCGCCCTGTTCCATGTGCTGCGCGCACGCGGCGAGGCCGATGAGCGCCACTTCCGCCACGCCTGGCGGCTGCTGCAGGATCACCTGGGCGGCGTGCCGCCCGACATGGCGCAGTTCCGCCGCATCGTGCGCCGCCAGGCCCTGCTGATGCAGCGCGAGCCCGACGCCGCCATGGCCGCCATCACCCAGTTGCTGGCCGCCTCGCCGGCGGCCGACATCCGCTGGGGCATGACCACGGTGGACGAACTGGCCAACCAGGGCGGCAACCTCAGCGATGCCGAGCACCAGCGCCTGCTGCAGGCCATGGCGCATTTCGTGCAGGCGCTGGAGGTGGCGCAGGCCAGGGAGGCCCCCCAGGAAGCGGCCCCACCCGAAGCCCCGGCCGCCAGGCCCACCCCGCGCGCACCGGCCAGCCGCGCGCACACAGGTACCCGAAAGAAGCGATGAACCTCTCCACTGCCTCCGATGCGGCCCTGCCGCCCGAAGACCTGGCCCTGCTGCGCAACCACAGCTTCGACGAGCTGGACGTGGGCGACAGCGCCAGCCTGGAACGCACGCTGAGCACCCAGGACCTGCGCCTGTTCGCCGCCCTGTCGGGCGCGGCCGTGGCCGACGGCGCTGGTGCCGGTGCCGGTGCCGGTGCTGGCCCGGTTGCCGGCGCCGACGATGACGACACCACCCTGATCGCCCACGGCATGTGGGGCGGCATGCTGCTGGCCTCGGTGCTGGGCACGCGCCTGCCCGGCCCCGGCACCACCCTGGTCGGCCAGACGCTGCGCTTTCTGGCGCCGCTGGCCGCAGGCGACCGGTTGACCGTGCGCGTGGAGGTGCTGGCCAAGCAGGCCGAGCAGCGCCAGGTCACGCTGGCCGTGGCCTGCACCAACCAGCATGGCGCCGCCGTGATCGAGGGCCAGGCCACCGTGCATGCGCCTGCGCGCCACATCGAGCGCCAGCGCACCAGCCTGCCCGAGATCCGGCTGGAGGCCGGTGGACGCGACGGCCTGCAGCGCCTGCTGGCCCATGTGGCCGGCCTGCCGCCCATCCGCGTGGCCGTGGTCCATCCCTGCGACGAGACCAGCCTCTCGGCCGCGCTGGACGCGCGCCGCGAAGGCCTGATAGACCCCGTGCTGGTGGCCCCGCGCGCACGGCTGGAGGCCGTGGCGGCCGAGCATGGGCTGGACCTGGGCGGCCTGCGCATCGAGGACGTGCCGCACAGCCACGCCGCCGCCGCGCGCGGCGCCGAGCTGGCCGCCTGCGGCGAGGTCGAGGCCATCATGAAAGGCAGCCTGCACACGGACGAACTCATGGCCGAGGTCGTGGCCGCCGCCGCCGGCCTGCGCACCAAGCGCCGCGTCAGCCACTGCTTCGTGCTGCAGACGCCGCACTACCCGCGCCCCTTCATCGTGACCGATGCGGCCATCAACCTCGCGCCCGACCTGCAGCAAAAGGCCGACATCGTGCGCAATGCCATCGCCCTAGCCCATGCCATCGGCGTGCCCGAGCCCAAGGTCGCCATCCTGGCCGCCGTGGAGACCGTGAGCCCGCACATGCCGGCCACGCTGGACGCCGCCGCGCTGTGCAAGATGGCCGACCGGGGCCAGATCGCGGGCGGCGTGCTCGACGGGCCGCTGGCCTTCGACAACGCCGTGTCCATGGCCGCCGCGCGCACCAAGGGCATCGATTCGCCCGTGGCGGGCCAGGCCGACATCCTGGTCGTGCCCGACCTGGAAAGCGGCAACATGCTGGCCAAGCAGCTCATGTACATGGGCGAGGCGGCCAGCGCCGGCATCGTCATGGGCGCCAAGGTGCCCGTGATCCTGACCAGCCGCGCCGACAGCCGCGCCTCGCGCATCGCCTCCTGCGCCATCGCCCTGCTGCTGGCCCACCGCTACCGGAACTCGCCGCCATGATCCCTGCCCACACCGCATCCTCCCCCGCCCGCGAACTGGTCGTGGTGCTCAACTGCGGCTCGTCCAGCATCAAGTTCGCCGTCTTCGATGGTGCCCAGCGCCCGCTGCCGCGCAAGCCGCTGTGGAACGGCAAGGTCCAGGGCATAGGCGGGCCCGCGCCCGACTTCGGCGAGAGCGGCGTGCCGCCCTTTGCCATCACCCTGGACACAGCCCACCCCTACCGCGCCGCGCTGCAGCTGATCCGCGAGCGCATCACCGCGCGCCTGGCGCAGCTGGACGGCGCCCGCGTGGCCGCCATCGCCCACCGCGTGGTGCACGGCGGCAGCCGCTACTTCGAGCCCGTGCGCGTCGATACCGGCGTGCTGGCCGACCTCAAGGCCTTCATCCCGCTGGCGCCGCTGCACCAGCCCTTTGCGCTGGAGGCCATGGACATCCTGCTGCGCGAGCGGCCCGAACTGGTGCAGGTGGCCTGCTTCGACACCGCCTTCCACCACACGCTGCCCAAGGTCGAGCAACTGCTGCCCCTGCCGCACGCGGCCTGGGAGCGCGGGCTGCGCCGCTACGGCTTCCACGGCCTGTCCTACGAATACATGGCCACCGCCCTGCCCGAGCGCCATGGCGACCTGGCGCGCGGGCGCACCCTGGTGGCCCACCTGGGCAGCGGCGCCAGCCTGTGCGCCATGCAGGGCCTGCAAAGCGTGGCGACCACCATGGGCTTCTCTGCGCTGGACGGCCTGATGATGGGCACGCGCACCGGCGCGCTGGACCCCGGCGCCGTGATCTACCTGATGGAAATCGAAAAGCTCAGCCTGCAGGAAGTGGGCCGCATCCTGTACCACGAGTCGGGCCTGCTGGGCGTCTCGGGCACCTCGTCCGAGCCGCGCGTGCTGCTGCCGCTGGAATCAGGCGCCGATGCCCGGGCCGAGCGTGCCCGCGACGCGCTGGCGCTTTACGTGCGGCGCATCGTGCGCGAGATCGGCGCCCTGGTCGCCGTGCTGGGCGGCCTGGACCTGCTGGTGTTCACCGCAGGCGTGGGCGAGCACAGCGCCGAGATACGGCGGCGCGTGTGCGAGGGCCTGGGCTTTCTGGGCCTGCGGCTGGACGCCGAGGCCAATGCGCGCGATGCGGCCGTGATCTCGGCCACCGGCAGCGCCGTCACCGTGGGCGTGGAGCCCACCAACGAGGAATGGGTGGCAGCGCGCCATGCGCTGCGCTGGCTGCCGGGCAACGCGATCCCCGCATGAGTGTGAACAGGCCCTAGGAACGATCGTCCTGCGCACCGCCTTCGCGCAGCCGCGCGAACTCGCGGTGCTCGTAGGCAATGCATTCCTCCATGAGGTGGCGGTACACCGCCTCCATCATGTCGGGCTGGCCGCCCTCGGCGGCCGTGCGCTCGCGCACGCGGCGCACGATGGCCTCGATGCGGCCCTCGTCGCGCACCTGGGCCGCATCGGCCTTGATGCGCGCGGCCTGCTGCATGTAGCCCATGCGCGTGACCAGCAGCGGAACCAGCACATCGTCCAGCGCATCCACATTGCGGCGCACATCCAGCATGTCGGTGCAGTGCTGCACCAGGTCGATGGCCTGCTTGGCGCGGTCCGTGCTCATTCCAGTCCTTCCTCCACCAGCTCGGCCGCGCGCATCAGTGCGCGCGCCTTGTGCTCGGTCTCTTTCCATTCCATCTCGGGCACGGAATCGGCCACCACGCCGGCGGCGGCCTGCACGTAGAGCGTGCCGTCCTTGATCACGCCCGTGCGGATGGCAATGGCCAGGTCCATGTCGCCCGCAAAGCTCAGGTAGCCGCAGGCGCCGCCGTAGATGCCGCGCTTGGTCGGCTCCAGCTGGTCGATGATCTCCATGGCATGCACCTTGGGCGCGCCCGTCAGCGTGCCGGCCGGGAAGGTGGCCTTGAACACATCCATGTTGTCCATGCCGTCGCGCAGAATGCCCTCCACGTTGCTGACGATGTGCATCACGTGGCTGTAGCGTTCCACGGCAAAGGCCTCGGTCACCTTCACGCTGCCCGTCTTGGCGATGCGGCCGATGTCGTTGCGCGCCAGGTCGATCAGCATCACGTGCTCGGCGCGTTCCTTGGGGTCGGCCACCAGTTCCTTTTCGGTGGCCTTGTCGGCCTCGGGCGTGGCGCCGCGCGGGCGCGTGCCGGCCAGCGGGCGGATGGTGACCTTCTGGCCCTCGTCCGTGTTCTCCTGGCGCACCAGGATCTCGGGGCTGGCGCCCACCACATGGAAATCGCCCAGGTGGTAGTAGTACATGTAGGGGCTGGGATTGAGCGATCGCAGCGCGCGGTACAGGCTCAAGGGGCTGGCCGTGAAGCGCTTGTGGATGCGCTGGCCCACCTGCACCTGCATGAAGTCGCCCGCGGCGATCAGCTCCTTGGCCTTCTCCACGGCCGCCAGGTAGTCTTCCTTGGCAAAGCTGCGCTGGGCCGGATGGCTCTCGCCGGCCTTGATCTGCGGCGCGCTGACCGAGTAGCGCAGCAGATCCTTCAACTGCCGCAGCCGCTTCTTGGCGCGCGTATAGGCCTCGCTCTCGCCGGGGTTGGCATAGACGATCAGGTACAGCTTGCCCGACAGGTTGTCGATCACCGCCACCTCCTCGCACTGCAGCAGCAGGATGTCGGGGCAGTTGAGCGTATCGGGCGGGCAGGAATCTTCCAGCTTCTTCTCGATATAGCGCACGGCGTCGTAGCCGAAGTAGCCGGCCAGCCCGCCGCAAAAACGCGGCAGCCCCGGGCGCAGCGCCACCTTGAAGCGCTTTTGGTAGGCAGCGATGAAGTCCAGCGGATTGCCCTTGGCCGTCTCCACCACCTGGCCATCGGTCACCACCTCGGTGCATGCCGCATCGCCGAAGCCGCTGGCGCGCAGCAGCGTGCGTGCAGGCAGGCCGATGAAGCTGTAGCGCCCGAAGCGCTCGCCGCCCACTACGGACTCCAGCAAAAAGCTGTGCTTGCCGTCACCGCCCGCATGGGCCAGCTTGAGGTAGAGGGACAGGGGGGTTTCGAGATCCGCAAACGCCTCGACCATCAGAGGGATGCGGTTGTAGCCCTGCGCAGCAAGGCTCTTGAATTCGAGTTCGGTGATCACGGGGAAAGACTCCGGATTGCGTGGCGCTGGCAGACCTGATGTGGGTGCGGGCTGCGCATGGATTGCGCCGATTCATTCGATTGGCCCGTAGGGCCTCGGGTGCACGCCGGGTCGCGCCCCGGGTGCTTCAGCTGTTCAGTTGGACAGGCTTGCGCCAGGGCCAGGCTCCCCGGTCTCCACAACCTGCAATGAACATGCGATGAATGAACATAGCGGGCAAGTGTAGCGCAGACGCGGCGGGGTACAAGTGCGGGCCGGCGCCTTGCGCGGGCGCCGCAGGGGCCTGCCATGGCCACAATTGACACCCTGGTCAGCCTGACCAACAATGGCAGCACAACCTGACCAGAAAGGTCGATCATGCCGTCCCATTTCTCCGCCCGCACCGACGCTGCCTTGCCCGAGGGCGAACGCGACCCGCTGAACCGCGCCCTGCGGGACCTGAGCCATCAGGTCGGATCGGCCATGCCGCGCAACACCACGCCCATGCCGATCTCGGTCTTCAAGGCGCAGTACGGCGCGGTGCTCAGGCAGGCCGATCACGACGGGGTGGCCCTCATCTCCCAGGGCCGCAAGCGCTACGTGATCGTCAGCGAGGAGCACATGGTGGCCCTGTCCGCCAACGAACGCGCCCCCCGCACGGTGGCCGACATCTGCCGGTCCCTGCCGCTGCCGCGCCAGGCCGTGGATCTGTCCGCTGCGCAGATGTCCGGGGCGCGCGGCGATATCGACGTACCCGCCCGGCGCGCGCCATGAGCCGCTACCTGCTGGGCCCCCGCTGCCTGCTGTGGATGGCGAACCAGGAACCCGCAACGCTGCAATGGTTCTCCACCATCCGGCCGCTGGACTGCATCGTCAGCGACCTGTCCATGGCCATCGCCAAGGCGGCCGTGGCCGAGGCATTCCATGACCTGCGCGACCGCAACGAGTGGTTCTCCCTGCTCGATGCGCTGTACGCCAATCTGCGCGCCGAAGGCGCTTCCATGCTGACCAGCGTGGACAACAAGGTGCTGGAGCGCTTCATCGAATGGCGCAACTTCGCGCCGCTGGACAGCCAGGGCCCGCAGGGCACGGCGCCGCTGGCGCAGGACCTGCGGCTGCTCATCGCCACGGCCGACCTGCTCAAGGTCTGCTACACCGAGCCCGCCAACCTCTACCTGACGCAGGCCGCCGCCCGTGGCGTTGCCGTGCACGCGCTGTGATGGACTTCGACGTACCGCCCCTGTCCAGCGCGGTGCGCCAGGGCCTGCGCCGGCGCCGGGTCGTCCTGAGCCTGTCGGGCGGCGGCTATCGCGGCCTGTTCAGCGCCCATGTGCTGGAGCGCATCCACCGCGAATTCGGCAACGGCGACCTGCTGGAGAAAGTGGACCTGTTCGCCGGCACCTCCATCGGCGCCATCATCGCCACCGCCCTGGCCAGCGGCTGCCAGCCCGCGCGCATCAAGCAACTGCTGCTGGACCACGGCCCCGCCATCTTTCCCTCCAAATGGCTGCCCGGCCTGCGCCAGGCCATGGGCAAGGCGCTCTATGACAGCGCCCCGCTGCGCGCAGCGATCAAGGAGGCCATGCCGCAAGCGGAGCAGTCCGCCCTGGGGCAACTGCAGGTGCCGCTGCTGCTGCCCGCCGTGAACTGGAATTCATCGCAGCTGCACCTGTTGGCCAGCGGCGCCCTGCCCGACAGGGACCGGCTGGGCCTGACGCTGATGGACGCCATGCTGGCCTCATCGGCCGCCCCCACCTACTTTCCTGCGCACGCCGCAGCAGGCCATGTCTTCGTGGACGGCGGACTCGCCGCCAACGCGCCCGACCTGCTGGCCCTGCAAGCCGCCCGCCAACTCTGGGGGCCAGCGGCCGACATCGTGATGATCAGCGTAGGCACCGCCAACCCCCAGCAGGGCCAGGACCCCGTGGCCATGCCCCGGCGCGGGCTGACCCTGGTCAAGCCCCTGCTGGAACTGGTCATGGCCGCCCAGGAGGTCCAGGCCGTCAAGGCGGCCCGCCAGGAACTGGGCACCAGCAGCTACCTGCGCCTGAACTTCACGCAGCCCGCAGCCCAGCAAAAGCGCCTGGGCCTGGACATCGCCAACGCCGACAGCACCCGGCTGCTGCAGGCCCTGGGCGACGAATGCATCGCCGCCCTCACGGAGCAGGAAAAGACGCTGCTGAAGAACGTCCTGGGCTGAAACGCCCAAGGCTTCTCGCCCACCCGGCCGAGCGCAGCGAAGGCCCGCACCCACTCCCCGTATGTCCGCGCTGCCCGCGCCTGCCCCGCAGCGCAGCGAAGGGGTCGCGGACATTCGGGCGCTTTTCTTTGCTCACTTTCTTGTAGCAAGACAAGAAAGTGAGTCGGCCGCCGGGCCGAAACCCGGCCTCGAAAAGAAACGCCCCGACAGGGGCTTGCAAAGAGACTCAGCGCGGAAACGCCGCCAAAGCAGCGCCATCCACCGGCCCGCGAAAACCCTGTTGCCACCCCTCTCCAATCCCCACAACATCTCGCCCGGACGTAACAAACCGCAACCGGGCCACAGCCCCCCGCAGGAGACACCATGACCGCCTTGCCCCGCTGGATGAAGACAGCCGCCCTGGCCATGGCGCTGGCGATGCCGCTGGCCGCCACAGCCCAGGAGCCGCCGCGCACCGTCGCGGGCGTGGCCTATCCAGCCCAGGCGGGGGTGGGCGGCCAGACGCTGCAGCTCAATGGCGCGGGCATTCGCTACAAGGCCATCTTCAAGGTCTACACGGCGGGCCTGTACCTGGAAAAGCCGGCCGCCAGCCTGCAGGAGATCGCGGCCCTGCCCGGCCCCAAGCGCGTGAGCGTGACCATGCTGCGCGAGATCGATTCGGCCGAGCTGGGCAAGCTGTTCGCGCGCGGCATCGAGGACAACATGGAGCGCGCGCGCTTCTCGCGCCTGGTGCCCGGCGTGCTGCGCATGAGCGACATCTTCACGCAGCACAAGAAGCTGCTGCCGGGCGAGAACTTCTCGGTGGACTGGGTGCCGGGCCAGGGTGCCCAGGTCTTTGTCAAGGGCCAGGCCCAGGGCGCGCCCTTCCAGGAGCCCGAGTTCTTCCAGGCGCTGCTGGGCATCTGGCTGGGCCCGCACCCGGCCGACGAGCAACTCAAGAAGGCATTGCTGGGCGGTTGAACGGCGGGGCGGGCTCCTGCACGGGCCCGGCAAAGCGCGCCTGGATCTCCAGCCCCGTGGCACCGGGCAGGGCCGTGAGCGTCCAGCCGTGGGCGCGCGCAATCTCCAGGCAGATGGGCAGGCCCAGGCCCGCACCCAGGTCGCGCCGCTCGCTGCTGCGCCAAAAGCGCTCGAAGATGCGCGGCAGGTCCTCGGGCGGCACGCCACGGCCCTGGTCCAGCACCGAAAAGCCCAGGCCGCAGGCCTTCACGGTGACGGTGGCGCCCTGCGGGCTGTGCTGCACGGCGTTCTCGATCAGGTTCTTGAGCAGCACGAACAGCGCGCCCCGGTCGGCACGCCAGGCAGGCGAGCCGTCCTTGACCTCGCAGTGGATGTGCACGCCGCATTTTTCGGAGGCGCGGGCCATGAAGTCGCAGACCTCGCCAATGATGTCGGCCGGCGCAATGTCTTCCATGCGGTAGCGCTGGTGTTCGCAGACCTCGGCCAGGTGCAGCAGTTGCTGGACCTGGCGCGCCATGTGGTCCACGTCCTTGAGCAGCTCGGGGCTGCGCCGGTCCTCGGGCTCCAGCTCGATCTGCACGCGCATCAGGGCCAGCGGCGTCTTGAGCTCATGCGCGGCCATGGACAGGAATTCCTGCTGGTTCCGGAAGCCGGCCTGCAGCCGGTCCAGCACGTGGTTGAAGGCCTCGACCAGGGGCGCGAACTCGCGCGGCAGGTCCTTGGGCTGCAGGCGCGTGCCCAGCGTCTGCGGGGTGATGCGCTGGGCATCCTGCGCGGCCACGCCCAGCGGCCTGAGCATGCGCTGCAGCGTGCGGTGCGTGGAGAACAGGAACACGACCAGGAAGACCACGCCGATGGCCACCATGCCGCGCCACAGCGCGGGCAGGCCCACCGATTCGCGCAGCCAGTCCACCATGCGGTCGCTGACGGCTATCTGCACGTGCCACGTCGTGCCGTCGTGGACCAGCGTGGCCGTGCCCGCGCGCATGACCACGCCGCCGCGCTCGTAGGCAAAGGCCTTGAGCTCGGGGTCGAAGCCCCGGCCGGTCTGCGTCAGCGGCTGCATTTCGCCGTTGGGGGCGAAAACCACGCGGCCGCGGGCGTCGGTGATGCGCAGCTGCATTTCCTCGCCCAGGCTGGTCAGCATCCAGGCCTTGAGTTCACGCTCGCTGAAACCCTGGGGCACGCCCTTGGCATCGAAGCTCACCCATTCGGCCAGCTTCTCGGCCGCATGCCCCATGCCGCGCTGCAGCGCATAGCTGTCGAAAGGCTTGGCGACGAGGATCACCAGCGCGCCGACCAGCAGCGCGCTGAACACCATGCTCAACCCATAGACGGCCAGCAGCCGCGAGCGCAGGCTACCGGGCCAGCAAAGGTTCGCGAAGCGCATAGCCCTGACCCCGGATGTTGACGATTTCCATGCACGAGCCGGCCGCGGCCAGCTTGCGGCGCAGCCGGTGCAGGGCCACATCGAGGGCGTTGGGCGTGACCACGCTGCTCATGCCCCAGGCCGCCGCCTCCAGCGTGGAGCGGCGCACCGTGGCGCCGGCCTTTCGCACCAGGCTGAGCATGATCTGCAGCTCCGCCGGCGGCAGCGCGATGGCCGAGCCCGCGCAGTGCATGCAGGCCTGCTGCGGGCTGATGCTGATGTCGCCCAGCTGCGGCGCCAGCTCCTGCACCAGGGCCGGGCGGCGCAGCAGGGCGCGCACGCGGGCAATCAGCTCTTCCATGGGAAAGGGCTTGGTCAGGTAGTCGTCGGCACCGGCTTCCAGGCCGCCCACGCGGTCGCTGAGCGCGTCCCGGGCCGTGAGCATCAGGCAGGGCGTGGAGCGGCCTGCGGCGCGCAGGCGCTGCACCAGTTGCAGGCCGTCGCCATCGGGCAGGCCGCGGTCGATGACGATGACGCCGTAGTCGATGTCCTGCAGGGCCAGCCAGGCCGTGGAGATCTGGTGGAAGACATCGGTCTCTATGCCGGAGTTGGCCAGCGAGCGGCTGACCAGCGTGGCCAGCCTGGCATGGTCCTCAATTAATGCGATGCGATTCATGGTTTCCGTCGTTGCCGCACAGGGACAGCAAATGCTCCCTGATCCCGGTGATGCGCTGGGGCGCCATGGGCTCGACCAGCACATGGATGACCCACAGGTCCTCGACCATGGCGCGGCATTGCAGGGCGATGTCCTCGGGCACCAGATCGTCGGCGCAGGCCGCGTCCACGAAATCAAACCATATGTTCTGGAATCTTGCGCGGGTCAGCAACTGTGCGGCCGTCTTCTGGCCGCGCTGGCGGGACAGGGCATGGTCGCAGACGCAGCGGATATAGGCGCGCAGGTGGCGTGCGGGGCCTGGCGGCTCCTCGGCCAGCGCCTGCAGCAGGTCCTCGCGGAACTTGAGGATAAGCAACTCGAAGATCGTCTCCAGCCGCACGGCACGGTGCTGGCTGCATTCTTGGAAGCGCGAACCCAGGGAATACGCCTGGCCCGCCGCCTGGATACCTATCACGTCCTGGTAGATGGAGGCTTGCATTGCGATGGCACGTTCTGTCGTTTCAGGCTCCGTCGGTCCGCCGCGAGAGCGGCAAACCTTCGGGGAAAACGGCCATGCTCCCCGATTGCGTCTTACTGGCGACTTACCGGCCCCTGAATCTGCCCCATTACACCGGGAATATGCAGGCGGCCGGTTTGATCAATATTGGCTCAAATATCTTCCTGCCAGCCAGCAACATACCTGACCAGCGCCCACTGTGCCAGCCACAGTGCCATATATCCAAATGTCTCCACCAGCTCCTCCAGCACGATCACCTGATAATCAAACCATTGCTGCAGGACAATGAAACCATGACCTTCCGCATTGGTGGATATCACCATAGCCGCGACAAATGTCGCCAGGCTGAATATCGGCAGCGCCTTCTCGCGCACCAGGCGCTTGATGACCTTGTTCCAGACACCGTGGCGCACAAACCAATAGCAGCACAGCAGCAGCATGGCGCCCACCACCCATTTGACGGCGGGCCGGTACCACAGCACCTGGGAGCTGATCACCGGCCCCCACTTGCCAGCCTCCAGGCTGGGCAGGAAAGCTGCGCCCCAGGCCAGTTCACGCCCCAGAAAAGCCAGCCAGAACAGGGAGGCGATCCACCACAGTGGCGCTGCAAAGGAGCCTTTTTGCCGCCGCGCCGCAACCAAGGCCGCCACCATGCCCAGCAGCAGGGTCACGGCCTGGATATTCTCCAGGAATCCATTTTCCCAGCTCAGGCTTTGCGGCAATACAAAGCTCAGGGGAAAGCTCAATACCAGCCCTGCCAACAAAGCCCAATTCCAAAGCCGCAGCAAGGAATCATCATGGTATTTGGACGCGGATATTCTTGTTTTTGAAAGGGAAGCAGTCATTTTGATACAGGGCGTCTGGCGCTTTATCTGTTGATATGGTTTTTGCAAGCACGCAATATCCCGGAAATACTTACCAGGAAGCCGGAAAAATGGCGGGCGCACGGGCCTTCCCGCCGTTTTTCATTACAGCAGACTTGCCACCAGATTGCAGCACTGTGTCAAATTTGCCCTGCCGGGCGCGCAGTTGCCACCGCAGCCCGGCCAGGGCGGGCCGGGCTCGGCCCGTTGCCAGAACGGGCCGAGCTCAGGCGACGCGGACCGCGCGCGGGGGCAGCGCCGCCAGGGGCGCGGGCTGCACCAGGTCGCGGTAATAGTTGGGCAGCGCGAACAGTGCGGGGTGCACTTCGGCGTTGTAGTAGCGCAGGTCGGGCAGGCGGCGCTCGGCCAGGCGCTGGCGCAGCTGGGCGGGGGGCAGCGCCGCCGCGTCCAGCGTGTCGGAGGCCACGGCCAGGCCCCAGTAGGCGCCGTACAGGGGGATGTACAGGCCGTAGCAGCGCACGATGGCAAAGCGCTCGCGCAGGCTGGCCACCAGCCGCGCCACCTGCTCGCCATGGAAGACGGGGCTGCCCAGGTGCAGCACCAGGGCGCCGCCCGGCGCCAGCACGCGCTTCATGCGCGCCAGGGCCTGGTCGGAGTACAGCGCGCTGGCAGGCGTGTCGGGGTCGGTGAGGTCCATCAGAGCGAGGTCGAAGCGTTCTTCGGTGCGCTCCACCATGGCCATGCCGTCGCCTATGCGCAGCTGCAGGCGCGGGTCATCGAACACGCCCAGATGCACCTGCTGCAGGTGCGTGCGCGCGGCCTGGACCACGGCCTCGTCCAGCTCGGCCACCACCACCTGCTCCATGGACGGGTGCTTGAGCAGTTCCTCGGCTGCGCCGCCATCGCCGCCGCCCAGGATCAGCGCCTTGCGCGGCGCCGGGTGGGCCAGAGCAGCGGGGTGGACCAGGGCCTCGTGGTAGAAGAATTCCTCGCCTTCGGAGGTCATGAAGCGGCCATCCAGTCGCAGCACCTTGCCGAACTGCGGCGTGTGCAGCAGCTCCAGCTCCTGATGGGGCGTCTGCACGGTTTCGCGCCGCGTGGCGCGCCAGCCAAAGCGCGCATGGGGCGTGAGCGCCTCCAGCGCCCAATCGCCCTCATCGGCCGCCGCCTCGTCCTTGGCGCCGGGGCCGATGTCGCCACGCATGAGCTGCTGGCGCACCACGCGGCCCGGCGCGTAGGCGGCGATCACGCCCTCCATCAGCGCGCGGGCCTTGCCCGAGTTGTCGGCGGAGAAATTGCAGACGTAGACATCGACGGTGACGCAGCCGGTCTCGGGCCAGGTGTGTATGGCCAGGTGCGATTCAGCCAGCAGCACGGTGCCGGTCACGCCGCCGGGCTGCCCCTGGTAATCAGGGAACTTGACCCAGCGGTCCTCCACCAGGGTCAGGCCGGCCTGCGCGGTCTGTGCGCGGCACAGGGCGGCGATGGCATCGGCGTCGAGCATATGGCGCTCGTCGCCCTGGCATTGGTAGAGATCGGCGGTCAGGTGCAGTCCGTGCATGTCGCGTGCTTCCTCCTTGTCTGTGGCCGGATCGCGGCCAGGATGGCAAAGCAGACGACTCTAGCAAAAACATAAATCGCACCGTCAAAGTGCGTTAACCATCGCCAAATCCCATTCTTTTTCCAACAAATTTGGAGGCTGCGCGTCTCAGGCCAGTTCGGTCAGCGCATCGACGAAGCCATCGGCATCGACCTGGCGCACGGGCTGGCCGTGGTTGTAGCCGTAGCTGACCAGCACCACGGGGCAGCCCGCGGCGCGCGCGGCCTGGGCGTCGTTGCTGGAGTCGCCCAGCATCAGCGTGCGCGCGGGGGAGGTGCCCAGGGCCTCGCAGGTCTTGAGCAGGGGCAGCGGGTCGGGCTTCTTGCGCTCAAAGGAATCGCCGCCGAAGACCTGCTCGAACAGCGGTGCCAGGCCTTTTTGCTCCAGCAGCGGCCGGGCGAAGGACAGCGGCTTGTTGGTCAGGCAGGCCAGGCGCAGGCCGCGCGCGCGCAATGCCTGCAGGCCTTCGAGCACGCCCGGGTAGACATCGGCGAACTGACCGTTGAGCTGCAGGTAGTGGTGCTCGTAGCGCTGCCAGGCCTGGCCGTAGATGGCATCCACATCGGCCGCGCCCACATGGGCCAGCACCGAGCGGATCAGGTGCTCCGAGCCCTTGCCCACCATGTTCTCTATGGCCTGCGGGGCGATGGCCGGCAGTTGCAGGTCCGCCAGCATGCGGTTGAGGGCTTCGGCGAAGTCGCCCAGGGTGTTGACCATGGTGCCGTCGAGATCGACGATGGCGGCATCCAGGTGCGTGGGGTTCAACGGAATAAGGTTTGCAATCATGGCCATGGAGTATCGATAACCGGGGGCTGCCTGCGCAGGAACAGCGCTGAAAATATCAGAACTTGCACGGGCCCTGGACTTGGGCCCTGCGGCTCCTGGCAGACCCGGCATGGCGGCGGCCGCGCACCCCGGCGCACGCAAGGGGCCGTTGATCAGAACGACACCCAGTCGTCCTGCTCCTGCGCTTGCGCCTGCTTGTGCGCAGGGCTCACCGGGCTCACGGGGCGCAGCACGGGCCGGGCAGCCTGGCGGGCGGGGAGCGCCGCTTTCGCGGGTGCCGGATTGCGCGCCTGCACCGTCGGCTGCGACAGCGGCGGTGTCGAGGCAGGCTGTGCCGCCTGGCCGCCCAGCTGGAAGATCGACACGGCCTGAACCAGCTGCTGTGCCTGCGTTCTGAGGCTGGCCGCCGCTGCCGCGCTTTCCTCCACCAGCGCCGCATTCTGCTGCGTGACCTGGTCCATCTGGCTGACGGCCTTGCCGACCTGCGCCACCCCCGCGCTTTGCTCATCGCTGGCACTGCTGATCTCCCCCATGAGGTCGGTCACGCGCTGGATGGACTGCAGCACCTGCGCCATGGTGGCGCCAGCCTGGTCGGCCAGCTCGGTGCCCTGCTTGACCCGTGTGGTGCTGGTGGCGATGAGCTGCTTGATTTCCCGGGCGGCCTGCGCGCTGCGCTGCGCCAGGTTGCGCACCTCACCGGCCACCACGGCAAAGCCCTTGCCCTGCTCGCCTGCGCGCGCAGCCTCGACTGCGGCATTGAGCGCCAGGATGTTGGTCTGGAACGCGATGCCGTCGATCACGCCCACGATTTCGCCGATCTGGCGCGAACTTTCGCTGATGTCCTGCATCGCATTGACGACCTCCTGCACGGAGCCGCCGCCCTTGGTGGCCACCTGGCTTGCACCCAGGGCGAGTTGATTGACCTGCCTGGCGTTGTCCGCGTTCTGCCTGACGGTGGTCGACAGCTGCTCCATCGACGCTGCAGTTTCCTGCAAGGCACTGGCCTGCTGTTCCGTGCGCTGGCTCAAGTCGGCATTGCCGTTGGCGATCTCCGTGCTGCCGCCAGCGATCCCATCGGCATTTTTGCGAACCTCATGAACGACCGAGGCCAGGCTCTGGAGCATGGCATTGAGCGATGCCAGGACGCTGCCTTCGGGGGCCTGGTGGCGCAGCAGTTCAGGGCTGAGATTGCCTTGGGCGATCTGTTGGGCGACATTGCCCAGTTGCGCAGGCTCTGCGCCCAGGGAGCGCGTCAGGCCTCGTGCTATCCGCCAGCCCATCAGGACAGCCAGGAAAATGGCGACCATGCTTGCGGCGATCAGCATGTTCCTGCGGTAAACGTAGGCCTGCGCTGCCTGTTCAATCATCTGTCGCGACCGTGCGCGGGTCAGTTCACTGTACTGGCGAGTGGTCTCGGTCAACTCCGCTAACAAGGGCCGACACTCGTCGTTCATCTTGCGGACCGCTACATCCTTTTTATTTTGCAGAGCCAGGGCCACGATGTCGGTGGCTACCGGTCCGTAGCGCCGCTCCACATCAGCAATGCTGGTCACCAGATTGCGCGCATCGGCAGCGGCTTCCGTTGACTCCGCTGCGGCCTGGAGCTCGGTCAGCCAGGCCTTGACGTCGGCGTGTGCTGAGGTGAGAGCGCCTTTCTCCTTCTCCAGGTCTGCGGGCGATGTGACCAGCACCAAGTTACGCACCGCGATAGCTCGTCGATCCACGGCTGTGCGAACCTTCTCGGCCAAGGTTGCTCGGGCGTTGATACCGTCGACAAAGTGGACAAGATTTTGATTTGCCTCGCTCAGCGCCTGCAGGGCGAGAAGTGCCACAACCATGGTGAGAAGCGCGAGGGAACTGAAGGCCACGGAAAATTTGGTCTTGACAGTCCAGAAGCGAGGATTCATGGCACGTCTCCAATGAGATATGAAAATTTGCGGTGTACGAGCGGGGACCGGGACGTGCCGGAGCAAATTGCTCAGTTCGCAGCGCAGTCCGGCAGGGCTGCCGTGGCCGTCGCCAGGAGCTTGTCGGCATCGATGAGCAGCAGCGAACGCTCCTCGAGCACGCCCATGGCCAGCAGGCAGTCATTGACCAGGCCCCCGCCCATGGCGGGCACGGCGCGCAGGTCCTGCGGCATGAGCGTCACCACGTCGGTGACACCCTCCACCACCATGCCCGTCACTCCGCCAGGCAGGCGCAGCATGATGGTCACGGTGCAGGCGTCGTACGGCTTGGCCGCAAGCCCCAGCCTGAGCCGCAGATCGATGACGGGAATGACCTCCCCGCGCAGTTCCAGCACGCCGTTGAAGTAGGCGGGGCCATTGGCAATGCGCATGGGCGACTCGTAGGACCGGATCTCCTGCACTTGCAGCAGATCGATGCCGAACTCCTCATCGTCCACAAGGAAGGAAAGCCATTGCCTGGCGGTGTCGGTTGTCAGTGTAGGTGGCATCTTCATCACTCCAATCAAATTTATTTGATGAATTTGATAAAAATTTAACAGAGAGAAAAGAACAGCACAACTGGTTGTTACATTTTTGGGGTGTGTTGATGCTCGACACGTGAGCCAGGCGGAGCGCGTCGCCAAGCGCTGCCGGGCTGTGGCGACGGCTTGCCCAAGGGGATAGAGGACTGCGAGGCGGCTCGGCGCAGCGGATCCCGGGCAATGGCCTAGCGAGACTGAATTGATAAATTCAATTCCTCAAGATGGATGCAAGCTTGGTAAATTATCAATTACATCATATTGATCAAAGATTTCCGACCGCATCTCAGGAGACCCCCACCATGTTCCTCCGCCTTCTGTCCATCCGCACACGGCTCATCGCTGCCTTCACCCTGCTCCTGCTGCTGCTGAGCACGGTCGCGGCCATCGGCTCACTGCAGATCGCCCGGGTCCAGTTCAATGCCAACGACCTGGGCACCAACTGGCTGCCTTCCACCAATGCGCTGGCCTCGATTCGGGCCACAGCCAATGAAGCCCGCCGCGCCACCCTTCGCCATGTGATTGAGGAGTCTGTACCGGGCAAGCAGGCTCAGGAAGAGGCGCTGGCGAAGGCCGAGAAAGCCCTAGAGTCGGAGTTCTCCACCTACGAAAAGCTCATTTCCTCCCCTGAGGAAAAGAAGCTGTACGACAAGATGCGCGTAATTTGGGACGCCGTCGTACTGGAAGATAGGAAGGTGCTGGAGCTGTCCAAGGCCGGGCCGGAGCAGTCGGCCCAGGCGCGTGGCCAAGCCACGGGATCTGCGACCCAGGTCTTCACCGATTTCATGGACGTCGTGGGCCAGGACATCGCGCTGAACCAGGAGGGCGGGCGCAAGGCCACCGAGCAGGCCGAGAAGGACTATTACCTGGCGCTGTACCTGCTCGGCGGGCTGGCCACGCTGGCGGTGTCCCTGGGCGCCGTGCTGGCCTGGGCCATCACGCGCTCGATCACCGAGCCCCTGCACATGGCGGTCTCGGTGGCGGACACCGTGGCGCGGGGCGACCTCACGGCCAGCATCGTGGTGCAGGGCCGGGATGAGCCCGCCCGGCTGCTGGGCGCGATGCGCGACATGAACGGCAAGCTTCGCGAGATCATGGCAAGCATTCGCCTCAGCAGCGACAGCATTGCGACGGGATCGAGCGAGATCGCCTCCGGCAGCCTGGACCTGAGCCAGCGCACCGAGCAGCAGGCCAGCAACCTCGAGGAGACGGCCGCATCGATGGAGGAGCTCACGGCCACGGTGCGCACGAATGCGGACACGGCCCAGCAGGCCAGCAAGGTGGCTTCGGCCGCGTCGGCCTCGGCTGCCGAGGGAGGCCAGTCCGTGGCCCTGGTGGTGCATACCATGCAGGACATCTCGCAGGCCTCGCGCAAGATCGCCGAGATCACGAACGTCATCGACGCCATTGCCTTCCAGACCAATATCCTGGCGCTCAACGCTGCCGTGGAGGCCGCGCGGGCCGGCGAACAGGGCCGGGGCTTCGCGGTGGTCGCCAGCGAGGTGCGCGCGCTGGCCCAGCGCTCGGGCACGGCGGCCCGCGAGATCAAGGAGCTGATCGGTGCCAACCTGGAAAAGGTCGACCAAGGCACCCAGGTGGCGACCCGGGCTGGCGAGCAGATGGGCCGCATCGTGGAGCAGGTGCGCAGCGTGGACACCATGATCGGCGAGATCTCCAGCGCATCGGCCGAGCAGGCGGTAGGCATCCGGCAGGTCGGCGAGGCGGTGAGCCAGCTGGACCAGATGACGCAGCAGAACGCGGCGCTGGTCGAGCAAAGCTCGGCCGCTGCGGGCAGCCTGGAGCAGCAGGCCGCTTCTCTGGCGCAGATCGTCTCCACATTCAGGATGCACCCCGAGCATGGGGCAAGCCACCCCGCCGCGCCGCGTGCCGCCAACGTCCAGGCCATGGGGCCCAGGCAAGCGCTGCCGGCCATTCAGGCACGCGTATCGCCGGCCCGTGCGCAACCGCAGGTCAAGGAGGAGGAATGGGCGGCCTTCTGACCTGGATCCGTACAGAAGCAAGGAAATGGCGGCAAGATGACGTATTCATGTGAACCGTTGCGGGGCCCTTGTTCATGATCAAGCGCATCAGTGTGCGGCAGCTGCGGCTGGGCATGTTTCTGGAGAGCTTTTGCGGCAGCTGGATGGAGCATCCGTTCTGGCGCAGCCGCTTCAGGCTGGAAGACCCTGCCGACCTGGCGAGGATCCTGCACGCCCCCATCCAGGAAGTGTGGATCGATACCGCCAAGGGCCTGGATGTCGCGCAAGACGAGCCGTCTTGCTCGCGCGAGCAGGTGGACACCGTGATCGACGCCCAACTGTCCGAGATCTCGCAACTGGCCGAGTTGGAGTGCGAGCTGCGGCCCGTTGCCTTCGATGAGGAGGTGAAGCGGGCCGCCCGGATCTGCCGCCAGTCCAGGCAGGCGATCACCGCCATGTTCCGCGAGGCGCGCATGGGCAGGGAGATCAACCAGGACGAGGCCCGCTCCGTGGTCGCCGAGGTGTCCGAGTCGATCATCCGCAATCCGTGCGCCTTGGTCAGCATCGCCCGGCTCAAGAGCAGCGACGACTACACCTACATGCACTCGGTGGCGGTCTGCGCCCTGATGATCGTGCTGGCACGCCAGCTCGACCTGCCACCGCAGCAGGTGCGCCAGGCGGGCTATGCGGGGCTGCTGCACGATATTGGAAAGATGGCGATCCCCGCCCCCATCCTGAACAAGCCGGGGCGCCTGACCGACAGGGAGTTTGCCGAGGTCCGCGAGCATCCGGCGCGAGGCCTGGAGCTGCTCCTGGCCGGCGGCGTCGATGATCCGGTGGTGCTGGACGTCTGCCTTCACCATCATGAGAAGGTGGATGGCACAGGCTACCCCCACGGGCTGCGCGGCGAGGACATCAGCCTGTTCGCGAAGATGGGCGCGGTCTGCGATGTCTACGACGCCATCACCTCGGACCGCCCCTACAAGCGTGGCTGGGACCCTGCCGAGGCGGTGCACAAGATGGCCGAATGGAGCGCCGGGCACTTCGACAAGACCGTATTCCAGGCCTTCGTCAAAAGCATAGGCATCTACCCGGTGGGCTCTTTGGTGCGGCTGACAACGGGCAGGCTGGGGGTCGTCGTGGACCCTGGCCGCCAGTCCCTGACCTGTCCGCAGGTCAAGGTGTTCTATTCCACGGCCAGCGGCATGCGGATGGCACCGGAGACCGTTGACCTGGCCCGGCCCGGGTGCCAGGAGAAGATAGCCAGTCGGGAAGACCCCGCGAAATGGGGCTTCACCGACCTCGATGCCCTGTGGAAAGACCCAGCCTGGGAACGGGCCCCATAAAGGCGGGGCTGCCGGCTCCCGCACAGGGGGAAAAGACCTGTTCCCGGCCTGGGGCCGGAACCCGCCCCGCTGCGGGCGGCAGCATCCGGCGCCCACGGGCGTGCAGGCCTGGCAACAGATTTGATAGATAAATTCAATAAAATTTGATTGAATTGATATTTATGATTCACATGCCGGCCCACACCTTTGTTGCGGCATGAAAGATCTCCCCATGCAAAAGATACTGATCGCCGAGGACCATGCCGACATCCGCAAGCTGCTGCGCATGACACTGGAATTCAGCGACTTTGACGTCATAGAGGCTTGCGATGGCGACGAGGCCTGGGCGATGGCCGAGAGGCTCAGGCCCGACATCGTCCTGCTCGACATCATGATGCCGGGCACGCTCGACGGCCTGGAGGTGTGCAGCCGCATCAAGCGCTCCTACGAGCTGCTGCATACGCAGGTCATCCTGCTGACGGCCCGGGGCAGCGCCGAGGACCGCAAGGCGGGCCTGCTGGCCGGAGCCGACGAATACCTGGTCAAGCCCTTCAGCACCCTGAAGCTGCTGGAGACGATCGAAAAGCTCGAGAGGATCGACTGATGGCCCAGTACCAGACCGCCTCCCCCCGGGAGCCATCGCGACGTTTCGATCCTGCGGCCGTGGAGCAGATGGAGCAGCTCATCCAGGACTTCGGCCGCATGTACCGCGAGCGCAACGATCTGCTCAAGGAAGTGACACGCGCCCACCACGAGACCCTGCTGCGCCTGGCCATGGCCGCCGAGTTCAAGGACGACGACACCGGCTCGCACATCATCCGCATCGGCTACCTGTCGGAGGCCTTGGCCCTGCGCCTGGGCTGCCGCATCGAATTCGCCAGCCTGCTGCGCAAGGCGGCCCCGATGCATGACATCGGCAAGGTCGGCATTCCGGACACCATCCTCAAGAAGCAGGGCCCGCTGGATGCGCAGGAGCGCCTGGTCATGAACCGGCATGCCGAGATCGGCGCGCATCTGCTGGGCCAGTCGCGCATCCCGGTGTTCCAGATGGCGGCCGAAATCGCCGCCAGCCACCACGAACGCTTCGACGGCAAGGGCTACCCGCAGGGATTGGCAGGCGAGGACATCCCGCTGTCGGCGCGCATCACCTCCATCGTCGATATCTTCGACGCGCTCACCATGGACCGGGTGTACCGGCCGGCGTTCGGGCGAGCACGGGCCCTGGAGATGATCGCGGCGGAACGGGGCAAGGCCCTGGATCCCGGCATCGTCGACGCGTTCATGGACAACATCGAAGAGCTGGATGCGCTGCGCCTGGCGCTGACCCGGCAGTCCCCGTCCTTCACCGATCTGATCGACACACCCTGAAAGCCCGCCATGCATCCATCATCGACATGTTTCGGCGCACCGTCCCCAAGGCGCGTGCTGGCACGCCTGGCAGCCGTTGCCGGATTGCTGCTGTGTCTGGTGCCATGGTCCGGCTCTGCCGCAGCTGGCGAGGTGCTGGAGCGGATTGCATCCACGGGCGCCCTGCGTGTGTGCATATGGCCCGACTACTACGGCATCACCTTCCGCGACCCACGCACGGGCCGGCTGACGGGCGTGGATGCAGAGCTGTCGGCGGAGCTGGCCAGGGAGCTGGGCGTACGGCTGCAGTATGTGGATTCCTCCTTTCCCAGGCTGATACCTGACCTGCTGGAGTCGCGCTGCGATGTCGCCATGTTCGCCGTGGGCATACTCCCCCAGCGGCAAAAGCAGCTGCGCTTCACGCAGCCCTATCTGAACAGCGACATCTACGGCGTCACCACCAAGAGCAATCAGGCCGTGCAGTCCTGGGCGGACATCGACCAGCCCGGCGTGCAGGTCGCCGTGCAGCGCGGCACCTTCATGGAGCCCGTGATGCGCGAGACGCTCAAGCATGCGCAGATCGTGTCCATCGAGCCGCCCCAGACCCGCGAGAAGGAGCTCATGGCAGGGCGCGTGGATGTGTTCATGACCGACTACCCCTACAGCCGCCGGCTGCTCGACAGCTCCGACTGGGCCCGGTTGATCGCACCGCCCAAGCCGTTCCACGTGCTTCCCTACGGCTATGCAACCAGTCCTGCCGACGCCCAGTGGCTGGCGCGCCTGGACCAGTTCGTCTCCGACATCCGGCGAGACGGCCGCCTGGCCCGGGCAGCGCGCAACCACGGGCTGAGCGCCATCGTCGCGCCTTGAACCCTCCGATGGAGCGCCTTCATCATGTCTGGCCGAGCCGGCACGCATCATTTTCTGGGGGCCAGGCGCAGCGCCCACCTCAAGGCATTGGTGCTGACCTTTGCCCTGTGCGTGCTTGCCGGGCTGGTGCTGTTCGTCTGGAGCCAGCTGCATGCCGAGGCCGAGCAGAGCAAGGCCCAGGCGGCGTTGCTGGCCCGTGTGCTGCAGGATCAGACGAACAAGACCTTCGAGACCGGCGAGGTCGCCCTGGCAAGCCTGGCCAACAACCCGGTCATCCTGTCCGCCGACAGCCCCGGCGCAGCGCGCGAGGCGGCCTTGGCGCAAGTGGTCGGCCAGTTGCCGGTTCTGCGCAGCATGGCGCTGCTCGATGGCAAAGGACGCATCCTGGCGAGCACGCAAGCGGGCGAGGCCGGCCTGCAGATCGAGCTGCACAAGCTGCTGCCTGACAGGGCATCGGCTCCGGTCCCGGGCAAGGTCCAGCTGGGACGCCTGGTCACCGGCCGCAGCCTCTCCTCCCTGGCAGCGGTCCCGCATGCGACACCGCGGGGCGTCCGCTACCTGCCCCAGATCCTCGCATTCAAGCGCGACAACGGCGCACCGGCCGTGCTGGTGGCCCTGATCAATCCTGATGCCTTGGCCAACTTCTACCAGTCCACGCTGGAGTCCCTCAGCTACGAGGCCATGCTGCTGAGCTACGACGGCCAGACGCTGGCCAGCACGAATGCGGGCACCGGCGTGCAGGCGACCGCCGTGCTGCAGACACCGCTGTTCCGGCAATGGCTGCCGCACAGCGAATTCGGCTCCTACGTCGGCGCGGGCATGCTCGGCTCCCATGAGGTCGTGTCCTTTCGCACCGTGCGCAACTGGCCTCTGCTGCTGGTGGTGGAGGAGCCCTACTCGGAGGTGGTCGCGCGCTGGCGCGACAAGGCATTCGCCTTCTTCGTTGCCGGCCTTGCGCTTCTTGCCCTGGTGCTGGGCCTGAGCGGGTCGGTGCTCAAGACCCGCAGGGTCCAGAAGTCGTCCCAGCAGTCCATGGAAAAGGCCCAGGCGCGCCTGGCCCGCAGCGAGCATGAGATGGCCGTGCTCATGCGCAGCGTGCAGGAGCTGATCTTTCGCACCGACATCCAGGGCCGGCTGACCTTCGTGAACGCACGCTGGGAGCAATGGACCGGGCAGCCCAGCGTCGAGGCGCTGGGGCAGCCGCTGGAAGGCATCGCGCGCGAAGCCTGCAGGCCGCAGATCCATGCCCTGCTCGACCCCCAGGCCAAGCTGGCCCTGCGCAACTGCCAGGCCATGTTCCAGCTGCCGGGCCACCGGGAAATACTCTGCGACATCGCCGTCGTCCCCCTGCTGCGCGACGGCCGGCTCGTGGGCTTCGCGGGCAGCGCCGTGGACGTGACGGCCCGCTGGAAGGCCCAGCAGGAACTGCAGACCCAGCTGGCCTTCCAGCACCTGCTGTTCGAGACCACGCCCCTGCCCATGCTGGTCACCGACGCGGACCACCGCGTGGTACTGGTCAACAAGGCCTGGGAGGACTTCTTCGGCCGCGGCCGCTATGCCGTGCTCGG
>NZ_JBICKN010000027.1:0-300691 GCF_043104185.1 Delftia sp. WSY_22
GACGTGGCGATTGCCACGGGCGAGCTGTCCAGGCTCATCCCCGATCTGATCGAGGCGTTGGGCGGGGAAGGGCGCACGGGCCTGGGCCAGGATCTTCCCGCATCGCTGCAGACGCCTGCTGCCCACGCTCCCGCGACGGCACCGCGCGCAGCGGCATCGGGCCGTGGAGCGCTGACGGGGCCGGCCACGGCACCCGTGGACACGGCGCCTGAAGAAGCGCCGTTCTGAGCCAGCAGCAAGGCACCCGGGCCGGCAATGTTTCATGTGAAACATCGCCGCGCCCCCAGGGCGCTCAGACCCTTTCGAAGATGGCTGCGATGCCCTGGCCGCCGCCTATGCACATGGTCACCAGCGCATAGCGGCCGCCCGTGCGCTGCAGTTCGGCGATGGCCTTGGTGGTGATGATGGCGCCCGTGGCGCCGACCGGGTGGCCCAGCGAGATGCCCGAGCCGTTGGGATTGACCTTGGCCGGGTCCAGCGCCAGTTGCTGGATCACGGCGCAGGCCTGGGCCGCAAAGGCCTCGTTGGCCTCGATGACGTCCATGTCTGCAATCTTCAGGCCCGTGCGCTGCAGCACCTTCTGCGTAGCCGGCACGGGGCCTATGCCCATGTAGGCGGGGTCCACGCCGGCATGGGCGTAGCCGACCAGGCGCGCCAGCGGCTTCAGTCCCAGGGCAGCCACGCGATCGCCTGCGGCCAGTGCCACGGCGGCGGCACCGTCGTTGATGCCCGAGGCATTGCCCGCCGTCACGGTGCCGCCTTCCTTGCGGAAGGCCGGCTTCATGGCGCTGAGCACTTCGATGGTGGTGGCCGCGCGCACATGCTCGTCGGTGTCGAAGACCACGACGCCCTTGCGCGTGGCGATTTCCACGGGAACGATCTGCTCCTTGAAGTGGCCGGCCGCGATGGCAGCGGCCGCGCGCTGGTGGCTGGCCGCTGCCAGTTCATCCTGCATTTCGCGGCTGATGTGGTAGCGCTCGGCCACGTTCTCGGCCGTGATGCCCATGTGCATCTTCTGCCAGGGATCGTGCAGGATGCCCAGCATGTAGTCGATGCTCTTGGCGTCGCCCATGCGCGCGCCCCAGCGCGCGGCCTGGTCGAAGTAGGGGCCGCGGCTCATGGACTCGCTGCCGCCGCCGATGGCCACGTCGCAATCGCCCAGCGCAATGGCCTGGGCGGCAGAGACGATGGCCTGCAGGCCGGAGCCGCACAGCCGGTTGACGTTGAAGGCCGGCGTCTCGATGGGGCAGCCCGCATCGATGGCGGCCACGCGCGAGAGGTAGGCGTCCTTGGTATCGGTGGGGATCACATTGCCCATGACCACGTGGCCGACGGCGTCGGGCGCCAGGCCCGCGCGCTCCATGGCCGCCTTGACGGCCGTGGTGGCCAGCTGGGTGTTGGGTACGTCCTTGAGGCTGCCGCCGAAGGTGCCGATGGCGGTGCGCGCAGTGCCGACGACGAAGACGTCGCGTGGGGTCATGGTGAAGCTCCTCGAAGCGATGAACACGGGGGATGGAGTGCATTGTGCCGGGCAGGCGGCAGGCAGCGCAGCCGCCTCGGCGTCAGTTCCGGGCGCAGGTCAACGTCCCTCGAATTGCGGCGCCTGCCTGGCGTGGAACGCCGCAATGCCGCGCGGCAGGTCGGCCGTGCGCGCACAGGCATCGAAGGCGCAGGCCTCGGCCGCCAGCTGGTCGCGCAGGCTGCGGTCCAGGCCCGCGCGCATGAGGCGGCGCATATGGCCCAGCGCCACCGTGGGGCCGGCGGCCAGGCGCTGGGCCAGCTGCTGCACGGCGGCGTCGAGTTCGGCGGGCGGCAGGACGCGGTTGATCAGGCTCAGGCGCTGCGCTTGGGCGCAGTCCAGGGTCTCGCCCAGCATGGCGATCTCCAGCGCGTTGCGCAGGCCCACGATGCGCGGCAGCGCCCAGGAGGCTCCCACGTCGCAGCTGGCGCCCAGGTTGATGTAGGCCAGGTTGAAGCGTGTGCCCTCGGCCGCGTAGACGAAGTCGGCCTGCAGCATCAGCGACAGGCCTGCGCCTGCCGCCGCGCCATGCACCTTGGCGATGACGGGCGCATCGAGCTGGCCCAGCAGCGCCACGGCCTCGTTGAGCGGCGCCAGCAGCTCGGCCGCGCCGCGCACGGGGTCGGCGGCCAGCGTGTCCAGGTCACCGCCCGCCATGAAGGCGCGGCCCGCGCCTTCCAGCACCACGCAGCGCAGCGCGCGGTCCTGGGCCAGGGCGCGCACGGCGTCGCGCAGCGCCAGTGCCATGGGCACGTCGATGGCATTGAGGGCGGCGGGGCGGTGGAAGGTCAGCGTGGCGATGGCGCCTTCGCGCTGCAGCCGCAGCGGGGTGTCTTGCGTATCGGTCATGGGAGGCTCAGTGGTACAGGGCGTCGATTTCGGCGGCGTAGGTCTTGTAGATGGAAGAACGGCGCACCTTCATCGTGGCCGTGACTTCGCCGTCGTCGTGGTCCAGCTCCTTGGTGAGCAGATGGAAGCGCCGCACATGCGAGACCTGGGCCAGGCGCGCATTGCCCTGCGCGATCTCGGCCTCGATGAGCGCGCGCACCTCGGGCATCTCGGCCAGGGAGCGGAAATGCGTGAAGGCAATGCGCCGCGCCTGGGCCCATTGGCCCACGGTCTCGTAGTCGATCTGCACCAGCGCGCCCACGAACTTGCGGCCCTCGGCCACGACGATGCACTCCTTGATGAAGGGGCTGGCCTTCATGGTGTTCTCGATCTCCGAGGGCGTGAGGTTCTTGCCGCCGGCGGTGATCATGATGTCCTTGAGGCGGTCCACGATGCGCAGCTGGCCGCCCTGCACGCACACCACGTCGCCCGTGTGCAGCCAGCCGTCCTGGATGCTTTGCGCCGTGGCCTCGGGGTTCTTGTAGTAGCCCGCGAAGACCATGTCGCCCTTGATCTGCAGTTCGCCGCTGTCGTCACCCTCGTGGCCCGCGCTGCTGCCGAGGCTGGCAATGCGCCATTGCACGCCTTCGGTGGCCACGCCCACGCTGCCCACGGACACGTCATCCAGGCGGTGGCCGGTAACCATTCCCGTGGATTCGGTCAGCCCGTAGACCTCGATCAGCGGCACGCCCAGCGTGCGGAAAAAACGCACCACGTCGGGTGGTATGGGCGCGGCGCCCGTGAGCGCCACGCGCACCTGGCGCAGGCCGATGAAGTTCTGCAGTGCGCGCAGCACGCTCCAGTAGCTGGCGGCCCAGGTGAGGTGTTCGGCCAGGCTCCACTGCCTGCGGGGCTTTTCGGCCAGCGGCGCGCAGGCCGCCATGGCACGCCGGTAGAGCGTGCGGCGCAGCGGCCCGGTCTCCTGCATCTTGATGCTGATGGCCGCATGCAGCTTTTCCCAGATGCGTGGCACGCCCAGGAACATGTTGGGCGCGACTTCGCGCAGGTCTTCCTGCACCGTGCGGATGGACTCGCCGAAGTGCACCTGCGAGCCCAGGTAGACCGGCACGAAGCTGGTCAGCATCTGCTCGGCCACGTGGCACAGCGGCAGGTAGGACAGGTGGCGCGTGTCGCCATCCAGCCCTAGCCGCTCGGCAATGCCGGGCACCACGCCGCGGATGTTGCGGTAGGTGATCATGGCGCCCTTGGGCTTGCCGGTGGAGCCCGAGGTGTAGATCATCAGCCCCACGTCATCCAGCGTCTGGCGTGCCAGCGCCTGTTCGATGGGGGCGCGGCTGGCGGCCTGGGCGCCCAGGCGCTCGACCTCGTCGAAGGTGGTGATCAGGGCGCGCAGCTCGGGCGCAAGGCTGCGCAGGCCCTTGGTCTCCATGACGATGATTTTCTGCAGCTGCGGCAGCTCGGGCAGGGCGGCCAGCAGCTTGTCGGTCTGCTCCTGGTCCTCGCACACCATGATGGCGATGTCCGCGTGTCCGGCCACGTAGGCTACCTCGGGCGTGGGACTGGTGGGGTAGACGCCCACGGTGATGGCGCCGATCAGGCCCGCGCCCATCTGGGCCAGCACCCACTCGATGCGGTTCTCGGAGATCACGCCCATGTGGCCGCCTGGCGGCAGGCCCAGCTGCGCCAGGCCCAGCCCGAAGTGGCTGGCACGCTCGTGGTAGCGCGCCCAGCTGGTGGGCTTCCAGATGCCGAAGTCCTTTTGCCGTATGGCCACGCGCTGGGCATCGCTGCGCGCGCGTTCGGCCAGCATCTGGGGCAGGGTGAGTTCGGGAAGGTTCTTCATATCAATGACCCATCGCGCTGCCTGTGACACTGGCGTGCCCCCACACGGGAGCACCGAGGAAGGGCCGCCCCGCACCGAGGGTGCTGTCCCCCTCCCTCGCGAAGCGGGAGAGAGGGGGAAGGCGCGAAGCGACTCAGGGGGTGCTTCATGACAACCAGCGCTTGCGGCGCTTGTAGTGCTTCAGGTCGCGAAAGCTTTTTGCCTCGCCGCCACCACCCATGCCCAGGTAGAACTCGCGCACGTCGGCATCCTGGGCCAGGCGTTCGGCCGGGCCGTCGATGACGATCTTGCCGTTCTCCATGATGTAGCCGCTGTGCGCCACGGCCAGGGCCACGGTGGCGTTCTGCTCGACCAGCAGCATGGAGGTGCCGCGCTCGGCATTGATGCGCGCGATGATGGTGAAGATGTCCTCCACCAGCTTCGGCGCCAGGCCCAGCGAGGGCTCGTCCAGCAGCATGAGCTGGGGCTCGGCGATCAGCGCGCGGCCAATGGCCAGCATCTGCTGCTCGCCGCCCGACAGGTAGCCGGCCAGGCCTTTGCGTCGCTCATGCAGGCGCGGGAAGTAGCTGTAGACCAGGTCGAAGTCGGGCTTGACTTGATGGCGGCCCGTGAGCGCGTAGGTCGCGGCCACGAGGTTTTCCTCCACCGTGAGGTCCTCGAACACGCGCCGGCCCTCCATCACATGCGACAGCCCCAGGCGCACCAGCTGCTGGGGCGCGTACTGCGCGGTGGACTGGCCGTTGTAGCGCACGCTGCCGCTGGCCAGCAGGCCGTCCTCCAGCGCCAGCAGTCCGGAGACGGCCTTGAGCGTGGTGCTCTTGCCCGCGCCGTTGCTGCCCAGCAGCGCCACGATCTGGCCGCGCGGAACGGCCAGCGACAGGCCGCGCAGGGCCTGCACGACCTTGTTGTAGATGACCTCGATGTTGTTGATTTCGAGGACCTTGTCCGTGGGCTGCTCGGTCATGTGCGGGCGTCTGTTCGGACGACGGTCAAAGTGCGATCCAGTCGGACGCAGGCA
This sequence comes from Delftia sp. WSY_22, assembly GCF_043104185.1. NCBI lineage: Bacteria > Pseudomonadati > Pseudomonadota > Betaproteobacteria > Burkholderiales > Comamonadaceae > Delftia > Delftia sp. WSY_22. Next base: position 5,230 of record NZ_JBICKN010000027.1, read on the forward strand.
GCATCTTCTGCGCCTTCATGTCCGCCTTGTAGACGCGGCCCACGGGGATGGAATTGCCCTTGATGGTGATGGGCACGCCGATCAGTCCGCCCGTGTCGAAGTCCTTGATGGAGTTGAGCGCTGCCTTGAGGTTGGGGCCGGTGAGCGGCTTGCCCGCGTCCAGGCAGCGCCTGGCCGATTCCACGAACAGCATGGCCGCCAGAAAGCCCTGGATATAGGCCGTGCTCTGGTACTCGGGGCGCAGCGCGCGGATCTTGTCCAGCATGGGCGCCTTGGCCGAGGTGTCGTAGTAGTAGCGGTAGGGCATGACGCCCATGAAGCCGTCGCCGGCCTCGCCCATCTTCATGACGGTGGAGCTGTCCATGGTCCAGAAGGTGCCCATCCATCGGCTGGTCATGCCCATCTGCTTGCCCTGCTGGATGAACTCGGGAATGGGCGCGAGGATGTAGCCGTGGAAGATGGTGTAGTCGGGCGCGGCGCGGCGCAGCTTGATGACTTCGGTGGACACGTCCACGCTGCCGGGCGGCGTCATCAGCTTGGCCACCATGTTCAGGCCCAGCTTCTTGGCGGCCGCCTCGCTGGCCTCGATGGGGTCGCGGCCGAATTCGGAGTCGGAGTAGACGAAGGCCACCTTGGCGCCCGGCTTTTCCTTGGCGATGTGCTTGAGCAGGATGCCGAACATCTCCGTGTAGTCGGGCCCCACGAGGAACTGGTTCGGGTACTTGGCCGGGTTGTTGAGCTCGGTGGCGAAGGAGGCGCCCGCCATGAGGATGGCGCCGTTGCGGTCCAGCTCCGGGTTGATGGTCTTGGAAAAGCCCGTGGAGTCGCCGTAGTAGAGGTTGACCTTGTTCTGGCTGGTGATCTTCTTGAACGCGGCCACCGAGACATCGACCTTGTAGCCCGTGTCCTCGGGCACGTAGCGGACCTTGCGGCCCTTGATGCCGCCGGCCTCGTTGACGATCTTCACGTAGTCGCCCATGCCGGCATTGATGCCCACGCCCGCGAAGGCGAACACGCCCGTCATGGGGATGGAGCCGCCGATCACGATGTCTTCGCCGCCAGCCTGGGCGCGGGCCGCCAGCGGCGCGGCCAGGCTGGCGCCGGCCGCCAGCAGCAGGCTGCGGCGGCGCGAGGAAGTCGGGTGTTGCTGCATGCTTGTCTCCTTTTGCTTGTCGTGCGCGGCGCCGCCTCAATTGCGGAAGGGCCACAGGTGGAAGAAGCGGCGCAGGCGCCGCCACATTTGTGCGAGCCCCTGCGGCTCGAAGACCAGAAAGACGATGATCAGCAGCCCGAACACCATGGTGCGCACGGGCGACAGGAAGACGGTGAGCTCGGAGCCGCCGGGCAGCAGGTCCACGATGAGCTTGAGCAGCTCCGGCACCATGGTCATGAAGACCGCGCCCAGGATGGAGCCCAGGATGGAGCCCATGCCGCCGACGATGATGGCCGCCAGAAAGAAGATGGACATCAAGAGCGGAAAGCTCTCGGGCGTGACCACGCGGAAGAAGTACGCCCACAGCCCGCCCGCCACGCCCGCGTAGAACGAGGACAGCCCGAACGACAGCAGCTTGTAGCGCAGCAGCGGTATGCCCAGCACCTCGGCCGAGATGTCGCGGTCGCGGATGGCGATGAAGGCGCGGCCTGTGCGCGTGCGAAACAGGTTGGCCGCGCCCAGCAGCATCAGCAGCGTGACCGGCACGATCACCCAGTACAGCCGGAACGACGTATCCAGCGCCACGCCGAACACCGTGGCCGGCTGCAGCGTCAGGCCGGCCGTGCCGCCCGTGAGCCTGAGGTTGGCGAACAGGAAGTGCGCGATGAACGAGGCCGCGATGGTGGCAATCGCCAGGTACAGGCCCTTGACGCGCAGCGAGGGCAGGCCCACCACGATGCCGCCCAGCATGGCCACGAAGCCGCCCGCCAGCAGGTTGAACAGCACGGGCGTGCCCCAGCGCGCCTGCACGATGGCCACCGTATAGGCGCCCAGGCCCATGAAGGCGGCCTGGCCCAGGCTCACCAGGCCCGTGTAGCCCGTGAGGATGTTCAGCCCCGTGGCGCTGGCCACGTTGATGCTGACCAGGCAGGCCAGGTACAGCCAGTAGTCGCTGGCCATGAAGGGGAACAGCACCAGCAGCGCGCCGGCCACGGCCAGCCAGATGCGTTGCGTGCGGGAGTCGAACAGCGCCGCATCGGCGATGTAGCTTTCCTTGAGGGTGCCTATGCGCATGCTGCCGTCTTTCTGAAGCTGCCTAGAGCCGCTCGATCTCGTGTGTGCCGAACAGGCCGTAGGGCCTGAGCATCAGCACCACGACCAGCACGATGAAGGTGGCCAGCAGCTTGTATTCGCCGCCCAGGTAGGCGCCGGCCAGCGCCTCCACCAGGCCGATGAACAGGCCGCCGACCAGGGCGCCCAGCACGCTGTCCAGCCCGCCCACGATGACGACCACCAGCACCGACAGGCCGAACACGCCCATGCTCGACGAGATGCCGCCGATGGAGCCGACGATGATTCCCGACACGGCGGCGATCATGGCCGACACCGCCCACGCCAGCGAGAACACGCGCGGCACATTGATGCCCACCGAATAGGCCGCTGCCTGGTCGCTGGCCGTCGCACGCAGGGCCACGCCGCCGCGCCAGTAGCGGAACACCAGCAGCACGGCCGCGATGAAGACCACGGCCACGGCTGCGCCCCAGGCCACCTTGGGCGCGAGAAAGGCCTCGCCGATCATCACGGGCTGCGTGGGCATGAACTCGGGCAGGCGGCGCTGGTCGGCCGTCCAGATCAGCTCCACCAGGCCCACCAGCACCGAGGCCAGGCCCACGGTGACCATGAACACCGAGATCGGCGGCTCGCCCAGCAGCGGCCGGATCATCGTGCGCTCGATCAGCGCGCCCAGCAGCCCCGTGCCCAGCACGGCGGCGGGAATGGCCAGCCACAGCGGCAGCGCGAACATGGCCGCGAAGGTGAAGAACAGGTAGGCGCCCACCATCAGCAGCTCGCCGATGGCGATGTTGACCACGCGCGTGGCCTTGTAGACCACCACGAAGGCCAGCGCGGCCAGCGCATACAGGCCGCCGCCGGCCAGGCCCGTGAGGGCGATCTCGAACAGGTAGGCCCAGTCCATCATGCGGCTTCCTGTGCCAGGGCAGGCTGCGGCGTGGCGGGCTCCGGCCGGGCGGACGCGCCGCGCAGCCGGCGCCGCAGCTCGCCCACATCACCGGCGCCCAGGTAGGCCCGGTTCACCTCGGGATCGGCCTGCACAAGGGCGGGCGTGCCCTGGGCGATGACCTGGCCGAAGTTGAGCACCACCACATGGTCGGACAGGTCCATGACCATGCCCATGTCGTGCTCCACCATGAGCACGGTCACGCCCCATTCGGCGCGCACGTCCAGGATGAAGCGCGCCATGTCCTCGGTCTCCTCGCGGTTCATGCCGGCCACGGGCTCGTCCAGCATCAGGATGCGCGGCTGCATGGCCAGGGCGCGCGCCATCTCCACGCGCTTTTGCAGCCCGTACGACAGGGCGGCCACGGGCGCATGACGGATGTGGTCTATCTCCAGGAAATCGATGATGCGCTCCTCGATGTCGCGGCGCAGCTCGGCCTCTTCGCGGCGAGCGCGGCCCAGATAGAGCAGGGCATCGAACACGTTGGTGCGCAGGTGGGCGTGGCGGCCCAGCTTGATGTTGTCCAGCACCGTCATGCCCCGGAACAGCGCAATGTTCTGGAAGCTGCGCCCCAGGCCCAGCCGCGCGCGGCGCGGCGCCGGCACGCGCGTGATGTCCTCGCCCTGGAAGCGGATGGAGCCGCCCGTGGGCCGGTAAAAGCCCGAGATGGTGTTGAACAGCGACGTCTTGCCCGCGCCGTTGGGACCGATCACGGCCGTGATCGAGCCGGGCTGCACATCGAAGCCCACGCCCGACAGCGCCTTCACTCCGCCAAAGGCGAGCGTGATGCCATCGACCTGCAGCAAGGGGGCGGGCCGGCCGCCGTCGGGGTGTGTCTCCATGGCTGTCTCGTGCGTTGGTTCGTCGAGCCGGGCAGGAGCCTACTGGTGCGTAGACTGCTTACTTTGGAGTAGATTCTGGTTGTCGCCCACCGCATGCAGCATCGGTGATTTCCCCGGTGCACCCGCCGCCATGAAGCCATCGAGCCCTGAAACCAAGACCCGACCCAGCCCCGGAACCCGCGCCCGCAAAGGCCGTGCGGCGCCCGCCGTGGACTCGCCCTGGAGCGGCACGCCCGACCGCGAGCAGCAGCGCGAGGCCAAGCGCCAGGCCGTGCTGCAGGCCGCCGCGCAGCTGTTCAACGAGCGCGGCTTCTCCGCCACCTCGCTGGACGACATCGCCGCGCGGCTGGGCGTGAGCAAGCCCACGCTGTACTACTACGTCAAGAACAAGGACGAGATCCTGCTGCAGTGCGTGAACCAGGGCCTGGCCATGACGCTGGAAGGCATCGAGGCCTCGCGCCGCGCAGGTGGCCAGGCCGTGGACCAGCTGCGCGCCTGCATGCAGGTCTATGCGCGCATCGTCACCATGGACTTCGGCATGTGCCTGATCCGTGTCGGCGACGAACAGGTCCCCCCCGACAGCCGCCGCGAACTGCGCCGCCAGAAGGCCGCCATAGACCAGGCCTTCCGGCGCCTGGTGGCCGCTGGCGTGCAGGAGGGCTCCCTGGCCCCCTGCGACCCCAAGATGACCGCCTTCGTGATTGCCGGCGCGCTCAGCTGGATAGGCCGCTGGTACCAGCCCGGCGGCCAGTACTCGGCCGAGGAAGTGGCGCAGCAGTGCATTGATACCTTGATGGGGGGGGTGTTGCGCAGGGCGGAGCCTGCTCGGCGCGCGGCCTCCGCAAAGCGCGCGGCAAACCCTTCCAAGGATTGAGCCGAAGCCGCACATGCCCGCAGAGCTTTGGTTCTATAGAGGTGTTTCCAAGAGCCTAAAAGAGCCTCCGGCAATTTTGGGGCGCTTTATAAGTCGTTGTGGTTAAACAGTTTTTCGCACTCTCTAAAAGAGGCTAAAGAACTTGGCATCTTTTGGACTCATAGACCGGTCTTGATGCCACGGCCCAAACGCTGCAGATATCAATCCGACAAATGCCATCGTGCCCAACGGCGCGCACCCATCAGCTGGAGGCGCCCCTCATTGCGCAGCTCTTTCAGCAAATCCTGAACGGCACTCATTGGCAAGGACGGCAGCACCTGCCGCAGTTCGGCCAGCGCAGCGCCATGCTCTCTGTGCTTTGTGAGGTGTTTGAGCAGCAGCGCCTTGTTGGTCTCTCTGTCCAGGCCGCGTTGCCGGGTATGCGTTCCTTTGGCGCCCAAAGACGCATACAAGGCCTCGGACAGGATGTAGCGCGTCCCTTTGCCTCGACCTATGGATTCCACCGCTCCCGCCGCCAGCAGGCCTGCAAGGCGTTCCCTCAAAGGGGCAGACAGCGGCTTTTCCTGTTGCAGGCATTCCAGCGCGAGGTAGTCCAATGTCGAGAAGCTGCTCAGCTTCTCTTCGCCGAGGTGCTCCATGAAGCGTACGAAGGCCGGGTTGCGCACCCCACCTTCCAGGGTCAGCCGTACTTCGTGGGCGGATGTTCCCGCAAGGCTGGGCAGGGGCTTGCCTTGTCGCACGGCGCTTTCCACCATCAGGTTCAGGCCTTGACCAGAGCGCTCGATCAAGCCGCAGCGGGCGAGGGCTTCGGCGAGTCTGCGATTGCGCGGATTCTGTTGATCAATGATGTTCTCGGGCGTGATTCCGGGAGGCAGCCCTCCCGGGCTGATCACCTCCAGCCGCTTGGAAAATTGCCTGACGAAAATCGAGCCACCCAAGCGATAGTCCCGATGGGCAACCGCGTTCAGGAGCGCTTCCCGGACCGGAACCTCGGCAAATGTCGGCAGGTCCATGCGGAAAAAGTCGTCCTGGTAGCTTTGGCGGTCATTGCGCAAGTTGATCTTTTTCCAAAGCGCGTCCTGCCACGCAAAAAAGCCCTCTCGAAACTCTTCGCGATCGGCAGCCGGTCCTGCCGCTTCGGACGACCGGTATTCAAAGACCAGCTCCGCCTGGGCCAACCATCTTGTCAGAGCCGCTCTTTTGCCGAACAGGATGAGCGCGGCATAGCTCACCTGATTGCCTTCTACGAGCAACTCTGCATCCCGCAAGGTCTGTTCGTCGCTCAGTTCGCGTCTGCGAGCGGTATTGCCTTTGCGAGCCCAGCGCTCCCGGAACAATGCAATGGATGACGGCTCCAGATCCTCCAGCGTGGCCCCTGGGCATGGCTGTGCCGAGAAGTCGGGGCCGGTTTCATCGAAGATGGCCCGCAGTTCTTGCGCGCTCATTGCCGCCAGATCATCGCCGGCCCGTTTGAGAAAGCTGCCGTCGATCTGCCATGCCGTGCCCGGCAGCCGGGAGGGCACACGCACAACCAGCACACGGCCTTGCGGCAGGCGCAGTTCCTCAACAGGGATACGGTGGCCCAGTCTCTGGTGCAATCCGGCCTCGGTGCGGCCCGGGTCTTCGAACGCCTGCGTACCCACGATGAGGCGAGGTCGTTTGTCGGTCACGCCCAGCACGATGGCGCCGCCGCCTTCGTTGGCCAGGGCTACGCAGTACTTGAGCAGTTTTTCAAAGTCATAGCGCTGCTTGGCTTCCTTGAACTCAAGCCGCTGACCTTCAGGCTCAAGCAACCATTGGTGAAGCTGGGTGGGCGTGGTGAGCATGCCCACAGCTTAAATTAAGCGCCGCTTCCCACTGTGTCGGGCGCTGCCAGATCATCCAAGATCGGGCAGTCCGGCCGGTCGTCGCCGTGGCAGCAGTGCACCAGGGTCTTGAGCGTGCGCTGCATGGCCTGCATGGCGGCGATGCGCTCGGTCAGTGCGTCGATGTGGCGCTGGGCGATGTCCTTGACCTGGCTGCTGGCACGGCTCTTGTCCTGCCACAGGCCCAGCAAGGTGGCGATCTCGTCCATGGAGAAACCGAGGTCGCGGGCGCGGCGGATGAAGCGCAGGGCGTGCACGTCGGACTCGGCGTACTGGCGGTAGCCGCCGTCCGTGCGGTGCATGGGCGGCAGCAGGCCCTGGGCTTCGTAGTGGCGCACCATGCGCGCCGAGACACCGGCGCGGCGCGCGGCCTCGCCGATGGAGACGGGCCAGTGCTGTGCTTGGGCGGACATGGTGCGTGTCACTCCGGGGACTCAGGCGACCTTGTAGCCTTCTTCGGCGATGGCCGCGCCCAGCGCCTCGCGGCTGGCGCTGCTGTCGACTTCCACGCGCTGGGCGGCGCGATCGATTTTTACCTGGGCCTGGTCATCCACGCCCTGCACGGCCTGGGTGACGGCGCGTTCGCAGTGGCCGCAGGTCATGCCCTGCACGGTGAAAACATGTTGCATTTCTAGCTCCTGGTTGGGGCGCGCCGAAGTGGCGCAAGCCATGGACGGCATGTTGAACCCTGACACCATGGCAAGGTCAAGCGCCTGGCTGGACAAGGGTTGATTTGGCCCAACTCGATGTGAGTCGGCCGGCTCAATGATCCGCTGCAATGGCCGATAGATCGAAAAGAGCCGTGAATATGCAAAAACCGTCATAGACCATTGGCGATCATCTGACAAACTGCAACAATTTGTATTTACGTTGGCGCTATGCATTTGGAGACCGTGCGTGCGCCCTGACTGACAGAGAGGAAAACGGTCATGAACTTGTTGGGAATGATGCGGGCTTTCACGATCCGCACGCGGATGCTGGGTGCCATCGCCATGGTGCTGGTGCTGCTGGGTCTGCTGGGCGGAGCCGGGATGCTGGGCATGTTCCGCATCCATGGCATGAGTCAGCAGTTCATGCATACCTCGTACGCCAAGATGGGCTACATGGTGGAGTTGCGCGCCGAGCTGGGCGCGGTGCGCGCCCATGAAAAGGACATGATCATCCAGTACGAGCGTGCCGACGAGGTGCGCAAGGCCCACGGGCAGTGGCTGGCGGCCATCGAGCGCGTCAAGGCCGTGGCGGGGCGTTTTCTGAAGGACGAGGACCCTGCCGACGATGCCATCGTCAGCGGCATCTCCGACCGTGTGGACCGCTACCGCCAGCAGTTCGAGCACATTGCGCGCCAGCTGGAGGCCGGTGGCTACGACACGGCCACCACGGCCAACCGCATGAGCGGCAAGGCCATGGCCGAGGTGGCCGAGGTCGAAAAGCTCATCGCCCAGCTCGACCAGCTGCTGCGTCAGCAGGTCGATGCCATGGCCGCCGAGGAGCAGGGCGTGGCCGAGCAGACGCAGTGGATCTTCGTCGCCGCCGTGGTGCTCACGGTGCTGGTGGTGGTGCCGCTGACGCTGATGAACATGCTGTCCATCTGCCGCCCCCTGGTGCAGGCGCGCCAGACGGCGCTGACCATCGCCCAGGGCGACCTTTCGCAGAGCGTCAAGGTGGAGGGCAAGGACGAGGTGGCCGACCTGCAGCGCGCGCTGGACCAGATGCAGCAGAGCCTGGGCTCCATGGTGACCCAGGTGCGCGACGCCAGCGGCAACATCGCCACGGCCAGCCAGGAGATCGCCACGGGCAACCAGGACCTGTCCTCGCGCACAGAGCAGACGGCCAGCAATGTGCAGGAGACCGTGGCCTCGCTGTCCCAGCTCACGGCCACGGTGCAGCAGACGGCATCGTCCTCGCAGCTGGCCAACCAGCTGGCGGCCTCTGCCTCGACCACGGCCACGCGCGGTGGCGACGTGGTGGCCCAGGCCGTGGTGAGCATGCAGGAGATCACGACCTCCAGCCGCAAGATCGGCGACATCATCGGCCTGATCGACTCCATCGCCTTCCAGACCAACATCCTGGCGCTGAACGCCGCCGTGGAAGCGGCGCGCGCCGGCGAGCAGGGCCGCGGCTTTGCCGTGGTGGCGGCCGAGGTGCGATCCCTGGCCCAGCGCTCGGCCCAGGCGGCCAGCGAGATCAAGGCGCTGATCCAGACCAGCGTGCAGGCCGTGGATGTGGGCGTGCGCCAGGTGGAGGATGCTGGCAAGACCATGAAGGAAATCGTGGACAGCGTGCAGCGCGTGGGCGACATCATTGGCGAGATCACGGCGGCTTCCAGCGAGCAGTCGGGCGGCATCGGCCAGGTCAACCAGGCCGTGGGCGACATCGACCGCATGACGCAGCAGAACGCAGCCCTGGTCGAGGAATCGGCCGCCGCTGCCGAGTCGCTGCGCGAGCAGGCCGCGCGCCTGGCGCAGGTGGTGGGCCAGTTCCGCATTGCCGGTGCGGCCGTGGCGTCCATGGGCTCGCATGCTTCCTACGGCCGTCCCTCCCAGGGCCAGCCCAGCCTGGCACCGGCCGCAGGCCGCGCCTCGCTGGCCTCTGGCCGTGACACGCGCGAGACCCAGCTGCTGGAACACGCCTGAGATAGCGGACGCAGGGACAGGGGCCCGGCCCCTGTTCCACGTGAATCGTCTGGATAAAAAAAGCGGAGTGCGATGCACTCCGCTTTTTGTTTGTGCGGCCGCCAATCAGGCCTGGCGCGCGAACGGGTAGTCGATATAGCCCTCTGCGCCGCCGCCGTAGAACAGGCTGGAGTTCCAGGGGTTCAGCGGCAGGTCGTCGTGCAGGCGGTGGACCAGGTCGGGATTGGAGATGAAGGCCTTGCCGAAGGCCACGATATCGGCGTGGCCGTTTTCCACGGCGCGCAGGGCCATGTCGCGGTCATAGCCGTTGTTGACCATCCAGGCGCCCTGGCCGCCGGCCTGGCGGTAGGCGGATTTGAGGGCCGCGTAGTCGAAGGGCCGGTCCGGCAATTCACGCGGGCCGCCGGTGGAGCCTTCGATGATGTGGATGTAGGCCAGGCCCAGCGGCGCCAGCTGGCGCACCACGTATTCGAACAGCGGCTGGGGATCGGCATCGGCGATGTCGTTGGCCGGCGTCACGGGCGACAGGCGGATGCCCACGCGGCCGCCGCCCACGGCATCGGCGGCGGCGCGCGTGCATTCGAGCAGCAGGCGGGCGCGGTTCTCGATGCTGCCGCCGTAGTCGTCATCGCGCCGGTTGGCGCCGGTCTTGAGGAACTGGTCCAGCAGGTAGCCGTTGGCGCCGTGCAGCTCCACGCCGTCGAAACCGGCCGTCTCCACGGCATTGCGCGCGGCCACGGCGAAGCTGTGGACGATGGCGGGCAGCTCGTGCTGGGCGAGCGCGCGCGGCGCAGAGGTGGGCACGAACTGGCCCTTGCCCGAGTCCTCGTCGATCACATAGGTCTTGGATCTGGCCGCCACCGGGGACGGTCCCACGGGCGCCTGGCCTTCGGGCTGCAGCGAGGTGTGCGAGACCCGGCCCACATGCCACAGCTGGGTGACGATGCGCCCGCCCTCCTTGTGCACGGCGTCGGTCACGCGCTTCCAGCCGTCGAGCTGCTCGCTGCCGTACAGGCCCGGCACATGGGCATAGCCCTGGCCCTGGTGGCTGATGGCCGTGCCTTCGCTGATCAGCAGGCCGGCGCTGGCGCGCTGGGCGTAGTAGGTGACCATGATGTCGTTGGGCAGGGCCTGGGGTGCGCGGTTGCGCGTCAGCGGCGCCATGGCGATGCGGTTGGGCAGGCGCAGTTCGCCAGCCGGTATGGGTTCGAACAGAGAGGTCATGCAACGGGGCTTTCTGTGCGTGAAGCAAAAGCGCCGCCCGTGCGGGCGGCGCGGCGTACGGCACAGATTACGCCCATGGAGTCAATCGTGCAGGCCAGGGATTTGCGCGCTGTCGTGCAGGCGACGGTGCTGTGCCACGAGTCGGCCCAGCGCCTGCATCTGCGCCGTCACGAAGCTGCGCGTGGCGGCATCGGTGCACAGGCCCTGGCTGTCGAATTTCTGCGCCGCCTGGCCCACGAACACCTCGGGCCGGGCCAGCACGTCGGCTTCCATGCACTGCAATACCTTGCGCAGTTCGTACTGCACGCGCGCCCCGCCCAGCGGGCCCGGCGAGGCCGAGACAAGGGCCACGGGCTTGTGCCGAAAGGGTTGGTCGTCGCCACGCGAGATCCAGTCCAGCGCATTCTTGAACATGCCTGGAATGGAGAAGTTGTACTCGGGCGTGGCCAGCACCACGGCGTCGGCATGGCGGATGCGCTCGCGCAACTGGTGCACGGGTTCCGGCATGCCCGTGGCCAGCAGGTCGGCATCCAGCGGCGGCAGCGCGCGCCAGTCGCAGACCTGCATCGTGGCCTGGGGTGGCAGGCATTCGCCCGCCAGCTCCAGCAGCAGGCGGTTCAGGGAATGGCGGCGCAGGCTGCCGCACAGGCCGATGATGTCCATGGCGTCAGGCCTGCAGCGGAATGCCGACCTGCTGGATGACGCCGCGCCAGCGCGCGATCTCGGCGCCCACCATGGCACGCATCTCCTCGGGGCTGCAGGGCGTGGCCGCGCTGCCTGCGCTGGCCAGGGCCTGGAGCAGGTCGGGCTCCTTCAGGGCCTTGTGGGTTTCGGCGGCCAGCCTTTGCACCACGTCGGCGGGCGTGCCTGCGGGCGCGGCCAGGCCCAGCCAGGAGCGCACCTCGAAGCCGGGCAGCACGGCCGAGGCCGGCGACACCTCGGGCAGGGTGGGCCAGGCCTGGGCGCTGGTGACAGCCAGGGCGCGCAGCCGGCCCGACTTGATGTGCGGCATGGCCACGGTCAGCGTGTCGCTGAGCACGTCCACATCGCCTGCTATCACGGCCTGCACGGGTGCGCCGCCGCCCCGGTAGGGCACGTGCAGCAGCTGCACCTTGGCCGTGGAGCCCAGCAGCTCGCCGGCCATGTGCTGGGTGGAGCCCACGCCCACCGAGGTGAAGGTGATGCGTCCCGGCTCCTTGCGGGCCATGGCCAGCAGATCGGCGAGGGTCCTGGCGGGATGCTCGGCGCGCACGGCCACCACGAAGGGAAAGGACGAGACGGTGGAGACAAAGGCGAAGTCCTTGACCGCGTCGTAGGGCAGCGATTTGCGCAGCGCGGCCGACACGGTGTGCGCGCCCGTGAGCATGACCAGGCTGTAGCCGTCCGGCACCGCCTTGGCCACGAAGTTGCTGGCAATGGAGCCGCCCGCGCCGCTCTTGATCTCCACCACCACGGGCTGCCTGAGCGATTCCTGCAGCTTCTGGGCCACGAGCCGGGCCACCACGTCGGCATTGCCGCCCGCGCCAAAGCCGTGGATCAATTGAATGGGCCGGTTGGGAAAACCGCCCTGGGCCCGGGCCGTGGGCAGGGCGAGTGAGGCGGCGCCTGCAAGCAGGGCCGCGCGTCGGGTGATGGCAGTCATGTCGTGTCTCCTTTTTTGTATTGCGCGCGGCGGACGTGTCCAGTGGCCTGGCAGGCCTGGCAGGCCTGGCTGGTGTTGCGGCTAGCGGTCCGCGCGCGCGTAGCCGGTCTGGGCGCCGTAGAGCTTTTCGCGCTGCGACCAGTCGTGGGTCTCGTTCCACAGGGCCAGCACCTGCATGGCCTCCTGCTCGAAGACCTGGTGGCGCGCCGCGTCGGCCGTGCGCGCGGTCAGCTCCAGGCGGTGGCCCGAAGGGTCGAAGAAGTAGATGGAGGTGATGAAGTCATCGTGGTTGGTGGGGCCCACCACGTCAATGCCCCGGTCCAGCAGGTCCTGCCGGGCGCGCAGCACGGTGTCCACGTCGGCGACCTCGAAGGCGAAGTGCTGTATCCAGCCCGGCGACTCCATGTCCTTCATCTGGCCCGGGTCCCTGGGGCACTCGAAGAAGGCGATGGAGCTGCCGTCCTCCATCTCGAAAAAGATGTGGATGTGCGGGCTGTACTGGCCCGTGGAGGGCACATGGTCCTCGCCCATGGCGTGGGTGAAGCGCAGGCCCAGCACCTCGGTATAGAAGCGCACGGTCTCGGCCGCGTCCTTGCAGCGGTAGGCGGCGTGGTGAAGCTTTTTGCACAGCATGGATGTCTCCTGTCAGTCGGTGGAAAAGGGGCCGGAAGTGGACGCGGGGCCTGTGGCGCCGTGGAGCGGCTCCTGGCAGCCGCTCCACTGGGGCTGGAAGAAGGGGGCCGGGACCAGGAGCTTCGATTCCTGGCTTTGCAGCAGCGGCAGCATGCGCGCCACATAGGCCTGCCAGCGTGGCTCGGCCAGCAGGCGGGCGCGGCGCTCGGCGCGCTCGTTCAGGTCCGTATAGGCCCACAGATGGACGATCTGGTTGAGTGGCCCCGAGTCGCTGGTGTAGTAGCCGACCATGCGGCCCAGAATGCGTTGCTGCAGCTCCAGGCCCTCGGCCTGGTAGAGCGCCAGGTAGTCCCGCCACTTGCCGGGGTGGGCGGTGTAGGTGCGTTGTTCGACGAGCATGCCGTGCCTTTTTTCAACCGAGGCTGTGGCCGCCGTCGATCACGATGCGCGTGCCCGTGGCCGTGCGCAGATGCGTGGCGCAGGCGAGGATGGCCTGCGCCACATCGCCGGGCTCGACCACGCGGCCCAGCGGCGTGTGCGCGGCCTTTTTCTCCAGCTCCTGGCGGCTGCGGCCCCCAACGAAGCCCGTGTCCACGGCGGCGGGCGAGACGCAGAGAAAGCGCACCGGGCCGAAGGCGCGCGCCATGGACACCGTCAGCGTGTCCAGCGCGGCCTTGGCGGCGCAATAGGCCATGTTGCTGCCCAGGCCCGTGAAGGCGGAGACCGAGGACACGTTGACCACGGCGGCATCCTGCGAGGCGCGCAGCAGCGGCAGCAGGGCCCGCGTCACGGCATAGGTGCCGCCCACATTGGCGCACAGGATGCGGTTGAACAGAGCGGGCTCCAGCGCATCGATCTGCGCGTGCGCGATGCGCTCGGTGAAGCCCGCGCAGTTGACCAGCAGGTCCACCCGGCCCAGGTGCTGCTGCAGCCACTGGGCGGCGGTGGCGTGGCTGGCCTCGTCTTGCAGCGACAGCTGCAGCGTGTGGTGGCTGCCCGGCAGTTCCTCGCGCAGCGCCTGGGCGCGGTCGCGGCCCTGGTGGTAGCCGATCACGACGGTGGCGCCCTCGCGGGCCAGGGCCCGCGCCGTGGCGGCGCCTATGCCGCTGCTGGCGCCGGTGACGACGGCGATTCTGTCTTGCAATGGCGGATGGGAGAGTTGCATCATTCGGAAATCCGTGGCGCCCGGCCTTGCCGTGCCCTGGCCGGGCCGTGGTTGATCGGCCATTCCGATTGTTTTCAAATCGCCCGGCGGCGCCACTCAGTTGTCCGATAAACGAACATGACCTCATCGTCCGATGCCGGCTCCCTCAAGCGGGGCGTGGCCTTTCTCAAGCTGCTGGCGACCGGGGGCGTGCGCGGTTGCCCGCTCAGCGAACTGGCCGAAAAATCCGGCGTGCCCCACCCTTCGGCCCACCGCATCCTCAAGCAGCTGATTGCCGAGCGCCTGGTGGTGCACGACGCCCAGACCCACCGCTACCGGCTGGGGCCGCTGGCCTTCGAGCTGGGCCTGGCCGGGTCGATGCTGCACGACATACGCGACCTGTGCGAGCCGGCCATGGCGGCGCTGTCACGTGAAACCGAGGACACGGCCTACCTGGTGGTGCGCAGCGGATTCGAGGCCGTGTGCCTGCACCGGCTCGAAGGCGACTTCCCCATACGCACGCTGGTGCTGCAGGTCGGCAGCCGGCGCCCGCTGGGCGTGGGCGCCGGTGGGCTGGCCGTGCTGGCCGCCATTGCGCCCGAGGAGCGCGAGGCCATCATCGAGCGCGTGGCGCCCGCCCTGCCGGCCTTTGGCAAGCTCACCGATGCGGGACTGCGCCTGGCCTGCGAGGAAACGGCCCGCGCAGGCGTGGCCGTGATACAGAACCGCGTGAGCCTGGGCGTGACGGCCGTGGGCGCGCATTTTTGCGACAGCATGGGCCAGGCCATGGGGGCGGTCAGCGTGGCCGCGCTGACCCAGCGCATGACGGCGGCGCGCGTGCGGCGCATCGCCCAGCAGGTGCGCGCTGCGGCGGCCCAGATAGAGCAGCGCATCCGCACGCGCAAAAGATAAGGGGCCGGCTGGTCTACACCAGCCGGCCCCTTGTCGGCCCCTTGTGCCGCCGAGCCCGGGCTCGGCGCTGCTTACTTGAGCAGGCCTTCGGCCTTCATCGCGGCCTGCACGGCAGGGCGGGCCAGCACGCGCTCGCGGTAGGCCAGGAGGTTGGTCAGCTCGGAGATGTCCACGCCCACGAACTGGGCCCAGCCCGTCACGGTGAACAGGTAGGCGTCGGCCACGGTGAACTGCTCGCCCATCAGGTAGTCGCGTCCATTGAGCTCGCCGTCCACCCACTTGAGGCGGTCCAGCACGCGCTGGCGCACCACGGGCTTGTAGTCGTCGGGCGTGGCGGGGTTGAACAGGGGACCGAAGCCCTTGTGCAGCTCGGTGCCGATGAAGTTCAGCCACTCCTGAAGGTGGTAGCGGGCCATGGTGCCGTTGGCAGGCGCCAGCTTCTTCTCGGGGACCAGATCGGCCAGGTACTGGACGATGGCCGGGCCTTCATGCAGCGTGTCGCCGTCGTCGAGCACGAGGAAGGGAACATAGCCCAGCGGGTTGATGCCGTAGTAGTCCGTGCCGTCCTGCAGCTTGTGCGTCTTGGTGCTGGCCAGGACCGGCTCGTAGGCCAGGCCTGCCTCGTGCAGGACGATGTGGGGAGACAGAGAGCAGGCGCCAGGGCTGTAGTAGAGCTTCATGGTGGATGGCTTCCGATCAGGGTAAGAAAGACAAGCGCCCATGCTAACCCCATGTGGCGGGGCTGCGCATGATGGGACTGCGCTGGCGCCAGGGTTCAGGCCGACAGGCGCTGCGCAGCCCAGAGCACCTGCTCCAGCACGGCCTTCATGCCCTGCTGGTCCTGGGGGCGCTGCAGGCGGCCGGCCTCGTCAAAGGCCTGGCCTGCCTGCCCCACGGCGTGGCTCACGGGCGCCAGCCAGCACTGCAGGTTCAGCAGCAGCGGCGCCAGGTGCGACTGGGCGCGCAGGCCGCCCAGGCCGCCGGGCGAGGCGCTGGCCATGCCCACGACCTTGCCGCGAAAGGGCAGGGTGCCATCGGACCAGACCGGATCACCGGCCACGGGGCTCGAAGCCCAGTCGATGGCGTTCTTGAGCAGGGCAGGGTAGCTGCCGTTGTACTCGGGCGAGCAGATCAGCCAGGCCGGGTGGCTGTGCAGCGCGGCCTTGAAGCGCAGCACGTCGGGCGGCGTGCCGCTGGCCTCCAGGTCGGCGTTGTACATGGGGATGTCGAAATCCGACAGCTCCAGCAGCGTGGGCTGGGCGCCCAGTTCGCGCGCCATGTCGGCGGCGGCGGCGGCCAGGCGCCGGTTGTGCGATTGTTGGCGGGTACTGCCCGCGAAGATGAGGATCTGCATGGCCGCCATTGCATCACAGGCCCTGCACATGTTTCTTGCAAGCGGGCCGCCCTGCGGGCGGCGGCGCGCAGCATCCTGCGGAGAATGCGGCCGCCCGCCGCACTGTTTCACGTGGAACACCGGCGCAGTGCCGGCCCGGTGGCAGGGCCGGCCGACCCCTTGCAAGGCACTGGTGCGGCAAAGGTGGGAAAATCGCGGGTTCCCCGCTGGGTTCCCCTCGCTACATGAACGAGGGCCACCTGCCATGAGCGCCGGAGCGTGAGTGCTCCGTGTCGGGGGCTTGGGCCGGGCAGGCCCCCGGAGTGATAAGCATGTTGTACCCACAGGAATTTGATGTGATCGTGGTCGGTGGCGGCCACGCCGGCACCGAGGCCGCGCTGGCCGCTGCGCGCATGGGCTGCAGGACGCTGCTGCTGAGCCACAACATCGAGACCCTGGGCCAGATGAGCTGCAATCCCAGCATCGGCGGGATCGGCAAGGGCCATCTGGTCAAGGAAGTGGATGCGCTGGGCGGCGCCATGGCGCTGGCCACCGATATCGGCGGCATACAGTTCCGCATCCTCAACAGCTCCAAGGGCCCGGCCGTGCGTGCCACGCGCGCCCAGGCCGACCGCATTCTCTACAAGGCCGCCATCCGCGACATGCTGGAGAACCAGCCCAACCTGTGGCTGTTCCAGCAGGCGGTGGACGACCTCATGGTCGAAGGCGACCGCGTGGTGGGCGCCGTCACGCAGGTCGGCGTGCGCTTTCGCAGCCGCACCGTGGTGCTCACGGCGGGTACCTTCCTGGACGGCAAGATCCACGTGGGCCTGAACAACTACGCGGCAGGCCGCGCGGGCGACCCGCCGGCCGTCAGCCTGTCGTCGCGGCTCAAGGAGCTGCAGCTGCCCCAGGGGCGCCTGAAGACCGGCACGCCGCCGCGCCTGGATGGCCGCAGCATCGACTTCTCGCAGTGCGAGGAGCAGCCCGGCGACGGCATGCCCGGTGGTGTCAACGAAGGCGTGCTGCCCGTGTTCAGCTTCATCGGCAATGCGGCCATGCACCCGCGCCAGATGCCTTGCTGGATCACCCACACCAACGAGCGCACGCACGACATCATCCGCAGCGGCTTTGACCGCAGCCCCATGTTCACGGGCAAGATCGAGGGCGTGGGCCCGCGCTACTGCCCCAGCGTCGAGGACAAGATCAACCGCTTTGCCGACAAGGAAAGCCACCAGATCTTCCTGGAGCCCGAAGGCCTGACCACCAACGAGTTCTATCCCAACGGCATCTCCACCAGCCTGCCCTTCGACATCCAGTACGAACTGGTGCGCAGCATGAAGGGGCTGGAGAACGCGCACATCCTGCGTCCCGGCTACGCCATCGAGTACGACTACTTCGATCCGCGCTCGCTCAAGAGCAGCTTCGAGACGCGCCAGATCCAGGGCCTGTTCTTCGCGGGCCAGATCAACGGCACGACCGGCTACGAGGAAGCGGCGGCCCAGGGCCTGTTCGCAGGCCTCAACGCCGCGCTGCAGTGCCGCGGCCAGGAAGCCTGGCTGCCGCGCCGCGACGAGGCCTACCTGGGCGTGCTGGTCGATGACCTGATCACCAAGGGCGTGACCGAGCCCTACCGCATGTTCACCAGCCGTGCCGAGTTCCGGCTGCAGCTGCGCGAGGACAACGCCGACATGCGCCTGACCGAGGCGGGCCGCGCCATGGGTCTGGTGGACGATGCGCGCTGGGATGCCTTCAGCCGCAAGCGCGATGCTGTTTCACGTGAAACAGAGCGCCTGAAGTCCACCTGGGTCAATCCGCGCATCGTCGCGCCCGAGGAATCGGAGCGGGTGCTGGGCAAGTCCATCGAGCGTGAATACAACCTGTTCGACCTGCTGCGCCGCCCCGATGTGGGCTACGGCAAGCTGATGAGCCTGAACGAGGGCCGCTATGCCTCGGCCGATGTGCAGCCCGAGGTGCTGGGCGATCTCAGCGCCTCCGTCGTCGAGCAGGTGGAGATCGCGGCCAAGTACGCAGGCTACATCGACCGCCAGAAGGACGAGGTGCAGCGCGCCGCCCATTTCGAGAACCTGCGCCTGCCGGCCGAGCTGGACTATATGCAGGTGCCGGCCCTGTCCTTCGAGGTGCGCCAGTCGCTGCAAAAGCACAGGCCCGAGACGCTGGGCCAGGCATCGCGCATGTCGGGCGTGACGCCAGCGGCGATCTCCCTGCTCATGGTGCACCTGAAGAAGGGGGGCTTCCGCGGCTTTGCCCCTGATGTGACAGACGCGAAGGGCGAGGAGGCATCCGCATGAGCCAGGAACTGCGCGCTCCTCTCGAGGCCGGCCTGCGGGCGCTGGGCCTGGAGCTTTCCCCTGCCCAGGTCGATACGCTGATGGAATTCCAGGCCCTGCTGGGCAAGTGGAACAAGGTCTACAACCTCACGGCAGTGCGTGATCCGCAGGAAATGCTGACCCACCACCTGCTCGACAGCCTGGCCGCCGTGCCGCCCCTGCAGCGCCACCTGGCCCAGATGCCTGCGCGCGCAGGGCGCACCGCCATGCTGGACGTGGGATCGGGCGGCGGCCTGCCCGGCGTGGTCTTTGCCGTCTGCTGCCCGCAGATCGACGTGCACTGCGTGGACACGGTGGGCAAGAAGGCGGCCTTCATCCAGCAGGCGGCGGCCACTCTGCGCCTGCCCAACCTGCGCGGCATCCACAGCCGCGTGGAGCAGTTGACCACGCGCTATCCGCTGATCAGCTGCCGTGCCTTTGCCTCGCTGGCGGACTTCACCAGCTGGTCGCGCCAGTCGCTGGAGGAGGGCGGCACCTGGCTGGCCATGAAGGGCAAGCACCCCGACGAGGAAATCGCCGCGCTGCCTGCCGACGTGCAGGTGTTTCACGTGGAACCATTGAAGGTGCCGGGCCTCGATGCCGAGCGCTGCATCCTCTGGCTGCGCACTGCTGCAGCCTGATTTTTTTACCGAATAGCACACTGCCGCGTTGCGGCGGGGCCATGTTCCCCATGCGCTGGCCATGGCCCTCGCATAAACTCCCAGCTTTCATCGCTCAGGGGTCAGCATGTTCGGCATCTCCGATTTCAGCGCATTCGTTGTTGCCATTCTTCTGTTTTTGCTGATTCCGGGGCCGGGCAATCTGGCGCTGATCACCTCCACCGGCAAGGGCGGCATACGGGCCGGAATGGCGGCCTGCGCCGGCGTGCTGGCGGCCGACCAGGTGCTGATCTGGATGGCGGTGGCGGGCGTGGCCGCGTTGCTGGCCTCCTATCCCGCGGCCTTCCATGCCGTGCAGTGGCTGGGCGCCGCCTACCTGGGCTGGCTGGGTTTCAGGATGCTCACAGCCAGGCCCGGCGACAAGCCCGTGCTGCACATCGAGCCGCGCCACTACTTTCGCCAGGCCGGCCTGATCACCCTGATGAACCCCAAGTCCATCGTGTTCTACATGGCCTTCTTCCCGCTGTTCGTGGATCCCGCAAGCCACCAGGGCCTGCTCACGTTCGCGGTGATGGCGGCCACGGTGGCTGCTCTGACCTTTCTCTATTGCCTGATCGTGGTGCTGCTGACCGCGCATCTGGCCGAGCGCATGCGCGCCAATCCTGCGGTTTCCCGGGTTCTCGAAAAGACTGCGGGCGTGTTTCTGATCGGTTTTGGCCTCAAGCTGGCCATCGCCAAATAAGCGTGTAAATACCATGGCCAAAATCTTCTGTGTCGCCAATCAAAAGGGTGGGGTCGGCAAGACCACCACCGCCGTCAACCTTGCTGCGGGCCTGGCCAAGATCGGCCAGCGCGTGCTGATGATCGACCTGGACCCCCAGGGCAATGCCACCATGGGCTCGGGCGTGGACAAGCGCGCGCTGGAGCTGTCGGTCTACGACGTGCTGCTGGAGAACGCCAGCGTCAAGGAAGCCGCCGTGCGCTCCGAGGCCGTGGGCTATGACGTGCTGGGCGCCAACCGCGAACTCAGCGGCGCCGAGATCGAGCTGGTCACGCTGGAGCGCCGCAACGAGCGTCTGAAGGGCGCCCTCAGGGCGGCCGATGCCGACTACGACTTCGTGCTCGTGGACTGCCCGCCCAGCCTGTCCATGCTCACCCTGAACGGCCTGTGCGCGGCCCATGGCGTGGTCGTGCCCATGCAGTGCGAGTACTTCGCGCTCGAAGGCCTGACCGACCTGGTCAACACCATCAAGCAGGTGCATGCCAACATGAACCCCGACCTGCAGATCATCGGCCTGCTGCGCGTGATGTTCGATCCGCGCACCACGCTGCAGCAGCAGGTCAGCGACCAGCTCAAGGAGCACTTCGGCGACAAGGTGTTCGACACCGTCATCCCGCGCAACGTGCGCCTGGCCGAGGCGCCCAGCTATGGCGTGCCCGGCGTGGTCTTCGACCCGGGCGCCAAGGGCAGCAAGGCCTTCATCGATTTCGCGCACGAGATGGTGCGCCGCATCAAGAAGATGTAGTCATGCAAGGTTCACATGAAACGGCAGGGCAGGGCGTGCCGACCGGGTGGGCTGCCGAGGACGTCTGGCTGCTGCCCGGCTGGCAGAACTCGGACGCCGGCCACTGGCAAAGCCGCTGGGAGCAGCGCCATGGCTACCGCCGCCTGGAGCAAAACGACTGGGACCGTCCGCTGCGCGGCGACTGGAGCGCCAGGCTGCAGGAGACGGTGCTCGACGCGCCGCGCCCGGTGGTGCTGGTGGCACACAGTCTGGGCTGCATCCTTGTGGCGTGGTGGGCGGCGCATTCGCCGCTGGCCGCCCGCAAGGTGCGTGGCGCGCTGCTGGTCGCCCCCGGCGATACCGAGCAGCCCCAGCTGCGCGAGCAATTGCCTGGCTGGTCGCCCGTGATGATGCAGCGCCTGCCGTTTGCCTCCATCGTGGTCGGCAGCAACAACGATATCTATTGCAGCGCGCAGCGCGTGCAGACCCTGGCCGATGCCTGGGGCGCGCGCTTTGTCGATGCAGGGCCTTCGGGCCATCTCAACACGGCCAGCGGGCTGGGCGACTGGGACAGCGGACACGCGCTGCTGGCGTCGCTTTGACAAGGACAACACCATGGTGACCAAGAAACCCAAGGGACTGGGACGCGGACTCGAAGCCCTGCTCGGCCCCAAGGTCCACGACAAGGAAGAGGCCGGCGGCCCCGTGGCCGAGACCGGGCTGCCCAGCATCCTGCAGCTGGACGTGATGGTGCCCGGCCAATACCAGCCGCGCACCCACATGGACGAGGGCGCGCTCTACGAGCTGGCCGAAAGCATCAAGGCCCAGGGCATCATGCAGCCCATCCTGGTGCGCCGCCTGGCCAAGGGCGACCACGCCGGCAAGTACGAAATCATCGCGGGCGAGCGGCGCTTCCGTGCGGCCCGCATCGCCGGCCTGGCCGAGGTGCCGGTGCTGGTGCGCGAGGTGCCCGACGAGGCCGCCGCCGCCATGGCGCTGATCGAGAACATCCAGCGCGAAGACCTCAACCCGCTGGAAGAGGCCCAGGGCCTGTCGCGCCTGGTCAAGGAATTCGGCCTCACGCACGAGCAGGCGGCCCAGGCCGTGGGACGCTCGCGCAGCGCGGCCACCAACATCCTGCGCCTGCTGAACCTGGCCGACCCGGTGCAGACCATGCTCATGGCCGGCGACATCGACATGGGCCATGCGCGCGCCCTGCTGTCGCTGGACCGCGCGGCCCAGATCACGGCCGGCAACCAGATCGCGGCCAAGAAGCTGTCGGTGCGCGAGGCCGAGGCCCTGGTCAAGAAGATCGGCGCCGACTTCAGCCTGGTGCGCCAGAAGTCCAAGAAGGAAGGCAAGACGCGCGACATCAAGCGCGTGGAGGAAGAGCTGTCCGACCTGCTCATGGCCGATGTCGAGGTGCGCATCAAGAAGTCCGTGCGCCGGGGCGGCAAGCTGCAGGAAATGGGCGAAGTGGCGATCCAGTTCGGCTCGCTCGATGCGCTCAACGGGCTGATCGAACGTTTGCGCGGCGATGCACCCGAGTGATGACAACAGCTTGTAACCGTCTGTGATCTGTCGTTCTCCAGCAAAGCAGCGCTTTTTCGCAAGGGTGAATCCCGGTATATTTGCGCGCTGTTATGCGGGGTAATTGTGTGTAATCGCTGACTGGCGACGCTGCCAGTGCGTGGACGCCATTGCCCTGGCGCTGATTCACCTAGACCAGACCAAGAGGATTACAACGTGAAGAAGTATCTTGCCCTGACTGCCATCGCCGCCGTGGCGCTGACCGGCTGCGTGACCACCGACATGCGCATGGGTTCGCCGGAAGCCAAGACCGTGGCCACGGGCGCCGCGGGCGGTGCCAGCGCCGAGAACGCCAACACCGAGCTGGAGCGCTGCGATTCCTCGCTGGGCACCATCTCCCTGGTCGAGAACCAGACCGCCGGCTGGTACACCATCCTCACCCAGCAGTACCGCCTGCCGCCCACATCGCAGCTGCTGCGCCTGATGATCCAGCAGTCCAACTGCTTCATCGTCGTGGAACGCGGCGCGGCCGGCATGGGTGCCATGGCGCGTGAACGCGCGCTGATGGACTCGGGCGAAATGCGCGGCGGCAGCAACCTGGGCAAGGGCCAGATGGTGGCCTCCGACTACGGCCTGTCCCCCGAAGTGATCTTCAACCAGAGCGATGCCGGCGGCATGGGCGGCGCCATCGGCGGCCGCGCCGGCGGCATCTTCGGCGCGCTGGCTGCAGCCACCAAGACCCGCGAGGCCTCGGTCATGCTGGCCCTGGTGGACAACCGTTCGGGCGTGCAGGTGTCGGCTTCCGAAGGCTCGTCTTCCAAGACCGACTGGGGCGGCATGGGCGCGCTGTTCGGCGGCTCCGCCGGCGCCTCGCTGGGCGGCTACACGCGCACGGCCGAAGGCAAGGTGATCGCCGCCGCCTTCATGGACGCCTACAACCAGATGGTGCGCTCGCTGCGCAACTACAAGGCGCAGACCGTCAAGGGCCAGGGCCTGGGCGGCGGTGGACGCCTGGGCGTGGACGGCGGTGCCGCACCGTCGCAGACATCGGCTCCGGGCGCCAATGCCGCCGGCATGTCGCTGCGCGCCGCGCAGCAAAAGCTCAATGCCCTGGGCTACACCGCAGGCACGCCTGACGGTGCCATGGGCAAGAACACCCAGAACGCCCTGCGCGAATTCCAGCGCGACCAGAGCCTGCCGCAGACCGGCCGCCTCGACCGTGCCACCTCGCAAGCACTGCAACAGCAATAAGCGGCTCCCGGCCGGAGGGCGCGCATGATGCGGCGCCTTCCCTGGCCGGCCCCGGCCCTTCTTGCCTGGGCAGGCGCCTGGCTTGTGTACGCCGCGCTGCAATCGACCCTAGGGCCGCTGGCCGCCTGGCTGGCGGCCTGTTTTTTGGGCGTGCTCGCCAGCCTGCTGGCCACGCCCTGGTGGCGGCGCCTGGCCGTGGCGGCGGGCTTTCCGCTGTCCTGCCTGATGCTGTGGGGGCCGGGCGGCCTGGCCGCCATCAGCCCCTGGCTGTGGCTGGCGGCGCTGGGCCTGCTCGCCCTGGTCTACCCGCTCAACGCCTGGCGCGATGCGCCGCTGTTTCCCACGCCCGCCGATGCGCTGCAAGGCCTGGCCGATGCCGCGCCGCTGCCGGACGGCGCGGCCGTGCTCGATGCCGGCTGCGGCCTGGGTGACGGCCTGCGCGCGCTGCGCGGGCAGTACCCGCAGGCGCGGCTCAACGGCATGGAGTGGAGCTGGCCGCTGCGCTGGCTGTGCGCGCTGCGCTGCCCCTGGGCCCGTGTGCGCCGCGCCGATATCTGGCTGGCCGACTGGAGCGGCTACCAGATGGTCTACCTGTTCCAGCGCCCTGAAAGCATGGGCCGTGCAGCCGTCAAGGCCGCCACGGAGCTGCCTGAGGGCGCCTGGCTGGTCAGCTTGGACTTTGCGCTGCCCGGCGTGGAGCCCTCCTGGCAGCGCCAGGGACCGGGCCGGCACAGCCTCTGGGTCTACCGCATGCCGCTGGGCGGTGCCGGCGAGGCCGTGGTGCATGTTCCCGAGCCCGAGGAGACGCCCTACGAAAAGGCCCTGCGGGAGCTGCAGGAACGCCGGTGAGGGCCCGTGCCGCCTACTTCTTCGCGCTGGCCTTGCTCACGTAGAGCGACAGCGCGGCGATCTCGGCCTCGCTGAGCGTGGCCTTGAATGAGGGCATGGCGCCTATGCCGTCGCGCAGGGCACGGGCCACGCGCGCGGCATCGGGCTGCAGCTCGTCGAGCACGGGGCCGATGGCGCCCTCGGCGCCCGCGTCCTTGAGCGTGTGGCACAGCGCGCAGGCGGGCGTGGCCGTGGCGAACAGCTTCTTGCCCAGGTCCATCTGGGCCGCTTCATCGGCAAAGGCGGGGGCGCACAGCAGGGCGCTGCCGAGCAAAGTGCTGCCCAGCAGGGCGGTGTGGATCAGGTGTTTCATCGTGAACATGGCAATGGGGGTACGGGCCCGCCACGGTCTGGCGCCGTGTGCGGGAGGTGACGGGAGTGAAGAGAAGGGGGCGGGATGAGCGCGCGGGCCGTGTTCAGGCCACGGTGACGGTCACGGCGTGGTCGGCCCAGCTGGTGTTGTTGTAGCCACTCTGGTTTTCGCCGCGCGTCTCGGGCTGGACCCGGCCGCGCGCGTCGGTGGCGCGGCTGGCCAGCACATGCGTGCCCTTGGGCAGGCGCGCCTGCAGCACGAACTGGCGCCAGGCGTACTTGCCCAGGTCGGGGCCGACCAGGCGCGCGGCCTGCCAGCTCTTGCCGCCGTCCGTGGACACCTCCACGCCCTTGACGGCATCCATGCCGCCAAAGGCCACGCCGTGGATCTGCACCAGGCCGGCGGCCTGCCCGCCGTCCTCGGGCAGGGGCGAGTTGATCCAGGACTTGACGCTCATCTCCTGCACCGAGGGCTGGCTCGGGTCGCCCTTGCTGCCGGGTGGCGAGATGCGGTAGCCGTGGGACATGATGTGGGCCTCGCTCTCGCGCGGCGTGAAGGCCAGCTGCTTGATGTACTTGATGTTGTTCACGCCCGTGTAGCCGGGAACGATCAGGCGCAGTGGCCCGCCGTGGGCCAGCGGGATGGGCTCGCCGTTCATCTCCCAGGCCAGCAGGGCGTCTTCCAGGGCCGACAGCGGCACCGAGCGCTCGACGATGACGCTCTTGGGGTCCAGCCCCGCAGGCAGCACCTCGCCGCCCGTGCCGGTCATGTAGAGACCGCCGTCTGACACACCGCCCAGGGCCTTGACCACCTCGCGCACGGGCACGCCGCTCCAGACCACGCAGCCGGCCGCACCCACGGTCCAGGCCGTGCCGCTGGGCTTGCTGGGAAAGAAGGCCCGGCCATTGCCAGAGCACTGCAGCACCATGGCCACGGTCTCCAGTCCCAGGGACTTGAGCTCGCGCACGCTGAGGCTGCGGGGCTGGCGCACGCCCCCCACCTGCAACTGCCAGGCATCGCGGTCGGCCACGATGGATTCGGGCGGTGTGGGCAGGTTGTTGCGCACATAGAGCTGGTCGCTGGGCGTGATCACGCTGGTGCCGAAGGCGCCGCGCCGCGTCTCTATGGTGGTGGAGCTGTGGACGATGAGGGCATCGGCCTTTTTCCAGCCCGCGTAGCCGGGCAGGGGCTTGGCCGCCGGGGCTGTCGGTGCCGCCGCAGCTGCGGATGCTTGGGCCAACGCGCCCTGGTGCAGGCCGGCCAGGCCTGCGGCGGCCAGTGCGCTGGCGCTGCCGGCCAGCAGGCTGCGGCGCGCGGGGGAGGTGGGCGATGTCGGCAAGTGGTTCATGGTTGTCTCCTCGTGGTGGTTGTCAGGGGGCGTGTCGTGGCGTCTCATGGGGCATCTCATGGGGCAGGGGGGCCCAGGGCCTTGCTGGCCACGGCCAGGGCCTGTTTCTTCTGGGCTACCAGCACCAGCGGCCGGCCTTCGCGCGAGCGAACGACCTGCCAGTGCATGTTGGCCCACCAGCCCTGGCCATCGGCCAGGCGCTGGGGCTGGTCGAAGGCCAGCACGGTGACGATGCCGCCCTTCTCGAAGAAGGTGGTCAGGTGGTAGGCGCGCGTGCCGTCGATGTCGCAGGGCCGCATCAGCTGGGTGTAGCCGGGCAGCTTCTCGCCGGCCGGCAGGTCCAGGCGGCGCGCCACCTCGGCCTCGGGCATGAAGCTGCCGCGCAGCGTGCGCTCGTAGTACTCATGCTCGATGGCGGCGCGCACCAGCTCGGGCGGGCGCATGGCGAACACGGCGGTGGCGGCCGAGCTGCCCACCAGCAGCGCGGCGATCAGCCGGCGCACGCCGCTGCGCGCATGCCAGGGCGTGTGGCGCAGCAGATGGGCGGGCGGCTCGCCGTGCGGCCCGGGGTCGAAGGCCAGGGCCAGTTCGGCGCGTGCGCGCAGGTCGAAGGCCGATTCGTCGGTCGTGTCCGGGGCAGTCATTTCAAGCCTTGGTATCGGGTGGCGCGCAGCGGGGTGGGGCGCAGCGGGATCACGCTGGCAGTCTCTGGGGCAGGCGCCGGGGCCGCCTGCTCCAGGGCCGCCTTCAGCGCATCGCGGGCGCGTGACAGGCGCGACAGCACCGTGCCCGGCGCAATGTCCAGGGCCTCGGCCATCTGGGCCGTGGGCATGTCGTCGAAGTAATAGAGCACCAGCACCTCGCGGTGGATGGGGGCGATGCGCGACAGCGCCTTGACCACGTCGAGCCGGTCATCCAGCGCCGAAGGCGAGGGAGTGGGGGCGGGATGCTGGTCCAGTGCCTCGTCATCGCTGACCAGATGGGCCGATGGCGCAAGGTGCCGGAAGGCATGGCGGCGCATGATCTGGAACAGCCAGGCCCGCGCCATCGCGGCCTCGCGCAGCTGGTGGCGAAAGCGCCAGGCGCTGGTGAAGCAGTCCTGCACCACGTCCTCGGCCAGCGCGCGCGAGCCGGTCAGCGCCCAGGCGCTGCGCAGCAGGAATCGGTAGTGATCGCGCACCCACTGGTTGTAGCGCGACTCGGCGGTGGAGATCATGCGGCATAAGAGCACGCAGGGCGCCGCCCTATTCCATGGGCTGGCCTTAGGCAAACCCTATATCGGATCAGCTATCGCGAAGAGGCGATGGTTCCCTGTCATCCCCTGATCGGCCGCGATACAGCGCCTGATCCGACCCTGTGGGCAGCGGAGCCGGCCTGCTGCCCGAAGAACCGTGCCGGAGGCATGCCCACCGTGCGGTGCACCATGGCGCTGAAGGCGCTGGGGCTGTATCCCAGCTCGGCCGCGATCTGCTGTATGGGAAGGCCGCGCGCGGCCAGGCTCAGGCCGTGGGCCAGCACGACTTGCTGGCGCCAGGTGGTGAAGCTGCAGCCCAGCTGCTGCTGGAACAGCCGGGCCACGGTGCGCGGGCTGGCGCCGGTGTCGGCCGCCCAGTCGGCCAGGCTCTCGTGCTGGGTGGGGTCGGCCACGACGGCCTCGCAGAGCATGCGCAGCCGCTTGTCCTGGGGCATGTTCACGCCAAGGTGGACTTCGCTGGCCCGGCGAAGCTCTTCCAGCAGCAGGGCGCTGAGATGGTGCTCGCGCTGCAGGGTGGCGGCGTCCGGGGCGGGCTGGTCATCGCTTTGCTTGGGCAGGGCCGTGATCAGCTCGCGCATCAGCGGCGAAACCTCCAGCACGCGGCAGCGTGCCCAGTCCTGCGGGTTGCAGGCCACGCCGCAGGGCGGGAGGTCCGGCAGTACGGGGCCCTGGGCCGGATCGTCCTGCAGCACGTAGATGGAGACGAGATCGGCTTCCTCGACCATGGCCACGGCGTGGACCAGGCCGGGCGGAATCCACACGGCCTTGGAGGGTGGGGCGATCAGCGTGCCCTGGGGGGCCGACAGGTGCAGCACGCCGTCCAGCGAGATGGCGATCTGTGCCCAGCTGTGGCTGTGCGGTATGACGCGCGTGCGTGCCGACAGGCGATGCTGCTTGGCGCGCACGGGGCGCTGGGGCGTGGGCACGAACAGGTGCGGATGCAGGGCCTCCACCGGCTCCATCGGCCGGGCCCTGCGCACCGACCGCAGTGCGGCTGCGGGGCAGGCGCTGGGCAGGGTGTCGGCAAGAGTGTCGGCAAGAGTGTCGGCAGGGGGGCCGGGCGTGGAGACAGGCTTTGGCATGTTTGCGATAGAAGTTGGCAGACTATCGCATACAAGACGAAACGCTGCTGCCTAAGATGCGGCCCATGACCGCCTCTTCCTCTTCCATGCCGGACGCCGTGGCGCCGGACCCGCTGCGCAGCGATGTGCGCACCATCGGCCTGATCGGCCTGGCGCATGGTTCCTCGCATTTCTTCCACCTGCTGCTGCCGCCGCTGTTCCCGTGGCTGATCGCCGAGTTCGGCTACAGCTATGCCGAGCTCAGCGTGATGGTGTCGCTGTTCTTCGTGGTCTCCGGCGTGGGACAGGCCATGGCCGGCTTTGCCGTGGACCGCTTCGGCGCGCGCCCCATTCTGTTTGCGGCGCTGGGCAGCTTCACCGTGGCGGGCGTGGTCGCCAGCCTGGCACAGGGCTATGGAATGCTGCTGCTGGCGGCCTTCTTCGCGGGCCTGGGCAATGCGCCCTTCCACCCGGTGGACTTCACCATCCTCAACAAGCGCGTGTCGGCCAAGCGCATCGGCCATGCGTTCTCGGTGCACGGCCTGTCGGGCAATATCGGCTGGGCGCTGGCGCCGCTGTTCATGGCGGGCATCACCACGGCCACGGGCTCGTGGCGCCTGGCCTGCCTGTGCGGCGCGGCCCTGGCCGCCGTCATCCTCACCATCATGGTGCTCAACCGCGAGGCGCTGGACGACCGTGCGGCCGATGCCCAGGCCCCCGCGGCGCGCGCCGCTGCGGCCGCCGTGCCGCAGGAGCATCCCATGGCCTTCCTGAAGCTGCCCTCGGTCTGGCTGTGCTTCTCGTTCTTCTTCTGGAGCACCTGCGCGCTCAGCGCCATCCAGAGCTTTGCCAGCCCCGCCATGCAGTCCATGTACGGACTGCCGCTGAGCGTGACGGCGCTGATCGTCACGGGCTACATGCTGTGCGGCGCGGCAGGCATGCTGGCCGGTGGCTTCCTCGTGGGCCGCGTGCAGCGGCTGGAGAAGGTGATCTCCATCTGCATGCTGGGCTCGGGTGTTGCGCTGTTCCTGGTCGGCACGGGCTGGCTGCCGGCCATGGCGGCCGTGGCCGTGGCCTCCATCGCGGGCCTGGGCACGGGCCTGGCCGGCCCCTCGCGCGACATGCTGATCAAGCGCGCCGCCCCGCCCGGCGCCACGGGCCGCGTCTACGGCACGGTGTATTCGGGCCTGGACCTGGGCTTTTGCCTGGCCGCGCCGGTGTTCGGCTACATGCTGGACCACGGCATGAGCCACGGCGTGTTCTACGGATCGGCCATTGCCCTGGTGCTGAGCGTGGTGTCGGCCGTGGTCGTGGGCGATGGCGTGAGCCGGAAAAGCGGCATGGCGCTGAGCGCGGGCTGATACCGGGTCGCGCTCCCCACAAGGCCCCGCAGGCCCAGGCTTGCGGGGCCTTTGCTTTGGGCGCAGAGATGGACAAAACAGGCACGCCAATTGCGTGCGCCCTGCGCGGCGCCTGCTATCGTGCAGGCACAACTTTTCAACACAGGAGACCTGTCCATGCGTTCCGCCTTCGCACCGCTTTCCCTCATGTTCCGCAGCGCCCCGCTGGCGCTGGCCCTCGCCATGGCCGGCCTGTCCGGCAGTGCCCTGGCTGCGCCCAAGGCCGATATCCAGGCGCTGGCGCAAAAGCACCAGCAGCCCCTGCTGGACACGCTGCGCGAGCTGGTGCACATCGAGTCGGGCAGCAAGGACATGGAGGGCGTGGAACAGATCGCCAACTACGTGGCCGGCAAGCTGCGCGAGCAGGGCGGCAAGGTCGAGATCCTGCAGCCCACCGACGTCTACCGGCTGGGTGACACGCCCGAGAAGATCGGCCCCATGGTGCATGCCGAGTTCAAGGGCAAGGGCACCAGCCGCATCATGCTGATCGCCCACATGGACACGGTCTACCTGCGCGGCATGCTCAAGGACCAGCCGTTTCGCATCGACGGCGAGCGCGCCTACGGCCTGGGCATTGCCGACGACAAGCAGGGCGTGGCCCTGATCCTGCACACCGTGGCCATGCTGCGCCAGCTGGGCTTCGACAACTACGGCACGCTGACCGTGCTGATGAACAGCGACGAGGAAATCAGCTCGCCCGGCGCGCGCAGCACCATCACGCGCCTGGGCGCCGAGCAGGATGCGGTCTTCTCGTTCGAAGGCGGCGGCACCGACGGCGGCGTGCGCCTGGCCACCAGCGGCATCGGCGCGGCCTACCTCAAGGTCGAGGGCAAGGCCTCGCACGCGGGCGCCAAGCCCGAGGACGGCGTGAACGCGCTGTACGAGCTGTCGCACCAGCTGCTGCAGATGAAGGACCTGTCCAAGCCCGAGACCGGCCTCAAGCTCAACTGGACCGTGGCCAAGGCCGGCACCAACCGCAACGTCATTCCCGCCGATGCCACGGCCCAGGCCGACGCCCGCGCGCTGCGCGTGGCCGACTTCACGGCGCTGGAGCAGGCCATGCAGGCCAAGGTGGGCCACAAGCTGCTGGACGCCAGCAAGGTGCAGCTCAAGTTCGAGGTGCGCCGCCCGCCGCTGGAGGCCAACGAGGCCTCGCGCAGCCTGGCCAAACAGGCGCAGACCATCTACAGCGATGAGCTGGGCCTGAAGATGAGCGTGATGGAAAAGGCCACGGGCGGCGGCACCGACGCGGCGTTTGCGGCGCTCAAGGCCAAGGGTGCCGTCATCGAGGGCTTTGGCCTGAGCGGCTACGGCGCGCACTCCAATGATGCGGAGTATGTGCAACTGAACACCATCGTGCCCCGCCTGTACCTGGCCACGCGCATGATCATGGATCTGTCGAAGTAGCCCCCACGCTCCCCATGCTTCGCATGGTCCGCTGCCCCTGGCCGGGCGCCCCCCGAGGGGGCCGCGGTTCGCCTTGGGGCGGCCCGGCAGCGAAACCTGGCGCACGCTGCGGATGGCGGGGTCAAAAAGCAAAAAAGGGCATGCCTTGCGGCATGCCCTGAAGGCGCATCGTGGGGCGCTCTGTGTTCTTTACTGCGAAGAGATGTTCTTGTCTTTCGCGATCTTGCTCCAGCGCGTGAAGTCGGCGTTCAGCCGCGCCTTCATGGCCGCGCCGTCCTGGTAGGTGGCGATGGCGCCTGCGGCCAGCATCTTCTTTTGCAGCTCGGGCTCGGCCAGGATGAGCTTGAGCTCCTGGTTCAGGCGCTGGACCACGGCGGGCGGCGTGTTCAGCGGGGCGATCAGGCCGCCCCAGGTGTCGGCGTCGAAGCCGGGGAAGCCCTGCTCGGCCACCGACTTCACATTGGGCAGCAGCTGCTTGGCCTTTTGCGAGCTGACGGCAATGGCGCGCAGCTTGCCGGCCTGGATGTGGGGCAGGGCCGCGACCACGTCGGCGAACATCACGGCGATCTGGCCGCCGATCAGGTCGGTCACGGCCGGCGCGCTGCCGCGGTACGGCACGTGCTGCATGTCGAAGCCGCCCAGGTCCTTGAGCTGCTCCATGGACAGGTGGCCGAAGCTGCCCGTGCCCGAGCTGGTGTAGTTCAGCGCCGGCTTGGCCTTCTTGGCATGCTCGATCAGCTGCTGCAGGTTGGTCACGTCCGGCAGCTCGCGCGGGTTGATGACGATGGCCATGGGCAGGTCATAGACCGTGGCCACGGGCAGGAAGTCCTTGCGCACGTCGTACAGGTTGTTGTTGAACAGCATGGGCGCCAGCAGCGCGGGCATGCCGAACATGGACAGCGAATAGCCGTCGGGCTGCGACTTGATGAAGGCCGCCGTGCCCACCGAGCCCGAGGCGCCGGGGCGGTTGTCGATGACGATGGTCTGGCCCAGGCGCTCGGTCAGGCGCTGCGCGACGATGCGCGCGGCCGTGTCGGTGGGGCCGCCGGGCGGGAAGGCCACGGTCAGCTTGATCAGCTTGTCGGGCCACTGGCTCTGGGCCCGGGCGGCGGGGGCCAGCGTGGCGATGGCGGTGGCGCAGGCGGCGGAAAGGATCTGGCGGCGCGAGGCCTGGAAGGGGGTGGAAGTCATATGTCTCCTCAAGCGGGAAGGGGTGGAAATGAGAGCCGTGGAGCGGTCTGGGTGGGAACGTCTGCGCGCTCTCAGATGATGTTTTTGGCGCGCAGCGCGGCGCGGGCCTGTTCGTCCAGGCCCAGGCGCTGCTGCAGCACCTCGTCGGTGTGTTCGCCCTGGTGCGGCGGCGGGCGGCGCACGGGCAGGCGCTGGCCGTCCAGCGCATAGGGCGGGGCCAGCACGGACTGGCTGCCGGCCTCGCTGTCCTCGAAGCGGTGCAGCAGGCCGGCGTCGGCCGTGCGCTGCGAGTTCAGGGCCTCGAACAGGCCCAGCACCTCGCCGCAGGGAATCTGCGCGGCCGTCAGGCATTCGAGCAATTGGGCGCGCGTGAAGCGCAGCAGCTCGGCCTGCACCAGCGGCATCAGCAGCTCGCGGTTTGCCGAGCGTGCGGTATTGGTGGCAAAGCGCTCGTCGGCGGCCCACTCGGGCTTGGCGATGACGTCGGTGCAAAAGCGCTGGAACTGGCCGTTGTTGCCCACGGTGATGACCAGCGGGCCGTCGGCCGCCTCGAACACGCCGTAGGGCACGATGGACGGATGGGCGTTGCCGAACTTGGGCGGGTCGCCGGCCTTGAGCAAGGCCTCCATGCCGTAGTAGCTGGTGATCATCAGGCCGCAGTCGTACAGGGCCATCTGCACATGGCGGCCGCGCCCGCTGCGCTCGCGCTCGTAGAGCGCGGCCAGGATGGCCTGGGCCGAGTACATGCCCGTGAACATGTCCACGGCGGCCACGCCGAACTTCAGCGGACCCTGGCCCTGCTCGCCGTTCATGGCCATGATGCCGGACTCGCCCTGCACCACCAGGTCGTAGCCGGGCCGCGTGGCCTCGGGGCCGCTGCGCGAGTAGCCCGAGATGGAGCAGTACACCAGGCGCGGGTTCAGCTGCGACAGCTGCTCGTAGCCCAGCCCCAGCTTCTCGGCGCCGCCGACCTTGAAGTTCTGGATGACCACGTCGCTGTCGGCCGCCAGCTCGCGTGCGATGCGCAGGCCCTCTTCGGCCTGCAGGTCCAGCGTGACCGAGCGCTTGTTGCGGTTGGCGCTGTTGAAGTAGGAGGTGTTGCGCTGGCCCACGCGCACGCCCCAGTCGCGCGTGTCGTCGCCGCGGCCCGGGTGCTCGACCTTGACGACATCGGCACCCAGGTCGGCCAGCGCCATGGCGCACATGGGGCCGGCCAGCACGCGCGAAAGATCCAGGACGCGCACGCCGTCCAGCGGCAGGGAAGAGGGGAGAGCACTCATGCGAAACCTTGTCGAACCACGAAAACCGCAACGGGCCGGTGATGCCCGGGCAGGCCCGCATTCTTCATTCGTTTATTGACTTTGACAATCGTGCTAAAAAATGGACATTGTGTGTACTGAGGTTTGACAATGGATCTGGGCGGACTGTCCCTGCTGGTGGACATCATCGAAGCCGGCAACCTGAGCCGCGCCGCCGTGCGCCTGGGCATGAGCCGCGCCAACGTCAGCCACCGGCTCAACCAGTTCGAGCGCCAGATCGGCCAGCAGCTGCTGCGCCGCACCACGCGCCAGGTCGAGCCCACCGAGCTGGGCCTGCGCCTGTACGCGCATGGACGCGCGATACGCCAGGAAGCCATGGCGGCGGACGAGTCGGTGGACAGCCTGGGCCAGAGCCTGCAGGGCACCGTGCGGCTGAGCGTGCCCAGCGGCTACGGCCAGCTGCAGATGTCGGGCTGGCTGACGGAGTTCATGCGCATGCATCCGGGCATCACGCTGGAGGTGATCTTCGACAACGACATCGAGGACCTGATGCAGGGCGCGGTGGACTTCGCCGTGCGCGTGATGACCGAGCCGCCCGAAAGCCTGGTGGCCTGCAAGCTCGGCGATGTGCTCTACGAGGCCTGCGCCACGCCGCAGTTCCTGGCGCAGCATGGCCACCCCGACTCGCTGCTGGCGCTCAAGCGCGTGCCGCTGATCACCTCGGCGCTCACGGGCCAGAAGCTGCGCACGGCCGGCATGAACGGCGCCCGGCCCACCGAGCTGCGCATACGCCCGCGCCTGATGTCGCCCAACTTCCACTTCCTGCGCGATGCCGTGCTGCAGGGCCTGGGCGTGGCCGTGGTGCCGCGCTACATGGTGGCGGCCGAACTGGCCAGCGGCGCGCTTGAGCGCCTGCCGCTGCCGCCGGGCAGCCTGGACTTTCTGGCCACGCGCCAATACCTGCTGTACATGCCGTCCCACTACCAGACGCGGGCCATCACCACGCTGATCGACTTCCTGCGCGAGAAAGCCGAGGCGGAGGGACTCAGAGGCTGAAGATTTTCCCGGGATTCAGGATGTTCTTCGGGTCCAGCGCCTGCTTGATGGAGCGCATCATCTGCACCGCGCCGTCGCCGGCTTCCTCGCGCAGGAAATCCATCTTGTGGATGCCCACGCCATGCTCGCCCGTGCAGGTGCCGCCCAGCGCAATGGAGCGCGACACCAGCTGGTGGTTGAGCTGCTCGGCGCGCGAGCGCTCATCCTCGTTGTCCGGGTCGATCAGGTAGCCGAAGTGGAAGTTGCCGTCGCCCACGTGGCCGACGAGGAAGTAGGGAATGCCGCTGTCGTCGGCCTCGCGCACCGAGTCCAGCAGCGCATCGGCCAGGCGGCTGATGGGCACGCAGGCGTCGGTGGTAATGCAGCGGCAGCCGGGGCGGCTGGAGACGGCTGCGAAATAGGCGTTGTGGCGGGCCGTGAACAATCGCGTGCGGTCCTCGGGACGCTCGGCCCATTCGAAGGCGTTGCCACCGAACTCGCCCGCAATGTCCTGCACCATCTCGGCCTGCTCCTTCACGCCCG
This sequence comes from Delftia sp. WSY_22, assembly GCF_043104185.1. Lineage (NCBI taxonomy): Bacteria > Pseudomonadati > Pseudomonadota > Betaproteobacteria > Burkholderiales > Comamonadaceae > Delftia > Delftia sp. WSY_22. Next base: position 40,438 of record NZ_JBICKN010000027.1, read on the forward strand.
TGGGCGAGCCGTGGAACTCCATCAGCAGCATGGGCTCCTCGCGCAGCGTGAGCTTGCTGTAGGCATTGACCATGCGCACCGAGTTCACGTCCACCAGCTCCACGCGGGCAATCGGCACGCCCATCTGGATGGTCTGGATCACCGTGCGCACGGCGGCCTCGATGCTGGGGAAGGAGCAGATGGCCGCGCTCACGGCCTCGGGCAGCGGGTACAGGCGCACCGTGATCTCGGTGACCACGCCCAGCGTGCCTTCGCTGCCCACGATCAGGCGCGTGAGGTCGTAGCCCGCGCTGCTTTTCTTGGCGCGCGTGCCGGTGCGCATCAGCTCGCCGCTGGCCGTGACCAGTTCCAGCGCCAGCACGTTCTCGCGCATGGTGCCGTAGCGCACGGCATTGGTGCCGCTGGCGCGCGTGGCGGTCATGCCGCCGATGGAGGCATCGGCGCCGGGATCGATGGGGAAGAAGAAGCCCGTGTCCTTGATGGCATCGTTGAGCTGCTTGCGCGTGATGCCGGGCTGCACGGTGACCGTCAGGTCCTCGGTGTTGACCGAGAGAATGCGGTTCATGCGGCTCAGGTCCAGGCTGATGCCGCCCTCGACGGCCAGCAGATGGCCTTCGAGCGAGGAGCCAGCACCGTAGGGGATGACCGGCACGGCATGCTGGTCGGCCAGCTTCAGCGCGTCCTGCACGTCCTGCGTGCTTTCGGCGAAGACCACGGCCGCAGGCGGGGGCGCCTGGATGGCGCCCTCGTCGCGGCCGTGCTGTTCGCGCACCGCCAAAGCCGTGGAGCACTGGGCGCCGAAACGCTGGGCCAGGGCTTGGAGAAAGGCTTCGGGGATGGGGCGCTGAGCGAAGTCAGGCTGCAGGCGGACGGGGGCGACAGGGGCGTTCATCGGTGTTCTCCAGGGGGAACCGGAAAGAATACCACCGGCCCTGTCGCCCAACCGTGTGGTCAGCCGCCAGGCATCCGGGTGTCAGCGCGGCTGGACAGCCTTGCTGAATTCATCGCGCGACAGCGATCCGTTCTTGTCGGCATCGATCTGCGCGAAATTGCTGCTCACGGCGGGCAGGGCCTCGGCCTCCTTCTTGCTCAGCTTGCCGTCCCGGTTGGTGTCGGCGCGGTCGAATGCGGCCTGGACGTCGTTGGCACCAGCCGGGGCGGGGGCACTTTGCACGCCAGCGGCAGGTCCCATCTGGGCTGCGGAAGATGCGGGCGCGGCAGGCGCCTGTGTCTGCGCCATGGCAGCAACGCTACCCAGCGAAATGGCCGCGAACAACATCACGCTGCGGATTTCAAAACCGGAGACTTTGCGCAGTTGAGAGGTCATGTGTCGAACTCCTTGTCGAACGTGGAACATGACTGCATTCCACCTGTTGCAGCGCAGCAGGGCCAGCACTTTTGCCGGCTGTTGCCTGCTACAACATTTGCGTGCCGGCTGTAACGCACAATCAGGTGATGGGCCGTCACGGGTCCTGTTTTTCACCCCGCATCGCCAAGGAGAACCCCATGGGCAACCGTTTGACACAGATCGCCACGCGCACCGGAGACGACGGCAGCACGGGCCTGGGCGACAACACGCGCGTCTCCAAGAACAGCGGCCGCCCGCACGCCATGGGCGATGTGGACGAGCTCAATTCCCACATCGGCCTGCTGCTGTGCGAGGCCCTGCCCGACGACGTGCGCGAGCTGCTGGTCGATGTGCAGCACCAGCTGTTCAACCTCGGCGGCGAGCTGTCCATTCCCGGCTATGAACTGCTCAAGGACGACGCCCTGCTGCAGCTCGATGAAGCGCTGGCCCACTACAACGCGCAGCTGCCCCGGCTGCAGGAATTCATCCTGCCGGCCGGCAGCCGCGCAGCGGCCCAGGCCCATGTCTGCCGCACGGTGGCGCGCCGTGCCGAGCGCATGGTGGTGGCGCTGGAGCAGGGCGAGGCCATGCGGCCCGCGCCGCGCCAATACCTGAACCGCCTGTCCGACCTGCTGTTCGTGCTGGCACGCGTGCTCAACCGCATGGATGGCGGCGACGACCTGTACTGGAAAAGCGAGCGGCTGGCGCGCGCGCAGTCCGCTCAAGAGTGACCGTGCTGAGGACGGCCCATGCGCCTGCGCCACATCGAGGTCTTCAATGCCGTCATGCAGACCGGCAGCGTCAGCGCTGCCGCACGGCTGATCAACATCACCCAGCCGGCCGTCAGCCGCACCCTGCAGCACGCTGAGCTGCAGCTGGGCTTTGCGCTGTTCCAGCGCGCACGCGGGCGGCTCACGCCCACCAATGAGGCGCTGGCGCTGTTCCCCCACATCGAGAAGCTGTTCGAGCAGCTCGACGAGGTCCAGCGTCTGGCCGACAACCTGCGCCATGGCCGGGCAGCGGACCGGCTCACCGTGCTCACCGTCTTCGCGCTCAGCCGCGAGGTGCTGCCGCGCGCCGTGGCCGGCTTTCGGCGCCGCCACCCGCAGGTGCAGGTCCATGTGCAGGCACTGCACACGCCCCAGGTGGTCTCGGCCCTGCTGCTGCAGGAGGCCGACGTGGGCTTCGTCATCAGCTCCGTGGGCCAGCCCGCGCTGGAGCATGAGCTGCTGGCCGAGGTGGACATGTTCTGCGTGCTGCCCAAGGGCCTGCTGCCGCCCTCGCGCGTGCGCGAAGAGGGGATGGAGCTCAAGGACCTGGCCGAGCTGCCCGTGGTCGCTCTCGATGCGCGCGACCCGCTGGGCATGCGCCTGGGCCAGGCCTGCCGCGAGCACGGCGTGGGCCTGTCGCCCGTGGTCACCGTGCAGACCTACCACGCGGCCCTGTCCATGGCCGAGTACGGCCTGGGCGCCGCCATCATGGACGGCTGCACCGCCCTGGCCGCCGACCGCCGCAAGGTCCATGTTGTCCCCCTGCTGCCGCGCATCACGGTGGGTGTGAATGCCCTGAGCCTGCCCCAGCGGCCGGGGTCGGTGCTGGCGCGGGCAATGACTGAGGAAATGCGCAAGGCCTTGCGCGAGTTGCTGGCTGGTTGAGGCCTGCGGGTTTCAGGCCTCCTCCAACTGCCCCACCAGCCTCTGCGCCGAACCGAACGCCAGCGTCAGCCCCAGCGCGCCGTGCCCCGTCTGCAGCCACAGGTTGCGCGGACCGCCGCGCTGGCGGCCGGTGAGGGGCAGGCCGGTGGGTGTGGCGGGGCGCATGCCGGTCCAGGGGTGGAGGTTGCCGTCCAGCGGCAGGTCGGCGAAGACCTCCTGCGTGGAGCGGCGCAGGCTGGCGATGCGGCGCGGGTCGGTGCGCGTGTCCCGGCCCACGATCTCCACCATGCCGGCCACGCGCAGGCGTTCGCCGATGCGTGCGAAGACGACCTTGCGTGCGGTGTCGGTGACGCTGACCCGGGGCGCGGCGTGCGGCAGCTGCGCGGCGGCATCGGCGGTGATGCTGTAGCCCTTGAGCGGATAGACGGGAATGCGCAGGCCCAGCTGGCGCGCGTGGACCGCGCTTTCCCAGCCGCTGGCCAGCACGTAGTGGTCGGCGCGCAGCGGCAGTGGGCCTGCGGCGGTGCGCAGGCCGGTGATGGCGTCGCCCTCGCGCTCGAAGCCCTGCAGCTCCACGCCGTAGCGCAGTTCGGCGCCGCGTGCGGTGAGCCGGGCGGCCAGTTGCTCGCACAGCAGGCGGCAGTCGGCTGCGGCCTCGCTGGGCGTGTGCACGGCGCCTGCAATACGTTGCGCGTAGCGGGCGAGCGCGGGTTCGATGCGCGCCACTTCGGCGGCGTTGACGATGCGCTGCGGCGCGCCGCCCAGGCCCGCCTGCAGTGCCACCTGCTGCGCGGCGGCATCCAGCGCCTGCTGGGTGGGGTAGAGCACCAGCTTGCCCGGCGTGTGCAGGTCGCAGGCCAGTGCTTCGTCGGCCTGGAGCGACTCGAAGGCCTGGCGGCTTTCGGCGGCCAGGGCCAGCAGGGCGCGCGTGCCTTCGGCCGAGGCATGGGCATTGCAGGCGCCCAGAAAGCGCAGTCCCCAGGCCCATTGCGCGGGGTCGGCGCGCAGGCGGAAGGCCAGCGGCGAATCCTTTTGCAGCAGCAGGCGGGGGAGCATCTTCCAGATGCCGGGATCGGCCAGCGGCTGCACGTAGGAATAGCTCAGCTGCGCGCCATTGCCGCCGCTGGCGCCCTGGGCGGGGCCCGGTGCGCGGTCCAGTACGGTAATGCGATGGCCGGCCCGCTGCAGCGCCCAGGCCGTTGCCAGGCCGACGATGCCGGCGCCCACGATGCAGACATGCATTGATCGTTTCTCCATGCAGCCGCACTGTAGGCCGCGCGCGGCAGGCTGGGCCATGGCATTTGGCACACGGGCCATGCACGCAGGTTATGGCCGGGGGCTGCTGCTCAGGGCAGGGCGACAGCCCATAACCGGCGGGCATGGACCGGCCCGATATTGTCATTCCGCAAAGGCCGCCGCCCTTCCTACACTGGCCGCACATCCACCAAAGACGAGGAGACAAGCATGCAACTTCACACCACCGCGCTGTGCGCGGCCCTGGCCCTGGGAGGCCTGGCTGCGGCCCATGCCGACACGCTGGCCAAGGTGCGCGACAGCGGCCGCATCACGCTGGCCTACCGCGAGTCCTCCGTGCCCTTCAGCTACCTGGACAACGGCAAGCCCATCGGCATGACGGTGGAGATGTCCCAGGCCGTGGCCGAGGCCGTGAAGAAGGCGGTGAACCGACCCGATCTGAAGGTGCAGTGGCAGGCCGTGACCTCGCAGAACCGCATGCCGCTGCTGGCCAACGGCACCATCGACCTGGAATGCGGCTCTACCACCAACAACACGGTGCGCGGCAAGGAGGTGGCCTTTGCCATCAACCATTTCTACACGGGCACGCGGCTGTTGGTGAAGAAGAGTTCGGGCATCAAAAACTACGCCGACCTCAAGGACAAGACCGTGGCCATCACCACGGGAACCACCAACCTGCAGGTGCTGCGCAAGGCCAATGCCGACAAGGCCTGGGGCATGAACATCGTCATGGCCAAGGACCATGCGGACGGCTTCCTGCTGGTGGAGAACGACCGCGCCGCGGCCTTCGGCATGGACGACATCCTGCTCTTCGGCCTGATCCCCACGGCCAAGAACCCCGGGGACTTCGAGGTGGTGGCCGACTCGCTGCAGGTCGAGCCCTATGCCTGCATGCTGCGCAAGGACGATGCCCAGTTCAAGCAGCTGGTCGATGGCGTGATCGGCGACATGATGAAGTCGGGCGCGTTCGCCAGGCTGTATGACAAGTGGTTCATGCAGCCCATTGCCCCGAGGAACGTGGCCCTGGGCCTGCCGATGAGCGAGCAATTGCAGAAAAACCTGCAGGACCTCAGCGACAAACCCGCTTTTTGACTTCGGATCGCAGCATGCAGCAGCAGCTTCAGCCCCCGCGCGCGGTGGGCATTCTCGGGGGCATGGGTCCGGCCGCAGGCGCGGATTTCGTGCGCCTGTTCGTGCAGGCCTGCACGGCGCACCTGCAGCAGCAGGGCCTGCCCGTGCATGACCAGGCCTATCCCGAGCACTGGCTGGTGCAGCTGCCCATGCCCGACCGCAGCGCGGCGCTGCGCGCGGACCCGCAGTCGCCCACGGGGCCGGCCCAGCACCTGCTGCAGGGCGTGGGCCGCATGGCGGCGCTGGGCGTGCGCAGCGTGGCCCTGGCCTGCAACACGGCCCATGCCTGGCATGGGCAGCTGCAGGCGCTTTTTCCGCAGCTGCATGTGCTGCACATCGCGCGCCAGGCCGCCCTGCACCTGCAGGCCGGCGGCGCGCAGCAGGCCATCGTGCTGGCCACGCAGGGCACCTATGACAGCGGCCTGTACGACGCGGCACTGGCCGAGTGCGGCATCACCGCGCTGCAGCCCGATGCGCAGGGCCGCGCGCGGCTCATGCAGGGCATCTACGACGGCGTCAAGCAGGGCGACATGGACCTGGCCGCGCGCTGCTTCGGCGAGGTGCTGGCCCCGCTGCTGCAGCGCCATGGCGATGTGCCCGTGATCATGGGCTGCACCGAGATCCCGCTGGCCCTGCCGCAGTCGCCGCTGGCGCGCGGTGCCGAGCTGGTGGACCCTGCCTGGATACTGGCCCAGGCCCTGGCCGGCGATGCGTATGGGCCTGTGGCGATTCAATAAGTCTCCAGATGCAGCCGGCCTTCGCGCTTGAGGCGCGCGCCCACCTGCTCCCAGTCCAGTCCCGATTGCTGCGCCACGTCGCGCAGTGCCAGCACCACGCCTTCCTCCATGCTCTTGAGCCCGCAGACGTAGAAGTGCGCGTTGTCGTCGCGCAGCAGGGCTGCCAGGTCGGCCGCACGTTCGCGCAGCAGGTCCTGCACGTAGCGCCGGGGCTGGCCGGCCACGCGCGAGAAGGCCAGGTTGTTGTCGATGAAGTCGCGCGGCAGGCTTTGCAGCGGGCCGAAGTAGGGCAGCTCCTGCGGCGTGCGTGCGCCGAAGAACAGCATGAGCTTGCCGCCCTCGAACCTGCCGCTCTTGCGCAGCCGCCTGCGCCATTCGGTCATGGCGCGCATGGGGGCGCTGCCCGTGCCCGTGCAGATCATCACGATGTGCGAGCGGGGATGGTTGGGCATCAGGAACGACTGGCCGAACGGGCCTATGACCTGGACCCTGTCGCCGATGCGTGCGTCGCACAGGTAGTTGCTGGCCACGCCGCGCACGGGGCGGCCCTGGTGGTCCTGGGTGACGCGTTTCACGGTCAGCGCCAGGTTGTTGTAGCCGGGCCGCTCGCCATTGCGCGCACTGGCCACCGAGTACTGGCGCGCCACATGCGGGCGGCCCTGGGCGTCGGTGCCGGGCGCGATGACGGCGATGGACTGGCCTTCGAGCACGGGGAACGGCTGGCTGCCGAAGTCCAGCACGATGTGGTGGGTCTCGCTGTCGAAGCCCGCCTCCGTGCAGTTGAGGTTGCCGACCACGGTGGCCGTGACGGGGCTCCTGGGGCCATGCAGGTTGGTGTACGGATGGGCGGCCGACCAGGGCGGCACGGTGGCGCCGTAGCTGGCGCTGCGCAACACCTGGGTATCGGCCTGGTCATCGGGCCGGGCCGCATCCGCACCGCGCGTGGCGGCCGCCGCGATCACGGCCTGGGCCTGGCTCAGGTCCTCGCCGGCAGGTGCGTCCCCTGTGTCCTGCGCCTGGGCCAGTGCCTGGACCAGCGCCTCAGGCGGCAGCTCCTCGGGCAGCTCGTCCCAGAGCAGCTGCTCGGCCACGGGATAGGCGCTTGCCAGCGGCACCTTGCGCCAGTTGTCGATGGCGCCCGTGGGGCAGGGCGAGACGCAGTCCATGCAGCCGTTGCACTGCTCGGCCTGTACCACGTAGTTGCGGTCATCGTGCGTGATGGCGCCCACGGGGCAGGTGGCCTCGCAGGTGTTGCAGCGGATGCAGATCTCCGGGTCGATCAGGTGCTGGGTGAGGATGCCGTGTTCTACCAAGGCGACTGTCATGGGCGACTCCCTGCTGGCGCGGCGCTTCAGTTGAAGCGCACGTATTCGAAATCCACGGGCTGGCGGTTGATGCCCATGACCGGCGGCGCGATCCAGCCCGCGAACTGGCCCGGCTCCACGCAGCGGCCCATGAGCGAGGCGACGAAGGCGCGGTCGGCGTCCGAGGGCAGCCATTCGCCCTCGCGCATGCGCCATTCCTGCTCGCTGACCACGCGGCCGTCGGGGCTCATGCGCACGCCTGCCAGCGCGCCGATCTGGCGGTTGAAGGCCTTGTGCGGCACGGTGAGGCGGAAATCGATGCCGGCCTTTTCCATGACCTTGTTCCAGCGGCCCACGCCCGCGTTGGAGTCCTTGATGTAGTCGTCGCGCAGCACCTCGTTGAGCGCGTTGAGCATGGGCACTTCCTTTTCCTGCAGCCTGCCGTCCACGACCTCCAGCACCTTGTAGTGCTGGTCGTGCAGCCGGTGGTCGTCCGCGCGCTTGCCTTCCTCGTAGCGGCCCTTGAGGCCGCTGCTGTAGAAGGTGGCGGCATTGCTGGACTGGTCGGCGCCGAACAGGTCGATGGTCACGCTGTAGTGGAAGTTCAGGTAGCGCTGCAGCGTGGGCAGGTCGATCACGCCGGCCGCGCGCAGGCGGCCCACGTCGTCGGTGCGCAGCTCGTTCATGACCTGGCAGGTGCGCTGCAGCACGCGCGAGACACCGGACTCGCCCACGAACATGTGGTGGGCCTCCTCGGTCAGCATGAACTTGGTGGTGCGCGCCAGCGGGTCGAAGGCGCTTTCGGCCAGCGCGGCCAGCTGGAACTTGCCGTCGCGGTCGGTGAAGTAGGTGAACATGAAGAAGGACAGCCAGTCGGGCGTCTTCTCGTTGAAGGCGCCCAGGATGCGCGGGTTGTTCTCGTCGCCGGACTGGCGCTCCAGCAGGGCCTCGGCCTCCTCGCGGCCGTCGCGGCCGAAGTGCTTGTGCAGCAGGTAGACCATGGCCCACAGGTGGCGGCCTTCCTCCACGTTGACCTGGAACAGGTTGCGCAGGTCGTACATGGACGGCGCGGTCAGGCCCAGGTGGCGCTGCTGCTCCACCGAGGCGGGCTCGGTGTCGCCCTGGGTGACGATGATGCGGCGCAGGTTGGCGCGGTGCTCGCCGGGCACGTCCTGCCAGGCCTTCTCGCCCAGGTGGTCGCCGAAGTGGATGCTGCGGTCGGCCTCGGCCGGGTTCAGGAAGATGCCCCAGCGGTAGTCGCGCATCTTCACGTGGCCGAACTGGGCCCAGCCCTGCGGGTCCACGCTGATGGCGGTGCGCAGGTAGACGTCGTAGTCGGTGGAGCCTTCGGGGCCCACGTCGCCCCACCAGTTCAGGAAGTTGGGCTGCCAGCTCTCCAGCGCGCGCTGCAGGGTGCGGTCTTCGCCGAGGTTGACGTTGTTGGGGATCTTCTCGCTGTAGTTGATGGCGCTCATGGTGGGGTCTCCGTGGATGTTTCGGGGCGTGCCTGCGGTCAGACGCGGTTGAAGTCGAAGCCGGCCTTCTGGCCCGTGCCGTAGAGCTTGAGAGCGCCCTTGTCGCCCACGGCATTGGGGCGGTTGAAGATCCAGTTCTGCCAGGCCGACAGGCGCCCGAAGATGCGCGTGACCATGTTCTCGCGGCTGGCAAAGCGCAGGTTGGCTTCCAGGCCCGTGAGCGCATCGGGCGACATGGCGGCGCGCTCTTCCATGGCGATGCGGATTTCGTCGTCCCAGTCGATGTCGTCGGGCGCGGCCGTGACCAGGCCCAGGGCCAGGGCCTGGTCGCCGTCCAGCGCGCGGCCCGTGGCGGCGCGCGCGGCCTCCAGCGGCGCGGCTTCCTCGTAGAAGCGGCGCTGCAGGCGCGACTGGTCGTTGACCAGGGGCAGCAGGCCGAAATTGAATTCGTCCAGCTGGATGCGCGGGGCGCGCTCGGTGTCGTCGGGCAGCACCAGCATGTAGGCGCGGTCGGCCGCGAAGGCCAGCTCGGCCAGCATGCCCACGAAGCAGGAGCCGGGCTCGATCAGCGCGAACAGCGTGCGCGAGGACACATCCAGCCGCGCAAAGCTGCGGCGCAGCAGGCCCAGCGTCTCGCGCGCCAGCCAGTGGTCCTGGTGGGCCAGCAGGGCTGCGTCTGCGGCCAGCACGGCGGCGGCATCGCCTTCGGTCTTGAGCAGCCAGGTGCCCACGTCCAGCTCGTTGGTGCGCAGGTGCAGGATGGCGTCGTCCAGCTCGCGGCCCATGGCCAGCGGCCACCAGGCGTCCCCGGCCTGCTCGATGGCTTCGATGGTGGCCGGCTGCGGGCCTTGCCCAAGCGTGGGCGCCTTCACGGTCAGCGTGGCGCTGCGGCGCGCGCGGTCGATCTGCACGCTGACATGGCGGTAGTGCAGCGCATCGTCCGTGGCTTCGCGTTCCAGGCGCGTGAGCGTGATGCCCTGCGCGTTGGCGGGGCGCGTGCTGCCTTCGGCCAGGCGCTGCGCGCGCTCGGCCACCACGGCCTCGAACTGCGCGGGCTTGGCCACGGCATCCACCAGGCGCCAGTCCACGGCGCGCTGGCCGCGCACGCCTTCCACGCTGGTGCAGAAGATGTCAGCCAGGTCATGGCGCACATGGCGCTTGTCGGTCACGCGCGTGAGGCCGCCCGTGCCGGGCAGCACGCCCAGCAGCGGCACCTCGGGCAGGGAGACGGAGGAGGAGCGGTCGTCGATCAGCACGATGTCGTCGCAGGCCAGGGCCAGCTCGTAGCCGCCGCCCGCGCAGGCGCCGTTGACGGCGGCCAGGAACTTCAGGCCCGAGTGGCGCGAACTGTCCTCGATGCCGTTGCGCGTCTCGTTCGTGAACTTGCAGAAGTTCACCTTCCAGGCATGGCTGGACACGCCCAGCATGAAGATGTTGGCGCCCGAGCAGAAGATGCGGTCGCGCCCGCTGGTGACGATGACGGTGCGCACCTGCGGATGCTCGAAACGGATGCGGTTGAGCGCATCGTGCAGCTCGATGTCCACGCCCAGGTCATAGCTGTTGAGCTTGAGCTTGTAGCCGGGCCGTATGCCGCCGTCCTCGGCAATGTTCAGCTGCATGCGGGCGATGGCGCCCTCGACGGTGAACGACCAGTGGCGGTACTGGGCGGGCTCGGTGCGGTAATCGACAGTGGGGCTGGACGGGTGCATGGACGGCCTCTTGGATGAAAAATAGTGCAGTCGCAGATACGGTGCAGGCACAATTATGCAGATTCATCCCAAAAATGCACGCAGCAACACGCACGATAGTGCGTGTTTTGGCCATATCCAGGGTAAACACCAGCCAGTACAGGCGAAAAAAATCCAGGCCTGGGGCCTGGATGCCGTGGGTTGCTGCCGCCGTCTCAGCGTGCGGGCAGGAACAGTGCCTTCAACTGATCGAAGCTCTGCTCCAGCGTCTGGCCGCTGGTATCCACCACATGGTCGGCCTTGGCGTAGAAGCCGGCGCGGCCTTCGAGGATGCTGCGCAGATCGTCCATGGCCTCGGGATTGGCGGCCATGGGGCGGGTGTCGCCCTGGGCCACGACGCGGGCCATGTGCTCCTCGGGCTGGGCCTTGAGCCAGACCGTGGTGCAGTGCGACAGCAGCTCGTTGAAGGTGGCTGGGTCGGAGACGATGCCGCCCGGCGTGGCGATGACCACGTCGCTGTAGATCTGCACGGCCTCCTCCAGCGCGCGGCGCTCGTAGCGGCGGTAGGCGTTGGCACCGTACAGGTCGTGGATGGCGCGCACGCTGCAGCCCGCAATGCGCTCGATTTCCTGGTTGAGTTCGAGGAAGGGCACGCCCAGCTGCTCGGCCAGCATGCGGCCCAGCGTGGACTTGCCCGCGCCGCGCAGGCCGATCAGGGCGATGCGCGTGTGGCGCTGGCGGTCGCTGGGCGCCGTGCCCAGCAGCTCGCCTGCGGCCAGGCGCACGCGGCGCAGGTCCTCTTCATCGCGGCCTTCCAGCAGTTCGCGGATCAGCAGCCATTCGGCGCTGGTGGTGGTCACGTCGCCCAGCAGCTCGGCCATGGAGCATTGCAGGGCCTGTGCAATATGGTGCAGGACCAGCACCGACACATTGCCCGTGCCGTATTCGAGGTTGGCCAGGTGGCGCTCCGAGACATCGGCCGCCGCCGCCAGGGCGCGCCGCGTCATGCCCCGGCGCGAGCGCAGGCTGCGCACACGCTCGCCCAGCGCCTGCAGCACCTGGTTCCTGGGGGCTTCTGAGAGGGAATCCGCCGCCCCGGCGGACTGGGCTGCCGTCTCGAACTGGTCCATAGAGTTTCCTTGAAGAGGGCGTGAATGATAAACAGTCGGGGTTAACACCAGCCATGCAATATAGTGCTTGACGCTCGGTGGTGTTCTAACTATCTTTCCGGTGCACGCACAATATTGCATGTTGCGCGGAAGATCACAAGTCGGGCCGGATGCCCGATGTCGAAGGAGACCCCGATGATCGACTTCACCCAGCCCTTCAATTTCGCCGCGCACCTGTTCGCGCTCAATGAGGGGCGGCCCGGCAAGATCGCCTACATCGACGACCACGGCACGCTGAGCTACGGCCAGCTGCAGCAGCAGGCGCAGCGCATGGCCAGCGGCCTGCTGGCGGCGGGCATCCACCGCGAGGAGCGCGTGCTGCTGCTCATGCACGACCGCCATGAATGGGCCGTGGCCTTTCTGGGCGCGCTGTATGCGGGCGTGGTGCCGGTGGCGGTGAACACCTTGCTCACGGCCGACGACTACGCCTACATGCTGGGCCACAGCCGCGCCCAGGCCGTGCTGACCTGCGATGCGCTGCTGCCCCTGCTGCGCCAGGCGCTGGACCGGGCGCCCAACGAGGTGCGCCATGTCTGGGTGGCCGGCGACGAAGCGGCGGCGCGCGCCGCAGGCTTTGCGCCCCTGCAGCCCTGGCTGGCGGCGCAGCCGCCGCTGCCCGCACCGGCGCCCACGCTGGGCGATGACCCGGGCTTCTGGCTGTATTCCTCGGGCTCCACGGGCAAGCCCAAGGGCGCGGTCCACACGCATGCCAATCCGTACTGGACGGCCGAACTCTATGGCGGCCCGGTGCTGGGCCTGGGCGAGGGCGACATCTGCTTTTCCGCCGCCAAGCTCTACTTCGCCTACGGCCTGGGCAATGCCCTGAGCTTTCCGCTGAGCGTGGGCGCCACCGTGCTGCTGATGGCCGAGCGGCCCACGCCCGAGGCCACCTTCGCGCGCTGGGTGCAGCACCGGCCTACGGTGTTCTTCGGCGCGCCCACGGGCTTTGCGGGCATGCTGGCCTCGCCGCTGCTGCCCGCGCGCGAGCAGGTCAGCCTGCGCATGTGCTCCTCGGCCGGCGAGGCGCTGCCGGCCGAGATCGCCCAGCGCTTCAAGGCGCATTTCGGCGCCGACATCGTGGACGGCATCGGCTCCACCGAGATGCTGCACATCTTCCTGTCCAACCGGCCTGGCGACATCCGCTACGGCACCACGGGCAAGCCGGTGGACGGCTACCGCGTGGAGCTGCGCGGCGAGGACGGCCGCCCCGTGGCCGATGGCGAGGTGGGCGACCTGTTCATCCAGGGGCCCAGCGCCGCCCTCATGTACTGGGGCAACCGCGACAAGACGCGCGAGACCTTCCAGGGCGGCTGGCTCAAGAGCGGCGACAAGTACGTGCGCGACGCCGATGGCTACTACACCTATGCCGGGCGCAGCGACGACATGCTCAAGGTCAGCGGCATCTATGTCTCGCCCTTCGAGGTCGAGGCCACGCTGATGCAGCACCCGGCCGTGCTGGAGGCCGCCGTGATCGGCAAGACCGACGCCGACGGCCTGCTCAAGACCAAGTCCTTCGTCGTGCTCAAGGACGGCTGCAGCGCCACCGAGGCCGAGCTCAAGGCCTTCGTGAAGCAGCGCCTGGCCGCCTACAAGTACCCGCGCTTCATCGAGTTCGTGGACGAACTTCCCAAGACCGCCACCGGAAAGATCCAGCGTTTCCGCCTGCGTGAACGCGAGGCCAGCGTCGGCTGAACAGCCCCTTCCGATTCCCCTGACAAAAGCAAGACCCATCGACCACAAGGAGACACGCATGAACATCGATCGCAAACACTGGGCCGTCCTCGCCCTGACGGCCTCCCTGTCCTGCGGCGCATATGCGCAGGACAGGATCAAGGTCGGCTTCATGCTGCCTTACAGCGGCACCTATGCGGCGCTGGGCTCGGCCATAGAAAACGGCTTTCGCATGTTCGTGAACGAGCAGGGCGGCAGGCTGGGCGGGCGCGAGATCGAGTTCTTCAAGGTCGATGACGAGTCCGATCCGGCCAAGGCCACGGACAACGTCAACCGCCTGATCAAGCGCGACAAGGTCGATGTGCTGGTGGGCACCGTGCATTCGGGCGTGGCCATGGCCATGGCGCGCGCGGCCAAGGAAAGCGGCACCGTGCTCATCGTGCCCAATGCGGGCGCCGATGCGGTCACGGGCGCCATGTGCGCGCCCAACATCTTCCGCTCGTCCTTCTCCAACTGGCAGTCCTCCTATCCCATGGGCGTGGTGGCCGCCAGGCAGGAAGGCAGGAAGACCGCCATGACCATCACCTGGAAATACGCGGCCGGCGAGGAGATGACCAATGCCTTCAAGGAAGGCTTCGAGAAGGAGGGCGGCAAGGTCAGCAAGCAGCTCACCGTGCCCTTTCCCAACGTGGAGTTCCAGGCCCTGCTGACCGAGATCGCGGCGGCCAGGCCCGATGCGGTGTTTGCCTTCTTCGCGGGCGCGGGCGCCGTCAAGTTCGTCAAGGACTACCACGCGGCCGGCCTGCACAAGACCATCCCGCTGTACGGCTCGGGCTTTCTGACCGACGGCACGCTGGAGGCCCAGGGCGAGGCCGCCCAGGGGGTGCTGACCACGCTGCACTACGCCGACGAGCTGGGCACGGAGCGCGACCGGCGCTTTCGCTCCGCCTATGCCCAGGCCTACAAGCTGATGCCCGATGTGTATGCCGTGCAGGGCTACGACGCCGCCCAGATGCTGGGCGTGGGCCTGAAGGCGGCGGGCGGCGACATCGCGAAGAAGGCCGAGTTCCGCCAGGCCATCGAGAAGGCCACCATCCCCAGCCCGCGCGGTGACTTCACCATCAGCAAGTCGCACAACCCCGTGCAGGACATGTACCTGCGCAAGGTCGTGGGCAAGGAGAACCAGCGCATGGGCGTGGCCATCAAGGCCCTGGGCGATACCGGCCGCGGCTGCCGCATGTGAGGCGCGGGGCGCACTCATATACGGACGCATACGGACATCGCCATGGACCTTGCCACCTTTCTCGTGCAGTGCCTGAACGCCGTCCAGTACGGGCTGCTGCTGTTCCTGCTGGCCTCCGGCCTGACGCTGATCTTCGGGATCATGGGCGTGATCAACCTGGCCCATGGCAGCTTCTACATGATCGGCGCCTACATGGCCTTTGCGCTGTCCCCGCTGCTGGGCCAGCACTTCATCACCATGCTGCTGGCCGGCGTGGCGCTGACCGTGGTGCTGGGCTATGCGCTGGAGTGGGCCTTCTTCAGCTACCTCTACGAGCGCGAGCACCTGCAGCAGGTGCTGATGACCTTCGGGCTGATCCTGGTGTTCGAGGAGCTGCGCTCGCTGCTGGCGGGCAACGACGTGCATGGCGTGCCGCTGCCCGGCTGGCTGTCGGGCAGCTTCTCGCTGGGCGGGCTCATGAGCTATCCGTGGTACCGGCTGTTCGCCTCGGGCGTGTGCCTGCTGGTGGCGCTGGCGCTGTACTGGGTGGTCCACCGCACGCGCCTGGGAATGATGGTGCGCGCGGGCGCCAGCAACCGCGACATGGTGCGCGGCCTGGGCATCGACGTGAAGCGCCTGTACCGCATCGTCTTCGCCATCGGCGTGGCGCTGGCGGCACTGGCGGGCATGATCGCCGCGCCCATGAGTTCGGTCTATCCGGGCATGGGCGGCAACGTGCTCATCATCTGCTTCGTGGTGGTGGTGATCGGCGGCATCGGCTCGATCACGGGCGCGCTGCTGGCCTCGCTGCTGGTGGGCTTTGTCGATACCTTCGGCAAGCTGTTCTTCCAGGAGCTCAGCGGCATGAGCGTCTACCTGCTGATGGCGGTGGTGCTGGTGTGGCGGCCCCAGGGCCTGATGGGGCAAAGGAGCTGAACAATGGCCGTATCCAATCCTTCTCCGGCGCTGCTGGCAGCTGCCGTGCAGCCCCTGCAGCCTGTGCAGCCCGTAGAGATGCCGCAGCGCGCCTGCCGATGGCAGGCCTGCGCCGTGCCGCTGGCCTGCGTGGCGCTGCTGGCGCTGGCCGGCCCCTGGTGGTCGGACTATCTGTCGGGACTGGTGGTCAAGACCATGATCCTGGCCATCTTCGCGCTCAGCCTGCAGCTGCTGGTGGGCGGCACGGGCCTGGTGAGCCTGGGGCATGCGGCCTTCATGGGCCTGGGCGCCTATGCCGCCGTGCTGTCCGCAGGCAACGAGGGCGGCAGCCTGCCGGCCATGCTGGGCTGGGCGCTGCTGGCCTCGGGTGGCTATGCGCTGCTGGTGGGCCTGCTGAGCCTGCGCACGCGCGGCATCTACTTCATCATGGTGACGCTGGCCTTCGCACAGATGGCCTACTTCGTGGTCCACGACACGGGCATCGGCGGCGGCAGCGATGGCATCTACCTGATGGCCCGGCCCGCGCTGGGCGCCATCGACATGGAAATCCCGCGCGTGCAGTACTACGTGGTGCTGGCCGCCCTGGTGCTGGTCTATGCCTTCCTGGCCGGGCTGCGCCAGTCGCGCTTCGGCGCGGCGCTGGCGGGCATACGCGTCAACGAACAGCGCATGCGTGCGGCCGGCTTTACCACCTACGGGTACAAGCTCGCGGCCTTCGTGCTGGCCGGCATGCTGGCTGGCGTGGCAGGCTTTCTGCTGGCGGTGCGCGATGCCGTGGTCAACCCCGAGCTGCTGTCCTGGCACCACTCGGGCGAGGTGCTGCTGATGGTCATCCTCGGCGGCCTGGGCTCGCTGCGCGGCGCCGTGCTGGGCACGGTGGCCTTCGTCGCGCTCAAGGAGGTGCTGTCCACGCATGCCATCGTCGGCCCCATGGCCGACCACTGGCAGCTGAGCCTGGGCCTGGCCATCATCGTGCTCGTGGCCCTGCTGCCGAAAGGACTGATGGGGCTGATCGGGCTGGCGGGCCTTGCACGGCAACGCGCCGGAGTACACAACGAGGTCCACCACAAGGAGGCCGGACATGGCTGATGCGGCACTGCTTTCGGTGCGCGGCCTCACGCGCCGCTTCGGCGGGCTCACGGCCGTGGGCGGCGTGGACCTGGACCTGCACGAGGGTGAGGTCCACGCCGTGATCGGCACCAACGGCGCGGGCAAGTCCACCCTGGTCAACATGCTCTCGGGCGAACTGGCGGCCAGCGCGGGGCGCATTGCGCTCGCCGGCCAGGACGTCACGCGCATGCCCCAGCCCCGGCGTGCGCGTGCCGGCGTGGGCCGCAGCTACCAGCGCACCACCATCTTTCCCGAGTTCTCGGCGCTGGAGAACTGCCGGCTCGCGGCCCAGGCGCAGATGGCGCTCAGGCCCTGGCAACTGGGCCTGTCCGCACAGCGCTGCGCGGCCAGCCTGCGCCAGGCCCATGCGGCCCTGGAGCGTGCGGGCCTGGCCGGGCAGGCCCAGGCCGTGGCCGGCACGCTGAGCCACGGCGCCAAGCGCCAGCTGGAAGTGGCCATGTGCCTGGCCACCGGCCCGCGCGTGCTGCTGCTGGACGAACCGCTGGCCGGCATGGGCGCCGAGGAGACCGAGCGCATGCTGGCCCTGCTGCAGGAGCTCAAGCGCGGCCATGCGGTACTGCTGGTCGAGCACGACATGGACGCCGTGTTCCGCATCGCCGACCGCATCACCGTGATGGTCAACGGCAGCGTGGTGGCCACGGGCACGCCCGCGCAGATCCGTGTCGATCCGGTCGTGCGTACAGCCTACTTGGGAGAAGACGATGACTGAGCCCATGTTCGCCATCGACGAGCTGCATACCTACTACGGCGACAGCCACATCCTGCAGGGCGTGAGCCTGGCGCTGGGCGCGGGCCAGGCCGTGGGCCTGCTGGGGCGCAACGGCATGGGCAAGACCACGCTGATCCGCACGCTCATGGGCTATGTGCCCGCGCGCCGTGGCCGCCTGCGCGCCGATGGCCGCGACTGCACGGGCGCGCCGCCCGAGCGCATGGCGCGGCTGGGCATTGGCTATGTGCCAGAGGGGCGCGGCATCTTCCCCAACCTCAGCGTGCGCGAGAACCTGGTCATGAGCGCCCGCCCCGGCCTGCAGGGCGAGCGCCACTGGACGCTGGAGCGCGTGCTCGACACCTTCCCCCGGCTCGCGGAGCGCCTGGCCAACGGCGGCGACCAGCTCTCTGGCGGCGAGCAGCAGATGCTGTCCATAGGCCGCGCGCTGATGACGCACCCGCGCCTGCTCATCCTCGACGAAGCCACCGAAGGCCTGGCCCCCCTGGTCGTCGCCGAAATCTGGCGCGTGATCGCCGCCATCCGCAGCACCGGCATCTCCACCCTGATCGTGGACCGCGACTACAAAAAGGTCCTGGCCCACACCGACCGCGCCGTCGTCATGACCAAGGGCCGGCTGGCGCTGCAGGCCGATTCGCGGGAGCTGCTGGCGGAGCCGGAGCGCCTGTCGGAGTTGCTGGGGGTTTGATCAGGGCTGGGCCGCCACCGGCGGCTGCGCCGCGAGCTTGACGTTCTGCGCATGCGTGGGCGGCAGCAGCGCCATGGTCAGGCTGCAGGTGCAGGTCAGGCGGCCGGTTTCGTCATGCAGTTCGATGGCCCAGACATGGGTGGTCTGGCCCAGGTGCACGGGGCGGGCCGTGCCCGTGACCCAGCCCTGGCGCGCGGCGCGCACATGGTTGGCCGAGACGTTCAGGCCCACGCTGCGCCAGCCATCGGGGATGGAGCAGGCCGCGGCCACCGAGCCCAGGGTCTCGGCCAGCACCACGTTCACGCCGCCGTGCAGGATGCCGTAGGGCTGGCAGGTGCGCTGGTCCACGTGCACGCGGCCGCGCAGGAAGTCGTCACCGATCTCGGTGAACTCGATGCCCAGGTGCGAGACGGCCGTGTCGGCGCTCAGCGAGGTGATGTCTTCAAGGGTGAAGCTGCGCTTCCAGATCGGCATGGGAGAAGTCCTGTGGGTGCAACGAAAAAGACGGCCCCGTGGGCCGTCCTTGCATGCTACGCCAGTCCAGGCAGCCATGCCGATGGCTGCCTGTAGCCCAGGAGACTGCGCGCTGGCGCGCTTGTGCGGGTCAGGCGCGCATGTCGCCCGTTTCGACAAAGCGCTGGTGCCAGCTCAGCGCTTCGCCCAGGATGTGCGGCGTGTGCAGCGCGCCCTGGCGCTGGGCGCGGTCGAAGTAGTCCTGCAACTGGGGGCGGAAGTCGGGATGGGCGCAGCGGTCGATGATGACCTGGGCGCGCTTGCGCGGCGACAGGCCGCGCAGGTCGGCCAGGCCCTGCTCGGTGACGATGATCTGCGTGTCGTGCTCGGTATGGTCCACGTGCGAGCACATGGGCACGATGCAGCTGATCTTGCCGCCCTTGGCCACCGAGGGCGTGACGAAGAAGGACAGGTAGCCGTTGCGCGCGAAGTCGCCCGAGCCGCCGATGCCGTTCATCATCCCCGTGCCCATGACGTGGGTGGAGTTGATGTTGCCGTAGATGTCGGCCTCGATCATGGAGTTCATGGCGATCACGCCCAGCCGGCGCACCAGCTCGGGGTGGTTGCTGATCTCCTGGGGGCGCAGGATGATGCGGTCGCGGTAGAAGTCGATGTTCTCCTCGAAGTCCCTGTAGGCGCTGCCGGACAGCGAGATCGAGGTGGCCGAGGCGCGGCTCATCTTGCCTGCGCGCAGCAGGTCCAGCATGCCGTCCTGCAGGACCTCGGTGAAGCCCAGCAGGTTCTCGAACGGCCCCGTCAGCAGGCCGGCCAGCACGGCGTTGGCCACGTTGCCCACGCCCGACTGGATGGGCAGCATCTCCTTGGGCAGGCGGCCCATCTTCATCTCGTGCGCGAGGAAGTCGATGATGGACGCGGCGATCAGGTTGGAGTTGGCGTCGGGCTGGGCAAAGACGTTGTCGCGGTCGCCCTTGTGGGTCTCGACCACGGCGACCACCTTGGCCGGGTCCACGCGCAGGTAGGGCTCGCCGATGCGGTCATCGGCATGGGTCAGGGCAATGGGCACGCGGCGCGGCGGGATGGCCGTGCCGTAGTAGATGTCGTGCATGCCTTCCATCTTGGCCGGCGGCTTGGTGTTGACCTCCAGGATCACCTTGTCGGCGATCTCCAGCCAGGTCTTGTTGTTGCCCACGGCGGTGGAGGGGATGAGGCGTCCGTCCTCGGTCACGCCCAGCACCTCGACCACGGCCACGCTCATGGGGCCCAGGAAGCCGAACCACGCATGCTGGGCCACGTGGGACAGGTGCATGTCGATGAAGTCGATCTCGCCGGCATTGATCCTGGCGCGGCAGGTGGGGTCGGTGTTGAAGGGCAGGCGCTGGCCCAGTGCGCCGGCCTCGGCCAGGGCGCCGTCCATCTCGGCGGCCGTGGAGGCGCCGGTCCAGACATTGATCTTGTAGGGCCGGCCGGCCGCGTGTTCGCTCTTGGCGTGCTGGGCGATGGCCTGGGGCAGGGCCTTGGGGTAGCCCGCGCCCGTGAACCCGCTCATGCCGACGTTGACGCCGTGGGGGATCAGGGCGGCGGCCTGCTCGGCCGTCATGGTGCGCGAAAGGAATTCTGGGAAACGTACGCGGTCTGCGAGGGACATCTATGGCTCCGGCTGACGGCTCGCGCCAGCCGGCAGGGTGCCGCAGCGCTGGCTTGCAAGCCTAAAAAAAACCGCCCCATGCAAGAACGCAAGGGCGGTATATCTCCGGAAACCGATGGTAGCAGCGCTGGCAGCGGCCCTCGGGTTTCCCCGTAAAGGCCCTGCCGCGCAGTCAAAGGCTCAAAGAATGTTTGCGTGTGCTCACATTCAATGAATCAGTGGCTGATCGTCGCGTGCGTGATCCAGCAGCGCGTACAGGATGATGGCGCCGAAAGTCGCGGTCCCGATGCCGCCCAGCGCGAAGTCGCCGAACTTGAGCGTGAAGTCGCCCGTGCCCAGGATCAGGGTGATGGCCGCCACGATCAGGTTCTTGTTCTGCGAGAAGTCCACGCGGTTGTCCACCCAGATCTTGGCGCCGGCCACGGCGATCAGGCCGAACACCACGATGGACACGCCGCCCATCACGGGCAGCGGGATCGCCTGGATCAGCGCGCCGAACTTGGGCGAGAAGCCCAGCAGCACGGCCAGGACGGCGGCCACGAAGAACACGGCCGTCGAGTAGATGCGCGTGGCGGCCATCACGCCGATGTTCTCGGCATAGGTGGTCACGCCGGTGCCGCCGGCCGCGCCGCTGACCATGGTGGCCACGCCGTCGCCGATGAAGGCCCGGCCCATGTACTGGTCCAGGTTCTTGCCCGTCATGGCGGTCACGGCCTTGATGTGGCCCAGGTTCTCGGCCACCAGGATGATGACCACGGGCACGATGAGCACCATGGCCGGGCCGCTGAACACGGGCGCGTGGAACTGGGGCAGGCCGAACCAGGCGGCATTGGCCACGCCCGACAGGTCCACGGGCTTGCCCATGCCCAGCACATTGGTGAACAGGCCGTACAGCACGCTGGCGGCGATCAGGCCCACCAGGATCAGCAGGCGCTGCACCATGCCGCGCGTGAACACGGCCACCAGGCCCACGCAGACGAAGGTCAGGGCCTGCATCCACGACTCGAAGTTGTTGGCCGCCATGTTCTTGACGGGTATGGCCGCCAGGTTCAGCCCGATCACGGCCACCACGGCGCCCGTGACCACGGGCGGCATGAAGCGCTCGATCCAGCGCGTGCCCACCAGCTGCACCACCAGGCCGATCAGCGCATAGACCGCGCCGCAGGCAATGATGCCGCCCAGCGCCACGCCGATGTTGCCGTTGGCGCCCTTGCCGCCATAGGCCGTGGCTGCGATCACCACGCCGATGAAGGCAAAGGACGAACCCAGGTAGCTGGGCACCTTGCCGCCCGTGATCAGGAAGAAGATCAGCGTGCCGATGCCGCTCATGAGCACGGCCACGTTGGGGTCGAACCCCATGAGGATGGGCGCCAGCACGGTGGAGCCGAACATGGCGATCACGTGCTGTATGCCCATCAGCCCGGTCTGGGGCCAGGGCAGGCGCTCATCGGGGCCGATCACGCCTCCCCGTTGCAGCTGGTCGGCGGATTTCTCCGTCCATTGGAAAAGGCCCATGTGGCATCGCTCCTTGTAAAAATTGGCGCGATATTAGAGGCATTTGTTTTCTGGCAGGAGGGGGCGAGCGGAAATTTTTTCCCAGTGTTTGTGCGCAGATACGCGATCCGGCCCGCAGACTTTGTCGCCCAGGTGCCAGGCTAATGGCTTTCCCGTCTGGGCTCGCGGGCAGCGCGCGCGTACCGTGGCCGGTCATGAGCCACACCCCTGCCTTCATCCCCCAGATCCGCCTGTACCAGGACTGGCTGCGCGAGCGCCACGGCCTGCAGTTCGACAGCTACGACGCGCTGTGGCGCTGGTCGGTGACCGACCTGGACGCCTTCTGGCAAAGCATCTGGGACTACAACGCGCTGCAGTCGCCCACGCCGCACACGGCCGTGCTGGAGCGCAACACCATGCCCGGCGCCCAGTGGTTTCCGGGTGCCCAGATCAACTACACGCGCCAGGCGCTGCGCCATGTGGATGCCGCCCATGCGGCCGGCATGCCCGCCGTGGTCAGCCGCAACGAGACGGGCCGCCACCGCGAACTGTCCTGGCCCGACCTGCGCCGCCAGGTCGCCGCCCTGGCCCTGCACCTGAAGGCCCAGGGCGTGGGCCGCGGCGACCGCGTGGCTGCCTACCTGCCCAACATCCCCGAGGCCATGGTCGCCCTGCTGGCCACGGCCAGCCTGGGCGCCGTCTGGAGCATCTGCGCGCCCGACATGGGCACCAACGCGGTGCTGGACCGCTTTCGCCAGATCGCGCCCAAGGCGCTGATCGCCGTCGATGGCGTGCACTACGCCGGGCGCGATATCGACCGCATGGCCGTGCTGGCGGAGCTGCGCGCAGGCCTGCCCAGCGTGGAGCATGTGGTCCTTGTGCCCAACCTGGACCTGCAGGCCAGGCTGGCCGATGCCGCCGACTACGGCCAGGTCACGGCGCGCGACGACGCGGCCACGGCGGCCTTCGAGCCCGAATGGCTGCCCTTCGACCACCCGCTGTGGATCGTCTACTCCAGCGGCACCACCGGCCTGCCCAAGCCCATCGTCCACGGCCATGGCGGCATGGTGCTGGTGGCCCTGCAGCTCAAGGCCCTGCACAACGACGTGGGCTGCAGCTACCACCCCAACAGCTGGGGCGAGCGCTACCACTGGTACAGCTCCACGGGCTGGGTGATGTGGAACGCCCAGGTCTCGGGCCTGCTGGGCGGCACCACCTGCGTGATCTTCGACGGCAGCCCCGGCGGCAGCAAGGACAGGCCCGACTGGGGCGTGCTGTGGCGCTTCGCGGCCGAGACCGGCGTGACCAGCTTCGGCTCGGGCGCGGCCTTCTACGCCAACTGCATGAAGGCCGGCGTGGACCTGGCCCAGTGCGGCGACCTGTCGCGCATCCGCAGCCTGGGCACCACGGGCTCGCCGCTGTCGCCCGAGGTGCAAAGCTGGGGCACGGCGCAGTTCGCAGGCATGGGGCGGCCTGACATCTGGTGGAACAACATCTCGGGGGGCACCGACTTCGCGGGCGCCTTCATCGGCGGCCACCGCGAGCTGCCCCAGCAGCCGGGCATCATGCAGTGCCGCCAGCTGGGCGCGGCCGTGGAGGCCTGGAACGAGCAGGGCCAGCCCGTCATCGACGAGGTGGGCGAGCTGGTCTGCACCCAGCCCATCCCCTCCATGCCGCTGTACCTGTGGGGCGATGCGGACGGCAAGCGCTACCTGTCCAGCTACTTCGACATGTACCCGGCCGGCCACGGCCGCGCGCCCGGCGGCGGTGACGGCCCCGCCGCCATGGGCCCGGTCTGGCGCCACGGCGACTGGATACGCATCCTCCCGGACGGCGGCTGCATCATCTACGGCCGCAGCGACGCCACCATCAACCGCCACGGCCTGCGCATGGGCACCAGCGAGATCTACAGCGCCGTCGAGGCCCTGCCCGAAGTGCTGGACTCCATGGTCGTGGACCTCGAATACCTGGGCCGCGAAAGCTACATGCCGCTGTTCGTGGTGCTGCGCCCGGGCGTGGATCTGGACGACGCCCTGCGCGCGCGCCTGCAGGGCGCCATCCGCCAGGCCCTGTCGCCGCGCTTCGTGCCCGACGAGATCGTGCAGGTGGCCGAAATCCCGCGCACGCTCAGCGGCAAGAAGCAGGAGCTGCCCATCAAGAAGCTGATGCTGGGCCAGCCGCTGGACAAGGTGGTCAACAAGGAGGCCATGGCCAACCCGGGCTGCCTGGACTGGTATGTGGGCTTTGCGGCGCAGCATGCCAAGGCACAGGCCGCCTGATATTCAAACGGTATCAGTGGCTCGGTTTTTAATATTGGACTGCGACAGACCGGCTGCCTAGAGTGGGGTCCAACCATGGAGCCCTGCAATGAGCGTGCTTGATTCCCTTGCCCTGACCCGCATCCCCGCCGAGGACGAAGCCCTGCGCGCCGAGGTGCGCGCCTTCCTCGCCCAGGCCATAAGCGGCCTGCCGCCCCATGTGCGCGCGCGCTCCTGGGGCGGCTACAGCGCCGAATTGAGCCGGCAACTGGGCGAAAAGGGCTGGATAGGCGTCACCCTGCCGCGCGAGTACGGCGGTGGCGGGCGCAGCGCCTTCACGCGATACGTGCTGGTGGAGGAATACCTGGCCTGCGGCGCGCCCGTGGGCTCGCACTGGATTGCCGACCGCCAGAGCGGCCCGCTGATCCTCAAGTACGGCACCGAGGCGCAAAAGCAGTTCTACCTGCCGCGCATCTGCCGGGGCGAGGCCTTCTTTTGCATCGGCATGAGCGAGCCCGGCGCGGGCTCGGACCTGGCCAGCGTGAAGACGCGCGCCGTGCCGAACGGCAAGGGTTTCGTGCTCAACGGCCAGAAAATCTGGACCACCAACGCCCACCACTGCCACTACATGATTGCCCTGGTGCGCACCTCGGGCGAGGCGGGTGACCGGCACAAGGGGCTGTCCCAGGTCATCGTGGACCTGTCGCTGCCGGGCGTGACCGTGCGGCCCATCACCGACCTCTCGGGCGACAGCCATTTCTGCGAAGTCTTCTTCGACAACGTGCAGCTGCCGCCCGACGCCCTGATCGGCCAGGAAGGCCAGGGCTGGGAGCAGGTCACGGCCGAGCTGGCCTTCGAACGCAGCGGGCCCGAGCGGCTGTTCTCCAGCATCGTGCTGTTCGACGAATGGCTGGCCTGGCTGCGTGCAACGGGCGAGCGCAGCGAAGGCGCGCTGCGCCTGGCCGGCCGCGTGTTCACCGAGCTGGCCCCGCTGCGCGCCATGTCGGTGGCCGTGCAGGACAAGCTGGTGCGCGGCGAAAGCCCCATCGTCGAGGCGGCCCTGGTCAAGGAGCTGGGCACGACGCTGGAGCAGTCCATTCCCGCCGCCATTGCCGACGACCTGTTCGCACGCGAGGCGTCCGAGGTTCCGCTGGAGCTGCTGCGCACCCTCAACTACGTGACGGAGGTGGCACCTTCGTACTCGCTGCGCGGCGGCACGCGCGACATCCTGCGCGGAATGATCGCGCGTGGCCTCGGCCTGCGTTGAATAAGGTTCCCCCTGAGTTGGGGCGCGCCAGTTTCAAACGGAACGCCCAAGGCCTGGCGTCATGTGTCATGAATGGAGAGAGACATGGAAGACGATTTGTTTGCCGATGCCGCACGCCAGCTGCTGCAGGGCGAGAGCACGCCCGCGCGGGTGCGCGCCATCGAGGCCGGGGGCTCGCCCCGGGCGCTGTGGCAATCGCTGGAGCAGGCCGGCTTTGCCGATGCCCTGGTGCCTGAGCACGCGGGCGGCGCGGGGCTGGCGCTGGCGCAGCTGTTCGATGTGTGGTCGCTGGCCGGCGCCCATGCGCTGCCCGTGCCGCTGGGCGAGACCATGCTGGCGCGCGCGCTGCTGGCTGGCGCGGGGGCGGAGCGTCCACCAGGCGCCATCGCGTTGGCGCAAGGCCTGCTCCAGCCGGATGGCAGCCTGCACTGCGCACCCGTGCGCCTGGGCGCGGTGGCGGACAGCGCGCTGGTGCAGCATGCGCAGGGCTGGAGCCTGCTGCCCGTGGCGCAGGCGCAGTCCGAGCCGGCGGCCTTCTGCCTGGACGTGAACCTGCGCTGGAGCGCCGATCAGGTCCGCGCAGCACCTGCTCCCGATATCGCCCTGCCGGATGGGCTGGACCTGCGCACGCTGCAGGCCGGCCTGGTGGCGGCGCAGCTGGCGGGCGCGCTCATGGAGGTGTTCCAGCGCACGCTGCAGTACGCGAACGAGCGCCAGCAGTTCGGCCGCCCCATCGGCAAGTTCCAGGCCATACAGCACCAGCTGGCGGTGATGAGCGAGCATGTCTTCGCCGCGCGCATGGCGGCCCGGCTGGGCTGCGCGGGGCAGGGCATCTTCCCCGATCGGCTGCGCGTGGCCGTGGCCAAGGCGCGCTGCAGCCAGGCCGCGCTGGCCGTGGCCGAGGCGGCCCACGCCATCCACGGCGCCATGGGCTTCACCGAGGAATACGACCTGCAACTGCTCACGCGCCGCCTGCATGCCTGGCGCCAGACGGCGGGCTCCGAGTCGTACTGGCACGGTGTGGCAGGCGCCGCGCTGGTCCATGGCCACGCGGGCAGCACGCTGGACCTGATCCGTTCGACCATCGACATCACCGAATAAACCCTTGCTCAAGGAGTCTTCTCCATGTCCTTTCTGAACATCGCCCGCGACGGCGCCATCTGGACCCTCACCATGAACCAGCCCGAGACGCGCAATGCGCTCACGGGCAACACGGCCGTGGAGGAATTCGTGCAGGTCTGCGACGAGATCCGGCGCGACGCCTCGGTCAAGGCCGTCATCCTCACGGGCGCCGGCCCCATCTTCAGCTCGGGCGGCAACGTCAAGGACATGCAGCGCTTCTTCGACGACGCGCTCACGCCCGACGCCATCCGCGAGGAGTACCGCCAGGGCATACAGCGCATTCCGCGCGCCCTCAACCAGCTGGACGTGCCCGTGATCTGCGCCATCAACGGCCCGGCCATCGGCGCGGGGCTGGACCTGACCTGCATGTGCGACATCCGCATCGCCAGCGAGACGGCCACCTTTGCCGAGAGCTTCGTGCGCGTGGGCATCGTCCCCGGGGACGGCGGCGCCTGGCTGTTGCCGCGCGCCGTGGGCCGCGCCAAGGCGGCCGAGATGGCGTTCACGGGCGAGGCCATCGACGCGCAGCAGGCCCTGGCCTGCGGCCTGGTCAGCCGCGTCGTGCCCGCCGACCAGCTGCTGGCCACGGCGCGCGCGCTGGCCGACAAGATCGCCGCCAACCCCGGCGCCGTGATGCGCATGACCAAGCGCCTGCTGCGCGAGGGCGAGCACAGCACGCTGGAGTCGCTGCTGGAGCTGTCCGCCGGCTACCAGGCCCTGGCGCACAAGACCGCCGACCACCGCGAGGCCGTGATGGCCTTCGTGGAGAAGCGTAAGCCCCGGTTTCAGTGACCGGGCCCGCCCGGCCCCCGCCACGGGGGCATGGGCCGTGTGTGACACAACACAAATGGACACTCCCCGGTGCCGACCTCCCGGCGGGAGTGGGCGCCCATGTACTGCGCACACAGTACACTTTGCGCGTCGAGAGGCAACTCTCCCATCCACCGCACTCCCAGTCCCATGGCCGTTGAAACGACGAGTACTGCCCGCCCCAGCTTCGACCTCAAGAGCGCGCAACTGCCCGTGGTGGCCGTGACCCTGCGGGATACCGACGTACGTGCGCTCGTGGCCGACCTGGCCCAGCGCCTGGCCGACGACCCGGATTTCTTCGACAACGACCCCGTGCTGATCGACCTGGCCCATGTGCGCGAGGCCGAGGAGGCCATCGACTTCGCCGTGCTCGTGGAGGCGCTGCGCTTTCACCGCACCGTGCCCGTGGCCGTGCGCGGCGGCAGCCCGGCGCAGATGGAGGCGGCGCGTGCCGCAGGCCTGGCGCCCGCGCCCGAGGCCGCACCCGTGCGGCCCACGGTGCCCGAGATCGAGATCCAGGAAGTCGTGCGCGAGGTCGAGGTGGTGCGCGAGGTGCCTGCTCCCCAGGCCGACGCCCTCATCGTGGACAAGCCGCTGCGCTCGGGTCAGCGCGTCTATGCACGCGGCACCGACATCGTGGTGCTGGCCATGGTCAGCTATGGTGCCGAAGTCATCGCCGACGGCAACGTCCATGTCTACGCGCCGCTGCGCGGCAGGGCCATCGCCGGGGCGCGCGGCAACACCGAGGCGCGCATCTTCAGCACCTGCATGGAAGCACAGCTGCTGTCGATTGCCGGCATCTATCGCACAATCGAGACCGATCTCCCCGCGGATGTGGCCGCCAGGCCCGCCAAGGTGCGTCTCGACGGCGAGAAAATCCTCATCGAGCCGGTATGACACCGGACCCTTCTTCTTTGCTCTCCAGTCTTTAAGGAACCGTGCAAACATGGCCAAAATAGTCGTCGTGACCTCCGGCAAGGGTGGCGTGGGCAAGACCACCACCAGCGCCAGCTTCGCATCGGGCCTCGCATTGCGCGGGCACAAGACCGCCGTCATCGATTTCGACGTGGGCCTGCGCAACCTGGACCTGATCATGGGCTGCGAGCGCCGCGTGGTCTACGACCTGATCAACGTCATCCAGGGCGAGGCCAACCTCAACCAGGCCCTGATCAAGGACAAGCAGTGCGACAACCTCTTCGTGCTGGCCGCCTCCCAGACGCGTGACAAGGATGCGCTGACGCAGGACGGCGTCAAGAAGATCCTGGACGACCTGGCGGGCATGGACTTCGAGTACATCGTCTGCGACTCGCCGGCCGGCATCGAAAGCGGTGCGCTGATCGCCATGCACTTCGCCGACGAGGCCCTGGTCGTGACCAACCCCGAAGTCTCCTCCGTGCGCGACTCCGACCGCATCCTGGGCATGCTCAGCTCCAAGACCGCGCGCGCCATAGCGGGCGAGAGCGTCAAGGAACACCTGCTGATCACGCGCTACAACCCCAACCGCGTGCAGGACGGCCAGATGCTGTCGCTGGAGGACATCCAGGACATCCTGCGCATCGAGCTGATCGGCGTCGTGCCCGAGTCCGAAACCGTGCTGCAGGCCTCCAACCAGGGCATCCCCGCCGTGCACATGCAGGGCTCGGACGTGGCCGAGGCCTACCAGGACGTGGTCGCGCGCTTCCTGGGCGAGGAAAAGCCCATGCGCTTCACCGAAGCGCAAAAGCCCGGCTTCTTCAAACGCATGTTCGGGGGGAGGTAAGCGGCCATGTCCATGCTCTCTTTCCTGCTCGGAGAAAAGAAGAAAACGGCCTCGGTGGCCAAGGAGCGCCTGCAGATCATCCTCGCGCGCGAACGCGTGGGCGGCAACGGCGGTGGCCCCGACTACCTGCCTGCGCTGCAAAAGGAGCTGATGGCGGTGATCTCCAAGTACGTGGACATCGACGTCAACGACATCAAGGTGCACCTGGAGCGCCAGGAAAACCTGGAAGTGCTCGAAGTCAAGATCGAACTGCCCGACGCCTCGCGCTGAGCGCCGCCCGGCGCCGTGCTCAGCCCAGGCGCAGCGTGCAGCGCAACCCGCCCAGCGGGCTTGGCCCCATCTCCAGCGATCCACCATAGGTCTCGGCGATGTCGCGCACGATGGCCAGGCCCAGGCCGTGGCCCTGGGCCTGTTCGTCGAAGCGGACACCGCGCTCCATGGCCTGCGCGAGATGCTCCGGTGCCAGGCCTGGGCCGTCGTCATCGATCTGCAGCAGCGTCGTCGTGCCATCCTGGCACACGGCCAGCGTGACGCGGCTGCGTGCCCACTTGCCGGCGTTGTCCAGCAGGTTTCCCGCCATCTCCTCCAGGTCCGAGGCCGCGCCGCGCCAGCGCTGCCCATGGCCGGGCAGCGGCGTGGAGGTCTGGATGGACCAGGACAGGCGCCGCTGGGCGTGGATCTGGCGCATGGCATCCAGCAGCCGGGCCAGCACCTCATCCAGCGCCACGCTGCCGGCGCTGCCGGCGCCGCTGGCGAAGCGCGCCAGATGGCGGTCGATGGTGTGGGACATGGCCTGTACCTGGTCACGCAGCCACGGGCCATCGACCTGATGGCCGCGTGCCTGGATGCCGAGCACGGCCAGCGGCTTCTTGAGCGCATGGCTCAGGTCGGCCGCCTGGTGGCGCGCGCGCTCCACGACCTGGGCATTGCGCTGCAGCACCTGGTCCACGGCCTCGGCAATCGGGTCCAGGTCGGGGCCGAAGTGCCGCCCCAGCTGCGTGCGTGTGCCGTCTTCCATGTCCTGCAGCGCCTGCTGCAGGCTGCGCAGCGGCTGCAATCCCAGGCGCACCAGCGCCACCGTGCACAGCAGCAGCGCGGCGACCAGGCCCAGTTCGGTGACCAGCAGGATGCGGTCGATGCGGCGCCATTCCTGGCGCGTACCGTCCAGCGGGCCGAAGACATGCAGCTGCACGCGCCGGCCCGCGACATCGAAGCTGCGGCGCAGGCCCAGCAGTTCGCGCCCCTGCGGCCCGCGCAGCGACAGCAGCGTCTCGCTGCCCTTGTGCCGGGGCCAGGGACGGGCGTCGTCCAGCTCCAGGCTGTCGTCCCAGACAGAGCGCGACTGCTGCAGCCGCCCGTCCTGCTCCAGTGTCCAGTACCAGCCCGAGAAAATGCGGCCGAACTCGCCGCGATTGAGCCGCGCGCCCTGTCCGGTCAGGGGCCCAGGGGACTGCAGCTCGGCCTGCAGCCGCTCGGCACGGTCCTGCAGGCCGGCCTTGAAGCTGCGTAGCACCGCATCGTGCAACTGCTCGCGCAGCAGCCAGCTGGCGGCCGTGCCGCAGGCCAGCGTGGCCACCAGGCTCAGTGCCAGCAGGCGCTCCGACAGGCCCCAGTGCCTAGGACGCATGGTCGCCGCTGGCCTGCTGCAGGCGAAAGCCCCGTCCGCGCTCGGTATGGATCAGGCCATGCGGGGACAGTTTGCGGCGGATGCGGCCGACCAGCACGTCCACGGTGTTGGAGTCCGGGTCCAGGTCGCGTGCGTAGACATGCTCGCTGATGTCGGCGCGGCTGACGAGCTGTCCATGCCGGTCGGTCAGAAAGCTCAGGATGCGTTGCTCCTGCGCGGTCAGCGCAAGCGGCCGACCTTCGAGCGTGAAGCGGTCTGCCATGGTGTCGTAGGCCAGCGGGCCTATCTGCACCAGGGGCCGGCTGCCGCCTGCTGCGCGCCGGTGCAGCACGCGCAGCCGCGTGACGACCTCCTCGTGCAGAAAGGGCTTGGTCAGGTAGTCGTCCGCGCCGGCCTGGAAAGCCGTGAGCTTGTCGCTCCAGCGGTTGCGGGCCGTGAGCACCAGCACGGGAAAGGAGCGGCCCTGCTCGCGCCAATGGCGCAGCACCGAGACGCCGTCCTGTCCTGGCAGCCCCAGGTCCAGCAAGGCGGCGTCATAGTGTTCGACGCTGCCCAGTTCCTGGGCGAGGCGGCCGTCCGCGCAGCACTCGGCCAGCATGCCGGCCTCCTGCAGGATGGCCTGCAGGCCTGCAGCAAGATCGGCGTCGTCTTCGACGATGAGCACCCGCATCAGCGCAGTCCGTCCTCTTCGATGGGCTGGCCGCTGTACGCATCCACATGCACTTCGATGCTGCGGCCGGCGCTCAGCTGCAACTCGACCTCGTAGTAGGCGCGCTGCCGGACGTCGATCTTGAGCTCGGCCTCTGTGGCGCGGGCCTGGTACTTGCGCTCCAGTTCCTCAAGAATGCGCGGCAGCGGTTGCAGCGTGGCGGCCTGCTCCCGGCTCAGGACAGGCTCCGCCAGGATGCGGCCCGTCTGGGCGTCGGCGCGCAGCAGCTGCTCACGGCCTTCGCGCGTGAGCAGCTGGATCTCGTAGTAGGGCCTGGGGCTGCGCGTTTCCTCCAGCTCGATCTGCAGCACGGTGCCGGGATGCAAGCGGGTGACGGCTGCCGCCACGGCGGACATGGGTATCAGCACGGCGGTGGTCGCGCCCGGCCGGGGGATGTCCTGTCCCGTGACTGCATCGATATAGATCTCCGTGCGCTGGCCATTGGCGAGCTTGATTTCGTACCAGCGCCGGCCGTCGGCGCCGCGCTCGAGTTCGATGTCGATGACGCGCCCTTTGTGGCGCTGCTGCACGTCCTGGAGGATTTCCGCCAAGGGCCGCAGGCGCTTGGACTGCACCTCGCGGCGCACGCTTTCATGCTCCGCTGGCGTGGTGGCAGAGGCGGGCGCCAGCGGCAGGGCCAGCAAGGCAGCAAGTGCGAGGCGGAGTTTCACGGCCACGCATCTTATGTGCACGTTCTTAAACAGTGCATGAACGCGCCATTCATGCGCGGTTTAGGCGCCTTTGCCGACACTGCAGGCGGTTGCACCGATGGCCCCGCCGCGGTGCCTTTTCATCTGTTTCTTTCTGGCATCGAACACCATGCATTTTCTTCGCTTTTCCCGCTCCGCCCCGCCATTGCCCCGGGTCCTGGGCGCTGGCGCGCTCTCGCTGTCCGTGCTGCTGGCCGCCTGCGGCGGTGGCGGCGGCGGGGCTGACAAGCCCGCCCCCACGCCGGTCACTCCCAGCGCCAGCTATGCGTCGGGCACCATTGACGGCTTCGGCTCCATCCTGGTCAATGGGGTGCGGTATGACGAGCGCCAGGCCCGGATCACCGATGGCGATGGCGTCCTGCTGGCCAGCGATGCGCTCAAGCTGGGCATGGCGGTCCATGTCACCGCTGACCCCGTGACCACCGGCAGCGATGGTGTGGCGCGCGCCATGGCCCGCCAGATTCTTGTGCGCAGCGATCTGGAAGGTCCGTTGAGCGCGGTCGTGGGCGACCGGCTGACCGTACTGGGCCAGACCGTGGTCGTCGATGCGGCCACGGTGTTCGAGGACGGCCGCGCGGCGGCGCTGCAGGTCGGCCGTGTGCTGGAAGTCCACGGCCTGCGCGATGCGCAGGGCCGCATTCTTGCCAGCCGCATCGAGATCGAGGATGACGCCGACGAGCCCTGGCGCCTGCGCGCGCCTGTGGATGCCGTTGACATGTCGCGCCGCACCCTGCGCATCGGCGAGGCCGTCGTCAACTGGAGCGGCGTGCAGGTTGCCGCCGCGCTGGCTGCCGGCGACGTGGTCAGCCTGCGCCTGGCGCGCCAGCCCGATGCCGCCGGCCTGTGGGTGGCCACCGCACTGTCGGTGCAGCGTCCCACGCTGCCCGAACAGGCAGGCGTGGAGGCCGACGTCACCGGCCATATCACCCGCATGGACTCGCCGACCCGCTTCGTCGTGGACGGCCTGAGCGTGGATGCGGGCAGCGCCGCACGCCTGCCCGCAGGCCTTGCCGTGGGCGACCTGGTCGAGGTCGAAGGCATGTTCCAGGACGGGGTGCTTCGCGCCTCCGAGGTCGAGCGCAAGCTGCGGCTGGACAGTGACGATGGCTTCGAGATCGAGGGGCGCATCACCGCTGTCGACAGCCTGGCCGGCATCTTCGAGCTGCGCGGCGTGCGCGTGGACTATCGCAATGCGCGCTTCGAGGATGGCAGCGCTGCCCAAATTGCCGTGGGGCGCGTGGTCGAGGTCAAGGGCCGGCTCTCGGTCGATGGCGCGATGGTGGTGGCCACCGAGGTCGAGTTCGACTAAGGGTTCGCGTTCGCCGCAGGCCGCATCGCCTCGCTCTGCGCACGCGCGGCGGCGGGGCGCACCCACAGCAGGTAGGCGGCGCCCAGCAGCACGATCCACAGGCCGCCCACGACCAGGGCTGCACGGGTGTGGGGGAAGTAGCCGAGCACGCCCAGCACCAGCAGCATGAAGCCGATGGCGGCCAGCGGCGCGGCGGGCCACAGCGGGACCGGGAACTTCAGCGCGGCCACCTGCTGCGGGCTCATGCGGCGGCGCGCCGCGAACTGCGACAGCAGGATCATCAGCCAGACCCAGACCGTGGCGAAGGTGGCGATGGAGGCGATCAGCAGGAACACGTCCTCGGGGATCAGGTAGTTCAGCACCACGCCGGCCAGCAGCGCCACGGCCATCACCACCACCGTCATCCAGGGCACGCCATGGCGCGAGACGCGGCCGAAGCCGGCGGGGGCCTGGCCCTGGTGCGCCATGCCGTACAGCATGCGGCCGGCGCCGAAGATGTCGCTGTTGATGGCCGACACGGCCGCCGAGATCACCACGATGTTGAGGATGGTGGCGGCCGAGGAAATGCCCAGGCCGCTGAAGATCTGCACGAAGGGGCTGCCCTGGCTGCCGATCTGCGGCCAGGGGAAGATGCTCATCAGCACGAACAGCGTGAGCACGTAGAACAGCAGGATGCGCAGCGGCACGGCGTTGATGGCGCGCGGGATCACGCGCGCCGGGTCCTTGGCCTCGCCGGCCGAGATGCCGATGATCTCGATGCCGCCGAAGGCGAACACCACCACCACCAGCGAGGCGATCAGGCCCGAGACGCCATGGGGCATGAAGCCGCCGTGCACCCACAGGTTCTGCACGCCGGTGGGCGCCTGGCCGGCCGCCATGCCGAAGCCGAACACCATGATGCCCAGGCCGCCGCCGATCATGGCGATGATGGCCGCCACCTTGAGCAGGGACAGCCAGAACTCCATCTCGCCGAACACCTTGACCGAGCACAGGTTGAGCGCGCCGATGAAGCAGACGATGGACAGCACCCAGATCCAGCGCGGCACCTCGGGAAACCAGAACCCCATGTAGATGCCGAAGGCCGTCACGTCGGCCAGGCAGACGATGACCATCTCGAAGGTATAGGTCCAGCCCGTGACGAAGCCGGCGAACGGGCCCAGGTAGTCGCTGGCGTACTGGCCGAAGGACCCGGGCACGGGGTTGTGCACGGCCATCTCGCCCAGCGCGCGCATCACCATGTAGACCGCCGCGCCCGCCAGCAGGTAGGCGATCAGCACCGAGGGCCCCGCCTGCTGTATGGCCTTGGCCGAGCCGTAGAACAGCCCCGTGCCTATGGCCGAGCCCAGTGCCATGAAGCGGATATGGCGGGCCGACAGCCCTCGGTGCAGGCTGCCTGCAGATGGTGAACTCATGTGCTGTCTCCCCCCGTCATTGGTGAAATGGCCGCCGCATCCACGGGCTTCATCGGCCTGCGGATGGGTCTGTGCTCAGATGTATAATCCTGTATATACAATATGCGCAGACACCGATTTCCCGGACCGGGGATTACCCGGAGGCGGGAAGGAACGGGAATGGGGGAGCTGCCGAGAGAGACGACGGGAGTGCTGCCGCGGGCCCGGGCTCAGCCCAGGCCGCCCGTGTGCATGCGGCCTGCGTGGTACAGCAGCGGCGTGTGGCCGGCCTGGTGGCTGCACTGCTCGACCTCGCCGATGAAGATCACATGGTCGCCCTCTTCATGGCGATGGCGGTTGCGGCACTCGAAGACGGTGGTGGCTTCGGTCAGCAGCGGCACGCCCTGGGCCGAGCTGCGCCAGGCGGTGTTGGCGAAGCGGTCCACGCCCTTGCGCGCGAACAGCTCGGCCAGGGGCTTTTGCGAGGCCGACAGCACATGGATGGCGTAGTGCGAGCAATGCTGGAACACGGGCAGCGAGGCCGCCGACAGCGCCATGCTCCACAGCACCAGCGGCGGTGTGAGCGAGACCGAGTTGAACGAGCTCACGGTGACGCCCACCGGATGGCCCTGCGGGCTGCGCGCGGTGACGATGGTCACGCCCGTGGCGAACTGGCCCAGCGCGTCGCGGAACTCGCGCGACGAGAACGGGGCCTGAGGGGCCAGGTTGGCCATGGCGGCAGGAGGCAGGGCGGAATTCACGGGTGCAAGAACCAGGCGGCAGCAAGGCGGCAGCAGGGCTGCCGCGTTTGGGACGGGCGCCCGTAGCCGGGCAGCAACCGTGCATTATGGGTGCGGATGCCGGCAGATGCGGCCGATGGGGATTTGGCCAGGGAGGTCTTTGCCTTGCGTGCGCCGTGCCGGCTCACAGCGCCATGCGCATCTGGGCGGGCGCGGCGTTCTCCTGCAGCCAGCCTGACATGCGGGCGCGCGCGCAGCGCTGCAGCCGCATCAGCAGTGCATGCTCGGGCCAGGCCAGCGCATAGCGCCGGCACAGGTCCTGCTGCATGCGCGCCAGCAGGGCGGCGGCCATTTCGGCATCGGCCAGCGCCCGGTGGGCACGCTCGGCCACGGGCAGGCCCAGGTGGGCGGTGAGCCGGCTCAGGCTGTGGCTGGGCGCCTCCGGGTAGATGCGGCGCGACAGCAGCACGGTGCAGGCAAAGGGCTGGGGCGCGGCCTCGCCGGCCAGGGCCAGTTCGGACTGCCAGAACTTGCTGTCGAAGGCCGCGTTGTGCGCCACCATGGGCGCGCTGCCCACGAAGCGGGCGGCATCGCGCATCACGTCCTCGGCGGGCGGCGCGGCTGCGACCATGGCATTGGTGATGCCGGTCAGCCGCGTGATGAAGGGCGGTATCCAGGCGCCCGTGCGCATCAGGCTCTGGAAGCGGTCCACGACCTGGCCGCCCTCGATCAGCACGATGGCGACCTCGGTGGCACGCGCGCCCTGGGCGGGCGCCATGCCCGTGGTTTCAAAGTCGATGACGGCAATCGGCTGCGGCATGGGGCGATTGTGCCCGGCAGTGCCCGACCGGCGTGCCGGGGCGGCTATTCCTCGGCCTGGCTGCCGTCGGCCGCGCCCAGGCGCTGCACGACCTGGTCGAGCAGGGCGTAGAGCTGCTCGATCTCTTCATGGCCCACCAGGCGCTCGATCTCGGCATAGGTCTCGGAGGAATGTGGCGCGATCTCGGCCACGATGGCGTGGCCGGCCGCCGTGAGCTCGAACTCGGCGCCGCGCATGTCGCTGGCGTGGCGCGAGCGCTCCACCAGCTGCCGGCCTTCCAGCGTCTTGAGCAGGCGCGAGAGGCTGGGCATGCTGATGTAGGTGGCCTGCGACAGCTCCATGGGCCGCAGCCTGTGCGTGACCGCCGCCATGGCGCGCAGCACGCGCCACTGCTGTTCGGTCAGGCCATGGGCGCGCAGCATGGGCCGAAAGCGCACCATGACCGATTCGCGTGCGCGCAGCAGCGCCATGGGCAGGGAGCGCGAGAAGGCGCGCAGCGGCTCGGGGGCAAAAGAGGTCGTGGTCTGGGGCATGTTCGGCAGCATCTGTCGGCTGGATTCTATGCAGCCGCCGCTCCCTCCCCGGAGCGGCGTTGCGCGCGCCTTGTCAGGCCGGGGCCTCAATAGGTCTGGCTTTTCGGCGCGGGGGCCGCTGCCTGCTTGAAGCGCGCAGCCAGGGCGCTGGTGGCCTGCACCAGCACGCTGGTGTCCAGGCCCACGGCCGTGAAGGTGCAGCCCAGCTCCAGGTACTTGCGCGCCAGGGCCTCGTTGGGCGTGAGGATGCCGGGCGCCTTGCCGGCGCGGCGTATGCGCGCGATGGCGTCGGCAATCGCCTCCTGCACCTCGGGATGGCCGGGGTTGCCGATGTGGCCCATGGAGGCCGACAGGTCGGCCGGGCCGATGAAGACGCCGTCCACGCCCTCGGTGGCGGCAATGGCGTCCAGGTGGGCCAGCGCCTGGCGCGTCTCCACCTGCACCAGCACGCAGACCTGGGCGTTGGCTTCATGGGCGTAGTTGGCGCGCCGGCCCCAGGCCGAGGCGCGTGCGCCGCCCATGCCGCGGATGCCGCCCTGGCCGTCGGCCTGCGGATAGCGCGCGGCGCGCACGATGCGTGCGGCCTGCTCGGCCGTGTCCACCATGGGCACGAGCAGGGTCTGCACGCCGATGTCCAGGTACTGCTTGATCAGCATCTCGCCGACCTCGCCGTGTCCCATGGGCACGCGGGCAATGGCATGGCTGTCGGGATAGGCCGCGATGGCCTGCAGCTGCGCCAGCAGGGTGCGCGTGTCGTTGGGCGAATGCTCGCCGTCGATCAGGAGCCAGTCGAAGCCGGCGCCCGCGCAGATTTCCGCCGAATAGGCGTCGGCCAGGCCCAGCCACAGGCCGATCTGGGGTTGGTCGGCCGCAATGGCGGCCTTGAAGCGGTTCACAGGTGTCTGCATGGTGTGATTGTCCGGGCCTCAGTGGCCCATGCACAGGTACTTGGTGCTCAGGTATTCCTCTATGCCGGCGGCGCCGCCCTCGCGGCCCATGCCCGACTGCTTGACGCCGCCAAACGGCGCCACGGCCGTGCTGATGATGCCGCTGTTGATGCCCACCATGCCGTACTCCAGCGCCTCGCCCACGCGCCACACGCGGCCCACGTCGCGGGCGTAGAAGTAGGCGGCCAGGCCGTACTCGGTGTCGTTGGCCATGCGGATGGCCTCTTCCTCGGTCTTGAAGCGGAACACGGGCGCCACGGGGCCGAAGACCTCTTCCCTGGCGATGCGCATGCGGTCCGTGGCGTTGGCCAGGATGGTGGGCTCGTAGAAGGTGCCGCCCAGCGCGTGGCGCTTGCCGCCCAGCACGACCTCGGCGCCGTTCTTCACGGCATCGGCCACCAGTTCCTCGACCTTGTCCACGGCGGCCTGGTCGATCAGCGGGCCCTGGCCCACGCCGGCCTCCAGGCCGTTGCCCACCTTGAGGGCCTGCACGGCGACCTTGAGCCTGGCCATGAAGGCGTCGTACACGCCGTCCTGCACCAGCAGGCGGTTGGCGCACACGCAGGTCTGGCCGGTGTTGCGGTACTTGGAGGCCATGGCGCCTTCCACGGCGGCATCCAGGTCCGCGTCATCGAAGACGATGAAGGGCGCGTTGCCGCCCAGCTCCAGAGACATCTTCTTGAGCGTGGGCGCGCATTGCTCGGCCAGCACGCGGCCCACTTCGGTGGAGCCCGTGAAGGTCAGCTTGCGCACGGCCATGCTGGCCGTGAGCACGCCGCCGATGGCGCGCGAGGAGCCCGTGATCACGCTGAACACGCCCTCGGGAATGCCGGCGCGCTGGGCCAGCTCGGCCATGGCCAGGGCCGACAGCGGTGTCTGCTGCGCGGGCTTGACGATGATGGTGCAGCCCGCCGCCAGGGCGGGCGCGACCTTGCGCGTGATCATGGCGGCCGGGAAGTTCCAGGGCGTGATCGCGGCGCAGACCCCCACGGGCTCCTTGGTCACGATGATGCGCTTGTCGGCCCAGGGCGCCGGCACGGTGGAGCCGTAGATGCGGCGCGCTTCCTCGGCAAACCACTGCACGTAGGAGGCCGCATAGGCGATCTCGCCGCGCGACTCGGCCAGGGGCTTGCCCTGCTCGCTGGTCATGATCAGCGCCAGGTCCTCCTGGTTCTCCATCATCAGCTCGAACCAGCGCTGCAGCAGGCGCGCGCGGGCCTCGGCGGTCTGCTGCTTCCAGAGGGTGAAGGCGCGCTCGGCGGCGGCGATGGCGCGCTGCGTCTCGGCCTCGCCCATGCGGGGCACATGGCCGACGGCTTCGCCCGTAGCGGGGTTGTGGACGTCGATGCGGCTGCCATCGTCGGCGGCCAGCCATTGGCCGTCGATCAGGCAGAGGTTCTTGAGCAGGCTGGGGTCGCGCAGTGCAAGCGGCATGGGAAATCTCCAATAAGGGCGGGGCAGGCGTCGGGACGACGGCGCCTAGACAAAACGGAATTGCAGGCGGCCCAGCGGGCCGTAGTCGGCATCGAACAGGTCGCCGGCCCTGGCCGCCACGGGGCGCGTGAACGAGCCGGCCAGCACGGTCTGGCCGGCCTCCAGGGCCTCGCCCCAGGGCGAGAGCTTGTTGGCCAGCCAGGCCACGCCGATGGCGGGATGGCCCTGCACGCCGGCAGCCAGGCCGGTCTCCTCGACCACGCCGTTGCAGCGCAGTATGGCGCCGCACCAGGGCAGGTCTATCACCTGGGGGTCAGCGCGGCCGGCGCCGGTGACGATGCCTGCATTGGCTGCGTTGTCGCTGATGGTGTCGTAGACCTTGCGCATGGCCTTGGTGTGGCGGTCGAACTGCTCGATGCGCGCGTCGATGATCTCGATGGCCGGCGTCACATGGTCGGTGGCGTCCAGCACGTCCTGCAGCGTGATCTCCTTGCCGCCGGGCAGGCCGGGGCCGCGCAGCGGCGCCTTGAGCACGAAGGCCAGCTCCACCTCCACGCGCGGCGCGATGAAGTGGGCGGCCGGGATGTCCAGCACCTGGCCCGGCGTGCAGCGGTAGAGCATGCTGTCGAGCAGGGTGCCGTAGTCGGGCTCGTCGATCTGGCTCGATATCTGCATGGCGCGCGAGGTCAGGCCGATCTTGTGGCCGATCACCTTGCGCCCCGCCGCGATCTGCAGGTGCACCCATTCGCGCGAGACGCGGTAGCCATCCTCCACGGTCATGCCGGGAAAGCGCTTGGAGAAATGCTCGACCTGCACGCGCGTCTTCTCGCTGCGGTCCAGCTCCTGGGCCAGTTGGGTCAACAGTTCTTGGGAAAACATTTCAAGGCCTGGAAAAGAGAGGGTGGAGGGTGCTGTGCTTGCCGTCGTAGACCTGGCCCGGGCTTTCATCGACCTGCACGGTCAGGCCCAGGTGGCGCTGCGCGAACAGCGGCTGCAGATGGCGGCGCGCGCAGGCCAGCAGGGCGTCGCCCGCTTGCTGCTGCACGGCGGCCGTGCGGCCCCGGCCCATGCGCAGGTTGATGTAGATGAAGCCGTAGTCGCCATCGCCGCCCGCTGCGCGGCCCGCAGCCCCGCCATCGGCCACGGCGCTGTGCGGCGCGGGGTAGGCCAGCACGCGCGTGCCGCCCGTGGGAAAGACCTGGGCGCCGTCTTCGGCGCGCACGGTGAGCATGGTGTCGGCCAGGGCGCGGCACAGCTGCGTCATGTCGGTGTGCGCGTCCAGGCTGGCCGTGTAGAGGATGACCACGTGCGGCATTCAGGCCACCTCCATGGTGGCGGCCGTGCAGCTCACGGCGAAGATGGGAATGGGCTGGCAGTACAGCACCTGGCCCGCGCCGCGCGCGGCGGCGGCCACGGCGATGAAGCTGCGGATCTCGAAGCCGCCCTGGCCGCCGTCGCGGTAGGTCTCGGCGTCGGTGTACGACAGCAGCGCGTCCCGGTCGTTGCGGCACCAGCGGTCCATGAACTGCTGGTCCCATTCCCAGTTGACCTTGCCCGAGTCGGGCGTGGCCGGCCAGTGCGAGATGCCGCCCGTGCCCACGATGGCGATGCGCTCGGGCGCCTTGTCGCAGGCGCGGCGCAGGGCCTCGCCAAAGGCCCAGGCGCGGTGCAGCGGCGTCAGCGGCGGGCCCTGGCAGTTGATGTTGACGGGGATGATGTCCTTGTCATAGGCCGGCGTCAGAAAGTGCAGCGGCACCATGATGCCGTGGTCGAACTTCCACTCCTCGGCAAAGGCCACGTCCACGGTCTGCATGACCTCGGTGATCAGGCGCCGCGACAGCTCGGCATTGCCGGGAATGCGGTGGCGCTCTATGCCCAGCCAGGCCGGGTCCTCGATGGGCCCTTCGTAGTGGTCCGCCATGCCGATGGCATAGGCCGGCATGTTGTTCATGAAGAAGTTGGCGAAGTGCTCGGCCGCGATGACGATCAGCGCATCGGGCCGCGCCGCCTCCAGCCGTGCGCCCATGTCGCGGAAGGCGGCATGGAAGGCATCCTTGGTGGCCGGATCGGCCAGGTGTGCGCGGCCCGTGATGCCGGGCGCATGGCTGCAAACGCCTGCAAATACCAGACTCATCTCAAACTCCTGCGATCTTTTCGTTGGTGGCTGTCGTCATCGCGTAGACGCCCGCGCGCACCGGTCCGTGCTTTTGCACGCCATCGCGCATGGCTTGCAGGTAGTCGGCCCAGGGCATGCCCAGCAGCGGCGCGAAGTGCATCAGCAGCTGGCCGTTGCAGCCCAGCACGTAGAGCTTGCCGATGTCGCCATGGAACATGGCTTCGTACTCCTCGGGCTCCAGCGCGTACTCGGCCAGCAGCGCGGCGCGGTCCTCGGCGAAGCGCCGCTGCACCTCGGGCTCGCGGTTGAGCTGGAACAGGAATTTCTGCATGGTGTACAGGCTCATGGCGGCTCCCGGTGTCGGCCTCAGCCCAGCGTGATGTTGGCGCGGCGGATGATGGCTTCGTACTTGGCGATTTCGCTGGTGACGAAGGCTGCGAACTGCTGCGCCGTGCCGGCCTGCGAGACGATGCCGCCGCGCGCGAAGGCGTCCACCACGGCGGGCTCGGCCAGGGCCTTGACCACGGCGGCATTGATGCGCTGCACCAGCGCATCGGGCGTGGCGCCCGGTGCCAGCAGACCCTGCCAGGAGTTGGATTCCAGCGCCACGCCCTGCTCGGCCAGCGTGGGCACCTGGGGAGCGAACTGCGAGCGCTGGCGCGTGGCCATGCCCAGTGCCACCAGCTTGCCGCTTTGCACATGGCCACGGAACTCGGGCCAGTTGCCGAACATCACGTCCA
The DNA here is from genome assembly GCF_043104185.1 of Delftia sp. WSY_22. Taxonomy (NCBI): domain Bacteria; kingdom Pseudomonadati; phylum Pseudomonadota; class Betaproteobacteria; order Burkholderiales; family Comamonadaceae; genus Delftia; species Delftia sp. WSY_22. Next base: position 82,479 of record NZ_JBICKN010000027.1, read on the forward strand.
CCTGGCCGCCCAGCAGGTCGGCCAGCGCCGGGCCCTGGCCCTTGTAGGGGATGTGGACCATCTCGATGCCCATCTCCTGGCACAGCAGCGCGCCCGACAGATGGGCCGAGGTGCCGTTGCCGAACGAGGCATAGCTGAGCTCGCCGGGCCTGGCCTTGGCGCGGCTGCGCAGGTCGGCCAGCGTCTTCAGGCCGCTGCCCGGGTGGGTGGCCAGCACATGCTCGGACAGGCCCATCAGCGCCACGGGCTTGAGGTCGCGCGTGGTGTCGTAGGGCAGGTTCTTCACCAGCGTCTTGTTGGCCGTGAAGCTGTTGGCCACGCACACCAGGGTGTAGCCGTCGGCCGGCTGCTTGGACACATAGTCCACGCCGATCACCGTGCCCGCGCCGGGCTTGTTCTCCACGATCACAGGCTGGCCCAGGGACTTGCCCAGCTCGGTGCCCACCAGGCGCGCCACCAGGTCGGTGGTGCCGCCCGGCGTGAAGGGCACGATGATGCGCAGCGGCTTTGCGGGCCAGGTGCCGGCCGGGCTACCGGGCTGGGCCTGGGAAAGGCCCGGGAGCATCAGCGCTGCGGCCGTGGTGGCTGCGGTGGATTGCAGGAAATGGCGGCGTTGCATGTCTTGTCTCCTCGGTTCTCTTTGTCGTTGTCGCTGGTCGCCCGTTCAGACGCCCCAGTGCGGAATATGGTGCGAGCCCAGCGAGACGGCCACGTTCTTGGGCTCGCAGAAGACCTCGTAGCTCCAGCTGCCGCCCTCGCGGCCCGTGCCCGAGGCCTTGGTGCCGCCGAAGGGCTGGCGCAGGTCGCGCACGTTCTGGCTGTTGACGAAGCACATGCCGGCCTCGATGGCGGCGGCCACGCGGTGGGCGCGGCCCACGCTCTCGGTCCAGACGTAGCTGGACAGGCCGTACTGGATATCGTTGGCCAGGCGCACGGCTTCGGCCTCGTCGCTGAAGGGGATGATGCAGGCCACGGGGCCGAAGATCTCGTCCTGGGCGATCTGCATGCGGTTGTCCACGTCGGCAAACACCGTGGGCAGCACGTAGTTGCCCTTGCGCACGCGCTCGGGCAGCACGGGCGCATCCAGGCCGCCGCACAGCATGCTGGCGCCTTCCTTCTGGCCCAGTTCGATGTAGTGGCGCACCTTGGCCAGGTGGCTGGCGCTGATCATGGGGCCGACGATGGTGGATTCGTCCAGCGGGTCGCCCACGGTGATCTTCCTGGCGCGCTCCACGAAGCGGTCCACGAACTTCGCGTAGATGCCCTTTTGCACCAGGATGCGGCTGCCGGCCGTGCAGCGCTCGCCGTTGTTGGAGAAGATCATGAACACGGCCGCATCCAGCGCGCGCTCGAAGTCGGCGTCGTCAAAGATCACGAAGGGGCTCTTGCCGCCCAGCTCCATGCTGAACTTCTTGAGGCCGGCGGCCTGCACGATGCGGTTGCCGGTCTGGGTCGAGCCCGTGAACGAGACGGCGCGCACATCGCGGTGGCGCACCAGGGGCTCGCCCGCGTCCTTGCCGTAGCCGTGCACCAGGTTGAGCACGCCGGGCGGAATGCCGGCCTCCAGCGCCAGCTCGCCCAGGCGCGCGGCCGTCATGGGCGACAGCTCGCTCATCTTGAGCACGGCCGTGTTGCCGAAGGCCAGGCAGGGCGCCACCTTCCAGGTGGCCGTCATGAAGGGCACGTTCCAGGGCGAGATCAGCGCGCACACGCCCACGGGGTGGAACAGGGTGTAGTTCAGGTGCGTGGGCGTGGGATAGGTGTGGCCGTCCACGCGCGTGCACATCTCGGCAAAGTAGTAGAAGTTGTCGGCCGCGCGCGGCACCAGTTGCTTGCCGGTCTGGGCGATGACCTGGCCGCAGTCGTTGGTCTCGGTCTGCGCGATCTCGGGCACATGGCGGGCGATCAGGTCGCCCAGCTTGCGCACGAGCTTGGCGCGTTCGGTGGCGGGCGTGTTGGCCCATTTCGGGAAGGCGTTCTTCGCGGCGGCGACGGCGGCCTGCACCTCGGCCTCGCCGCCTGCGGCAACCTCGGCCAGCACCTCCTGGGTGGCGGGGTTGACGGTCTCGAAATAGTCCTTGCCGGCGACGGCCTTGCCGTCGATCAGGTGGTCAATGCGCATGGGAGTTCCTTGGCGTATGCGGTGGGTTCAGGAGGCGGCCGGCGCGTCGCCGACGATGGTGTTGACCAGGCGGCCCAGGCCTTCGATCTCGGTGACGATCTCGTCGCCCACGCGGGAGTCGGCCACGCCGTCGGGCGTGCCGGTGAGGATGAGATCGCCGGGGTTCAGCGTCATGAAGCCCGACAGGTGGGCGATCAGCGAGGGGATGTCATGCACCATGTCGCGCGTGCTGCCGTCCTGCTCGAGCTCGCCGTTGACCCAGCTGCGCAGGCGCAGGTTCATGGGGTCGGGCACATCGGCCGCATCGACGAACCACGGGCCCACGGGCGTGGCGCCGTCGCGGTTCTTCACGCGCAGGTTGGGCCGGTAGAAGTTCTCCAGGTAGTCGCGTATGGCGTAGTCGTTGGCCGTGCAGTAGCCGGCGACCACGCCGTAGGCGTCCTCGCGGCGCACGTTGCGGCAGGTCTTGCCTATGACCACGCCCAGCTCGCACTCGAAGTGCATGTAGGCCACGTCGGCGGGCCGGTACGTGTGGCCGCGGTGGCCGTTCAGCGTGTTCGGGCCCTTGAGGAAGACCAGCGGCTCCTCGGGCGCCTTGTTGAAGGCGATTTCCTTGGCATGGTCCGCATAGTTCAGGCCCAGCGCGAAGACGGTGCCGAACTGCAGCGGCGGCAGCCACTGCACGGCGGTCTCCGCCACCAGGCGGCCATCGGGCAGCTGCACCTGTCCGTGCGGGCCTTCGGTGACCTGCAGGGTCTGTCCTTCGAGGATGACGCGTCCGTGCTTCATGCTGCTGCTCCCTGTTCTGCCGCCACCGAATGCGTGAGCCGGCCCAGGCCGGGCACCTCGATGACCACGCGGTCCCCGGGCCGCGCCAGCGGCGCGCCTTCGCCCGGGCCCAGCAGCAGCACGTCGCCGGGCGACAGCGTCATGAATTCGGTCACGTCGGCCAGCAGCCTTGCGGGCGGGCGCACCAGGTCGGCAAAGCCGCGCTGCCAGACCTGTTCACCATTGATGGACACCGTGAGTTCTGCCGCTTGCGCATCGAAGCCTGCGCCGCGCACCAGCGTGCCCAGCGGGCAGAAACCGTCGCGGCAGCGCTGGCGGATGGCGGGGCGGTAGTAGTTCTCGTGCGGCAGCGTGAGGTCGCTGGCGATCAGCCAGCCGGCCACATGGTCCAGGGCCGTTGCTTCGCTGACGCGCGTGGCGCTGCGGCCGATCACCAGGCCGATGCTGGCATCGACGCGGACCTCGCCGGGATCGGCCGGCACGGCCACCGCAGCGCCATCGCGTGCCCAGGTGTTGCGCGGCTTGAGATAGAGCACGGGAGCGCGCGGAGCGGCCTTGTAGGGCGCGCTGTCGAACTGCGGCGACAGGCGCTGCACGGTGGCCTGCTGGTTGAGCAGCGTGCCGTAGACCGTGCCCAGCGCAAGGCCGTCATCCAGGAGAAAGGGCTGAATCTGCATGGTGTGGATTTAGTTAACGTGGTAATTATTGTTTTTGCAACAAGCCCCGTCAACACGGTGGATTCAGGGTTTTCCCAGGCCGCAGCAAAAAGCCCCTGCGCGGCGAACCGTGCAGGGGCTTGAAGGGGCACCGGGCGCTGCCGGTGTTGGCGGAGGGCTGGCCGGTGCTGGCGTCAGCCGCGGCGGCGGCGCAGTGCGGCCAAGCCGCCCAGGGCCAGCGCCAGCAGCGCCTGGGCCAGCGCGGACAGGCCGGGGACGGGGGTGGCCGTGGCGCCGGGCGGCAGGGCCGCAGGCGCGGCCACCGCCACGGGGTCCACGATGACGCCGTTGGCGGCCAGGTCGCTGTCTCCCGTCTGCCCGTCGGTGATGTCGAAGCTCACCGAGCGGCGGTCGGGTGCGAAGCGGTAGGCCGATGCGGCCAGCTCATACCAGTGCGCCGTGGGCGTGGCGGCCGTGGGGCCGTACTTCCAGAGCGTGGCCTGGGCGGGTGCGGCTTCAGGCAGGTCCATGCGGATGGTGGCCATGGAGCCCGGCGTGCCGCCCATGAGCACGAAGCTCAGGCTGCCGTAGGGCATGCGCAGGCCGCCCGGCAGCGGGCTTTGCGAGGGCGCAGGCTGAAAGCCTGCCGAGTTCGAGGCGAACTGCCACTGGTCTGCACCCACGTTGCCGGTGCCGTTGCTCACGCCCGCCGTGTTGCTGCCCGTGCCGATCTGCGTGCCGATGGGAACGGGCTTGCTCAGGGCCAGCACAGCCGGCGCGCTGGCCGTGCCCGAGGCCGGCAGGTTGACCGCATGCGCGCGGTAGCTCACGGCGGGGTCCAGGCCGGTGAAGGACAGCGTGGCGGCCGTGTTGGCCGCGGTGCTGACCGTGTTGCTGGCAGGGGCCGGCAGGCCGGCGGCATCCAGGCCGGCCATGACCTGTTCCCAGCTGGGGACGGGGGCGTTGGCGGGCAGGGCCACGGCGCGCAGGCTGCCGCCCACACTGGGCGTGGCCTGGACCACGGCCGATGTCTGGTCCACAGCCTGGGCGGACAGGGCCACGGTGGACAGCGCCGGCACCGCCAGGCTGTCCAGGCGCGCCTTTTTCCAGGCGGCATGGGGCAGGTCCTTGGCCACGGTGCCATCGCCGTAGAAATCGGCATCGCCGCAGTCGCTGAGGATGTCCACGCTGCCGCCCGCGTCCAGGCTGGCGGGCATGGCGCCTATGCCTTCGGCCGAGCAGGCGGTGTGGGGCGCGGTGATGGCGGCCAGGTCGGCAGCGCGCGGACGCAGGTTCAGGGCCAGGCCTGCGCTGTTCACGCGGCCATCCCAGGAATAGAGCTGGAAGTTGCGCGGCGCGGTGCCCGTGGCGCTGGCCGAGGGACCGGCAATGATCAGGTACTCGCCGGCTGCGTTCTTGCGGATTTCGCGGATGCCGCGGCCGCCCAGGTCCAGGCGAATCGGCGGGCCCATGGACGCGCTGCCCTTGCTGCCGCCATCGGCCGCAGGCAGGGCCGCGAAGTTGGTCACGGGCACGATCAGCGCATGCGTGCGGCCCGTGGCGTCGTCGGCCGTGACGGCGGGCGCGCCCGGCGCCGGCACCAGCGGCGCGCGAAAGCCCAGCCATGCGGCGCCGTCGTCGGGGCTGGTGGACATGCCTTCGATGGAAAAACCGCTCATCGTCTCGGCCTCGGGCGCCTTGGTGGCGCCGCCGTCCGAGCTGGCCACCAGGCCCAGATAGTTGGCGGCAAGGCCGTCATGCGCGGCCGCGTCCCAGCTGCGCAGGTCCTCGCGCAGCCAGCGGTAGTAGCCACTGGCGGTCAGCGCCGTGGAGGCGCCGGAGCCGGTCACATCCATCGCCGCCAGGCGCCAGCGGTCGGTGCGCGACTTGCCGCTCTTGTTGTTGGAGTGCGAGCCCGCCACGTACACGCGGCTGCCCAGGGCAAAGCTGGCCTCGATGTCCATTTCCTCGTCGCTCTTGCAGCTGTCCAGGCCCGTGAGGCCGGGGGCGGTGCAGGCGGCGGCATCGGCCAGGCCCAGGGCGGTCCTGTCCAGCATCAGCGGCTTGACGGGCAGCCCGCCGGCCGGGCCATAGGCCGAGAAGGAGTTGCCGGCCGGCAGCGCATTGCCCGAGGCATCCTGGGCAGGCGCCTCGTCGTCGCCCACCAGCATGGTGGCGGCATCGATGACGATGGCCGTCGATGCGTCCGAGCGCCCGGCCAGCCAGCGCGGGCTGGTGTTGGCTGCGGTGTTGGCCGAGGCCGCGTACTTGATGGTGCGGCTGACGGAGGCGCCGCCCGCGTTGATCAGCGTGACGGTGATGTCGGCATAGCCCACGCCCGTGGGCGTGATCCTGAGCACGGCGCTGCCGGCCTGGTTGGACGCGGCCAGGCCGGCGTCGGCCACCACGGCCTGGTTGCTCGAACGCGCAGTGACCTGTACGCCGCCAGCGCCCCCCGCATCCTGCACCGTGAAGCCGATGCCTGCCGAGGCCAGCGGGTCGTTGGCGTCGCCGACCACGCCGGAAAACGCGGTCAGTTCGGGCAGCGAGGCCGTCGGCGGGGCCGAGGCCATGAAAGGCACGCTCACTGCAGCCGTGCTCCCGCCGAGGCCGTTGACGGCGCGCACGCGCAGCGTATAGCTGCCGGGCTGCAGGCCTTCCAGCGCCTGGCTGTTGCCCAGGGCCACGGCCGTGGAGGCTACCGATGCAAAGCTGTCCTGCGACAGCTCCACCACGTAGTAGGCGGCGCCCGGCACGGCGTCCCAGGCGGCCGTCACGCGGTTGCCGGCCGGGGTGGCCGCCAGGTTGGAGGGGGCGGCGGGCACGGTCGCCGGCACGGTCTCCAGCGGAGCCCAGGCCACGCCATAGAACACGCCGTCCTGCGGCGCGGCGATGGACTCGGCCGTGCCCGACAGCGTGCCGGCGTAGCCGCCGTGATCGAAGGCGCGGTACAGGCGGCCCGTGGTGTCGGTGGCCATCAGCATCACATTGCCGCCGCCGGTATCGAAGGCGGCCAGGCCGTGGACCTTGGACAGGCCGGCAATGGAGCCTGCGGGCTGCCAGCTGGTGCCGTCCATCGAGAGGCGGAATTTCCGGATGGCGCCGGTATCGTTGTCCGCCACGTAGACGGTGTTCGCCAGGGCGGGGCCGCCATCGAGTTGCAGGAAGGCGATGCCGCGGTAGGTGGAGGGCGTCAGGCCCGCCAGGGGCAGGGCCGTCTGGATGCCCGTGGTCGGCAAATTCGTGCCGATCTGGTTGAGCGAGCCGCCGTTGATGGCGGCGATCAACTGGCCGCCGGCGACCGCCAGGCCCTGGACATTGCTGCTGTTCAGTTGGGAGATGCCCGTGCCGTCGGCAGCCACGTGCCAGATGCCATTGTTGGCCGTGGCCGTACCCTTGCCGCTGGCCCAGACGGCGCCGCAGTCGCTGCTGGCTGCACCGCGGATGGTGTCCTTGCTGAAGGCCGTGGTGCCGAGCGCGCGCAGGCTTTTCACGTCGGAGTCGAACCCCACCACGGCCACGGCGCGCGGGGCCGCCGCTGCCGTGACGCCGTTGGGCTCGGTGCCGCCGGTGGCCACGGCATAGCCGGGAACCACCAGGCACAGGCCATTGTCCGAGCGGTTGAGCAGGCCTTCCGAGCCCTTGCTGCTGGCCGTCAGCGGCGTCGCTCCGCCTGACAGCGGCAGCGATTGCACCAGGGTGCCGTCCACGCGGTACTCATCCAGGAACACGGGCAGCGCGCCTGTGCCCGTGCCCACGCGGTAGGCCACCAGGTTGCCCGGGGTGAAGGGCGCGGACCATGCAGCGCCACAAAGGGCCAGGCAGGCCGTTGCAATCGCCTTGTGCCGCCAATCCAAAGTACTCGCGCGCATGCTCACCATCCCCCTGTGTGACAAATCGCGCGACTGTAAGAGGCGGCTGTGACAGCCCGGTGACGGCAGGCCCGCAGGATGGTGGGAAGGCACCATGCAAAAAAAGACGGCTCCCTCAAGGGAGCCGTCCTTGCCTCATTGCGCCGTGATGCCCGCGCTTTGCTTTTTCTGGTTATGGGCGCTGCGTGTGCACGGGGCAGCGTATCGCGCGGTCGATCAGCGGATCAGCAGCACAGGCACTTGGCTGCCGGCCAGCACCTGGGTGCTGACCGAGCCCATGACCAGGCGGCCCAGCGTGCCGTGGCCATGCGTGCCCATGACCAGCAGGTCGAACTTGCCTTCTTCGGCCGCCTTGATGATGGAGTCGGCAATCGGGCCGACCTTGCTCAGGCGGGCTGCCTGCACGCCGTGCTCGGCCAGGTAGCTGCACACGGGGTCCAGCACCTTGGTCGACTCCTCGGCGTAGTACTCGTCCACCACGTCCTTGCCCAGGGCGGCGCGCGCGCGGGCCGGCAGCTGGGGCTGGACGGTGATGGCGCTGTAGCTGTGGGCCGAACCCAGGATCTCCGGGTGCGAGGTCAGGTAGGCCAGCATCTTCTGGGTGTAGGGGCTGCCATCGACAGCGAGCAGGATGTTCATGAAGGTCCTCCTTGGATATGGCCCGAGACTAAGCCCAAGCCAGGGTGGAGTGCTTGATCCAGGTCAAGCACGGGCCGGTGCCTCTGCCGCCCCTGCGGTCGCATGCACCGGCAACTCGATGGTAGAGCGCGGCGAAAACCCCTCCTGCTCGCCCTTGCGCGCGTAGCCCAGCGGGTTGGCCACCACGCGGCAGCGCCAGGCGCTGCCATCGCCGCGCAGGCCCTCGGCCACATAGTCGCTGGGCGAATGCAGGTGGCCGTGCAGCCACAGATCGGCAAAGGGCAGCAGTTCATCCAGCACGTTGCAAAAGCCGGCCGTGCCCGGCACCAGGCCGTAGCGCGGGTCGGCGCTGCGCAGGCTGGGCGCGAAATGCGTGACGGCCACCGTGGGGCCATCGAAGGGCCTGGCCAGCGCCTGGCGCAGCCATTGCTGGCAGACCAGCGACTGCTCGCGCATGGGCTCGGCCAGGAAGGGCTCGCCGTCGCGCGTGCCGCCGGTCTTTTGCAGGTAGAAATTGGCGGCGCGAAAGGCCTTCTCGCGCAGTTTGAGCAGCCGGGCCAGATCGGTCACGCCTTCATGCATGGACATGGCGTCGTAGTCGCTCCACAGCGTGGTGCCCACGAAGCGCACGCCGTCCAGCACGGCCGTCTCGCGCTCCAGCCAGACCATGCCCATGCGCTCGCAGGTGGCACGCAGGCGGGCGTGGGCGGCGTCGAAGTCCTGCATGTCGTACTCATGGTTGCCCGGCACGAAGATCACGGGGCAGGGCCAGCCCGCGTACTGGGGCAGGGGAGAGAAGCGCTCCAGCCCGAAATCCTGGCCCGGCAGCAGGCTGCCGCTCTGGTAGGAGCCTATGTCGCCGGCCAGCACCAGCACGTCGGCATCGGGTGCGGGCTCGGCGATGAAATGCGGATGGGCCTCGAGGTGCAGGTCGGACAGCAGCTGGATCTTCATGCGGCCAAGTGTAGAACCTGCGCTGGCGCGGGCGCCCCGCAAACGGCGCTCAGGTGTGCGGGAAGGTCGCCTCTGCAGAGCGCGTGAGCGTGCGCAGCAGCCAGTCGTAGGCCTGAGGATGCTGGCCGCGCCGGCGCCACAGCGCGTCCACGTGCACGGGCTGCACGTCGAAGGGCAGCTCGCGCAGCACCAGCTTGTCGGCCATGCCGGTCACGGGCACGAAGTGGCGCGGCAATATGGTCAGCAGGTTGGAGGTCATGACCACGCGCCCGGCCGTGAAGAACTGGTTGACGGTAAGCACCACCTGGCGCGTGCGGCCCAGCGAGGCCAGGGCCTCGTCGATGAAGCCGAAGGAGCGGCCCGAGAAGCTCACCAGCATGTGGCGCGCCGCGCAGTAGTTGTCCAGCGTCAGCGGCACATCGGCCAGCGGATGGCCCTGGCGCATCACGCACAGGTACTCGCCTTCATACAGGCGCCGGCTGTCGAAGGCCACCAGGGCGCCCGACTGCGCGCGCGCCGTCAGGTCGGCCAGCGCGGCGGGGAAGTAGCCCACGGCCATGTCGGCCTCGCCGGCCTCCAGCAGGCTGCGCGGGTCGCGCGTGGTCAGCGGCAGCACGCGGATGCCGATGCCGGGCGCCTCGCGCTCCAGCAGGCTGAACATGGGAGGAATCAGCGTGGCGGCCGTGGCGTCGGCCATGGCCAGCACAAAGGTGGCGGTGGCGGTGGAGGGGTGGAATTCGCCTGGCGTCAGCGTGTCCTGCAGTTGCTGCAGCGCCTCGCGGATCACGGGCCACAGCGCCAGCGCGCGCGGCGTGGGCTCCACGCCCTGGCCCTGGCGCACCAGGAGCTCGTCGCCCAGCGCCTCGCGCAGGCGGCGCAGCGCATTGCTCACGGCCGGCTGGGTGATGGCCAGCTTGTGGGCCGCCCGCGTGAGGCTGCGCTCCGCCATCACCTCGTCGAAGACGCGCAGCAGGTTCAGATCCAGTGTTCGGAAGTTCAGGGCGGACATGGCCGTGGCAGCGAGCGCTGAGTCATCACTGGTGTGAATGCTACAGATTCAAGATATAAATTTGAAGAACTCTAGGGTAAACCCTATAGTTACACCTAGTCGCCCGCCACGCCGTCAAAAGCGGCCATTTAACTGGGTTTATCTGCCATGAGCAACTTCATTTACAACTCCTACTGTGTCGAGCACCCTGGTGTGGTGCATGTCTATCAAGCCGCCGACGACCGCAAGAGCGCCGTCAAGCGTTTCTCCGGCAAGCGCGGCGCCAGCGCCCTGCTGCTCGCTGCCCTGGTGGCCGCGCTGATGGTGGTGGTCAACGAGGTGGCCCACAACTGGACCGACGGCCACATGCTGGGCGCCTGGGTCGTGCTGTGGGTTGCCGCCTTCATGGGCTTGGCCCTGTTCTCCGCCCCCGCCCGCCGCGCCGCCATGATGGCCCGTGCCGGCTACCGCGCCTGGACCGAGAGCCGCCAGCAGGCCGCCGCTGACGAGCGCATCTGGAACGCCGCCCTGCAGGACGCCCGCCTGATGGCCGACCTGGCCCGCGCCATGGATAGGCAAGGTAGCTGATCTCTGCCTGGGGCGCCTTGCGGCGCTCCTCCAAAAAAAGCCGCTGCCACAAGGCGCGGCTTTTTTGTTGTCTGGGGGCGTCGTTGAAACGCCACAAAAAAGGCCTCGCAGTGCGAGGCTTTTTCCATGGGTCGAGAGCTACTCAGGGATTCATTGTTCTGTGCATCTTCCACAGTCCATGAAACGGGCGCTGCCCAAAGCAAGGGGCACCGAGGAAGGGCCGCCCCGCACCGAAGGTGCCGTCCCCCCCCCCCCGCGAAGCGAGAGGGGGAAGCGGCGTAGCCGCTCAGGGGGAGCTTTATGTCCCCAGGCGCTTTTCCAGTTCGGCCTTGGTCACCAGCAGCTCCTGGGGCAGCTTGTGGGCCAGCTTGTCGAAGTGCTCGGTGTGCAGCTGCATTTCCTCGGCCCAGGCGGCCTTGTCGATGCTGGTCACGCTGGCGAACTGGTCGGCGGAGAAGTCCAGGCCGGTCCAGTTGATCTCGGCGTACTGGGGCGCAATGCCGAAGGCGGTCTGCTCGCCCTGTGCCTGGCCTTCGAGGCGGTCGATCATCCACTTGAGTACGCGCATGTTCTCGCCGTAGCCGGGCCAGACGAACTTGCCGTCGGCATTCTTGCGGAACCAGTTGGTGGTGAAGATCTTGGGCAGGGCCGCGCCCTGGGCCTGGATCTTGGCGCCCAGCGTGAGCCAGTGCTGGAAGTAGTCGCTCATGTTGTAGCCGGCAAACGGCAGCATGGCGAAGGGGTCGCGGCGCACCACGCCCTGGGCGCCGAAGGCGGCGGCCGTGGTTTCCGAGCCCATGGTGGCGGCCATGTAGACGCCTTCGGTCCAGTTGCGGGCCTCGGTCACCAGCGGCACGGTGGTGGAGCGGCGGCCGCCGAAGATGATGGCGTCGATCTTCACGCCCTTGGGATCGTCCCAGGCTTCGTCCAGCGCGGGGTTGTTGGTCGCGGCCACGGTGAAGCGGGCGTTGGGGTGGGCGGCCTTGGCGCCGGTCTCGCGGGCGATCTGGGGCGTCCAGTCCTTGCCTTGCCAGTCGATCAGGTGATCGGGCAGCTTGCCGGTGTCCTTGTCCATGCCTTCCCACCACACGTCGTTGTCGTCGGTCAGCGCGACGTTCGTGAAGATCACGTTCTTGTCGAGGCTGGCCATGCAGTTGGGGTTGGTGTGGTAGTTCGTGCCCGGGGCCACGCCGAAATAGCCGGCTTCGGGGTTGATGGCGCGCAGCGAGCCGTCGGCCTGGGGCTTGATCCAGGCGATGTCGTCGCCGATGGTGGTGACCTTCCAGCCTTCGAAGACCTTGGGCGGCACCAGCATGGAGAAGTTGGTCTTGCCGCAGGCGCTGGGGAAGGCCGCAGCCACGTGGTACTTCTTGCCTTCGGGGTTGGTCACGCCCAGGATGAGCATGTGCTCGGCCAGCCAGCCCTGGTCGCGGCCCATGGTGGAGGCGATGCGCAGCGCAAAGCACTTCTTGCCCAGCAGGGCGTTGCCGCCGTAGCCCGAGCCATAGCTCCAGATTTCGCGCGTCTCGGGGTAGTGGACGATGTACTTGGTCTTGTTGCAGGGCCAGCTGGTCTGGTCCTTCTCGCCTTCGGCCAGGGGCGCGCCCACGGTGTGCACGCAGGGAACGAACTCGCCTTCCACGCCGATCACGTCATACACGGCACGGCCCATGCGGGTCATGATCTTCATGTTGACGGCCACATAGGCGCTGTCGGACAGCTCCACGCCCACGTGGGCGATGGGCGAGCCCAGCGGGCCCATGGAGAAAGGCACCACATACATGGTGCGGCCGGCCATGCAGCCGTCGAACAGCGGCTGCAGCGTGGCGCGCATCTCGTTCGGGGCCATCCAGTTGTTGGTCGGGCCTGCGTCTTCCTTGTTGGCCGAGCAGATGTAGGTGCGGTCCTCGACGCGCGCCACGTCGGACGGATCGGACCAGGCCAGGTAGCTGCCGGGGCGCTTGACGGGATCGAGCTTCTTGAAGGTGCCGGCATCGACGAGCTGCTGGCACAGCTGCTCGTATTCCTCCTGCGAGCCATCGCACCAATGGATTTTGGCGGGCTTGCACAGTGCGGCCATCTCGGCCACCCAGGCGATCAGGCGGCTGTTCTTGACATAGGCGGGGGCCTGGATGTTCAGGCCTTGCATGACGGGTGCGTTCATCGCGGAGCTTCCTTCAATTGAAAAAACCAGTTTTTCAAAGGGGACGCGCCTGCTGCACCGCGCCAACTTTGAGAAACGGGCTCTCGTTCAGTCGGCGCGCGAAGGAAGCTCTTCTCTGGGCGGCGAAGCGGCGCTGGCGGAAGCTGGCGGCGCACCGGCTGGGGATTCGATTCTAGGGAGCGGTCACGAATTTGTCAGCAAACGAATGGCAAAAACTATGCATTCTATGCATTGAAGTATGCAATATGAACGATGAAATTGCCTGTTGAAAAGGCAAGCAAAAAGCCCCGCAAAGCGGGGCCTGGTGCAGGGGCAGGAGGGCCGGAATCAGGCCATGTTGACGGCAATGAAGGCCAGCAGAAACATCAGCACGGCGCCTGCCAGGGGCAGGATGACAGGCATGTAGGGGACGACGGCCTCGGTGGCGTCTTCGGGGGCCGGCTGCTCGCCGTGGTGCGCTGCGGGATCGTGCGTCATGCAAAAGCTCCTGGCTTGCCAATGGGGATGCCTGATTCTAGGCAGGCCTGTCCCCTGGCGCCTTCGGGGAAAGCCATGACACCGGGCCTGCTAGACGGCATTGACCTGCATGCCTTCGGCCTGAAGGGCGGCTATGACCTCGTCGATATGGGCCTTGTTGCGCGTCTGCAGCACCAGCTCGATTTCCACGCTCTGCGCGGCCAGCATGGTGAAGGCGCGCTGGTGGTGGACTTCCTCGATATTGGCGCCCGCTGCAGCCACTGTGGCCGTGATGCGCGCCAGCACGCCGGGCACGTCGCGCGCGCTGACCTTGATGCGTGCCAGCCGCCCGGAGCGCACCATTCCGCGCCCGATGATGGCCGCCAGCAGCAGCGGATCGATATTGCCGCCCGACAGGATCATTCCCACCTTCTTGCCCGCAAAGCGCTGCGGATGGCGCAGCAGCGCGGCCAGGCCTGCGGCGCCCGCGCCCTCGACCAGGGTCTTCTCGATCTCCAGCAGCATGAGCACGGCCTGCTCGATGTCGCCCTCATCGACCAGCAGCATGTCGTCCACCAGGCGTGCCACGACTTCCTGCGTGATCGCGCCGGGCTGGGTGACGGCAATGCCTTCGGCGATGGTCGAGGTGCCCATCGGCAGCTCGGCCTGGCGCACGGCATTGAACATGGACGGAAAGCGCTGGGTCTGCACGCCGATGATTTCGATGTCCGGGTTCAGCCCCTTGGCCGCCGTGGCCACGCCCGCGATCAGGCCGCCGCCGCCAATGGCCACGACCAGCAGGTCCAGATCCGGCTGTTCGGCCAGCATTTCCAGCGCCAGGGTGCCCTGGCCCGCCGCGATCTGCTCGTCGTCATAGGGATGGACAAAGCACAGGCCCTGCTGCTCGGCCAGCGCGTAGGCGTGCTGGCGCGCCTCGGCCAGGGAGTCGCCGTGCAGCACGACCTCGGCGCCGAAGCCGCGCGTGCGCTCCACCTTCACCCCCGGCGTGAAGCGCGGCATGACGATGACGGCACGCACCCCCAGGCGCTGCGCGTGGTAGGCCACGCCCTGTGCATGGTTGCCGGCGCTCATGGCGACCACGCCGCGTGCGCGCTCCTCGGGCGAGAGCTGGGCCAGCTTGTTGAGGGCGCCGCGTTCCTTGAACGAGGCCGTGAACTGCAGGTTCTCGAACTTGAGATACACCTGCGCGCCCGTGATCTGGGACAGCGTGCGCGATTCCACGCAGGGCGTTTCGAGCACGGCGCCGCGCAGGCGGCCGGCGGCGTTCTGGATGTCTTGGAGGCTGAGCATGGCGCATTGTGGCGCACACGCGGGCCTGCGCGCGCCAGGCCATGCAATGGATTCCCCGCAGCCAGCGTGGTGCAGGGGGCTTTCATAAAATAAGAATCATTCTTGTCTGTGGGGCGCGCACCGCTCCGGCTGGCCATGGCTTTCTCCTCTGTCCAAACACCTGCACGCCCTCCGCGCTGGCTGGGGCGGGGCACGCTGCGTGCCTGTGACTTCAGCGGGCCCGACTACCGCATCCTCGATGCCGAGGTCACGGCGCAGGATGCGCTGCTGGCCGGGCACCTGCAGGCCTGGCAGGTCCAGCCCGGCCTGTGGCTGCATGGCGTGGAAGCCCGCGACCTGCGCACCATGAGCACGCGTTCGCCGGCCGTGCCGGGCCTGCACATGGTCGTGCTGCTGGAGGGGTGCGTGGACGTGGCCTTCGGCAACCAGGGCCTGCAGCTGCAGGTGGCGCCCGCCAGCGCCGCCGGTGCCCATGTGCAGGCCTGCGGGGCCGTCATCCACACGCGGCCCGGCGACATGTTCATGCGGCAGTGGCGGCGCGGCAAGTTCGAGCGCAAGCTCAGCATCACCGTGCAGCCGCAGTGGTTTGCCGCACAGACCCTGCCCATGGCGGCGCCGCCGCTGCTGCAGCACTGGATGGAGCAGCAATTGCTGGCCATACGGCCCTGGCAGCCCTCGCCGCGCGCCGTGGCGGTGGCCGAGCAGATCATCCAGCTGGCACGCGAGGGCTCGGCGCCCTTGCTGCTGGCCAGCCGCACGCTGGAGCTGGTGCACGAGGCCGTGCAGTCCCTCGAGGCGCCCGAGCCCGATCCGGCGCAGACCGTGCCGGGCGTGCTGGGCGTACGCGAGCACCGGCGCATGGCGCGCCTCAAGGCCCTGCTGGACAGCGGCGGCGACGGCTGCCGCACGCTGGCCGAGATCGCACGCGAAGTGGGCCTGAGCGCCAGTGCGCTGCAGCGCCAGTTCCGCCTGGCCTATGGCTCCAGCATCGACGAGTACCGGCGCGAGCAGCGGCTGGCGCGCGCCTGGGCCGCGCTGGAGCAGACGGGCTGCAGCGTGGCCGAGGTCGCACATGGGGCCGGCTATTCCAGCGCGGCCAACTTTTCCACGGCCTTCAAGCGCCGCTTCGGCATCTCTCCCAAGCTGGTGCGTGCCCGGGTCTGACGCCCGGCGGGCGTCTTTGGCGCGTGGCGCAAACATCGGCAGGCCTGCCGCAAAGCCTGCTTGCGCCAGGCGGTGCTGCAATCTGGCAAAAGAAAGGACATACGCGAATGACACAGCTGCAGGCGCGCACCTCGGTGCACATGGACAGGCCCGACGAAGCCATTGCCGCCATCGTCGGGCACATGCAGGAGCACGACATCACCGTGCGCCGCGAAGGCTCGCGCTGGGTGGCCGACTACGAAGGCGGCCGGGGCCAGCTGTGGCTGGAGGGCCGGCAGGTGCATGCCGAGGTGGCCGCGCCCGGCGTGGAACTGCTGCAGGACATGAAGCTCATGCTGGCCCACCTGCTGCTGGAGGCCACGGGCGCCGCCGACGGCTCCCTGGCCTGGGAGGGTGACGGCGCCGCGCTGCAGCGCCAGCCGGCCTTCCGCGAGCTGCGGGTGCTGGCCGTGCGCGATCTCACGCCGCACATGCGCCGCGTGCGCTTTGCCTGCGACGACATGGCGCGCTATGCGCAGGACACCCACATCCACGTCAAGCTGCTGTTCCCCCAGCCCGGCGTGACCGAGCCCGAATGGCCCACGCTGTCGGCCAGCGGCCTGCTGCGCCTGCCCGAGGGTGACATGCGCCTGGACATGCGCACGTACACCATGCGTGCGATGGGTGTGGATGGCGTGGACAGCGAGGCGGGCGGCGCCAACGGATGGATCGACGTGGACTTCGTGCTGCACGAGGACGCCGGCCCCGGGTCGGCCTGGGCCGCGCGCGCCCAGCCGGGCCAGCGCATCGGCATGACCGGCCCCGGCGGGCGCACGGCCACCCCGGCCGACTGGATGCTGCTGGCCGGCGACGACACCGGCCTGCCGGCCATGCTGCGCATTGCGGCCGCCCTGCCCGCGCACACGCGCGGCCATGTCTTCGCCGAAGTCCAGGGCCCGCAGGACGAGCAGCCCGTGCAGGCGCCCGCAGGCCTGCAATGGCACTGGCTGCACCGCGGCGCTGCCGAGGCCGGGACCACCACGCTGCTGATCGACGCGCTGCGCGCCGTGCGCTGGCCGGATGCGTTGGCCGGTCATCCCGCCAGCCGCTTCGTCTGGGCCGCTGGCGAGTTCGACACCGCCCAGGCCGTGCGCCAGTGGGCGCGCGAGGAGCGCGGTCTGGAAAAGCACGAGCAGCTGGTCGTGGCCTATTGGCGGCGCGGCATGAGCGAGTCGGATTTCAAGGCCGCGAAGTAGGCCGCCAAGTAGGCCGCGAAGCAGGCCACGCAGGAGGCCGGCGCCTCAGGGGGCGCTGCGCTCCTGACGCAGCAGAAACTTCTGCAGCTTGCCTGTGGGCGTGCGCGGCAGGCTGGCCGCAAAGACGAATTCACGCGGGATCTTGTAGCGCGCCAGCCTGTCGGCCAGGAACTGCTGCAGTGCCTCGGCCTCCGGCGCGGCCTCGCCGCGCGTCACCACGTGGGCGACGACGGTCTCGCCCCATTCGGGGTGGGGCCGGCCCACGACGGCGACGTCGGCGACCTGGGGATGGGCCGAGATCGCGTCCTCCACCTCCTTGGAATAAACGTTCTCGCCCCCTGTGATGACCATGTCCTTGGTCCGGTCCACGATGAAGAGATAGCCCGCGTCGTCCAGGCGCGCAAGATCGCCCGTGCGGTACCAGCCGCCGGGCGCGAAGGCGGCGGCCGTGGCCTGGGCGTCGTGCAGGTAGCCGTCCATCACGCTGCCGGTGCGCAGCCAGATCTCGCCGGTGTCGCCCGGGCCGGCATCCTCGCCGTCGTCGCGCACCAGGCGCATGTCCACGCCGGGCAAGGCCACGCGGCCTATGGAGCCTGCGCGCTCCACCTGCTCCTCGGGGTAGAGCGTGGTGCCCGTGGGGCCGGTCTCGGTCATGCCGTAGACCTGGTAGAAGCGGTCGCTGCGGTAGGCCGTGGCCAGCTTGCGAGCCATCTCGGCGCCGATGGGGCCGCCGCCGTAGACCCAGGCTCGCACGCTGCTCAGGTCGTAGCGGGCAAAGTCGGGCAGCATCTGCAGCGGCGCGAAGTAGGAGACGGGGGCGCCGAAGTACAGCGTCACGCCCTCGTCCTGCACGGCCTGCAGGAAATGCTGCGGGTGGTACTCGCGCAGCAGCACCACGGTGCCGCCCATGTACAGCGTGCCGCCAAACCAGTTGTTGAGCGGCGAGGAATGCCAGATGGGCATGGCCATCAGCGTGCGTTCCTCGCGCGTGATGGACAGGCCCAGCGCGGCCGTGATCGCCGCCAGCGTGACGGCGCGGTGGCTCAGCAGGCAGCCCTTGGGCCGGCCCGTGGTGCCGGAGGTGTAGAGCACCTGGGCGATGTCGCCATCGGCGGGCCGCGCGCCTTCCATGGGCCTGGCGGCCGCCACCAGCGTGTCCCAGTCCTGGACACCCGGGACGGCCTCTTGCGCCTCGGTCACAAGTCGGGCGCAGGGGTGTGGCGCGGCGGCGACCACGGGCGCGAGTGCGGCGTCAAACACCAGGGCCTTGCACTGCGCGTGGCCGAGGATGTACTGCAGCTCGGGCGCCTGCAGCTTGTGGTTGACGGGCACCAGCGCGGCGCCCAGGCGCCAGGCGCCGAACAGGGCTTCGACAAAGCCCGGCGTGTTCAGGCACATCAGGGCCACGGTATCGCCCCGGCCCACGCCCTGGGCCTGGAGGACGGCGGCAGCGCGCTGCGAACGCCGCTGCATGTCGGCATAGCTGATGGAGGCGCCGCGGTCGCGCAGAAAGGCCTTGGCGGGCGTCTTGCGCACGGCGCTGTCGAAGGCGTCGAGCAGGTTCATGTCTTGTCTCCTTGTGCTTTGTTGTGTGGTGGGCCGGTGGCCGCTTCAGGCGGGCAGCGCGCGCTGCACGATGGCGGCGATGTCCAGGCCTGCCGGGTCGAAGGCGCCCGCCACCATGGCGCCCTGCTGCGCCCCCAGGCGCGTGGCGATGAAGCCGTCGGCCATGGCGGGCGGCGCATGGCGGCGCAGCAGGCAGGCCTGGGCCAGCAGCACCAGGTCCTGCACCAGGCGGCGTGCCTGGGCCTCGAGCTGGTCAGGCGGGCCGGACAGGCGCCGGGCCAGCGACTGCGCCTGCTGCAGCAGCGCGGGCTCGCCCGCCGCCGTGTCGATCAGGTCCTGCAGCAGCAGCTGCGCGCCGTCGGGCTCGCGCGAGATGGCGCGCAGCACGTCCAGGCACATGACGTTGCCCGAGCCTTCCCAGATCGAGTTCACGGGCGCCTCGCGGAACAGGCGCGCCATCACGCCCGTGTCCACATAGCCGTTGCCCCCCAGCACCTCCATGGCCTCGCCCGTCAGCTCCACGCCGCGCTTGCAGACCCAGAACTTTGCCGCTGGCGTCATGATGCGCTTCCAGGCGCGCTCCAGCGGATCGCCCTCGTCGCCTCCACGCTCATAGGCCTGGGCCAGGCGCATGGCGATCTGCAGCGCGGCCTCGCTCTCCAGCGCCAGATCGGCCAGCACGCTGCGCATCAGCGGCTGCTCGGCCAGCCGCTTGCCGAAGACGCTGCGCCGGCGCGCATAGGCCAGGGCCTGCACCGTGGCCGAGCGCAGGATGGCGGCGCTGCCCAGCACGCAGTTCAGGCGCGTGTAGGTGGCCATCTCGATGATGGTGGGAATGCCCCGGCCTTCCTCGCCCATCAGGATGCCCCAGGCGTCCTCGAACTCCACTTCGCTGCTGGAGTTGCTGCGGTTGCCGACCTTGTCCTTCAGGCGCTGCACGCGCACGGCATTCCTGCTGCCGTCCGGGCGCCAGCGCGGTACGTAGAAGCAGGCCTGCGCACCGCCTTCCCCCATGCGCGCCACCACCAGGTGGGCATCGCACATGGGTGCCGAGAAGAACCACTTGTGGCCGCGCAGCAGGTACTCGCCGCCGCGCCCGCCGGCGTGCACCGGCATGGCCACCGTGGTGTTGGCGCGCACGTCGGAGCCGCCCTGCTTCTCGGTCATGCCCATGCCCAGCCACATCGATGCCTTGTCGGCGACGGGCAGGTCACGCGGATCGTATTCGTGGCTGAACAGCTTGCCCTGCAGCTGCTGCCACAGCGCCGGTTCCTTTTGCAGCAGCGGGATGGCGGCCGTGGTCATGGTGGCCGGGCACAGCGTGCCCTGTTCGACCTGGCCATGCAGGTAAAAACCTGCGGCCCAGGCGCTCCAGCGGCCCGCGCTGCTGTCCTCGAAGGGCAGGGAGATCAGCCCCTGCTGCCGGTATAGTCCCAGCAGCGCATGCCAGCTCGGGTGGAACTCCACGGCGTCGATGATGCGGCCGCGTGCGTCGAAGCGGTGCAGCTCTGGCGTGTGGCGGTTGGCCTGCTCGGCCAGCTCCCAGGTGGCGCGCTCGCCCAGCTGCTGCGCATAGCGCGACAACGAAGGGATGTGGCGCGTAGCGCCGCTGCGCTGCAGGGCCTCGGCCAGGGCGGGGTCGGCCTCCAGCAGGTTGAAGTCGGTGAGTTCGTCGACCTGGTTCAGGACGTCGTGCGTGTTCCAGGTGTGCCGTGTCTGCAAAGTCTGGCCGGTGCTCATGCGTGTCTCCGTGATCGTGGGTCTCAACGCAAAAGTCTAGGAAAAATGCCCAGCAAAGGTGTTCGGGTTTCAAGGCAGCAGCCGCAGCCGCCCAAAGTGCGGCGCCGCCCCCTGCAATCGCGCGCGCAGGCCACCTCGCAGGCGCTGCAGGACGCCTTTGTTCGGCTTGTGATCGAGCAGGGCTACGAGCGCACCACGGTGCGCGAGGTGGCGGCCGTGGCCGGCGTGGGCCTGGGCACCTTCTACGAATACTTCGGCAACATGGACACGCTGGCGGCCATGTGCATCCACCGCCAGGTGCAGGCCCTGCATGCCCAGGGACTGCAGACGCTGCAGGGATGCGCCGGCATGGCGCCGGCCACGCGCGTGGACCGGCTGCTGGACACCTTGGTGGACGGCATTGCGCGCGAGGCGCCGATGTGGGCTGCGCTGTTCATGCTCGAGCGCAAGGTGTCCGCGCCCGAGCCCTTCCGGCGCCACTACCAGGCCTATGTGCAGCTGTGGGCCATGGCGCTGCAGGACTGCGATCCGCCGTTGCCCGAGCCGGCCCAGCCCCTGGCGCGGCTGCTGCACACGATGACCTATGGCTGGGTGTCGCAGTCGCTGCTGGCGCTGGGGCCGCAGCAGACGCCGCAGCAACTGCGCGAGCCGCTGGGCTGGGCCATTCATGCGCTGCTGCGCAAGGCGCAGGCTGCGTAGTCCCTCAGGGCCCAGGGGCCCGAGACTCAGATGCGCGGAAAGCGCAGCGTGAAGCGGGCGCCGCCCCGCTCGGAATCGTCGGCCTCCACGCTGCCGCCCTGGGACAGGGTCAGCGCCTTGACGATGGACAGGCCCAGGCCAGAACCCTCGCGGCGGCGCTTGCCGGGCACCTGGGCAAAGCGCTGGAAGGGATGGGCGCGCAGCTCGCTGGGCAGGCCGGGGCCTGCATCGCTGATGCGCAGCACGGTCCAGGCGCGGCCTTCGATATCGGACTCCACCGTGAGCGCCACGCCCAGCCAGGCGCCGCTGGCCGCATGGCGCATGGCGTTGCTGACCAGGTTGGAGAGGATCTGGCGCATGCGGTCGGCATCGGCGCGGATGTCGGTCATGCCTTCGTCGGTGGGGCCGGGCAGGGACAGGTCCAGCTGCATGCCGTGCTGCTGCAGCTGGGGGTGGAGCTGGTCCAGCGTCTCGGCCACCAGCAGGGTCAGGTCCATGCGCTGCTTTTGCAGCGAGAGCTGGCCTGCATCGGCCATGGACAGCGTGTGCAGGTCGTCCACCAGCCGGCCCAGGTGCTCGACCTGGGACAGCAGGGTGTTCAATTCGGTGTCGTCCGCCGCGATGACGCCATCGCAGATGGCATGCAGTCGCGCCTGCAGCACCGTCAGCGGCGTGCGCAGCTCATGCGAGATCGAGGCCGCCGTGGCGCGGCGCTCGGTCTCCAGCGTCTCCAGCGAATCGATCATGCGGTTGAAGGCCTCCACCATCTCGGCCATCTCGCCGTGGGCCTTGCCGGGCAGGGCGCGCGCGCTGAAGTCGCCCAGCTCCACGCGCTTGGCCACCTCGACCATGGACGCCAGGGGCCGCGTCACCAGGCGAGACACCCAAAAGCCCACGGCCAGTCCGAAGGGCAGGCACACCAGCAGGCCGATGACCAGCGACCATTTCTCGCCGAACAGCAGATCGCCCGTCCAGTACTGGCCATAGATCTGCATGGCGCGCGGGCTGTCCTCCAGCGACTGGGCGTTGAGTTCGTCCAGCTCGATCTGCACGGCCGGCGGCAGGCTGTTGTAGAAGTCGCGGTACTGGATCTCGGAGAACACCAGCACGCCGATGGCCAGCAGGGCGATGGTGCTGAGCACGGTGGCCGTGATCCACAGGCCGAAGCGCACCCAGATGCGGTTGGGCCTCAGTCCCAGGGCCATAGCCGGTAGCCGATGCCACGCACGGTTTCGATCAGGCCTTCCTGGCCGGCCAGCTGCAGCTTGCGGCGCAGCTTGGACAGGTGCGAGTCGATGACGCGCTCCAGCGCATCGCTCTCGGGCAGGCAGTGCTCGATCAGGTGGGAGCGCGAGAAGCAGCGCCGAGGCTGGGCCGCCAGGCAGGCCAGCAGGCGGAACTCGGTCAGCGTCAGGGGCAGCGGCAGGGCGCGGCCCTCGTTGTCGTAGACCACGGCGCTGTGCGCCTCGGTATCGATCTCGATGGGGCCCACGCGGATGGGCGCGGGCGCCGGGTTCTTGCGCGCCTGGGTGCGTCGCAGCACGGCGCGCACGCGGGCCACGACCTCGGGCGGATTGAAGGGCTTGACCACGTAGTCGTCGGCGCCCAGGCGCAGGGCCAGCAGCTTGTCCACATCGTCGGCCAGGGCCGTGACCATGATCACGGGCGTCTGGCTGTCATCGCGGATGGCGCGCAGCACGTCGATGCCATCCATGCCGGGCAGGTGGATGTCCAGCAGCACCAGGTCGGGCCGCAGCTGGCGGAACAGCTGCAGCGCCTCCTGCCCGTCCGAGGCCATGCGCGAACGCAGCCCGTCCCGCTCGAGATAGGCCGTCAGGATGCTGGCGATGGCGGGCTCGTCTTCGACGACGAGCACGAGGGGGGTGGTTGCCGTTGGCTGTGCTGTGGAGTTCATGGGAAAGCTGGCAGGGCCAAGCGCACATTATGGTGCGATGCCCTGCGAGCCGCAGCCCTCCATATTGGCTCCACGAAGTCTGCAATCGCGCGCAAGGCTGGCGCTGTTCATTTCCTGCAGTCCCATCAGCGGCTATTGGTAGCTCATCGTGAAGGTCGCCCTGCCATAGGCCACGCCAGGTGTCACGCTGCCGGCTGTCTGCACCAGGCGCGCGCTCAGCGGAATCTTCAGGCTGTTCTGCCCCTGTGCGACCTGGCCCGCATTCCATTGGTTGGCATTGCCCAGGCTGCCGGAGTCGGGGCCGAAGCTCACGGGCACGTTGTTTCTCAGTACCTGTATGCCGACACCCCGGGCCTTGGAGTTTTGGGCCAGCGTCAGCGTGCTCGATCGGTTGGTCGCCTGGGTGGCATCCGTCAGCGTGACGAAGGCGGTCAGGCGTGTATTGGCTTCGCCTCCCGCGCAGGTCAACTCGATGCTGAAGTCCTTGGCTGCCGTGACGGTCCCGATTCCCTTGAAATCGGCGAACGGGGCGGGGGCCATGGCCACGTCGATCTTGCCCGTGGACACCCGGCAGGTCGGCGGCCTGGGGCGGCTGCTGACGTTGACGGTGATGCCACTCGAAAAGAATACCGTGGCCAGCAAGTCACGGGCATTGCTGGTCCCAGAGTAGATTCGTGCGAAGCTGCCATTCAGGAAACCGCCAGATGTGAGTTCCCCGGTTTTCACGAGCTCGAGGGTCATGTTGTTGCTTGGCAGTGAATGGAATATGCCCTGTTTCAGCATGGACCCGGAATAAGGCGCGGCTCTTTCCCACGTGATTCTCATGCCAAGGTTGGGAATGGAGGTGGAATATATTCCACTGCTTTCCGTTCCAATGCCTTCTATGTAATAAAAATCATTGTCGCAAGAAATGTGGTAGCTGCCGGCCCCGGTATTTTGCAAAGCCATTGTCCTGGAATAGACAACGCTGCCAATCGGATAATTTTCGTTGACGATGGTGGGGGTGTTGGCCGAACCCGGAAACTGGGCATTCCAGCCCTGGGAGGAACAACGGGCCCAGGATGAAATAGGGGCCATGAAGAAAATCAAGAGGAGCGGCATGGCCAATGCATGGCGCAAGATGGCTGTGAAAGGCATGCTGTGGACTCCAGCCAGGAAGATATGGATCAATGTCCTTGGGACAGGCGGCACCGGGCGCGATATCCGGTCAATATACCGACCTGTATGCGGCATTGGAATCGGAGTGTTCTGAAAATAAACTCGGAATCATCCGAGTCCGCGGGAATCTGGCGCGGTCCGCGACTGACTCCCGCCCGGGATGGGCAAGAGAGGCTTGCGCACGGCGCCGCGTTCTCCATGTTTCCTCCATAAAGCCTGCAACCTCGCGCAAGCTTGGCCGCGTCCAATCGCTATCCGGGGACATGGTTCCCTGGCCTCGTTTTCCCGGTCCTCTCCCTCGATCATCCCCTCCCGCCTGTCCATCCCGTGAACCACGCCGCCGCGACGCAACGCCTCTCCAGCCTGTGCCTGGGCGCCGCCCTGGCGCTCGCCGGCTGCTCATCGCCGCCCCCGGCACAGCTCGACGGCTCGGTGCCTGCGCAGTGGACACAGCCCCTGCCCGCCGCCGCGCCGGGTGCACCTGGCTCGGCCGCCGCACCCGACCTGCAGGGCTGGTGGAAGGCCTGGGGCGATGAATCCCTCAACACCCTGGTCGAGGAGGCGCTGGCCGCCAACCTCGATCTGTCCCAGGCCCAGTCGCGCCTGCGCCAGCAGCGGCTGCTGGCGGGCACGGCCGGCGCTGCCTTCCGGCCCGTGTTCACGGCCGGTGCGCGCACGCTGCAGGACATCGCAGCCATCGACTCGTATTTCCACGCCAGCATCGACGTGAGCTGGGACCTGGGCCTGTTCGGCGCCCGCGAGGCCGGCGAGCGCAATGCCGCAGCTGCCGTGCTCGATGCACGGGGCCGCCTGCAGGCAGCGCGCGTGGCCCTGGTGGCCGACGTGGTGCACCGCTACCTGGACATCCGCATGGCCCAGCGCCAGCTGGCCCTGATCGACGAGCAGGCGCAGCTGGATGCGCGTGCCCTGCAACTGGCCCAGGTGCGCCAGCAGCAGCGCCTGGGCACGGCCGAGGCCGTGCGCCAGCTGCAGCTGCAGGCCGGCCAGAGCGCTGCCCTGCGTGCGGGCCTGCGTGAAACCCAGGCCCGCAGCGCCCACATGCTGGCCGCACTGCTGGGTCGCACGCGGCCCGATGCGCAATGGCTGCAGGCCGATGCGACAGCGCCGCTGCCTGGCCCGCAGGCGCTGGGCGTGGCGGTCCTTCCGGCCGACCTGCTGCGCACGCGCCCCGACATCCAGGTGGCGCAGGCCGGCGTGGAACGCGCCGCAGCCGAGCAGGGCATTGCGCAAGCGGCGCTGTACCCGCGCTTCGTGATCGGCGGCTCGCTGCTGTATTCGTTCAACATCACCCAGAACCTGCGCACGACGCAGGACAACGCGCCCACCTTCGGGCCGCAGATCGACATTCCCCTGTTCGACTGGGGCCGCCGCCGCTCGCAGGCCGATGCCAGCGAGCTGGCGCTGCAGGCTGCCATCCAGGGCTACCGCCAGAGCGTGCTGGACGGCGTGGCCGAGGTCGAATCCGCCCTGGCCGCCATCGGTGCCCAGCGCCAGCGCATCGCCGCGCTGCAGGACTCGCAGCAGGTGCTGGCCGAGCGCGAACGCGTGCAGCACCAGCGCCAGAAGCTGGGCCTGGACAGCGAGTTCGGTGGTCTGGCGTCCCGGCGCGCCGCATTGCAGGCGCGCAGCGAGCAGACCACCGCCCTGGCCGCCCATGCCCTGGCCTATGTGGCGCTGTACAAGGCCCTGGGCGGCGCGCCGCTGCCTGTCGAGGACAGGCCGGAGGACGATTTCGGCAACGGCCCTGCGCCCGTGGCTCAGGGGGCATCCTCATGATCGCGCTGGCGCGCAAGACGCTGGTGCACGAGTGGCGCCGGTTCATTCCCTCCGTTTTCGCGGTGGGCTTCTCCGGCGTGCTGCTGGCCATGCAGGCCGCGCTGGTGCTGGGCATCTTCGGATCGGCCGCGCTGTATGTGACGGCGTCCTCGGCCGATCTGTGGATCGGCTACCCGGGCACGCAGAGCGTGAATTTCGGCCGCACCATCGGCCGCGACGTGGACATGCGCCTGCGCATGGACCCGGACATCACTGCCGTCGAGCCCTACGTCTGGGTCGATGGCGACTGGCGCTCCAGCACGCCGGCCGGCGGCGCGGCCAGCGAACACGGCGGCGGCGTGTCGGTCTACCTGTCCGGCATTGCCACCGATGATGCCTCCATGCTGTTTTCCCGCGTGCTCCAGCCCTGGCAGCGGCAGCGCCTGCGCGAACCCGGCGCCGTGATCGTGGACCGGGCCGACCTGCAGACGCTGGGCACCAGCGAGGGCGGCGTGGCCTGGGTCAACAACCACCGCGTGCAGGTGGTGGCCGCCGTGGACGGGCTGCGCGGCCTGGGCGGCGTGAACGTGCTGGCCTCGCTGGCCACGGCGCGCGAGATTGCCGGTGACCCGGGCCAGGGCAGCACCTACTTCGTGGCGCGCGTGCGCACCGGCGCCTCGGCCAAGGCCGTCCAGCAGCGCCTGAACCAGTCCACGCCCAGCTTCGGCCCCTACGAGGCATGGACAGCCAAGGAATTCGCGCGGCGCTCGCAGCGCTACTGGATGTTCGACACGGGCGCCGGCGCGGGCGTGCTGTTCATGGCCGTCATCGTCTGCCTGGTGGGCTCGGTGGTCACCAGCCAGTCGCTCAAGGCCGTGGTGGCTGCCTCGTCGCGCGAGTACGCCGTGCTCAACGCGCTGGGCGTGAGCCGCGCGGCCCTGGGCCGCGTGGTGGTGGAGCAGGCCTGCTGGATCGGCGGCCTGGGCTTCGTGATGGCCGCGCTGGCCAGCGCCGTGCTGCTGGCCGTGGCCACGGCCTACCGCGTGCCCGTGGCGCTGAACGCATCGGCCGTGCTGGCCTGTGCCGTGCTGGTGGCCGTGCTGTCCCTGCTGTCGGGCCTGGGCGCCATGCGCAGCCTGCTGCGCGCCGACCCGGCCACGCTGCTGCGCTGAAGACTTCCAGACACCATGAACGTGATGAATGCCTCTTCCCCCGCGCCCACGGCGGTGCCCCGCACGGCGCCCAGCCTGGAAGCCGTGCGGCTGTGCAAGTCCTTCCTGTCGGGCATGGTCAGCGTGCAGGTGCTGCAGGGCCTGTCGGTATCGCTGTACGCGGGCGAACTGAGCCTGATCTCTGGCCCTTCGGGCTGCGGCAAGAGCACCCTTCTGTCGCTGATGTCGGGCCTGCAGGCGCCGGACAGCGGCTACGCCATGGCGCTGGGCGAGGACCTGGGCAAGCTGGGCACGCGGGCGCTGGAGAAGTTTCGCCTGCGCCACACGGGCTTCGTCTTCCAGGGCTTCAACCTGTTCCCGGCACTGACGGCCATCGAGCAGGTGCAGCTGCCCCTGGGCTACATGGGCCTGCGCAGCGACGAGGCCCTGCGCCGCGCGCAGCAGGCGCTGGACGAGGTCGGCCTGTCCCACCGCGCCCACATGCGCCCGGCCGAACTGTCGGGCGGCGAAAAGCAGCGCGTGGCCATTGCGCGCGCCATGGCCAAGGCGCCGCAGCTGCTGTTCGCCGACGAACCCACGAGTGCGCTGGATGCCGAAAGCGGCCAGCGCGTCATCGACATCCTGCACCGCGCGGCGCGCAACCATGGCACGACCGTGCTGTGCGTGAGCCATGACCCGCGCCTGGTGCGCCATGCCGACCGCGTGCTCGGCATGGAGGACGGCGCCATCCGCAGCGACTGGCGCCAGACCTCCCCGTTGAAGGAAAAACAATGAAGCACCCCCTGAGCGGCCTTGCCGCTTCCACTGCCGGACTGGCTGCGGCGCTGGCCGCCGCCGCGCTGCTGGCGGGCTGCGGTCCTTCGCACGATGCGCCCGCCAATGCGGGCCAGGCCAGCTCCAGGGCGCAGCAAAGCGGCCCGGCGGCAGTGGCCGTGGCGCGCGGCAAGATCGAGGTGGAAGGCGGGCTGCTGGACCTGTCGCCCGCCGTGGCCGGCGTGGTGCAGCAGCTGTCCGTCAAGGAAGGCCAGTCCGTGCAGCGCGGCCAGTTGCTGCTGAGGCTGGCCGACGAGACGGGCCTGGCCGACCTGGCCGTGGCCGAGTCCGAGGCCCAGCTGGCCAAGGCCCGCCAGAAGGCACGCGCCGCGCGCCTGCCCCAGCTCAAGCAGACCCTGTCGCGCTGGCAGGCAGCGGCCCGCGAAGGCGCGGCCGACGCGCAGAACGTGGACGAGGCCGCGCAGGCACTGCGCGATGCGCAGGCCGAGATCGACGTGGCCGCGGCCGAGGCCCAGGTGGCGCAGCGCAAGCTCGAACAATTGCGCGCCCAGCACAAGCGCCAGGAACTGCGCGCGCCCGAGGCCGGCACCGTGGTGCGCCTGGCCACCCACGCGGGCAGCCAGGCCGTGCCCGGCACGCCGGCCGTGGTGCTGCTGCCGCAGCGCCCGCTGCAGGTGCGCGCCGAAATCAACGAAAGCTTCGCCGCCGCCGTGCGCGAAGGCATGCGTGCCACGGTGACGCTGGATGCCGATGGCTCCGCACAGCAGCAGCTGCCTTCGGCACGCGTGCTGCGCATCAGCCCCGTCTATGGCACGGCGCGGCTGCAGGACGACCAGCAGCGCGGGCCGGTGCGTGTCATCGAATGTGTGCTGGTCTTCGAGCAAGCTCCCGCCGCCGCCGTGCGCGTGGGCCAAAACGTAAGGGTGCAGTTCCATGAATAAGCGCATTCCCCTGTATCTGGACACCGCCGCGCCCGGCTGGATGGTGCAAAGCGATTTCGACGGCACGATCAGCCTGCTGGACGTGACCGACACCCTGCTCAACCGCTTCGGCAAGCCCGGCTGGCAGGAGCTGGAAGACGCCTGGGAGCGCGGCGAGATCGGCTCGCGCGAATGCATGAAGGGCCAGGTCGCGCTGCTGGACATGGACGAGGCCGAGCTGCGCGCCCACCTGGACACCATCGAGATCGATCCCGGCTTCGCCGGCTTCGTGGCGGCCGCCCAGGCCCACGGCATGGTGGTGCAGGTGGTCAGCGACGGCATCGACTACGCCATACGCCATGTGCTGGAGCGCCATGGCCTGGGCCATCTGCAGGTCATCGCCAACCGCCTGGTGCCGACCGGCGAGCGCAGCTGGCGCCTGGACTCGCCCTGGGCCAGCGCGCAGTGCGCGCGCGCCAGCGGCAACTGCAAGTGCGAGCGCCTGGCCGAGCAGCAGGCCCTGCACGGCCGCGTGCTCTATGTGGGCGACAGCACCTCGGACTTCTGCGTCTCGGGCCGCGCCGACTTCGTGCTGGCCAAGTACAAGCTGATCGCCCACTGCGAAAGCCGGGGCATCGCCCATGCGCCCTTCGAGCATTTCGAGCAGGCCACGGCCTTGCTCGACAAGGTCGTCCTGGGCCTGGAGGCGCTGGCATGACATACCACCCCCTGAGTCGCTTCGCGCCTTCCCGTTGCACGGCGCCCCCCAAGGGGGACGATACCTTCGGTGCGGGGCGGCGCGGCCGGCCAAGGCCCTTCCTTGGTGTCTCTGGCTTCAGGGCACGCCATTTTCATGGTCAGAGGGCGACGCGCAGCGTCATGGAAAATTGACATGAATTTGAGTGATGGGCTCTCCCTGGTTCAGCGCAGCGAGCCTGCCACGGGGCTGGACAGCGTCTGCGTGACCGAGCATGAATTCGTCATGCCCGGCACGGGCGCTGCCGCGCGCACCGGCGTGCTGCTGGTGCACGGGCTCACGGGCACGCCGGCCGAGATGCGCCTGCTGGCCAAGGGGCTGAACAAGCAGGGCTTCACCGTCTATGCGGTCCAGCTGGCCGGCCATTGCGGCAGCATGGAAGATCTCGTGGACACGCGCTGGACCGACTGGCTGGCCAGCGTGGAAGGCGGCCTGCAGCGGCTGTCGCAGCATGTGGACCATGTGGTGGTCGGCGGCCTGTCCATGGGCGCCGTGCTCTCGCTGGCCGTGGCCCAGCGTCATCCCGACAAGGTGGACGGCGTCTGCGCCCTGTCCACCACCTTCCGCTACGACGGCTGGAGCATCCCCTTCTACACGCGCCTGGCCTTTTTGCTGCCGCTGTTCCGCGCGCTGGGCATTGGCCGCCGCAGCGTGTTCATGGAGCAGCCGCCCTACGGCATCAAGGACGAGGCGCTGCGCGCACGCGTGGTCGAGCAGATGCACTCGGGCGACAGCGCGGCGGCCGGCCTGCCGGGCAATCCCTGGTGGTCCATCATCGAGCTGCGCCGCCTCTCGGCCCATGTGCTGGCGCGCCTGCCCCAGCTGCGCTCGCCCTGCCTGGTCATCCATGCGCGCAACGACGACATCTCGTCGGTGGCCAACGCCCACGACATCGTGCACGGCGCCAGCCAGGCCCATGTCGAGCTGGTGCTGCTGGACAACAGCTACCACATGGTCACCATCGACCGCGACCGCCGCACCGTGATCGCGCGCACCACCGAGTTCGTGGCGCGCATCGCCAGCGGCGCCGCCCCCCGCGAAGGCCGGGCTGTGGAGGCTGCGCCGCATGGGCAGTGATCTCTCGCCGCTGGTCATCACGCTGTGGGTGCTGAACGTGCTGGTGGACAGCGGCGGCCAGCTGGCCTTCAAGGCCGCTGCCAGCCAGCCCGGTGACCTCGACGGCCTGGCACGCTGGCGCTTCATGGCCTCCAGGCCCTGGCTGTGGCTGGGCGTGGGCTGCTATGTGGCCGAGTTCGTGCTGTGGCTGGCCTTTCTCTCGCTGGTGCCGCTGTCCGAAGGTGTGCTGCTGGGCTCCATCAACATCGTGGCCATCATGATCGCGGGCCGGCTGCTGTTTGCCGAGAAGCTGGCACCCATGCGCGTGGCAGGCATCGTTCTGGTGTCCATAGGCGTCGCCATCGTGGGCCTGCATTGAGATGAAACAGCACCCCCTGAGTCGCTTCGCGCCTTCCCCCGTGTGCACGGCGCCCTCTCTCGCTTCGCGGGAGGGGGACGACACCCTCGGTGCGGGGCGGCCCTTCCTCGGTGTCCCTGGCTTTGGGGCTCGCCAGTTTCATACGATGCGGGCGGCGCGCAGCCCCGTGAATAACTGAGATGAAACGTTTCTATTTCATTGGCTTTCTGGTGCTCATGGCCTTCGACACGCTGGCCCAGCTGAGCTTCAAGCAGGCCGGCAATGCGGCGCTGCCGCTGGAGTTCTCGGTGGACTGGCTGGCGCGCGTGTTCGGCCAGCCCTGGATCTATGGCGCCTTCGTGGGTTACATCGGCGCCTTTTTCTCGTGGATGACCTTGCTCAAGCGCGCGCCCATCGGCCCGGCCTTTGCGGCATCGCACCTGGAGATTCTTTCCGTGCTGGCGCTGTCGTACTGGCTGTTCGACGAGCGCATAGGCATGCCCCAGATCATCGGCTGCCTGTTCATCGTGGCCGGCATCGCCTGCCTGGCCGTCAGCGAGACGCAGGAGGCCGAGGGGCCCGGCGCAGACGATGACACGCCGGGCCATGTGGGCGGCAACCCGGGCGCGGGTTCGGCCAGCGCGGGTGCCGCGCATCTGGCGGCCTCGGCCGAGCACGGCACGCACCGTGGCTGAACGCATGCTGCCGCCCACGGCGGGCCTGCCACTGCGCGCGGCCGACCTGCTGCCCTGGGGCGACGCGGACCTGGCGACGGCGCTGGCGCAGTGGCTGGGCGTGCCCGCCGTGCAGCTTGAATGCTCTGGCACCTCGGCGCTGATGGTGGCGCTGCAGACCCTGCGCCGCCTGGCGCCGGGCCGCAGCGAAGTCATCGCACCCGCCTATACCTGCCCGCTGGTGGCCCTGGCCGTGGCGCACTGCGGCCTGCAGCTGCGCCTGTGCGATCTGCATGCCGACACGCTGGACATGGACCCCGCGCGCCTGCGCGCCCTGTGCAGCGAACGCACCCTGGCCGTGCTGCCCACGCATCTGTGCGGCCGCGTGGCCGACGTGGACACGGCCCTGGACTGCGCGCGCGCCGTGGGTGCCTGGGTGGTGGAGGACGCGGCCCAGGCCCTGGGCGCGCGCCTGCGCGGCGAGCCCGTGGGCTGGCAGGGCGATGTGGGCTTCTACAGCCTGGCCGTGGGCAAGGGCCTGACCACCTTCGAGGGCGGCGTGCTGCTGGCGCGCGACCCCGCGCTGCGCGAGGCACTGCGCGAGACACATGCGGCCAGCGTGCGCCAGGACCGGGGCTGGGAGTTGCGCCGCAGCCTGGAGCTGCTGGGCTATGCGGCGCTGTACCGCCCCGCCGGGCTGGACCTGGCCTATGGCCGCCCCCTGCGCGATGCGCTGTCGCGCAGCGACTGGGTGCAGGCCGCCGGCGATGATTTCGACGACGCCATTGCCCGCCATGAACTGGGCGCCTGGCGCCGCCGCGTGGGCCGGCGCGCACTGGCGCGGCTGGCGGATTTCCAGCAGCAATTGCAGCGCCAGGCGCGTGAGCGCGGCGCCTGGCTGTCGGCCATCGATGGCATCGAGGTGGTGGGCGACACCGTGCCGGGTGCGCAAGGCGTCTGGCCCGTGCTGCTGCTGCGCCTGCGCGATGCCGCCACGCGCGATGCGCTGCTGCGCGCGCAATGGGGGCGGGGCTGGGGTTTGTCGCTGCCCTTCGTCCATGTGCTGCCCGACTATGGCCGCTACGACCATGTGCTGGGCCTGGCACGCCAGGACGTGGTGGACCAGGGGCGCGACTGGGCGCAGCGCCTGGTGGCGGTGGGCAACAGCCTGTGGTTCGACGACGCGCGCTTTGGCGATCTGGTCCAGGTGCTGGAAAGCGCCATGAAGCAGGCCGCCGCCTGACCTCGCAGCACCGGTCGCCGCAGCTCCGGTGGGGCCTCAGCCGGCCTGCTGCAGACGCTCCACCAGGCGCTCGTTGAACGCATGCTGGCCCAGTTGCCAGGTGGCCAGCGTCTGCGCGCCGATCTGCGTGTCCTGGCCGTCACCCGCGCTCATCCAGCGCTTCCACCAGGTCGCGTAGCGCCAGGAAGACACATCGCCCGTGATGTCGCTGCCCACGATCTGGCCGGACAGCGCGCCAATGATGTCCATGGCTTCGCTCTCCAGCATGCGGCCCTGGTCCCAGTTGGTGCGCACCACCTCGGGCGCGAACACGTCCTTGTCGATGCTCAGGTAGGTGGGCTGGGCCTGCTCGCGCAGCATGCGCGCCAGCGTGCGCGACAGCTCGGCCACGCTGGCAAAGCTGCGAAAGGCCGAGTCCACGCCCAGGCGGCGCGCCCAGCCCGTGTCCACGCCCGCGCTCCAGTAGCTCAGGCGGCCCGCGCGCAGCGGCGTGAGGTAGTTCTCCCAGGCGTGTGCGCGGCCGATGTCGCCGGAGGTGATGCCGGCCACGTGCACATGCGAGACGGCCGGATGCAGGGCCACGCGGCGCACCCAGGAGCCGCAGTGCACGCCCCAGGGAAAGCGCATGTTGTCGGGGTGGTTGTCCAGCACGACCACGCGCAGCGGCCGGCCTGAGGACAGGGCCCGCGCCGCGATGCAGCGCTCGATCAGCGGCCAGCTCAGATGGTGGAAGTCGCCGCTGCCCATGAGGGCCGTGCCATGCGCGGCGGGCAACTGTGCATCGAGCGCCGCGCGGAACCGCGCGAAGCGCCGCAGGCCGCAGCCGAAGCGCACCTGCTCCTGCCAGTGCTGCAGCGGCAGGCGCAGCTCGCCGGGCAAGGACCCCACCGAGCCATCCACATCCAGCACGACCGGCTGGGCATTCAGTTCTGTTCGCTCCATTGGCGATCGCTTTCGAAGTGGCCGGCAAAGCGCCGGCCCAGTGCGCGCAGCAGCGGGTTGCGTATGAAGACCGCATGCTGCGTGAAGGTGAAGCTGGCGCCCAGCTGGGCCTTGACCTCGGGATCGGTCCAGCCGGCCACGTAGTGGCTCAGGCCGCGTTCGATGGCGTATTCGAGGTTGACCATCCAGCTCACGAAGTAGAGGTTGGCCTCGCGTGCGGCCGGGTAGGACAGGCCGATGTACTTGTCGACCAGCTTGCCGCCGTGCTCGAAGCACAGGTTCCAGCCCAGCAGCGCGCCGGGCGCGCCGTCGTCTTGCAGCGAGCGGTACTCGAAGACGAGGCCGCCGTTGTCCGCGTCGCGCAGCACGGCCGCGAAGAAATCGCGCGTGAGTTTGTCGAAGTGGATCTCGCTTTGCGCATACACCGCATCGAACAGCGCGTAGTAGGCATCGACCCGGGCGTCATCGGCAAAGGCCGCGCCCGTGGGAATGCGCTGCACCTGCAGCTGCGCGCGGCTTTTGAGCTTGCGCCGCAGGTTCTGGC
Organism: Delftia sp. WSY_22; assembly: GCF_043104185.1. NCBI lineage: Bacteria > Pseudomonadati > Pseudomonadota > Betaproteobacteria > Burkholderiales > Comamonadaceae > Delftia > Delftia sp. WSY_22. Next base: position 116,711 of record NZ_JBICKN010000027.1, read on the forward strand.
GGCGGCTCCTGGACAGGCGCGCAAGGTACTCGTCCAGGCTGGAGAAGTCGATGGGCACATGGGCCAGGGCCTGGCCTTCGACCAGGATGAAGCCCGCATCGGCCAGGGCCTGCGCCAGCGCCCGTGCGTGGGCGTTGTCGGCGTCCGGCAGCAGCGGTGAATCCTGGGGCAGGTCCTTGACGATGGTCAGCAAGCGCCGGCCTGCGCGCGCGCGCAGCGCGGCAGCCTGCTGGGCGGCAGGGGTGCCCATGGGCAGCACGGCGTACTCGCTGACCGTGGTGCCCACGAAGTCGGTGGACAGGCGCAGCCGGCGCGACAGCCAGCCGCCACCGGGCAACGACAAAAGACGCGCCTTGAGCGCGTCGTCCGCCGTGGTCAGAAGATCGAAGGGCGCCGTGAAGGCCGGCGCCGGCCAGTCCTGCAGCAGTGCGAAGCCCTCGGGAGGATGGGCCGCGAACTGCGCGAGCAGGCCTGGGGGTTCGAGCTGGTTGTGCAGGCGCTCTGCGGGCATCGCGCCTTCAGGCCGCCTTGGCTTTCGTGAGCAACTGGTCCAGCAGGACCATGGCCTCGTCGATCTCGGGGCGCGAGATCATCAGCGAGGGCGCGAAGGTGATCACGTTCTTGTAGTAGCCGCCCACGTCCAGCACCAGGCCGCGCTTGCTGCCCTTGTATTCCAGGCCGCCTTCGAGGCCGATGTCCACCATCTTGTCCAGCAGCGCCTTGTTGGGCGTGAAGCCGTCCTCGGTACAGATCTCGGCGCGCAGCGCCAGGCCCAGGCCGTCCACATCGCCGATTTCCTTGTGGCGCTTTTGCAGCTCCTTGAGGCCTTCGAGGAAGTAGGCGCCCGATTCGCGCACCTGGCGGCCGAAGTCCATCTCGTGGGTCATCTTCATGACTTCCAGGCCCAGGGCCGTGCCCAGCGGGTTGGAAGCGAAGGTGGAGTGCGTCGATCCCGGCGGGAAGATGGTGGGGTTGATCAGTTCCTCGCGCGCCCACAGGCCCGACAGGGCGTTGAGGCCGTTGGTCAGCGCCTTGGCGAAGACCAGCACATCGGGCTTGACGCCGAAGTTCTCCACCGACCACAGCGTGCCGGTGCGCCAGAAACCCATCTGGATTTCATCGACCACCATCAGCACGCCGTGGTCGTCCAGCACCTTCTTGAGGCCCTTGAAGAAATTGGGCGGCGGCACGACGTAGCCGCCCGTGCCCTGGATGGGCTCCACGTAGAAGGCTGCGTACTCGCACTGGTTGGTCTTGGGGTCCCAGATGGCGTGGTATTCGTTCTCGAACTTGCGCGCGAATTCCCGGACGATGGAGTCCGCGTATTCCTCCGACGTCATGCCCTTGGGGCGGCGGAACGGGTAGGGGAAGGGGATGAACTGCGCGCGGTCGCCGAAGTGGCCGTAGCGGCGGCGGTAGCGGTAGCTGGAGGTGATGCTGGAGGCGCCCAGCGTGCGGCCGTGGTAGCCGCCCTCGAAGGCGAACATCAGGCTCTTGCCACCGCTGGCATTGCGCACGACCTTGAGCGAGTCCTCGATGGCCTGGGCGCCGCCCACGTTGAAGTGCACGCGGCCGGCATGGCCCCACTTGCGCTCCGCATCCTGGGCGATGAACTTGGCCAGCTCGATCTTGGTGGGGTGCAGGTACTGGCTGGCGACCTGGGGCAGGGTCTGCAGCTGCTCGATCATCTTCTGCTCGAGGCGCTTGTTCTTGTAGCCGAAGTTCACGGCCGAATACCACATCTGCAGATCGAGGTAGGGCGTGCCGGCCTCGTCGTACATGTAGCTGCCTTCGCAGCCCGAAAAGATCTTGGGGGGATTGACGTAGTGGACGGTATCCCCGAACGAGCAGTACTTGGCTTCGTCGGCCAGGAGTTGGGCGTTATTGGTCACAGCAAAGGGCTCCAGATATTCAGCCGCCGCAGTGTGAGCGGGCAATCTTGCTGCGCTGTCGAGTCTTTGTGTGGGGTTTGTGGAGGAGGTCCGCGCGGGACCGTGATCTGTCCCTGTGACGTAAATGATACAAAACAAATGATAATCATTATCAATTGGTGGGAGAATCGCGGAAAGCCAGCAGGAAGAAATCACACCCGGGGGGAATCAATGGTCTCGCAAGAGCACTCCGCGAAGAGGTCGGCAGCTAGCCAGCAACCCTCGTTCCCCGATTCCTGCCATGGCTCCATCTTCACGCTCCTGCGCCCCTGTCTCCCTTTTCTGGAATCCCTGCGCTGCGCCGGCCTTGCGGCCCAGCCTGCTGGCCGTGGCCGTGCAGGCCGCCGTGATCGGCCTGGCCACGTCCGGCGCCTGGGCCCAGCCCCGGCCTCAGGCCCTGGACGATGAGGCCCGGCTGATGGCGCAGGCACCCACCAAGGCACTGGCCCAGGTCGACGTGGTCGACACGGCCGAGCCCGCGCAGCGAACCCCGGGCGCCTCCACCACCGTCAGCGGCCCGGCGCTGGAGCAGGCCGGCAGCATGGCCGACGTGGTGCGCTACCAGCCCCTGGTCTCCGCGCCGGGCACGGCCTCGGGCACCAGCCGCAACCGCAGCAGCTTCGACCGCTCGGGCACCACGGGCTACAACATCCGCGGCATCGAGGGCAACCGCATCGGCATGGATGTGGACGGCGTCGAGATGCCCGACGCCACCACGCGCCCCTATGTGAGCCGTGTCGGCGCCAACACCTTCGGCGTGGGCCGTGACTTCATCGATCCGGAAATGTTCTCGGGCGTGGACATCCACTCCGGCACCACCACGGCGCGGCGCGCGGCCGGTGGCATCGGCGGCTCGGTGGGCTTTCGCACCAAGTCCGCCGAGGACTACCTGGTGGGCGGCAAGACCTCCTACCTGGGCGGCAAGATCGGCCACGACACGGCCGACCGCTCCTGGAACGAGAGCTTCACGGCCGCTGGCCGCTCGGGCGACCTCGACGGCCTGATCGCCTACTCGCGCCGCGACGGCCACGAGACGCGCAACCACAGCGCCATCGTCAACAGCTATCCCGACGACTGGAACTCCAACGCCCTGCTGCTCAAGGGCGGCCTGCGCATCAACCCGGCCCACCGCCTGGTGCTGTCGGCCGACCTGTATCGCCGCAAGAACGACACCTCCTTCCACGGCTGGGACACCACCAACACCAGCATCACCGAAAGCTCGCGCCAGAACAGCGACACCAGCCGCAACACGCTGCAGCTGCAGCACCTGTGGACACCGGCCGGCGCCTGGGTGGACCAGCTGGACACGCGGCTGTACTTCCAGAACACGGACACCAACGACGTCACCGACACCACCACGCTGGCCACGGGCGCCAAGGTGCACAACGTCTCGGGCAACGAGACGCGCACCTGGGGTTTCTCGAGCACGGGCGACAAGCGCATCGACCGCCACCGCCTGAGCTTTGGCGTCAATGCCTCGACCCAGGACACGGAGCGCCCCTGGGCCGTGTCCGGCAGCATGAAGCCCCAGCCCGACACCACCACCCGCCGCTACGGCACCTTCCTGCAGGACGAGATCAGCTTCCAGGCCGGCGGCCGCCGCCTGGCGCTGATTCCCGCGCTGCGCGTGGACCGCGTGGAGATCAAGACACGCGACCTGGACAACTTCGTCTCGGGCGTGCTCACGGCCGCCGATGTGGAAAAGATTTACGGCGGCACGCGCGGCAACACCATCCTCAGCCCCAGCCTCGCCCTGGTCTATGACCTCACGCCCACGTTCAGCGCCTATGCCCAGTTCAAGCGCAGCGGGCGAGAGCCCTCGGCCGGCGAGATCTTCGGCTCGTGGAACATGGCCAGCAACTACAACGCGGCAGGCCAGTACGCCCTGGTGGGCAACCCCAACCTGAAGGAGGAAAGCAGCAATGCCTTCGACTTCGGCCTCAAGGGTTCGCCTACGCCGGGCGTGACCTTCAACAGCTCGGTCTTCTATACCAGGTACTCCGACTTCATCGCCTACACGCGCTACCTGCGCGCGGGCCGTCCCGACCTGTTCGTCAACGTGCCCGCCCACATCGGCACCATCTACCAGGCCGAGAACCGCGACAGCGCAAAGATCTACGGCTTCGAGGCCAGCGCGCGCCTGGACCACGGCCAGTGGATGCCCGCCGCCAGGGGCCTGTACTCCACCTGGGCGCTGGGCCTCAGCCGCGGCACCTCCAAGTCCTACTACGCAGGCGACAAGGATGTGCCGCTGGACAGCGTGCTGCCGCGCAAGGCCATCGTCGGCGTGGGCTATGACGCACCGGCCCGGCAATGGGGCCTGAACCTGACCGGCACCTTCGTCGCGGGCAAGCAGGCCGTGGCCACCAACCGCGACAGCTACCAGAACGCGGGCACCGGCCTGACCGACTCGACCACCGAGCTGTTCCGCGTGCCCGGCTATGCCATCTTCGACCTGGCCGGCTACTGGCAGGTCGCAAAGAACGTGCGCCTGAACGCCGGCATCTACAACCTGGGCGACAAGCGCTACTGGGACTATTCCAGCACCCGCAGCCTGCAGCCCGGCGTGGCGCGCGACCGCCGCGACATCGAGCTGCTGAGCAACCCGGGCCGCACCTTCGCCGTGTCCATGAACGTTGCGTTCTGAGCACCCTGCGCACCATGCCATTGCACCCACGCCACCTTCACTTGCCGCGTGGCGCGGATCCGAGGAGTTTCTCCAGGGGCCGGCCGGCCTTCCCTACAGCGGCGGTGTCGGCCGGAAAGCCTCCACCACCATCGCAGCCGCCGCTGTATCTGCCTACTTCAGGAGTCGTTTCATGATCGAGTTCTCTCTGTCCCACCGCATGCTGGCCGCTGCCGGCCTGGCGGCCCTGCTCACCGCCTGCGCATCGCCCACGGCACCGTCCGCCAGCGGCCCGGCCCAGCCTGCGGGCGGGCATGGCCAGTCTGCCTTCATGGGCAGCTACGACGCCAACCGTGATGGCGTGGTCACGCGCCAGGAGTACGACACCGTGCGCAAGCAGCGCTTCCTGGCCGGCGACACCAATGGCGACGGCTGGCTCAGCGAGAAGGAGTACGTGGACGAGTTCGAGGCCCGCCTCAAGCAGCAGTACGCGGGCCGCCAGCCCGACGAGCGCTATGCCCAGTCCATGAAGCAGGCCCATGTGCGCTTCGGCATCGTGGACAGGAACCGCGACGGCAAATACACCGTGGAAGAAGACATGGCCATCGCCGATCGCAGCTTCAAGGAAGCCGACGTCAATGCCGACGGCGTCGTGGACAAGAACGACGTCAAGAAGCCCTGAGCGGACATGGCTGGAACCCTATCCAAGCGATTGGCCTGGTGGCTGCCGCTGCTGTCGGCCGTGTGCATCTCCGCCCAGGCCCACACGCCCTACCTGCTGCCCACCAGCTTCGAGGCCCAGCCCCGGGCCGTCATCAGCGTGGACGCCAGCTTTGCCGACAAGTTCTTCATCCCCGAAGTGGCTTTTGGCGAAACGCGCTTCACCGTGACGGCGCCCGATGGCTCGGTCACGCCCATGGCCGATGTGCGCCAGTTCAAGACCCGCACCGTGGCCGAGCACCAATTGCCCGACGAGAAAGGCACCTACCGCGTGAGCACCGGCCCGCGCCTGGGCGCTGTCTTCCGTTCGTGGGAGCGCAACGGCAAGGTCGAGACCGCGCGTGATCCCGCCACGCCCACGCCGGCCGATGCCAGGCTGCTGAGCCACTACCAGTCGCTGTCGGTCTCCGAGACCTACATCACGGTGGGCAAGCCCAGCCGGGCTGCGCTCGCGCCCTCAGGCAAGGGCCTGGAGATCGTGCCCGTAACGCATCCGGCCGACCTGTTCGCGGGCGAGAAGTTCGACTTCACCGTGCAATACGACGGCAGGCCGCTGGCCGCGCAGAAGGTGGAAATCTTCCGCTCGGCCATGGACCTGGCCAGCCAGCACAGCGTGGATGCACTGACCACCGATGGCCAGGGCCGCATCTCCTACGCCCTGCCCAAGTCCGGCATCTACCTGGCCCTGGTGCGCTACCGCGCCGACGCCCCCGCCGGCGCCGCCGCGCCGCAGTACGGCAACAACTACACGCTGACGTTCAGGGTGCTGGCGCAGTAAGGGGTTCCGGCTTCACGAAAAAGGCCTGCCGCCATGGAGGTGCAGGCCTTTTCTCATGGTGAAGCCCAGCCCCAGGCGATGTGCATGAGGGCTATGCGCCTCAACCCGTGGCCACCACCCGCAGCACCTCGGCGCCATAGGCGTCCAGCTTCTTGGCGCCCATGCCGCTGATGCCCTGCAGGTCGTCCAGCGAGGCCGGGTTGCGCTCGGCAATGGCGGCCAGCGTGGCGTCGTGGAAGATCACGTAGGCGGGCAGGTTGTGCTCGCGCGCGACCTCGGCGCGCCAGGCCTTGAGGTTGATGAAGCGCACCTGGGCATCAGGCCCCAGGCTGGCGGCGGCCGCGTTGGGCTGGGTGGCGCGCTTGGAGGTGCGCGTGCGCGGCGCTGCGACGGCCTCGCGCAGCTGTACCTGGACATTGCCGCGCAGCACTTCGCGCGAGCCTTCGGCCAGGCACAGGGTGTCGAAGCTGTGGCCGCTGTTCTCGCTGGTGATCTTGTGCAGGCCCAGGGCGCCAGTGGCCAGCAGCTGGCGCATCACGCCGCGCAGCTGGGGCTCGCTGTAGTCCTTGCCCAGGCCGAAGGTGGAGATCTTCTCGTGCCCGTACTGGCGCACCTTCTCGGTGTCCTTGCCGCGCAGCACGTCCATGATGTGGCCCGCGCCAAAGGTCAGCTGGCTGGCCTCGTGCACGCGGTAGATGGTGGACAGCAGCTTGCGCGCGGCGTCCGTTCCATCCCACAGGGCCGGGGGCTCCAGGCAGTTGTCGCAGTTGCCGCAGGCGGTCTTTGCCACGCGCTGCAGCGGCCGGCCTTCAATGTCCGTCTCTGCGTCTTCTCCCGGTGCGCCCAGGCCGTACTGCTCGCCGAAGTAGGCCAGCAGCCGCACGCGGCGGCAGTCCGTGGCCTCGGCCAGGCCCAGCAGGGCATCGAGCTTGCCGCGCATGACCTGCTTGAAGGTGTCCTCGGCCGGGCTTTCGTCGATCATGCGGCGCTGGTTGACCACGTCGGACAGGCCGTAGGCCATCCAGGCGTCGGCGGGCAGTCCGTCGCGGCCTGCGCGGCCGGTTTCCTGGTAGTAGCCCTCGATGTTCTTGGGCATGTCCACGTGCGCCACGAAGCGCACATCGGGCTTGTTGATGCCCATGCCGAAGGCGATGGTGGCCACGATGACGATGCCGTCCTCGCGCAGAAAGCGGTCCTGGTGCAGCTGGCGCGTCTCGAAGGGCAGGCCCGCGTGGTAGGGCAGGGCGGGCACGCCGGCCTGGCTCAGCGTCTGGGCCAGCTCCTCCACGCGCTTGCGCGACTGGCAATAGACCACGCCGGCCTCGCCCTCGTGCTCGCGCTCGATGAAGCGCAGCAGCTGGTTGCTGACGTCCTTCTTCTCGGCGATGCGGTAGCGGATGTTGGGGCGGTCGAAGCTGCTGACGAAATGCCGTGCGCTCTCCAGCTGCAGCCGCTCGACGATGTCGGCGCGCGTCAGCGCATCGGCCGTGGCCGTGAGCGCGATGCGCGGCACGCCCGCATAGCGTTCGTGCAGCACGCTCAGCGCGCGGTACTCGGGCCGGAAGTCATGGCCCCACTGGCTCACGCAGTGGGCCTCGTCGATGGCGAACAGCGACAGCTTGCCCTGGGCATGCAGGTCGTCGAGCAGGCCCAGGAAGCGCGGCGTGTTCAGGCGCTCGGGCGCGGCATACAGCAAGGTGATGTCGCCGCTTTGCAGGCGCCATTCGACTTCCTGCGTCTCGTCATAGGACAGCGTGGAGTTCAGGTAGGCCGCGCTCACGCCGGCCTCGTGCAGCGCGCCCACCTGGTCGTGCATGAGCGCGATCAGCGGCGACACCACCACCGCCACGCCGTGGCCCTGCTGCTGGCGCACGATGGCCGGCACCTGGTAGCACAGGCTCTTGCCGCCGCCCGTGGGCATGAGTACCAGCGCATCGCCGCCGGCGACCACGTGCGAGACGATGGCTTCCTGCGGACCGCGGAATTGTTCGTAGCCGAACACGGCTTGCAGGACGGAATGCGCGGCGGACAACGGGGACTTCTTTCGGCAGAGGCGGCTGGCGCGGGAGGGAGCGGGATGCGGGCGCTTCCCGCAAAAAATGCGCTGCGGCCCGAAGGCCGCAACAGCCGCCATTTTGCGCCCCCTCGCAAGGTCCAGGGAAGACCTGGGGTTTGAGCCGCTCTGCATCAATGGCCTTTTCCGGGCGCGAGGGTGCCATTTTCAGATTTCTCCTAGCCACCCGCTGCTGCATTCAGCTGCCGCCCAGCACCCCGCGCGCAATGATGCTGCGCTGCACTTCGGACGAGCCTTCGTAGATGCGCAGGATGCGCGCATCGCGCACCAGGCGCTCCAGCGGCATTTCGCGCGTGTAGCCGTAGCCGCCGTGGATCTGCAGGGCCTCGTCGGTGACGAAGCCCACCATTTCCGAGGCATGCAGCTTGGCCATGGCCGAGTGCTGGGTGAAGGGCTGGCCTGCCTGGCGCAAGGCCAGGGCCTGCATGGTCAGCGCCCATGAGGACTCCAGCCGCAGCTTCATGTCTGCCAGCTTCCACTGGATGCCCTGTTTCGTGGCCAGTGGCTCGCCGCCGACCAGGCGCTGATTGGCCCATTGCGCGGCGGCGGCCAGGGCGGCCTCGGCCACGCCCAGGGCGGTGGCCGCCACGTCCAGGCGGCTGTTGTCCAGCACCTTCATGGCCGTCTTGAAGCCCGTGCCCTCGGCGCCCAGCCGGTGGCTGGCAGGCACGCGCACGCCGTCCAGCGATACCTCGAAGGCATGGCCGCCGCGGATGCCCATGAGTTTTTCGGGCGCCGAGACCTGGATGCCGGGCAGGTCACGCGGCACGATGAAGGCGCTGACGCCGCGCGCGCCGGCCTCCATGTCGGTCTTGGCGAAGACGACCATGAAGCGCGCCTCGGCGGCGTTGGAGATGAAGTGCTTGACGCCCGTGATCAGATAGTCGTCCCCATCGCGCACGGCGCGCGTGCGCATGTCGGCCGGGTGCGAGCCGCCGCGCGGTTCGGTCAGCGCAAAGGCCGCCAGCCATTGGCCGCTGGCGCAGCGCGGCAGCCACTGCTGGCGCTGGGCGTCGTCGCCGCCGATGAGCACGGCGTCCGTGCCCAGGTAGTGGGCGCCGATCATGGACGAGGTGGCCGCGCAGGCGCGCGAGATGGCCACCAGGGACAGCAGCATGGCCGTGGGCGTGACGCCGGGGCCGCCCAGGGCCTCGGGCAGGTTCATGCCCATCACGCCCAGGGCCGACAGGCCCGGCACATGGCAGGTGGCGGACAGCGCCTCTTCGTCCATGCGCTGCGCCAGCGGGGCGAGTACGTCGTCGGCAAAGCGGGCCACGGCATCGGCAATGGCGTGGTCGTCGGCGGTGGTGCCCAGTCGTTGGAAGTTCATGTCGGTTGCTCAATGTGATGGGGAAGAGGGGGCTGCGCCTGCGGTGCCCAGGGCACCGGATGCGCGCAGCGCGGCAATGGCTTCGGCGCCCCGGCCCAGCCACTGCGAGAGCAGGGCCTCGGTGTGCTCGCCCAGGGCCGGTGCGCGCTCGGCGCGGTTGGGTGCGGCGCCGCTGAAATGCACGGGCTGGGTGGGCAGGCGCAGGCCGGGCAGGCGCTCGTCGTGCACCGCGCCGAGCAGGCCGCGCGCCTGGCTTTGGGGCGACTCCAGCGCCTGGGCAATGTTCCAGATGGGGGCGGCGGGCACGCCGGCCGCATCCAGCGCGGCCACCACCTGCGCCACTTCATGGCGGCCGGCCCAGGCCTCGATGGCCTCGCGCAGCGCGGGTTCGTGGGCCGAGCGTGATTCGTCGCTGGCAAAGCGCGGGTCGCCGGCCAGGCTGCCCAGCTCCATGGCCTGCAGGGCGGCGGCGAACAGCTTGTTGTTGAGCACGGCCAGCGCGAAGTGGCCGTCGCCTGCGCGGTACACGCCGAAGGGGGCCGACAGCGGATGGCGGTTGCCCACGCGGCGCGCGGGCCGGCCCGTGAACAGGTAGCGCGCCACCGAGGTGGCCAGAAAGCTCAGCGTGGTGTCGAACATGGCCACGTCCACCTGCTGGCCCTGCCCGGTGGCGCGGGCCTGCAGCAGCGCGGCCAGCGTGGCCCAGGAGGCGAACAGGCCGGCCACCACGTCGCTGACGGCCTCGCCCACGACGGTGGGCGCGCCATCGGGCTCGCCCGTGGCCTCCATGAGGCCGCTCATGGCCTGCACGATGATGTCGTAGGCCGGCCGGTGGGCCAGCGGCCCGGTCTGGCCGAAGCCCGAGACGCTGACATAGACCAGGCGCGGATTGAGCGCCCGCAACTGGCTTGCGCCGATGCCCAGGCGCTCGGCCACGCCGGGCCGGAAGTTCTCCACCACCACGTCGGCCTGGGCCGCCATCTCGTGGACCAGGGCCACGGCCTCGGGGTGCTTGAGGTCCAGCACCAGGCTTTGCTTGTTGCGGTTCATCACCGTGAACAGCGCGCTTTCGCCGTTGTTCATGGGGCCGATGGCGCGGTAGTCGTCGCCCTGCGGCGGCTCGATCTTGACGACCTCGGCGCCCAGGTCGGCCAGCAGGGCCGTGGACAGCGGCCCGGCCAGCACGCGCGTGAAGTCGAGAATGCGCACGCCGTCCAGCGGGCGGGCGGTACTGGCAGGGGCGGGGGGCGAGGCGGATTCGGTCATTGATGCAGCCATGGACAGGTGGTGGATGGCTGCATGCTGGCCCGCAATTGAATCAATGGAAAATATTCAATCCTGATGCAATGCATTCAAAAAGATGATCCATATCAGCCTCCGGCAGCTTGAGTACTTCGTGGCCGCTGCACGCCATGGCAGTGCGGCGCGCGCGGCAGAAGCCATCGGCGTGTCCCAGCCGTCCATCTCCAAGGCGATTGCCGACCTGGAGGCGCTGTGGGGCGAGGCGCTGTTCGTGCGCCGCCATGCCAGGGGACTGGATCTCACGGCGGCCGGCGCGGTGCGCAGCCGCGAGGCCCAGGCGCTGCTGGACGGCGCACGCAGCCTGCAGGGGCCGCGCACGGCGGCGATGGCGGGCGTGCTGCGCCTGGGTTTTCTGAGCACGCTGGGCGCGCGCTGGGTGCCGGCCCTGCTGGCGCAGATGCAGCGCCTGCACCCCGGCATTGCGCTGGAGCTGGTGGAGGGCGATATCGCCTCGCTCACGCAGCAGGTGGAGCGCGGCGAGCTCGATGCGGCCCTGCAGTACGACACGGGCCTGGCGCGTCCCCGCATGGAGCTGCTGCCCGTGGCGGCGCTGCCGCCCTATGTGCTGCTGCCGCAGCGCCATGCGCTGGCGGCCAGGACCAGCGTGGGCCTGGCCGAGGTGGCCCGCTACCCGCTGGTGCTGATCAACCTGCCGCACAGCCGCGAGTATTTCCTGTCGCTGTTCCGCGAGGCCGGCGTGACGCCGCTGGTGGCCCATGAGTTCGCCTCCATCGAGATGCTGCGCTCCATGGTGGCCAACGGCCACGGCCTGAGCGTGCTGACCACGCGGCCGGTGGTGGACCGTGCCCACGATGGCCAGCGCCTGGCCTGCCGCCGCATCCGGGGCCGCGTGGCCCCCCAGGGCGTGGTGCTGGCCGTGCCGGCGGGCAATGCCTCGCCGCTGATTGCACCTTTTTTGAAGGTGGCGCGGGCTGTGATTGCACCGTAGCGGCGCGCCGTGCGGTGGCCTGCACCACGGTGGTGAATCGCGACCAGGGACTTTCCCCAGCTTGTATGGACAAGATGGGTTGGCACGGTGCTTGCTCTCGCTCTCTGTGTTGACCGCAGATGGATGCAGGTTTCCGCCCTTGCCAGGTTTGCCGGGTAATCCTGTATATACATGTTTGGTCGGCAAAAACACACTTCGGGCTTCCGCACCGGTCTGCCCGCGGACCCCGAAACTGCCATTGCCAACTTGCTTTCCCGACCGAGGAGTGCCACATGAGTTCGATCCCCACGTTCCGCCGCCTGCCCCTGGGGCCGCTGGCCGCCGCCCTCTGCCTTGCCGCCGCACTGCAGCCCGCTGCCGCGCAGGAGACCAAGATCACCCTGGGCATGTCGGGCTGGACCGGCTTCGCGCCGCTGACCCTGGCCGACAAGGCCGGCATCTTCAAGAAGAACGGCCTGGCGGTGGACCTGAAGATGATTCCGCAGAAGGACCGCCACCTGGCCCTGGCCTCTGGCGCCATCCAGTGCGCGGCCACCACCATCGAGACGCATGTGGCCTGGAACACCAACGGCGTGCCCATCGTGCAGATCTTCCAGATGGACAAGTCCTACGGTGCCGACGGCATTGCCGTGCGCAATGACGTCAAGGGCTTTGCCGACCTCAAGGGCAAGACCGTGGCCGTGAGCGCGCCGGGCACGGCGCCGTACTTCGGCCTGGCCTGGATGCTGCACAAGAACGGCATGACCATGAAGGATGTGAAGACCGTCTCGCTGGAGCCGCAGCCCGCGGCCCAGGCCTTCGTGGCCGGCCAGAACGATGCGGCCATGAGCTACGAGCCCTACCTGTCCACCATCCGCGCCAACCCGGCGGCGGGCAAGATCCTGGCCACCACCATCGACTACCCCATGGTCATGGACACCGTGGGCTGCGATCCCAAGTGGCTCAAGGCCAACGCCGCCGCCGCCAAGGCCCTGGCCCAGTCGTATTTCGATGCGGTGGCCATGATCGAGGCCGACAAGACCAAGTCCTTCGAGATCATGGGCACGGCCGTCAAGCAAAGCGGCGAGCAGTTCGGCAAGTCGGCCTCCTACCTCAAGTGGTCCGACAAGGAAGCCAACCAGAAATTCTTCGCCAACGAGCTGGTGCCGTTCATGAAGGAATCGGCCGTGATCCTCAAGGAGGCCGGCATCATCCGCTCCATCCCCGAGAACTATGGCGTGATGTACGACGCCAGCTTCATCCAGTAAGCCCGCCAGGGGATGACCATGCAAGCCGCATCCACTTCCGCAGTCCAGCCGGCTAACAAGCCCATGACCCACGCCACACCGCACGCTCCCGCGCCCGCCGCGGCGCCAGCCCCCGTCCGCCGCCGCCGCATGGCGCCGCTGGAGCCCGTCAGCCCCACGGCCAAGTGGGTGCTGGGTGTGGCCTTCTTCGTGCTGTTCTTTCTCGTCTGGGCGGCTGTGACGCTGGGCGGCTTCGTCTCCCCGACCTTCCTGGCCAGCCCCATGACCATGGCGCGCGAGGGCGTGCTGCTGTTCACCGAGTACGGCTTCCTGCACGACATCGGCATGACGGTCTGGCGCGTGATGGGCGGCTTCATCCTGGCCTCGGTCGTGGCCGTGCCGCTGGGCATCGCCATGGGCGCCTGGAAGCCGGTCGAGGCCTTCTTCGAGCCCTTCGTGTCGTTCTGCCGCTACCTGCCGGCCTCGGCCTTCATCCCGCTGCTGATCCTGTGGGCCGGCGTGGGCGAGACGCAGAAGCTGCTGGTCATCTTCATCGGCTCGGTGTTCCAGATCACGCTGATGGTGGCCGTCACCGTGGGCGGCGCGCGCAAGGACCTGGTGGAGGCCGCCTACACGCTGGGCGCCTCCAACACCGGCGTGGTGCGCCGCGTGCTGATTCCGGGCGCCGCGCCCGGCATTGCCGAGACGCTGCGCCTGGTGCTGGGCTGGGCCTGGACCTATGTGATCGTGGCCGAGCTGATCGGCTCGTCCTCGGGCATCGGCCACATGATCACCGACAGCCAGGCGCTGCTGAACACGGGCCAGATCATCTTCGGCATCATCGTGATCGGCCTCATCGGCCTGGTGTCCGATTTCATCTTCAAATCGCTGAACCGTCGCATGTTCGAGTGGAGCACCCTGTGAAAAGGATCTACCCCCTGAGCGGCTGCGCCGCTTCCCCCTTGAAGGGGGACGACACCCTCGGTGCGGGGCGGCCCTTCCTCGGTGTCTCTGAGGTGAGTCGCGCCGGTTGCAGCCGCCGTGAATATTGACAAGCGCCCTGGAGAATCGTGATGAATCTTTTGTCCATTCAAGGTGTTTCGCGCACCTTCACCAGCCACAAGGGCACGAGCACGCAGGCCTTGCTGCCTGTGGATTTCGAGGTCCGCGAGAACGACTTCGTCACCATCCTCGGCCCTTCGGGCTGCGGCAAGTCCACCATGCTGCGCATTGCGGCGGGGCTGGATTTCCCGACCACGGGCCAGGTGCTGCTGGACGGCCGCGCCGTGGACGGGCCGGGCGCCGACCGCGGCATGGTGTTCCAGAGCTACACGCTGTTCCCGTGGCTGACGGTGGCCCAGAACATCCGCTTCGGCCTGCGCGAGAAGGGCGTGAGCGAGGCGCTGCAAAAGGAGCGCAGCGACTACTTCATCGCCAAGGTGGGGCTGCGCGGCTTCGAGAACCACTTTCCCAAGCAGCTGTCGGGCGGCATGCAGCAGCGCACGGCCATTGCGCGCGCGCTGGCCAATGATCCCAAGATCCTGCTCATGGACGAGCCCTTCGGCGCACTCGACAACCAGACCCGCGTGCTCATGCAGGAGCTGCTGCTGGGCATCTGGGAGGCCGAGCGCAAGACCGTGATGTTCGTCACCCACGACATCGACGAGGCCATCTTCATGGCCAACCGCGTGGCCGTGTTCAGCGCGCGCCCGGGCCGCATCAAGGCCGACATCCCCGTGAACCTGCCGCATCCGCGCCACTACACGGTCAAGACATCGCCCGAGTTCATGGAGCTGAAAGCCCGGCTGACCGAAGAGATTCGCGCAGAGTCGCTGGCTGCTGCTGCACACTGACGCTTTTCCATGACCACTGCCCACACCATGTCTTCCCGCTCCACGGCTTCTCGTCTTTCCGCAACGACGGCGGAGGTGCCCATGGCCCTGTACCAGCAGGTCAAGGACCATGTGATGCGCAAGATCGCCGATGGCTCGCTGTCGGCCGGCGAGCGCGTGCCGTCCGAGCAGGAGCTGGTGCAGGAGTTCGGCGTGGCCCGCATGACGGCCAACCGCGCGCTGCGCGAGCTGGCCGAGCAGGGCGTGATCGTGCGGGTGGCGGGCGTGGGCTCCTTCGTGGCCGAGGAAAAGCCGCAGTCCACGCTGCTGCGCATCGCCAACATCGCCGAGGAAATCCGCCAGCGCGGCCATGACCACCGCTTCGAGCTGATCAGCGTGCGCCGCGAGTCGGCCTCGCCCGAGGCGGCGGCTTCGCTGCAGCTGTCCGCCGGCAGCTCGGTGTTCCACCTGCAGGGCGTGCATTTCGAGAACGACGTGCCCGTGCAGCTGGAAGACCGCCATGTGAACCCGCGCATGGCGCCGGACTTCATGGAGCAGGACTTCTCGCTGATCCAGCCTTCGGTGTACCTGGTGCGCAACGTGCCCTTCGACCAGATCGAGCATGTGGTGGACGCCATGCTGCCCACGCCCGAGCAGGCACGCTGGCTGCAGATGGAGACCGACCAGCCCTGCCTGACGCTGACGCGCCGCACCTGGTACCTGGGCACGCCCGTGACCTGGGTGCACTGCGTGCATCCGGGCATGCGCTACCGGCTGGGCAGCCGCTTTCGCACCGACGGCGGATCGCACGACGGCTGAGGCCGGAAAGGCGGGGTTCCCGCTCTTGCGCTGTTCCGCTTCGATTGATATTGTATAGACAGGCATAGACATCCATCCTGGCACATCCTTCCAGACACCGACAGGGCATCACCATGAACAACATCACGACTCCCGGCCTCACCTCCCGTCCCGGCACCGCGCTGACGCTGCAGCCCGGCCAGGTCACCCTGGCCCAGCTGCGGGCCATACAGCAGGGCGGCGTGCGCCTGTCCATGGCGGCGCCCGCCTACGAGCGCATGCGCGCCGCCCAGGCCCATGTGCAGCACATCGTGGATGAGGACCAGGTTGTCTATGGCATCAACACCGGCTTCGGCAAGCTGGCCTCCACCAAGATCGCCCATGACCGCCTGGCCGAACTGCAGCGCAACCTGGTGCTGTCGCACAGCGTGGGCACGGGCGAGCCGCTGCCCGACGCCGTGGTGCGCCTGGTGCTGGCCACCAAGGCCGTGAGCCTGGCGCGCGGCCACTCGGGCGTGCGCCCCGAGCTGGTGGACGCGCTGCTGGCCCTGGCCAACGCCGACGTGCTGCCCGTGATCCCCGCCAAGGGCTCGGTGGGCGCCTCGGGCGACCTGGCGCCGCTGTCGCACCTGGCCTGCGTGCTGATCGGCGAAGGCCAGGCCAAGATCGACGGACAGGTGGTGTCCGGCGCCGAGGCCATGCGCCACGTGGGCCTGGAGCCCTTCGTGCTCGGCCCCAAGGAAGGGCTGGCCCTGCTCAACGGCACCCAGGTGTCCACGGCCCTGGCCCTGGTGGGCCTGTTTCAGGGCGAGAGCGTGTTCGCGGCCGGCCTGGTAGCGGGCTGCCTGACGCTGGAGGCCATCAAGGGCTCGGTCAAGCCGTTTGACGCCCGCATCCACGAGGCGCGCGGCCAGCTTGGCCAGATCGCCGTGGCCGCCGCCGTGCGCGAGCTGCTGGACGGCAGCGCCATCGACACCTCCCACCCCCACTGCGGCCGCGTGCAGGACCCGTACTCCATCCGCTGCGTGCCCCAGGTCATGGGCGCCTGCCTGGACAACCTCAGCCATGCGGCCCGCGTGCTGGTGATCGAGGCCAACGCCGCCTCGGACAACCCGCTGGTCTTCGACAACGGCGACGTGATCTCGGGCGGCAACTTCCATGCCGAGCCCGTGGCCTTCGCGGCCGACATCATCGCCCTGGCCCTGGCCGAGATCGGCGCCATCTCCGAGCGCCGCATGGCCCTGCTGCTGGACACCGGCCTGTCGGGCCTGCCGGCCTTCCTGATTGCCGACAGCGGCGTGAACTCGGGCTTCATGATCGCCCAGGTCACGGCCGCCGCCCTGGCTGCCGAGAACCAGTGCCTGGCCCACCCCAGCAGCGTCACCAGCCTGCCCACCTCGGCCAACCAGGAAGACCATGTCTCCATGGCCACCTACGGCGCGCGGCGCCTGGGCGAGATGGCGCGCAACACCGCCGTCATCGTGGGCGTGGAGGCCATGGCCGCCGCCCAGGGCATGGACTTCGACCGCAGCCTGAACAGCTCCGAGCTGATCGAGGCGCAGTACGCGCTGATCCGCAGCCAGGTTCCGCACCTGGACCGTGACCGCTACCTGGCACCCGACATCGAAACCATGCGCCAGTGGGCGCTTGCCACGGACTGGCCCCAGGCCATCGCCCGCCACCTGCCCAGCCACCAGGCTGCCTGAACCCCGCAACCGCTCACCCTACGCACCCAGGAGATCGCCATGAACGCCAACGACGCCATCCTCAACGCCAACGCTGCCACGGCTGCCACCAATCCCCGCTATGACGCCAGCCGCGTCATCCGCGCCCCGCGCGGCAGCGAACTGCACTGCAAGAACTGGCTGGCCGAGGCCGCCTACCGCATGCTGCAGAACAACCTGGACCCCGACGTGGCCGAGAACCCCAAGGCCCTGGTGGTCTACGGCGGCATCGGCCGCGCGGCGCGCAACTGGGAGTGCTATGACCAGATCCTGGAGTCGCTGAAAAAGCTGGAGGCCGACGAGTCGCTGCTGATCCAGTCGGGTAAGCCCGTGGGCGTGTTCAAGACGCACGAGAACGCACCGCGCGTGCTGCTGGCCAACTCCAACCTCGTTCCCCAGTGGGCGAATTGGGAGCACTTCAACGAGCTCGACCAGAAGGGCCTGTTCATGTACGGCCAGATGACGGCCGGCAGCTGGATCTACATCGGTGCCCAGGGCATCGTGCAGGGCACGTTCGAGACCTTCGTCGAGGCCGGTCGCCAGCACTACAACAACGACCTCACGGGCAAGTGGATCCTCACGGCGGGCCTGGGCGGCATGGGCGGTGCCCAGCCGCTGGCCGGCGTGCTGGCCGGCGCCTGCGTGCTGGCCATCGAATGCCAGCAAAGCAGCATCGACTTCCGCCTGCGCACACGCTACCTGGACAAGCAGGCGCGCGACATCGACCACGCGCTGGAGCTCATCGCCCAGCACACGGCTGCGGGCGAGGCCATCTCCATCGGCCTGCTGGGCAATGCCGCCGAAATCCTGCCCGAGCTGGTGCGCCGCGCAAAGGCCGGCGGCGCCCGCCCCGACATCGTGACCGACCAGACCTCGGCCCATGACCTGATCAACGGCTACCTGCCCGTGGGCTGGACCGTGGACGAGTGGCGTGCCGCCGCGGCCGACCCGTCGCGCCATGCCCAGCTCAAGGCCGCCGCCGCCCAGGGCTGCGCCCAGCACGTGCAGGCCATGCTGGACTTCCAGGCCATGGGTATTCCCACGGTGGACTACGGCAACAACATCCGCCAGGTGGCCCTGGACCAGGGCGTGAAGAACGCCTTCGACTTCCCCGGCTTCGTGCCCGCCTACATCCGGCCGCTGTTTTGCGAGGGCAAGGGCCCGTTCCGCTGGGTGGCCCTGTCCGGCGACCCCGAGGACATCTACAAGACCGACGCCAAGATCAAGGAACTGTTCCCCGACAACAAGCACACCCACCGCTGGCTGGACATGGCGCGCGAGCGCATCAGCTTCCAGGGCCTGCCCGCGCGCATCTGCTGGCTGGGACTGGGCGAGCGCCACAAGGCGGCCCTGGCCTTCAACGAGATGGTGAAGAACGGCGAACTCAAGGCCCCCATCGTGATCGGCCGCGACCACCTGGACTGCGGCTCGGTGGCCAGCCCCAACCGCGAGACCGAATCCATGAAGGACGGCACGGACGCCGTCAGCGACTGGCCGCTGCTCAACGCCCTGCTCAACACCGCAGGCGGCGCCACCTGGGTCAGCCTGCACCACGGCGGCGGCGTGGGCATGGGCTACTCCCAGCATGCGGGCGTGGTCATCGTGGCCGACGGCACGGACGAGGCCGCCGCCCGCCTGGGCCGCGTGCTCTGGAACGATCCGGCCACCGGCGTGATGCGCCATGCGGATGCGGGCTACGACATTGCCGTGGCGGCCGCCAAGCGCCATCAGCTGAACCTGCCCATGGTCAAGTGAGCCGCTTGCAGGACACCACGGCCATGCAGCGTTTCGACCTGAACCAGATCGCCGCCAGCCCCTGGAAGAACGGGGGCGGCAGCACGCGCGAGATCGCCTGCTGGCCGCCCGGGGCGGGCATGGAGGCTTTCGGCTGGCGCATCAGCGTGGCCACCATTGACCAGCCCGGCCCGTTCTCGGCCTTTGCAGGCGTGGACCGGCAGATCATGCTGCTCGATGGCGACGGCGTGCACCTGCGCGGCGAAGGCATCGACCATGTGCTGGACGCGCGCTGGCAGCCGTTTGCCTTCTCCGGCGATGTGGCGCTGGGCTGCTCGCTGCTGGGCGGCACTTCCACCGACTTCAACGTGATGGCGCGGCGCGGCCGGTGGCGGGCGCAGGTCCAGGTGCTGGACAGCGCTGCCGACGCCGGCCGCGCCGACGCCGGCCTGTGCATGGTGCTGCAGGGCGACTGGCAGGCGGATGGCGCTGCGCTCATCCCCGGCCAGGGCCTGTGGTGGAGCGCGCAGCAGCCCGACCCGCAGCAGCTGGTGCCGCAGACCGACGACGCGCGGCTGGTGCAGGTGCTGCTGCAAGCCTGCTGACGAACCACGACATCCAAGGACTCACCCCATGACCGAGCCCCACGCACCCGCTTCTGCATCCGCTTCTGCACCTGCTTCCGCACTCGCTCCATCCTCCTCGGCCGACGGCTGCTGGCAGAACCTGCGCCTGGCGCCTGACATGTTCGAGGCCGGCCAGGCCGTGGGTGACGGGGAGGATGCCTGCATCGTGGTGCAGCAGGGCCGCGTGGCCTGGGTGGGGCCGCAGCAGGCCCTGCCGCCCGCATATGCGTCCCTGCCGCGCCATGACGGCCAGGGCATGCTGGCCACGCCGGGCCTGGTCGATTGCCACACCCACCTGGTCTATGGCGGCGAGCGCGCCAACGAATTCGCCATGCGCCTGGACGGCGCCAGCTACGAGGAAGTGGCACGCGCCGGCGGCGGCATCGTCTCCAGCGTGCGTGCCACGCGCGAGGCCAGCGAGGACGAGCTGTTCGCCCAGGCCCTGCCGCGCCTGCAGCAGCTGCTGGACGAGGGCGTCTGCGCCATCGAGATCAAGTCGGGCTACGGCCTGGCGCTGGAGCACGAGCGCAAGCAGCTGCGCGTGGCCCGGCGCCTGGGCCAGGCCCTGGGCGTGACCGTGCGCACCACCTTCCTGGGCGCGCATGCGCTGCCGCCCGAGTACGCAGGGCGCAGCCAGGACTACATCGACCTGGTCGCCGGCACCATGCTGCCCGCGCTGGCGGCCGAGGGCCTGGTCGATGCGGTCGATGTGTTCTGCGAGCGCATCGCCTTCTCGCTGGCCGAGACCGAGCAGGTCTTCCAGGCCGCACGCGGCCTGGGCCTGCCCGTCAAGCTGCATGCCGAGCAGCTGTCGAACATGGAGGGGGCGGCCCTCGCGGCCCGCTATGGCGCGCTGTCGTGCGACCACATCGAGCACCTGTCGGAAACAGGCATCGCCGCCATGCGCGGCGCGGGTTCCGTGGCCGTGCTGCTGCCCGGCGCCTACTACACGCTGCGTGACACCCACATGCCGCCCATCGCGGGCCTGCGTGCCGCGGGCGTTCCCATGGCCGTCTCTACCGATCACAATCCGGGCACCTCCCCCTGCCTGAGCCTTTTGCTCATGGCCAACATGGCCTGCACCCTGTTCCGGCTCACCGTGCCCGAGGCCCTGGCGGGCATCACCCGCCATGCCGCGCGCGCCCTGGGCCTGCAGGACGAGCATGGCCTGATCGCGGCCGGCCGTCCCGCCCACTTCGTGCTCTGGCCCGTGCGCCATGCGGCCGAGCTGGCCTACTGGTTCGGCAGCAAGCCTGACTGCACCATCGTGCGCCAGGGCCGCATCGTGCGGACCCGCGGGCAGGGGAGCCACTGAAAGCCTGTCCCATGCCCCATGCACTGTTTCTCGATGAATTGATTTCCACCCTGGGCGCCGAAGTGGCGCAGCGCGGCGACGATGTGCCCGCGCGCTACCACACCGACTGGAGCGGCACGCCGCCCCAGCGCCCGCTGGCCCTGGTGCGCCCGCGCAGCACCGACGAGGTCAGCGCGCTCATGCGCCTGTGCACGGCCCACCGCGTGCCTGTCGTGCCCCAGGGCGGGCTCACGGGCCTGGCCGGTGCGGCCGTGCCCGTGGCGGGTGCCGTGGCCGTCTCCATGGAGCGCATGAATGCCATCGAGGACGTGAACGCGCGCACCGCGCTGATGACCGTGCAGGCCGGCGCCACGCTGCAGGCCGTGCAGGAGGCGGCCGTGGCCGCAGGCATGGTCTTCGGCGTGGACCTGGGCGCGCGCGGCAGCTGCCAGATCGGCGGCAACGTGGCCACCAATGCGGGCGGCAACGGCGTGCTGCAGCACGGCATGATGCGCGAGCAGGTGCTGGGCCTGGAGGTGGTGCTGGCCGACGGCACGGTGCTGCCCATGCTGCGCCCCATGCTCAAGAACAACACGGGCTACGACCTCAAGCAGTTCTTCATCGGCTCGGAGGGCACGCTGGGCATCGTCACGCGCGTGCTGCTGCGCCTGCGCCCCGCGCCCCAGGCCCGCGCCACGGCCCTGGTGGCCGTGCCGGACTTCGATGCGGCGCTGTCCGTGCTCGCGCGCATGCAATCGCGCTTTGGCAACGGCGTGGCGGCCTTCGAGCTGATGTGGGACAGCTTCATCCAGGCCTCCATCCGCTGGCAGAAGCTGCAGCCGCCGTTTGGCCAGGCGCATGCGCTGCTGGCCCTGATCGATGTGGACGGCAAGGACGAGGCCATGTTGCGCGCCGACGTGGAAGAGGCCCTGGGCGAGGCCATGGAGGCCGGCGAGGTGGCCGATGCCGTCATCGCCCAATCCGTGGCACAGGCGCGCCAGCTGTGGAAGCTGCGCGAGGCGCCGGCCGAGCTCAACACGAACATGCATCCGCCCGTGAACTTCGACGTCAGCCTGCCCCAGGCCGACATCGGCCGCTTCGCCGATGCCTGCCGCGCCGCGTTCGACGCGCGCTGGCCCGGCCACCACACGCTGTTCTTCGGCCATGTGGGCGACGGCAACCTGCATGTCTCGGTGGACGGTGCCACCGCCAACGGCGACTGCGAAGGCGTCGAGGCCGCGCTGTACCACCTGGTCGGCGAGTTCGGCGGCAGCGTCTCGGCCGAGCACGGCATCGGCCTGCACAAGAAGCCCTATCTCGGCGCCAGCCGCACCCCGGCCGAACTGGCCGTCATGCGCGCCATCAAGCAGGCGCTGGACCCCCTGCATCTGTTCAACCCCGGCAAGGTATTCGACCTATGAACGCTCCCGCCCTCCACGCGATCCACACCCTGGCACGCCCCGAAGTGCCGCCGCTGCCGCCCTACAACGCAGGCCTGTCCTCCGAGGCCGTGCGGGCGCGCTACGGCGTCACCGAGATCGCGCGGCTGGCGAGCAACGAGAACCCCTTTGGCGCCAGCCCCGCCGTGGCCCGCGCCCTGGCCGACCTGGCCCTGCACGTGGGCACCTATCCCGATGCGCAATGCACGGCGCTGCGCGCGGCCATCGCAGCGCGTACCGGCGTGCCGGCCGAGGCCATTGCCGTGGGCAACGGCTCCGAAGACATCCTGCAGATGCTGTGCCAGGCGTTTCTCTCGCCCGGCGACCGCGTGCTCACCCAGCGCCCGGCCTTCGGCCTGCACGAGATCTACCCGCGCATGATGGGCGCCCGCGTCGAGCTGCTGGAGCTGACGCCCGCGCTGGGCTTCGATGTCGATGCCTGGTGCCAGGCGCTGGCGCGCGGCCCCAAGATCGCCATGCTGGCCAATCCCTCCAATCCCGTGGGCTGCATGTTCAGCGCCGGCGATTTCGTGCGCCTGCTGGACGCCACACCGCCGCAGACCCTGCTGGTGGTGGACGAGGCCTACTACGAGTACGCCCTGCACGCCGACGGTTACCCCGACGTGCTGGCCCTGCTGCGCGGCCGCGCCATGCCCTGGATCGTGCTGCGCACCTTCTCCAAGGCCTGGGGCCTGGCGGGCCTGCGCGTGGGCTACGGACTGGCCAGCGACGCGGCCCTGGTGCAACTGCTGGACCGCGTGCGCACGCCCTTCAACGTCAACCAGGCCGCCCAGGCGGCGGCGCTGGCGGCCTGGGGCGACGAGGACTTCATGCAGCGCGGCGTGGCCGAGACCGTGCGCCTGCGCGATGTGCTGGCGCAGCGGCTGGCCGCCCTGCCTGCCCTGCCCGCACTTCGGATAGCGCCTTCGGCCGCCAACTTCCTGTTCATCGACATCGGCCGCCCCAACGGCCCCGTGAACGAGGCGCTGCTGGCCCGGGGCCTGATCGTCAAGCCCTGGAAGGAGCCGGGCTTCGAGCACTTCATCCGCGTCTCCGTGGGCACCGAGGCCGACAACGAACGCTTCGTGCGCGCGCTGGCCGAGATCCTGGAGGCCGTGCAATGAGCGGCATCGACCCGACACCCGACAGCCGCACGCTGTTCGCCGAGCATGCGCTGCTGCCCACGGGCTGGGCGCGCAATGTACTGCTGCGCTGGGATGGCGCAGGGCGCCTGCAGGCCGTACAGGCCGACGCCCCGCCCGGCAGCGCGCCGCGCGCGCCCGGCCCCGTGCTGCCCGGCATGCCCAACCTGCACTCGCATGCCTTCCAGCGCGCCTTTGCGGGCCTGACCGAATACCGCGCCGAGGCCCAGGACAGCTTCTGGAGCTGGCGCGACCTCATGTACCGCTTTGCCGCGCGCATCACGCCCGAGTCGCTGGAAGCCATCGCCACCTGGCTGTACGTGGAGATGCTGGAGGCCGGCTACACCTCGGTCTGCGAATTCCACTACGTGCACCACGACCGGGATGGCCGGCCCTATGCCGACGACGCCACGCTGTCCCTGGCCCTGCTGCGCGCCGCGCGCAAGGCCGGCATGGGCATCACCCTGCTGCCCGTGCTCTACCAGACCAGCGGCTTCGGCGGCAAGCCGCCGCGCGCCGACCAGGCGCGCTTCATCCGCAGCACCGACAGCATGCTGGCCCTGCTGCAGCGCCTGCTGCCCGAGGCGCGCGCACAAGGCGCGGCCCTGGGCCTGGCGCCCCACTCGCTGCGCGCCGTGCCGCCCGACAGCCTGCGCGTGGCCGTGGAGGGCCTGACGGCGCTGGACGCGCGCGCGCCCATCCACATCCACATTGCCGAGCAGACCCAGGAGGTGGACGACTGCCTGGCCTGGAGCGGCCAGCGCCCCGTGCAATGGCTGCTGGAGCATGCCTCCGTGGACGCACGCTGGTGCCTGGTCCACGCCACCCACATGACGCCCGGTGAATACACGGGCGCCGCGCGCAGCGGCGCCGTGGCCGGCATCTGCCCCACCACCGAGGCCAACCTGGGCGATGGCATCTTCGACATGCCGCAATGGCTGGGCCACGGCGGCGCCTGGGGCGTGGGCTCGGACAGCCATGCCTGCGTCAACGCGGCCGAGGAACTGCTGATGCTCGAATACAGCCAGCGCCTGTCGCTGCGCCAGCGCAATGTGCTGGCCGGCCCCGACCCGCAGGTGGGCACCGCGCTGTGGACCGCTGCCGTGCAGGGCGGTGCCCGGGCCGCAGGCCGCCCCGTGGCCGGGCTGGCCGTGGGCCAGCAGGCCGACTTCCTGGCGCTGGATGCAGACCATGTGGCGCTGGCCGGCCTGCCGGTGCAGGCCATGGTCTCGGCCCATGTCTTCGGCAGCCACCGCAGCAGCGCCCTGCACAGCCTGTGGGTGGGCGGCGAGCGCCGCGTGCAGGCCGGACGGCATGCGCTGCACGAGGCGGCAGCCCATGGCTTTGTCGCGGCCCGCGCGGCCACCCTGCAATCCTGAGGCCCCCGCATGCCATGGGCCCGCAAAACCGCCAGAAACGTTCCAGAATCACGCCATGACCGATACCGCTCCCCCTCCCTTCGTCTTCCACCAGGGCACGGCGCCGCTGCTGATCTCCATGCCGCATGCGGGCACCCATGTGCCGCCCGACATCGCCGCGCGCCTGACCGAGGAAGCCCGCCACGTGCCCGACACCGACTGGCACCTGCCGCGCCTGTACGAGTTCGCCAGGGCCATGGGCGCCTCCATCCTCGTGGCCACGCATTCGCGCTATGTGGTGGACCTGAACCGTCCGCCCGATGGCGCCAGCCTCTACCCGGGCCAGAGCGTCACCGGCCTGTGCCCCGTGGACACCTTCGACGACACGCCGCTGTACGCCGACCCGGCCGATGTGCCCGCGGACGCCGAGATCGCCGCGCGCCGCGAGGCCATCTGGGGCCCGTACCACGCACAGCTGCGCGCCGAGCTGGACCGCCTCAAGGCCGTGCACGGCACCGTGGCGCTGTGGGATGCGCACTCCATCCGCTCGGTGCTGCCGCGTTTCTTCGAAGGCAAGCTGCCCGACCTGAACCTGGGCACCGGCAAGGGCACGAGCTGCGCGCTGGAACTGGCCGAGCATCTGCTGGCCATTGCGCAGACCGCGCCAGGCCATACCGCCATACTCAACGGCCGCTTCACGGGCGGCTACATCACGCGCCACTACGGCCAGCCCGAGGCCGGCATCCACGCCGTGCAGCTGGAGATGACGCAGTGCAGCTACATGCAGGAAGCCCTGCCCTTCGACTACCTGCCCGAGCGCGCCGAACAGATCCAGCCCACGCTGCAGCGCATGCTGCAGGCGGTGCTGGACTTCGTCACGACACGGCGCGTGTCCTGATCAGCCTTCGTCGTGGCAGTGGCCCGGGCAGGGCCCGCCCATGGCCACGGGCGGCGGGTCGCCCAGCCAGCGGCGCGGCCCGGGGCCGTTCTGTGCGCACAGGTCGCCGGGGTTGTGCAGCACGCAGTGGCGCAGCGACAGGCAGCCGCAGCCAATGCACTGGTCCAGGCTCTCGCTGAGCCGCTGCAGCTCGCCTATGCGGTCGTCCAGCCGCTGCTTCCAGACCCGCGACATCTTCTGCCAGTCCCCGCCCGTGGGGACATGGCGGCTGGGTAGCTTGGCCAGCTGCTCGGCGATCTCCTCCAGCGTGAAGCCTATGCGCTGGGCGAACACCACGAAGGCGATGCGCCGCAGCGACGAGCGGTGGTAGCGCCGGTGGCCGCTGGCGCTGCGCACGGACTCGATCAGGTTCAGCGACTCGTAAAAGCGCAGCGCCGAGGCCTTGACCCCGCTGCGCTGCGCCACGTCGCCGATGCTGAGCAGCGGATCATCCTCGGTTTTCATGGTGGCTTTCCTTCGTGGCTTGACTTCAAGTTCACTTGAACTCGAAGAATGCGGCCATTCTGAGCGAAAGCGCAGGAACAGGGCAACCGGGGCTTGTACCGCCCCTGCAGGCGTCCTGGCCGGACTGCGAAATTCTTTGGCCGAGTGCTGCAATGACGCAGCTGCCGTTCATTCATACAGTAATGGGTCTCATTTGTATTGAATGGCATCGGCCGGAGGTTTCCATGTACATCGACAGCAGCAGCTTTCCCCTGGTCCGCATGGGCTACGAGCGCGACAAGGCCGTGCCCGTGGACCGCTTGCTGGAGGACTTCTCGGCCCTGCTGGCCCGCGGCCAGGCCTTTGTCTTCTTCAGCGACGGCGACATGTCCCAGGAGGAGCGCTCGCCCGAGGAGCGCAAGCAGGTCGTGCTGTGGATGAAGGCCCGCCGCCCCGAGCTCAAAAGCCTGGTGCGCGCCCTTGTCCACGCCGAGCCCGATGCGCACAAGCGCGCCGAGGCCGAGGCCTTCGCACAGATGTTCGGCAAGGCCTGGGGCTATCCCATGCTGCTGGTGGCCTCCCCCGAGGAGGCGCAGCAGCGTGCACGGGAGCTGCTCGGGTCCGATTGATGACCGATTGACATGAACTGAGAGAAACACCATGAATGCCGTGGATTCCGCCCTGCTCAAAGTCCTGCCCGAGAGGTGGGATCCCGACCATGTGGACCGTCCCGTGATCGTCCTGCCGATGCGCTCGGGCCCGGGTGACTGGGCAATGGACTTCCATGCCCACCGCAAGAGCCAGCTCATGGTCACCAATGCGGGCCTGATCACGCTGGAAACCGAGGCCGGAGTCTGCGTGGTGCCGCCGCGCAGCGCCGCCTGGATTCCGGGCGGCACGCTGCACCGCGTCAGCTGCAGCGGTGCGGCCAGCGGCCATATCGTCTTTGTGGAATCCGGCGCGGCGCGCCCCGCGCCCGGCCCCTGCCATGCGCTGGCCGTCTCGCCCTTTCTGCATGCCCTGCTGGAGCGCGTGCAGGGCCTGCCGCAGGACTACGAGCCCGACAGCGGCGATGGCCGGCTCATGCAGGTCCTGCTCGATGAAATCCAGAACGCGCAGCCCGAGGGCCTGCACCTGCCCCTGCCGCGCGACCGCCGCCTGCGTCGCATGACCGGCGCCCTGTGCGAGCAGCCCCAGCTGCAGGCGCGGCTGGCCGACTGGGCCCAGCGCATCGGCATGAGCGAGCGCAGCATGACGCGGCTGTTCCTGGCCGAGACCGGCCTCACCGTCAACCAGTGGCGCCGCCAGCTGCATGTGCTCACCGCGCTGCAGCAGCTGTCCCAGGGGCTGCGCATCCAGACCGTGGCCGATGCCCTGGGATACGAAAGCGCACCGGCCTTCGTGACCATGTTCCGCAAGGCCGTGGGCACCTCGCCGCGCCGCTTTCTGGCACTGCGCAGCGCGGTGCGCTGATCGCTACGAAAGCCGCAATCCCAGGCCGGCCAGCACGGCCACCACCATCGCCGCCCCGAAGACATCCCAGCGCTGGATGCGCCGGTACCTGAGGATGACGACCAGGACGATGCCGATCAGCGTGATCAGCCGGGCCTGGAACACGGTGCCCAGCAGGAAGCAGATCACGATCTGCGCCCAGTAGGTGAGCAGGCCGGCCATCGGCGGCCTTTTCGATGCGGGCGGATTTGGGTCCGGTGCGGCCGGCGATGGCGATGGAGAGGTCGATGCCGCGGGCAGGGTGCTTGCGGCGCCGGGGGCAGGGCCAGCCGCCTGCCGGGCGGCCTGCCGTTCCTCCTGGCGCTGCTCGCGCCGCTGCTGATCGGTCTTCTCCAGCACGGGCGCTGCAGGTGCGGCCGGCTGCCACCATGGCTTGCCGCTGGCCAGCGCAGGTGCCTGCCCGCCGGCTGCCAGGCGCCGGAACGTGGCGTTTGCGGCGGGCTTGGCGCGCGCGGCGGCGCGGTCCTGCCGGCTGGCCTCGAGCAGGGCGTCGTTCGCCCGGTCCACAGGGCTGCGCGTGAGCTGCCGGGCCTGTGCCAGCAGCGGCCCGCCCTGCACGGGATCGATCTGGTGGACGAACTGCGCCATTCCCAGCAACTGCGAGGCATGGGCCGGCTGGCCTTGCCAGTGGGGCGCCTGGGCAGGCTGGACAGATTGGCCTGGCAGGCCTGTCCCGGCCTGCGTGGCGCGGTGCAGGGCGGCGCGCAGGCGCCTGCGCGTCTGGCGCGATACGCCGGGCTTGTCCGCGTTCACCACCAGCCCCGTGACCTCCTGGCGGCGGCCCTTGCGCATCACGCGCTCCTTGTCGGGGTGGGGCGTGAAGCCTTCGTCGCGCAGTATCCAGCGCACGCGGCCCAGCAGCCGCCCCACGTTGTCGCGCGCGGCCTCGCCCGAGGCCGAGAAGGTCAGGTCGTCCGCATAGCGCGTGTACACAAAGCCCAGCTGCCTGGCCAGGCCCAGCAGGCGGCGGTCCAGGCGGCGGCACAGCAGGTTGGTGAGCATGGGGCTGGTGGGCGCGCCCTGGGGCAGCACGCGCTCGCGCGCCTTGCCGCCAACGAAGAGCTTCTCGCCATCCACCTGCCAGGCCTGGGCGCGGTTTTCGCTGCACAGCAGGGCCAGGAGGGTGGCCATGGCCTCGCCATAGCCCAGATGCCGGAACACGCCCTTGATGCGGCCGAAGGCAATGCTGGGAAAGAAGTCCTTCACATCCAGGTTGATGACCACGTCGTGGCCCGCATGCGGCGCGGCATTGCTGACGATGGAGCGGCCGGCCAGGAAGCCGTGCGCGGCATCGTGCGCGGGCACCTTGGCGAGGATGTTGTCCAGTACCCAGTACTGCGCGCGCTTGAGGCGCGGCATGGGCGCGGAGATCAGCCGCTCGCCGCCGGTCTTCTTGGGCAGGGTGAACGAGTGGTAGTGGTGGGTGCGGGCCACCTCGCGGTGAAAGCCCAGGAAACGCAGCTCGGCCACCGTGATGCCCATGGCCTGGGCCAGCTGGGCGGCATCGGCCAGCTGCGGCAGGCCATGCCGGGCGAGCCGCTGCGGATCGGCCTGCCTGCGCTCCGTGCCATCCCGGGCGGCATCCTGCAGGGCCGCGGAGACGCCGGGGCCCAGATAGCCCACGTGCGTGGACCGCCTGGCATGCCAGGCCAGCGCCTTGTCATGGCGTTCCTGGGCCTGGCGGCGTTTGGTTTCCTCGCGCTGGGCCAGCGCCTTTTGCATGCGCTCCTTGCGCATCTGGCGCAATGCGCGCTCGGGGTTCTGGCGCACGGCGATCTGCTGGCGCAGCTCGGCCAGCTCGCGCTGCAGCTCGCCTTCGCGCTGGATGTGGGCGGCGGCCAGCTGCGGCTGTCCCTCGTCCTTGGGCCAGAAGCCCAGGCGCTGCATCTCGTCGAGGATGACTTCCTGTTTGCTGGAGGCCTTGATGCGCTCGTAGATCTCGGCGCGGGTGGGTTGCGGCTGGCTCATGCGGCCACCCCGGCAAGGCGGGCCCGGCCGCTGTGCGGTGGGCAAAGAAATGGAGCGACGCGCTTCTCGTCGAAGAGCCCGCAGGGCTCACGGGACGGGAGCTGTTCGCTCGACGCCACCCCGCGACGGTATGCGTGTTTCGCTTGTGGCAAGCCACTCAGGAAAACGCATACCGTCGCTGGGGTGGCACAGTGAAAACGGCGCCCGTGGTGCATGAAACGGCAGTTCACAAGGGTGGCGAAACACCACCCGGGTTGCAAGAGCCTGCGCGTCGCTCCGCGTGGCAGTGTAGAGCAATTGAGGCGGTTCACGCGATTTCTCCTTGTCCTGCTGCGGCCGCCTGCTGCGGGCCTGCCGGCTGGCGTGCGGCATCGAGCTGGGCCTGCGCCACCAGGCGCAGCGCAATCATGTGCTCGCAGGGCCCCTGGCGCAGCCGGTGCTGCTGGTAGTGGTTGCAGCTGCAGCGCGCATCGGTCAGGCGCTCGTCCGCGTTGAGTTCGAGCTGGGTGTCGAACAGGCGCTTGCCGTCGGCGCGCGGTATCTGGCCGGTGATGCGGCTGAAGCCGTCCTTGCGGTCGATGCGCGGCGGGGCAATGGCCTTGCCGCGCACCAGGGCCAGCGCCTTGTCCTCCTCGGGGTTGACGGGCTGCAATTGCTGCGCCGTCAGCGGCTCGCGCAGCAGCTCGCGCCAGGCGTAGCGCCCGGCGTCCAGGTCGTAGACCGCGCGCCCGGCCTGCATCCAGCGCGTCATGGCCGTGTGCACCTGGGCCGGGGCCAGGCCCGTGGCCTGGGCCAGTTCCTGCGCGCCGGCCTGCCAGCACGACTGCAGTTGCCGGCCCACGGCCTCGACCTGGGCGGGCGTGACCTCGGCCTGCGGCGCCATCAGGTGAAAGCGCGCGCTGGCGGCCCAGTCGTTGGCGCTCCAGCCCGACAGGCCCAGCGTGACCGTGACCTGGCCCAGCTCCACCACCCAGAAGCTGGGCATGCCGCTGCCCAGCAGGTGCACGCGCACGCGCGTGGCCTGCGGGATCAGCCGTTCCAGCGTGAGCAGGCGCCGGCGCCCCCACAGGCGGATGGTGCCGCCGCCCGTGCCCAAGGCATCGCTGACGACGTGCGAGCGCCGGGTGGCCAGGCGTTCCTCCCAGGGCTCGAACACCACGGCGGGCGGCTGCCCCGGCGTCAGCTCGAAGCGCAGCGCGCGCGGGCCATGGCGCTCGCGCCGGGCACGCAGCCGCGCGCAGATGTTGAACAGGTCCATGGGGTGCAGTTCCACCACGGTGGCGGGCAGGGCCATGGCGCTGGAGACCTGCACGAAGCCGCGCAGCCAGCTGTCGGGCAGGTCGATCTTTTCCTCGCGCAGTGCCGGATCGGCGCCCACCTGCACGGCAAAGCCCGCCGGGTCCAGCGTCAGCCGCGTGTCCCGGTAGCTGCGGATCTTCTGGAATTCTTCGTAGAGGCTGGCCGAGTAGTCGATGTTGGTGGTGCCGCAGATGCGCTCGCCCGCATGCTCGAAGGCCTCGTGCCGGATGCTGACCGCGCAGTAGCTGGACTCGTCCTGGCTGAAGGCCTCGAACAGCAGCCGGTCCGGGTGCACGGTGATCACGGGGTCCAGCACATACCAGACATCGCGGTTGGCCACGAACAGCCAGTCGAAGTACTTGCGCTGGGCCTTGTAGAAGGGGGAGAGCACCTGGTTGCGGGTCTCGCGCAGGTCCTTGAGTTCGGCGCTGATTTCCTTGGCGCGCGCCTGGGCGCCGCCGGTGTCGGCCATGAAGCCGGCCAGCAGCTGGGACTCATGCTCCTGCAGCCATTCGCGGTAGGCCGTCTTGTCGCGGCCGCGCGTACGCATGTCGCTGACCACCACGCTGTGCAGCGCGCTGAGGCCTTCGCGCACCTGCAGGAAGGCCGGGCCGTCGCGCCGGAGCAGGCCGTCGAAGCGCGTGGGAGGCCGCAGCAGGTCGGGCGCGAAGGAAAACGCCTGTTGCGTGGCCGTGTCGCTGACCTGCGTGCTGCCGTAGTACTGATAGCGAAATTCCATGTCCGTTCGACTCCGTGCTGTGAACAGGCGCTCAGGTGGAAGACGGGGCCTGGCCGCGCCGCTCCGCCGCCAGGGGCTGCATGAAGCTTTGCGCCAGATGGGGATGGCGCTGCACGATGTCGCGCAGCCCGGCCACATAGTCGGGCTGGTCGGCCTGGCTGGCGCTGACCACCTGCCGCGCGAAGATGGCCGCGACCACGGCCGCAGTCTCGGGCGCATCGACCTGGCCGCGCAGGAAATGCAGCACGCGCGTCTTGCTGGCGCGCGCGCGGTGCACCTGGCTGAGCACGGCCAGGAAGTAGGGCTGCAGCTCCTGCAGGCGCGCCGCGCGCTGCGGTGCGGGCTCGTCGGGCAGGGCCAGCAGCCATTGCGTGACGAACAGCTGCACGCCGGGGGCCGGGTGCTGGGCCAGGCGCGCGAGGTAGAGGCTGGCCTCGGGCGCGCTCATGTGCTGCTCGAGCCGCTGGCGGCCCAGGGCCTGTACCCAGGACTGGGGATGGTCCACCCAGCCGATCAGCAGCTCGGGCGTGAGCGCATTGGCCGGCAGCCGCTGGCCGAACATCTCGCGTGCGTACTGCTGGGTGTCGGCGAACAGGGCGTCGGCCAGCGGCAGCAGCTGTTCCGCCTGCTCGGGCCGGGTCTGTTCCATGGGCGTGAGGCGCGTGTCGATGCTCTGGCGGCTCAGTGCGCGCACATCGGCATCGGCATGCCGCGCCAGCGTGGACCACTGGCGCAGGGTGTAGGCCTGGATGTCCAGCGCCTTCAGGCCCCAGGCGCCGTAGCGTTGCGCACCCGTGGCCTGGGCCTGCAGGGCGCGCCAGATGCCCGAGGCATCGCGGGCCGGGGCCACGGCGGCCAGCGGGCCGGTGAGCAGGCGCAGCGCCGCGTCGTGGACGCCTTCGGCCTTTTCCGCACGGAACAGCACCTCGTGCAGGCGTTCGGCGATCTGGGCGTTGCAGCGCGCGTTGTACAGAGGGGTGCCGGCCAGGCGCTCGACCAGGGGCGCGGCCGCTGCGCGCAAGGCGGCATGGGGCGATACCGCGAACCCGGCCAGCATGTCGGCCTGCTCGCACAGCAGATCGTCGGCCAGGCTGCCCATGAGCCGTATGCCGCAGGCCATGCGCGCAGGTTCCTCGGATTCCAGCAGCCCGCGCAGCGCCGCCGCAGGCAGGGTGCGCAGGCCTTGCGGGTGGACCAGCAGCCAGGCGGTCGCCATCTCCACCAGTGCCGTCACCGAATGCGTCAGCAGGTGGTGCAGCGGCGGGGCCGGAACGCCGGGCGCGTGCGCGACCAGCGGTGCCTTGTCCGCGAAGAGGGCCTGCACCGCATCGCGGATGTCGGCCAGCGCAGCGCCGTCCGCATCCAGCGTGGGCAGCGCCGCCAGCAGGGCCAGGGCCACGGCGGCGCCATCGGCATAGAGCAGCAGGGCCAGTGCCTGCGTGCGCGAGCTGGCGGCGGGCGACAGCAGCAGGGCCGCCACCAGCTCGGCATCGCGCGCGGCGGCTGCGCGGTCGCGCGACAGCCAGGCGCCCAGGTAGCGGGCGGCCGGCCCCTCGCCGCATTGCGCAAGCGCCAGCAGCCAGGGGCGGCGCGCCGCATCGTCGGTCAGAGCGACCATGCGCTGCTGGGCAATCTCCAGGCCCAAGGCGGCGGCGGGCGCATAGGTTTGGTGCAGCAGCGGCGCGGCGGCCGCTGCATCCAGGCTGTCCAGAAAGGCCTTCTGGTCCTGCAGGGCGCGCGTGAGCGACCACAGCAGCAGCGTGGACTGCGAACGGCCCACCAGTTGCAGCAGTTGCCCGGGGTGGGCGTCCCACATGGCCGATAGCCCTTCCACGCGCTGCGCGGGCAGCTGCTGCAGGTCCAGCGGCTTGTCGGTGTACCAGCCATGGGCGCGTGCCGAGGCATGCAGCTGCGGCCAGCGCGGCAGCAGCAGCCGGGCGGCAAGCAGCCAGCGCGATTCGGGCAGGCGGCCGGAGCGCGAGGCAGCCTGGCCCGCGCAGCGGCGGTCCATGGCCTGGAGCAGGGCCGTGGCCTGCGCGGCGCCTTCGCTGTGCCCGGCCGAGACCATGCGCCGCAGCTGGCGCCAGCCGCGCAGGCGCAGGTACAGGGAGGTGTCGCGGCTGAAGACGGCACCCTCGTCGCGCGGGCCATCGAAGCGGGCATGCAGCACGGCCAGCAGGGCGTGGTCGCGCCGCCACTCGGCACGCTTGTGGATGCGCCGTATGGCAGGCCACCAGGGGCGTGTGAAAGGGATGCGCTCCATCCAGGCCAGCAGCTGCCGGTGGACGGCGCCATCGTGCGCGCCCAGCGTATCGGCCGCCAGCAGCGCCTGGGGCGTGAGGGCGTTGAACACGGCCTGCTGCGCCTGCGGGCCGTCCTCCGGCGGGGCGGTGCGTGTCTCTTGTTCCCCCTGTGCCCCTTGCTCCCCTTGTACCCACTGCTCCCACTGATGCCGGTGCTCCTGCAGCGCCGCCTGGCGCTCCTGCGGCGCGAGCAGCGCCAGCCAGGCCTGGTGCGCCAGGTCGCGCGTGGCCTCGCTGGCGCCGCGCTGCGACAGCGCCTGCATGGCCACCGCCGCGCCGCCATCGCCCAGGCGGCCCACCAGATAGGCCAGGCAGTAGTCGAGCAGGTCGTCGCCCGTGCCCAGCAGGGCCACCAGGCGCGGCACCTGCGCATGCAGCAGGCGCTGGGCGCCGCCGCCGCGCGCGGCATCCGCATATTCCGCCAGGCGCCACACCAGGCGCGCCTGCTGGCCTGCGGGCATCAGCCGCCAGGCATTGCCGTCCAGGCGCCGGCACAGGGCCGGTATGGCGGCGGCCTGCACGGGCGACTCCGGCAGCTGTGGCGGCTGCGGCGCCGGTTCCTGGGCGTGGCCAGCCAAGGGCAAGGCTTGCACGCCATCCAGCTCGGCAAAACCTTGCTGGGACTGCAGCACATCGCCGGCCGCCAGGCGCTGGCGCAGATAGGCCAGTGCGCGCTGGCGTGCAGGCTCCAGTGCCAGCGGCAACGGGGTCAGCGTGCTGTCATCGACCTGCGCGACGACGCCGGCCTTCCATTGCGTGACCTGCAAGGTCACGACATGGCGCGCCGCCGCGTCGCGCCCCTGCGGGTCCAGGGCCACCAACGTCACGGTGCTGATGCGTTCATTGCGTCCCTGCGGGCGGGACAGTACGGCTTGAGCAAGCAGGTTCATGCGGCAGGCATCCAGTGCTTTTCCATATGGGGTTGGCTGGCGGGAACAACCGGGGCCGCAAAGTGTTCGCGGCCGTCGTTTCCCGCTGGCCAACGCAGGGTCAGATGGCATCGCAGTGTAGTGCCTCGATGCCCTGCGGGCGCCGCCCGCCGCGTGCCCGCCGCAGTACCGATGGCCGCTGCGCTTGTCCGATCCGGCCATTGATTCCCCTGGCAAACCGTCCTCAATTTTCGTGGTGTCTTTGTGGCTGGATCTTGACTTCAAGTTCACTTGAACTTGAAGAATGCAACCCATTGTGAGCAGCCGCCGGCAAGGCCTTCAGAACCTGCGGTACAGCCCCCCTTTTTCCGGCCCTGCACCGACCCCGGCAGCAGGGCCTTGCCCATCCCCCTCAAGGAGAGTCGATCCATGCCAGTTCTTCCCCCGCCGCCGTTGCGGCGTGCCCTGTTCGGAGGCGCCCTGGCGGCGCTGGCCCTGCTTGCCGGCTGCCGCCCGCAGGCCGTGGGCGATGCCCATGCCAGCGACGGCCCGCCGCCTGCGCCCGAGGTGCTGGTGAGCGAGGTCGTGCCGGCCAGCGTGCGTGTCTGGGACGAGTTCAACGGCCGCATCGATGCCGTGGACTCCGTGCAGCTGCGCCCGCGCGTGTCGGGCTATATCGAGCGCATTGCCTTCAGCGAGGGGCAGGAGGTCAGGAAGGGCCAGCTGCTGTTCGTGATCGACCAGCGGCCCTACCGCGCGGCCCTGGCCAGCGCCGAGGCCGAGCTGGAGCGCACGCGTGCCGGCGCCGCCCTGGCGCGCACCCAGGACCAGCGTGCCCGCCAGCTGGTGGCCGAGCATGCCGTCTCGCGCGAGGAAGCCGACACGCGTGCCGGCGCCATGGCCCAGAGCGCCGCCCAGGTGCGTGCCGCCGAGGCCGCGCTGGCGGCCGCGCGGCTCAACCTGGACTTCACCGAGGTGCGCGCGCCGGTCTCCGGCCGCGCGGGCCGCGCCCTGCTCACCGTGGGCAACCTGGCCCAGGCCGACCAGAGCGTGCTGACCACCGTGGTCTCGCAGGACCCGGTGTATGTGTATTTCGATGCGGACGAGCACAGCTTCCTGCGCCACCAGCAGGCCGCCAACGCCGCCAACGGCGGCAAGGGCCGGCCCGTGCGCATGGGCCTGGCCAGCGATGAGGGCTTCCCGCACAAGGGCACGCTGGATTTCACCGACAACCAGCTCAACGCCGGCACGGGCACGGTGCGCATGCGCGCCCGCATGCCCAATCCCGACCGCCTGCTGACGCCGGGCCTGTTCGCGCGCGTGCAGTTGCAGTCAGGGCAGTCCGAGCAGGGCGGCGGCGGGCAGCAGGCGCTGCTGATCGACGACAAGGCCGTGCTCACCGACCAGGACCGCAAGTACGTGTATGTGGTGGGCGAGGGCAACAAGGCCGAGCGCCGCGACCTGGAGCTGGGCCGCATGGTCGATGGCCGGCGCGTGGTGCAAAAGGGCCTGGCGGCGGGCGACCGCCTCGTGGTCGGCGGCCTGCAGCGCATCTACTACCCCGGCATGCCGGTCAGCCCCAAGCCTGCGCCCGGCGATGGGCAGGCGGCGGTGGCCCAGGCGTCGGCCGTGGCCGCGCAGTGAACCGGGACGCACCATGGATTTCTCCAAATTCTTCATAGACCGCCCGATCTTCGCGGTCGTGCTCTCCATCATCCTGTTCGCCGTGGGCCTGGTTGCGATTCCGCAGCTGCCCGTGGGCGAGTATCCCGAGGTCGTGCCGCCCAGCGTGGTGGTGCGCGCCACCTATCCGGGCGCCAATCCCAAGGAGATCGCCGAGTCGGTGGCCGTGCCGCTGGAGGAGGCGATCAATGGCGTCGAAGGCCTGATCTACCTGAAGTCGGTCGCGGCCTCGGACGGCAGCCTGCAGGTGGTGGCCACCTTCCGCGCCGACGTGGACCCCGACACGGCAGCCGTGCGCGTGCAAAACCGCGTGAGCCAGGCGCAGAGCCGCCTTCCCGAGGAAGTGCGCCAGTACGGCGTGACCACGCAAAAGCGCTCGTCCACGCCGCTGATGTATGCGGGCCTGACCTCCAGCGACGGCAACCATGATGCGCTGTACCTGCGCAACCATGCCACGCTCAAGATCAAGGACGAGCTGGCGCGCATCCCCGGCATCGGCGAGGTGGCGCTGTACGGCGCAGGCGACTATGCGATGCGCGTCTGGCTGGACCCCAGCAAGGTGGCCGCACGCCAGCTCACCGCCGCCGAGGTGATCGCCGCCATCCGCGAGCAGAACGTGCAGGTATCGGCCGGCCAGCTGGGCGCCGAGCCCAGCCCCAAGGGCTCGGACAAGCTGCTGTCCATCAATGTGCGCGGCCGCCTGAAGACGGCCGAGGAGTTCGGCTCCATCGTGCTCAAGGGGGGTGCCGACGGCCAGGTCGTGCGCCTGTCCGACGTGGCGCGCATCGAACTGGGCGCCAGCGACTACAGCATGCGCTCGCTCAGCGACACGCGGCAGATGGCGGCCGTGGGCATCTTCCTGTCGCCGGGCGCCAATGCGCTGGGCGTGGCGCGGGAGGTCTACGCCACCATGGAGCGCCTGTCCAGGGATCTGCCCGAAGGCGTGAACTTCGAGACCGTCTGGGACCCCACGGTCTTCGTGCGCGACTCCATCAAGGCGGTGCAGAGCACGCTGATCGAGGCGGTGATCCTCGTGGTGCTGGTGGTCATCGTCTTCCTGCAGACCTGGCGTGCTTCCATCATTCCGCTGCTGGCCGTGCCCGTGTCCATCGTCGGAACCTTCGCGGGGCTGTACCTGCTGGGCTACTCCATCAACACGCTGACCCTGTTCGGACTGGTGCTGGCCATCGGCATCGTGGTGGACGATGCCATCGTCGTGGTGGAGAACGTGGAGCGCTACATCGAGGAGGGCCACTCGCCCCTGGAGGCGGCGCACCTGGCGATGAAGGAGGTCTCGGGCCCCATCATCGCCATCGCCCTGGTGCTGTGCGCGGTCTTCGTGCCCATGGCCTTCCTCAGCGGCGTGACGGGCCAGTTCTACAAGCAGTTCGCCGTGACGATCGCCATCTCCACGGTGATCTCGGCCATCAACTCGCTGACGCTGTCGCCTGCACTGGCGGCCAAGCTGCTGCAGCCGCGCGGCGCGCCGCGCGATCTGCTGTCGCGCGGGCTGGACCGCAGCCTGGGCTGGTTCTTCCGGCCCTTCAACCGCTTCTTCGACCGCAGCGCGCACGGCTACCAGAACTCCGTGGGGCAGTCGCTGCGCCGCCGCGGCCTGGTGTTTGCGGTCTACGCGGCGCTGCTGGCGGGCACGGCCGTGCTGTTCCAGGCCGTGCCGGGCGGCTTCATCCCGCTGCAGGACAAGCTGTACCTGTTCGGCGGCGCCAAGCTGCCCGAGGGCGCCTCGCTGGGCCGCACCTCCGAGGTGACGCGCCAGATCGTGGAGCTGGCCCACAGCGTGGAGGGCGTGGACAAAGTCGCTGCCTTCGCGGGCTTCAATGCGCTGCAGACCACGACCACGCCCAACCTGACCAGCTCCTACATCATGCTCAAGCCCTTCGGCGAGCGCACGCGCAGCGCCGAGGAGATCAATGCCGAGCTGGGCGCCAAGTTCGCGCAGATCGAGGGCGGCTTCGCCTACGCGCTGATGCCGCCGCCCATCCAGGGCCTGGGCAACGGCTCGGGCTACTCGCTGTTCCTGCAGGATCGCGCGGGCCTGGGCTACGCGGCGCTGCAGCAGGCGCTGCAGGCCTTCCAGGCCGAGATCGCCAAAACGCCGGGCATGACCTATCCGGTCAGCAGCTACCAGTCCAACATCCCGCAGCTCGAAGTCAAGGTGGACCGTACCAAGGCCAAGGCGCAGGGTGTGGCGCTGACCGACCTGTTCCAGACGCTGCAGGCCTACCTGGGCTCGGTCTACGTCAACGACTTCAACGCCTTCGGCCGCGTCTGGCGCGTGATGCTGCAGGCCGATGCCGACCACCGCCAGGCCGTGGAGGACATCGCGCGGCTGCGCACGCGCAATGCGCGCGGCGAGATGGTGCCCATAGGCTCCATGGTCACCGTGGTGCCCAGCTTCGGGCCCGACCCGGTGCTGCGCTACAACGGCTTCCCGGCGGCCGACCTGATCGGCGACTCCGACCCGCGCGTGCTGTCCTCGGGCGAGGTGCTGACCAAGCTCCAGGAGATCGCGCAGCGCACGCTGCCGCGCGGCATCGAGCTGGCCTGGACCGACCTCAGCTACCAGCAGGTGGAGCAGAGCAATGCGGCGGCCGTGGTCTTCGCCATCGCCGTGATGCTGGTCTTCCTGGTGCTGGCCGCGCTCTACGAGAGCTGGACGCTGCCGCTGGCCGTCATCCTCATCGTGCCCGTGTGCATCTGCGCGGCGCTGTTCGGCGTCTGGCTGGCCGGCGGCGACAACAACGTCTTCGTGCAGGTGGGGCTGGTGGTGCTGATGGGGCTGGCCTGCAAGAACGCCATCCTGATCGTGGAGTTCGCGCGCGAGCTGGAGCTGCGCGGCGTGGGCATCGTCGATGCCGCGCTGCAGGCCTGCCGCCTGCGGCTGCGGCCCATCGTCATGACCTCGATCGCCTTCATCGCCGGTGCCGTGCCCCTGCTCATCGGCGGCGGCGCGGGCAGCGAGGTGCGCGCGGCCACGGGGGTGACGGTGTTCTCCGGAATGCTGGGCGTGACCCTGTTCGGCCTGTTCCTCACGCCGGTGTTCTACGTCACGCTGCGCCGGCTCTCGGGCCGGGCGCTGACGGGGCATGCGCCTGCACATGCCGCGCCTGCCTTCCCACCCTCCGACAAAGCCGCACCCCTGGAGCCCCACCATGTCTGAAATCCGCAAATCCCTGAGCCGACACGCGCTGGCGCTGGCGTCTGCCGGGCTTGTGGCCGGCTGCGCGGTCGGCCCCGACTTCAAGGCGCCTGCGGCGCCGCAGGCCGGAGCACAGTTCGCGCGGGCCGAGCCTGCACCGGCCACCCCGCAGGCCGAGCCCGATGCCGCCTTCTGGCGCCAGTTCCAGGACCCGCAGCTGACGCGGCTGGTGGAGCAGGCGCTGGGCGGCAACCAGGACCTGCAGGTGGCGCTGGCACGGCTGGACGGCGCCCAGGCGCTGCTGAGCGAAAGCCGCTTCGACCAGTTCCCCACGGTCACGATGTCGGGCCAGGCCACGCAGCAAAAGCGCAGCGAGAGCGAGGCCTTCTACGGGCCGCGCAGCCAGCGCAGCTACACGGCCGGGCTGTCGGCCAGCTGGGAGATCGACGTGTTCGGCCGCGTGCGGCGCAACATCGAGGCGCGGCGTGCCGACCTGCGCGCCGACGCGGCCGATCTCGCGGCGCTGCAGGTGGCCATCGCGGCCCAGGTCGCGGGCAGCTATGCCGACCTGCGCGGCTGGCAGCAGCGCCTGGCCCTGGCCCAAGCCAATGCGGCCAACCAGCAGGACACGCTGCGCCTGGTGCAGCTGCGCCTCACACACGGCAGCGGCACCGAGTTCGACCTGGCGCGCGCCCAGGCCCAGCTGGAGGCCACGCGCTCGCGCATCCCGGCACTGCAGGCGCAGATCGCCATGGCCCAGCACCGGCTGGCCGTGCTCACGGGCCAGGTGCCCGAGGCGCTGATCGCCGCGCTGGATGTGCCTGCCGCCCTGCCGCAGCTGCCGCCGGCCATCGACCCCGGCACACCGGCCGGCCTGCTGCGCCGCCGTCCGGACGTGGCCGTGGCCGAGGCTCGGCTGCATGCGGCCACGGCGCGCATCGGCGTGGCCACGGCTGACCTGTTCCCGCGCCTGTCGCTGGGCGGGCTGCTGGGCAGCACGGCGCTGCACGGCGGCGCGCTGTTCGAGGGCGGCAGCGCCACCAGCAGCGTGTTCCTGGGCGTGGACTGGTCCTTCCTCGACGTGGGCCGCGTGCGTGCGCGCATCGCGGCCAGCGAGGCCGGCGCCCAGGCCGCGCTGGCCCAGTACCAGCAGACCGTGCTGCTGGCGCTGGAGGACGCCGAGAACGCCCTGGTGCGCCTGCAGCGCACGCGCACCGAGGATGCCCACCTGGCCCAGGCCGCCGAGCAGCGCCAGCGCGCAGAACAGCTGGCGCTGCGCCGCTACCACCTGGGCAGCGTGGGCCTGTACGAAGTGCTGGATGCGCAGCGCGACCTCTACGCGGCCCAGGACGCCGCCGCCGACAGCCGCGCACGCGGCCTGCGCGCTGCCGTGGCGCTGTACCAGGCCCTGGCCGGTGGCTGGGACGGGAAGCTGCCGCCAGCCTGAGCACAAGGCGTGCGTTGCAAAAAGGGACGGCCAGGCGCCGTCCCTTTTTTTCGCTTGTGCGGACCCCCGGTGAAAACCAGGAGTCAGAAGGGCTTGCCTCATTTTTTTCTTATCGGATAATTTTCTCATTGGAAAAAAATGGAGCGATGGATGATGGAAAGCCAGGTTCTGGATTTCGCCGTGATCGGTGCCGGCATGGCCGGCGCCTCCGTGGCCTGGCGGCTGGCCGGTGCGGGCGCCTCGGTGCTGGTGCTCGAGCGCGAGCCGCAGCCCGGATACCACGCCACGGGCCGCTCGGCCGCCATGTTCATGGAAAGCTACGGCACCGGGCAGATACGCGCGCTGACACGCGCCAGCCGCGCCTTCTACAGCGCGCCGCCCGAAGGTTT
Organism: Delftia sp. WSY_22; assembly: GCF_043104185.1. Classification (NCBI taxonomy): domain Bacteria; kingdom Pseudomonadati; phylum Pseudomonadota; class Betaproteobacteria; order Burkholderiales; family Comamonadaceae; genus Delftia; species Delftia sp. WSY_22. The sequence goes on from NZ_JBICKN010000027.1 coordinate 158,344, forward strand.
TTGCGAGCACGCGCTGCTGCAGCCGCGCAGCGTGCTCTACATAGGCACGGCCGGCCAGGAGCCCCAGCTGGACGAGGCCCTGGCCATGTACCGCCGCGACGGCCTGCGCGCCGAGCGCCTCGACGCGCGCCAGGCCTGCACCCTGGTGCCCTGCCTGGACGAGAGCCAGCTGGTGGGTGCCGTGCATGACCTGGACGCCATGGACATCGACGTGGCCGAACTGCACCAGGGCTTTCTGCGCGGCATGGCGCGTGCCGGTGCGCGGCTGCGCTGCGGCGCCGAACTGTCCGGCGCCGAGCGCGAGGTGGATGGTGATGGCCAGGGCCTGTGGACCCTGGTGCTGCAGGACGGGTCGCAGGTCCGTGCCCGCGCCGTGGTCAATGCCGCAGGCGCCTGGGCCGATGCCGTGGCCCGGCTGTGCGGCGCGCGGCCGCTGGGCATCGAGCCCCGGCGCCGCTCGGCCTTCACCTTTGCCGCACCCGAGGGCGAGGACATCCACGGCTGGCCTGCCGTGATCGGCGTGGACGAGAGTTTCTACTTCAAGCCCGATGCGGGCCAGCTGCTGGGCTCGCCCGCCAATGCCGATCCCGTGCCGCCGCATGACGTGGTGGCCGAGGAACTGGACGTGGCCATGGGTATAGACCGTATCGAGACACTGACCCGCCTGCGCATACGCCGGCCGCGCCATGTCTGGGCCGGGCTGCGCAGCTTTGCGCCCGACGACGACTTCGTGATCGGCTGGGACGCGCGCCGTGAAGGATTCTTCTGGCTGGCAGGGCAGGGCGGCTACGGCATACAGACGGCCGCCGGCGCCTCGGCCGCCGCTGCCGCGCTGCTGATGCGCGAGCCGCTGCCCGCCGAGCTGCTGGCCCAGGGCGTCGATGCCCGGCGGCTGAGCCCGGAGCGCTTCGCGGCCTGAGACGCCTGCCTTTTCGCTTTTTCAGCCCCCGCAACACACAACAATCCAAGGAGACAGGCATGGGTGCATTCAAGGAAGTGAGCAGGATTGCCGGCGCCTTCGTCGGCGTCATCGTCGGGGCGGGCTTCGCCTCGGGGCAGGAGATACTGCAGTTCTTCGCGGGCTTTGGCGCCATCGGCCTGGCGGGCTGCCTGGTGGCGGCCCTGGCCTTCGTCTTCCTGTCCATGGCGTTCTCCACCATGGGCCAGCGCCTGCAGGCCGGCTCGCACAAGGAGGTGGTGCAGGCCCTGCTGGGCCGGCATGTGGGCATGGTGTTCGATGTGCTGATCACCTTCTTCCTCTTCGCCATCACGGTGGTCATGCTGGCGGGCGCGGGCTCGCTGCTGCACCAGTGGCTGGGCCTGCCCGAGGTCTGGGGCAGCGTGCTGGCCACCGTGGCCACGGTGCTCATCGTCTGCCTGGACGTGGGCCGGGTGATCGCCTTCATCGGCGCGGTCACGCCGCTGCTGGTGTTCATGACCGTGGTGGTCGCAGGCTACGTGCTGGTGACGCCCCAGGGCGAGCCGGCCGCGCTGGAGGCCGCCACCGCCGCCCAGCCCCGGGGTGCGGGGCACTGGCTGGTGGCGGCGCTGCTCTATGTCTCCTACAACGTGGTGGCGGGCATGCCCTTCCTGGTGATCATGGGCGGCCAGGCCAGCTCGCGCCGCGTGGCGCTGTGGGGCGGCGTGGCCGGCGGGCTGCTGCTGGGCCTGCTGATGCTGCTGATCGCGGCCGCCATGGTCTGGCGCATGGACACGCTGGGCGGTCTGTCCATGCCCATGCTGGCGCTGGCCACGCAGATCTCGCCCTGGCTGGGGCACCTGATGTCGCTGGTCATCTTCGGCATGATCCTCAACACCGCCGTGGGCATGCTCTATGCCTTCGTGGCCCGCATCCTGCCGGCCGGCACGCCGCGTTTTCGCTGGGGCACGGGCGTGGCGGGCGTGGTGGCACTGGGCGGCAGCTTCGCGGGTTTCATCACGCTGGTGGGCATGGTGTACCCGGTCTATGGCTACATCGGCTTCGCGCTCATGGCCTGCGCGCTGGCAGGCTGGCTGCGCATGGGCCGCGGGCCGGCGCCCCAGGCCGATCTGCGCGGCACCTGAGGGGGCGGGCCTGACCCTAGAATCGGGCGGTCGCCAGCCCCGATCGCCCGCTTCATGCCCAGCCCCCGTCCTCGCACCAGTCCCGCCCCTGGTCCCGGCCCCAGCCCTCGTTCCAGTCCGCTTCCCACGGCAGACCAGGTCCTTGCCGCCGTGCTGCCGGGCGCCCGCACGGCCGCCGCCCTGCCCGCAGGCAAGCACGAAGTGGGGGCCAAGCTGCGCAAGGCCCGCAAGGAGCGCGGCCTGACGCTGCAGCAGGTGGCCGAAAGCAGCGGCCTGGCCGTGTCCACCATCTCCAAGGCCGAGCGCGGCCAGATCGCGCTGAGCTACGAGAAGGTGCTCATGCTGGGCAATGCGCTGGACATCGACATGACACGGCTGTTCATGGTCGGAGACGCCCAGCAGGCGGCCGGCGACACGCCCACCGTGGTCAAGGACCGTTTCGAGGACGTGCAGCGCTACGAGACCGACCAGTACCTCTACAGCGTGCTGTGCGGCGCCTTCCCGGGCAAGAAGATGCAGCCCCTGGTGGCCGTGATCAATGCGCGCGAGGCAGGCGAATTCTCGGAGACCATCCGCCATGCGGGCCAGGAGTTCGTGATGGTGCTCTCGGGCCGGGTGCGCATCCTGTTCGAGAACGGCGAATCGGTGGAGCTGGGCCGCCATGAGGCCGCGTATTTCGACAGCGGCGTGGGCCATGTGTATGTGAGCCTGAGCCGCCAGCCGGCTCAAGTCGTCTCTGTCTGCAGCTGAAATGGTTAGCACCCCCTGAGCGGCTGCGCCGCTTCCCCCGTGTGCACGGCGCCCTCTCTCGCTACGCGGGAGGGGGCGACACCCTCGGTGCGGGGCGGCGCGGCCGGCATAGGCCCTTCCTCGGTGTCTCTGGCGTGGGGGCGCGCTAGTTTCATAGGTCGCGCCTTTTGTTTGGGGCGCAGGCCGTTTTTCTGGGGGAATCCTCGTGCCCGGCACGGCCGCCCCGGAATTCCTACAATCGCTGCCCATGAGCCTGCCCCAGTACACCCGCGCCAAAGAGCTTCCCGCCATCCTTGCCAAGCGCCTCGTCATTCTTGACGGCGCCATGGGCACCATGATCCAGCGCTTCAAGCTGGGAGAGGCCCAGTACCGGGGCCAGGGCTACACGGGCCCGGGCAGCGTGGGCGACCGCTTCAAGGACTTCCCGCATGACGTCAAGGGCAACAACGAGCTGCTGTCGCTCACCCGCCCCGACGTGATCCGCGACATCCATGAGAAGTACCTGGCCGCCGGCGCCGACCTGATCGAGACCAACACCTTCGGCGCGACCACGATTGCGCAGGACGACTACCACATGGCCGATCTGGCGCGCGAGATGAATCTCGAGAGCGCCCGGCTGGCCCGCGCGGCCTGCGACAAGTACAGCACGCCGGGCCATCCGCGCTACGTGGCCGGCGCCCTGGGTCCCACGCCCAAGACGGCCAGCATCAGCCCCGACGTGAACGATCCGGGCGCGCGCAACGTGAATTTCGAGCAGCTGCGCCAGGCCTACCTGGAGCAGACGCTGGCGCTGATCGAGGGCGGCGCCGACGTCATCCTGGTCGAGACCATCTTCGACACGCTCAACGCCAAGGCCGCGCTGTTCGCGGTGGACGAGGCCTTCGAGCAAAGCGGCGAATGCCTGCCCATCATGATCAGCGGCACGGTGACCGATGCCTCGGGCCGCATCCTGTCCGGGCAGACGGTGACGGCCTTCTGGCACAGCGTGCGCCATGCCAACCCGCTGTCCATCGGCCTGAACTGCGCGCTGGGCGCGGCGCTGATGCGCCCCTACGTCCAGGAACTGAACAAGGCCGCGCCCGAGACCTTCATCAGCTGCTACCCCAACGCCGGCCTGCCCAATCCCATGAGCGACACGGGCTTTGACGAAACGCCCGAAGTCACCAGCCGCCTGGTGCATGAGTTCGCGGCCGAAGGCCTGGTCAACATCGTGGGCGGCTGCTGCGGCACCACGCCGGACCACATCGGCGCCATCGCCAAGGCCGTGGGCAGCACGCCCACGCGCCGCCTGTTCTACCCGGAATCGGCCTGATCGCGCGGGCGGAGCCTCTGACATGAGTTCGCCGCTGCCGCCCGTCCCGTCTCCAGCCGCAGGGCTGCCGCAGCCCGTGGCGGCGCCTGTGCCCGGCCCGGCCGCTGGTGCGCCGGTGGCGCCGGCTTCACCCGCGTCATCCGCCTCACCCTCCGTTCCCGTCACGCCGCCAGCGGCCACGGCCGTGCGCTGGTCGCCCGAGATGCTGCAAAGCCTGCGCCTGCAGGCCTTCGAGCAATTGGTGGCCCAGCTGGCGCGCCAGGTGCAGGCCAGCCCCGGCGCGCCTGCGCCGCAGTGGCCGGCCAGCGGCGTGTCCGAGGCGCTGGGCCGGCTGCTGCAGGCCCTGCTGGCCCAGGTGGGCACCCAGCAGGGCCAGGCCCTGCAATTGCTGGCGGCCCAGCCGGGCTCGGCGGCATTGCTCCAGGCGCTGGCGGCAGGCACGACGGCGACTGGCGGGCAGGATCCCCGGAGCGCTCCATCGGCCCAGGCCGGACCGCCCATCCCGTCTGCATCGACAACGCCTGCGGCCTCCATGCCGCCCACCGCTGCCGCAGTGACGCTGGCCGTGGCGGCTGCCAAGGGCAAGGTGATGGATGCGCTGCTGGCCGGATCCGGGCTGGCGCCGCAGGCCGGGGCGCGCCCAGCAGGGGGCATTGCAGGCGGCGCTGCCGGGGGGGCCACACAGACCCTGCCCGCCCTGCAAAGCTGGTGGGTGCAGCAGGGCACGTTGCTGACGCCGCAGGGCGAGCGCGGCTTCACGCTGAGCCTGCAGGTGCCCCAGGCCTGGGCCCAGGCGCAGGGCGCGGCCATGGCGCTGGCGGCCGCATCGGCTTGCGCGCCGGGTGCGGCCCCTTTCACGGCGGCGGCCCTGCCTGCGGGCGCTGCGCTGCCCTTGGCGGGCGCGCAGGCCACGGAGCCGGGCCTGCGCCTGCCGCTGGATGCATCGCTGCAGTCCCTGGCCTCGGGGCCGGTGGCCGTGGTGGTGCAGCCGCGTGGCGCCGATGCGCTGCGCACCAGCGCCCTGCTGCTGCTGGAGCTGCAGCCGCTGCGCCAGCCCGGTGGCGCCATGGCATCGCCGGCCGGGCTGGCCTCGGTGGCGTCGCTGTCGCCCGCGTTCGCGCAGGAGGTGCAGCAGATGCTGCAGCAGCGCAACGATCCCTGGCTGCACATGGCGGCGGCCCAGGCTTCGGGCGCCCTGCCGCGCGAGCGCCGGGCCTTCGAGCACCAGTCGCATTTCTGTACCACCGAAGGCTGCCAGTACGAGGGCCGCGCGCCCTGTGCCCAGCCCTTTTGCAGCGAGATGAACCGGCTCTGGGACGTGTCGCGCACCGAGCGCAGCCGCTGAGGCCGGCCTTGCGAAACTGACCGGGCCTGACGGTGGCGTGGTCATCGCCGGCCCCTGCTTTCATAATGCCGCCTGTTGCCCGCCACCTGCGCGGTTGACGTCTTTGGCCGGGATGTTTGACGAATGTGCAGCGATCATGCTGCGATCTGCATCCTGGCTGCCTTCAAGTCGCGGCTGGCCACCAGCCCGCCGCGCACCTTTCCAGCCACCCCCGTTGTGGCAGCCCCCGTCGCCGTTCGCGCATGCCCCCGGGCCGCGCCGGTGTTGTGCCATCTTTCATTTCAGGAACCCGTTCAGGATGCGTTGTACCTCCCGCTTGACCCTTGCCTCTCTCGCCATCGCTGCCGCCCTGCCGGTGGCCGCCCAGTCATCTGGCGCCGGCTCCAACGTCACCATCAGTGGCTATCTGGACGCGGGTGTGTTCCGGGATTTCGACAAGACCAGCAAGCTGGGAACGATTCAGCGCAGCAACCTGGCCATTGCCGGCTTCGAGGACCTGGGCGGCGGCCTGAAGGCCACCTTCCGCCTGAGCACGCGCTTCGACCTGGACACGGGCCTGACCGAGGACTATCCGAAGAAGCCCTTCTGGCATGACGAGTCCACCGTGGGCCTGCAGGGCAACTGGGGCCACCTGCGCCTGGGCCGCGCGCTCAGCGCCATGTGGAGCCAGGAGTGGCAGTTCGATCCCTGGGGCAACTTCAACCGCATCGCCTCGCCGGCCTGGCACATGGCCCACTACCTGACGCCCACCGACCGCGCCAGCAACAACGGCTCGCCCGAATACGGCCGCATGTCCAACGGCGTGTTCTACGACTCGCCCAAGTTCGGCGGCTTTTCCCTGCACCTGAGCGCCTCGCCCGAACGCACCCAGGCGCCCGGCCGCCAGGGCCGTGCGCGTTCGGTATCGGTCAACTACGACCAGGGCGCGGTGGCGGCCATGGTGGCGCACGAGCGCAACGGCAGCGGCGACACCGACCTGTACATGGGCGGCAAGTACCGCATCGGCACGGCGGCGGTGATGCTGGCCTATGACCGCAGCAAGTCGGGCACGCCCGGCACGGGGCCCGACAAGTCGCGCATGGTCTCGCTGGGCGCCACCTACGGCATGGGCGCGACCACGCTCAAGGCCAGCTATGCGCGCCAGCGCCTGGACCGAGACACCAACAACATGCTGTCCCTGGGCGCCGAGTACGCGCTGTCCAAGCGCACCATGCTCTACACCAGCCTGGGCCATCAGCGCTACGAGAACCAGAGCTCGCGCACGGCCTTCGGCGTGGGCATGGCCCATTCGTTCTGATCAATGCGCTTCCCAGCGGCCTGACTGGGCTGCGCTGGTGATCCTGGCCAGGTCTGGAGCCGGCATGGGCTGAGGGGTGGCGGGCAGGGCGGTGAGTTCCATGCCGCGCTCCAGCTTGAAGACGCTCACGGCCTGCTGCAGGCCGTAGGCCTGTTCCTGCAGGGACTGTGCTGCTGCGGCGGCTTGCTCGACCAGGGCCGCGTTCTGCTGGGTGACCTGGTCCATCTGGGAGATGGCCTGGTTGATCTGCTCCAGGCCCGCCGTCTGCTCCACGCTGGCAGCGGTGATCTCTCCCATGATGTCGGTCACGTTGCGCACGCTGCTGACGATGTTCTGCATGGTCTGGCCGGCCTGCGCCACCAGGGCCGATCCGGTGCTGACCTTGCCGTTGGAGTCCTCGATGAGGAGCTTGATCTCCTTGGCCGCATCGGCGCAGCGTCGCGCCAGTGCGCGCACCTCGGCCGCCACCACGGCAAAGCCCCGGCCCTGCTCGCCGGCGCGCGCCGCCTCGACGGCGGCGTTGAGCGCGAGGATGTTGGTCTGGAAGGCGATGGCGTCGATCACGCCGATGATGTCGGCGATCTTGCGCGAGGAGGCATGGATGGCGTCCATGGTGTCCACCACCTGGGATACCACCTCGCCGCCTTGCTGGGCGACGGTCGAGGCCGAGGCTGCCAGCTGGTTGGCCTGGCGCGCGTTGTCGGTGTTCTGGCGCACGGTGACGGTGAGCTGCTCCATGGAGGCGGCCGTCTCCTGCAAAGAGCTGGCCTGGTGCTCGGTGCGCAGCGACAGGTCGTTGTTGCCCGAGGCGATCTGGCTGGAGGCCGTGGCGATCGAGTCCGTGCCGTTGCGCACCTGCCTGACGATGTGGATGAGGCTCTGGTCCATGCGGTGCAGCGCGTGCAGCAGCTGGCCTGTTTCGTCGGTGGTAGTGGCCTGGATGCGGCGCGTCAGGTCGCCTTCGGCCACGGCCTGGGCCACGCCCACGGCCTCGATCAGCGGCCGCGCCACGATGCGCGCCAGCGCCAGCGCCAGCGCCAGTCCCAGCGCGATGCTGGCGGCCAGCAGCCCCACCACCCAGGCGCGCGCGCTGCGGTACAGATCATTGGCGTGCCTGTTGGCCTCCTGGCCGGCATCGTGGTCGATCTGCACCATGCGGTCGATCTGGTCGTACAGGCGCCGGCTCAGCTCCAGCGATTCACCCTGCGCCAGCACCAAGGCTTCGTCCTTTCGGCCGTTGCGTGCCAGGGTCATGATCATGGCGTGCTCCCTGGCATATGCGCTGCGCAGCCGGCCCAGCTCGTCGTAGGACGCCCTTTCCTGCTCGGTTTGGATGAAGCTGGCGTAGTTGTCGTAGTTCGTCTGGATCTTGCTCCACAGGTCGCTCATGATGGCGTCGAAGGCCTTGATATCCTGGTCGCTGGTGGAGATCAGGTACTGAAGCTCGTTGGCGCGGTAGCGCGCCGTGGTGGCGCGGATGGTGAGCAGCATGCGCGACGAGGGCATCCAGCGTGTGGCGATGTCGACGGACGCCTGGTTGATCTGGCTGAGCCGCATCACGGCATACAGGCCCACGAAGGTGGTCAGCGCCAGCACGGCCAGGAAGGCCAGCAGCAGCTTGGAGGAGATCTTGAGGTTGCGAAAGGCTTGCATGGCGAAGTTCTGAAGTCGTATCCCTTGAACGGCAAGGGAGCAAAAAAAGGCGTGCAGCAGGGCACACCTGGCCTGCGGTGCAGAGCAAGGTGGAAAGGGATCAACGAAGGCAATGACGAGGGCCGGCGCGTGCGCTCAGGGGGGGAACCAGCCCGAGGTCCGGCAGATGCGGCCCTTGATGCGGGGTCTCATGGCGCAGGCCCTTCCAGGGCGGCAGGACTGCGGCTGGCCATGCGCGGGCCTGATGCAGGGCAGGGGCGGTGGATGCGGAAGATGCCGAGCCGTCCGCCTACACCTTTTGGCGCCCGGACGCCAGCTGCGGCCCGGTGCTTGGCGGCGGCTGCCGCCTTCTGCGCCCAGGTGCTGCGGATGGGTGTCCTAGGGATTTCGGACAGGAAAGAATTGGCTATGTGCATCTGTGGTGGGGATTATTTCCGCACCGCCAGATGATGAGAATGCTTCCTATCTGATTTTCGATAGGACGTGTCCTAAAAGCGGTTTGCGGGCGCGCGACACGGCCGTCCGCACCGTCTTCGCACCGGCTTTCGCTCCGTCATTTGTGCCGTCATTTGTGCCGTCATGTGCGCCGGTGCGACGGGCCGGCCCCCAGCCTTCAGGACGTCAGGACAGCCGCGCGACAGCGTGTGCCAGGTGCCTGCCGATGCCGGTCGTTCAGACCACGCCCTGGTCGCGCAAGGCCTGCAGCTGCTGTGCATCCAGGCCCAGGCGCTCGCGCAGCACCTCGTCCGTGTGCTGGCCCAGGGCCGGCGGCGCATGGCGCAGCGTGGTGGGCGTGTCCGACAGGCGCAGCGGGCTGGCCGTGGTCACCACGCGGTTGATGGTCTCGCCGGCAGGCGGCGTGGCGCCCGGGTAGCGTTCCTGCTCCACGCGCAGGCCGCGCGCACGCACCTGCGCATCGTCGAAGGCCTGGCCGATGTGGTTGATGGGGCCGCAGGGCACGGCCTTGTCCTCCAGCAGCGCGATCCATTCAGCCGTGGGCCGGCTGCGCGTGAGATCGGCCATCAGCGGGATCAGCGCGTCGCGGTGGGTGACGCGGCCGGCATTGGTGGCAAAGCGCTCGTCGCTCGCCCAGTCCGTGCCGGCCGCCTCGCAAAAGCGCGCGAACTGGCCGTCGTTGCCGATGGCCAGCAGCATGCGGCCGTCGGCCGTGGGGAAGTCCTGGTAGGGCACGACGCTGGGATGGGTGTTGCCCTGGCGGCCCGGCACATGGCCGGTGTTCAGGAAGCCCGCGCCCTGGTTGGCCAGCACGGCCATGGCCACGTCCAGCAGGGCCATGTCGATGTGCTGGCCGCGTCCCGTGCGGTGGCGGGCCTCCAGTGCGCCCAGGATGGCCGTGGTGGCATACATGCCCGTGAACAGGTCGATCACGGCCACGCCCACGCGCAGCGGGCCGCCGCCGGGCTCGCTGTCGGCGCGGCCCGTGATGCTCATGAGGCCGCTCATGGCCTGCACCAGCAGGTCGTAGCCGGCGCGCGGCGCATACGGCCCGGTCTGGCCGAAGCCCGTGACCGAGCAATAGATCAGGCGCGGGTTCAGCGCGCTCAGCGAGGCGTAGTCCAGGCCGTAGCGCTTGAGGCCCCCGGTCTTGAAGTTCTCCACCACCACATCGCTTTGCATGGCCAGCTCGCGGATCAGCCGCTGGCCCTCGGCCGTGGCCATGTCCACGGTGACCGATCGCTTGTTGCGGTTGCAGGCCGCGAAGTACACGGCGTTGTCCGAGGGATTGCCTTGCGCATCGGGGAAGAAGGGCGGGCCCCAGTGGCGCGTGTCGTCGCCCTCGCCGGGCTTTTCGATCTTGATCACGTCGGCCCCCATGTCGGCCAGGTTCTGCGTGCACCAGGGGCCGGCCAGCACGCGAGAGAGGTCGAGCACGCGCAGATGGCCCAGCGCTCCTGCGGTCTGGGTGGCCGTGTTGTGGATGGGGCTGGGGGAGGGGGTTGCTGTGTGGTTCATGGGCTGAGGCGGCTATCCCGGGCAGATGGGCCATGCTACGGCGCGGCGGCCCGCCGTGGCTTCGCATTTGTGAAAGCGCGCGTTCGCGCCCGGCCGGCACTGCGGTTTGTACTGACGCGCAGGGCTCAGCCGGGGCCGCTGCGGCTTTCTACAATGCCGGATGGCCATGCATTTCGATCTTGTGGATCTGCGCCTCATGGTGCACATCGCCGACGCCAACAGCATGACGCGTGGCGCGGAACTTTCCTTTATCTCCCTGCCGGCGGCCAGCACCCGCATCAAGAACCTGGAAGAGAGCATCGGCACCAAGCTGCTGTACCGCACCAGCCAGGGCGTGACGCTGACGCCGCCGGGCCAGGCCTTCGTCACCCATGCGCGCATGGTGCTGGGCCAGATCGAGCACCTGCGCGGCGACATGCAGGAGTACGTGCGCGGCATCAAGGGCCATGTGCGGGTGTTTGCCAACACCACCTCGCTGGGCGAGTTCCTGCCGCCCGTGCTGCGCCACTACCTGCGCCGCAATCCCGACGTGAACATCGACCTGCGCGAACGCCTGTCGCACGACATCGTGCGTGCCGTGACCGAGGGGCAGACCGACATCGGCATCGTCGCCGGCCTGGTGCGCACCGAGAACCTGGAGACCCTGCCCTACCGCCGCGACCGCCTGGTGCTGGTCGTGCCGCGCGGCCATGCGCTCGATGGCGAGATGCAGATGGCCTTTGCCGACACGCTGGACCTGGACCATGTGGGCCTGCACGAATCCAGCGCCATCCACGCCTTCCTGCGCCAGGCCAGCGACCAGCTGCACCGGCCCATCAAGCAGCGCATCCAGGTGGGCAACTTCGAGACGGCCTGCCGCATGATCGAGTCCGGCGTGGGCGTGGGCGTGCTGCCCGAGTCGGCCGCCAGCCGCCATGCGCATTCCATGGACATCGCCATCGTGCCGCTGTCCGATGCCTGGTCGGTGCGCGAGATGCAGATCTGCGTGCGCAGCCTGGAGGCCCTGCCGTCCTTCGCCCAGGAGCTGGTGGAGCTGCTGGTGGCCGACGCACAGGGCCGGCTCACGCTGGAGTAGGGGCCCACCGACGGCTGCCCGCCGACCGCCGACCGCCGACCGTTCAGTCGGCCTGGGCCGTGCCCCGGTCCAGCGTGGTCGGTGCCAGCCAGTATTTGAAGGTGCCGGTGGCCGTGGCCACCAGCTTTCCGTCTTCATCGAGCAACTGCGCCGCGCAGCTGCACAGGCTGCGGCTGGCGTGCACCACCCAGCCTTCGGCCAGCAGCGCGCCCTTGCCCGGGCGGTGGAAGCGGCTGCTCATCTCCACCGTCACGGCGGTCTGCGATGGCGCACCGGGCAGCTCGCCGGCGGCGCGCGACATCACGGAGTCCAGCAGCGTCATGAGCACGCCGCCGTGCGCGGCCGGCAGCTGGTTGAGCAGTTCCTCGCGCATGTGGGGCAGGCGAACATGGACCTTGCCGGGCGGCGCGGGCACCTGCGAGGCGCCGATCAGCCGCATGAAGGCATTGCGGTCGGGGGGCGGTGCACTCATGTGGCTCATGCGGCGCGCGCCTCGCGCACCATGTTGCGCGCGATGATGACCTGCTGGATCTGGGTCGTGCCTTCGTACAGGCGGAACAGCCGCACGTCGCGGTAGAAGCGCTCGATGCCGAACTCGGCCAGGTAGCCCGAGCCGCCCAGGATCTGCACGGCCCGGTCGGCCACGCGGCCCACCATCTCCGTGGCGAACATCTTGCAGCACGAGGCCTCGGTGGAGACGTTGCGGCCCTCGTCGCGGCGGCGCGCTGCGTCGATCACCATGCACTCGGCCGCATACAGCTCGGCCTGGCTGTCGGCCAGCATGGCCTGCACCAGCTGGAACTCGCAGATGGGCTGGCCGAACTGCTTGCGCTCCAGCGCATAGTTCAGCGCGTCGCGCAGGATGCGCTGCGCCACGCCCACGCTCACGGCCGCGATGTGGATGCGGCCCTTGTCCAGCACCTTCATGGCGGTCTTGAAGCCCTGGCCTTCCTTCAGGCCGATGAGGTTGGCAGCCGGCACGCGCACGTTGTCGAAGAATACGTCGCAGGTGTGCGCGCCCTTCTGGCCCATCTTCACGTCGTTCTTGCCGAAGCTGATGCCCGGCGACTTCGCATCCACGATGAAGGCCGAGACGCCGCCCGCGCCCTTGTTGGCCGGGTCGGTGCGCGCCATCAGCGTGAACATGCCCGCATGCGGCGCATTGGTGATGAAGCGCTTGTTGCCGTTGACCACGTAGTGGTCCCCGTCCCTGATGGCGGTGGTGCGCAGCGAGGCCGCGTCCGAGCCCGCCTCGGGCTCGGTCAGCGCGAACGAGGCCATGATCTCGCCCGTGGCCAGCTTGGGCAGCCAGGCCGCCTGCTGCTCGGGCGTGCCGTCGATGAGGATGCCCTGCGAGCCTATGCCCACGGTCGTGCCGATCACCGAGCGGAAGGCCGGCGCGGTCTGGCACAGCTCGAAGAGCACGCGCACCTCTTCCTCCATGGTCAGTTCCAGCCCGCCGAACTGCTCGGGGATGGTCATGCCGAACAGGCCCAGGTTGCGCATCTCCTGCACGATGGACTCGGGAATCTCGTCGGTCTCGGCCACTTCGTTCTCGGCGGGCACCAGGCGCTCGCGCACAAAGCGGCGCACGCTGTCCAGCAGGGCTTCGAGGGTTTCTTGGTCGCGGATCATTGCGGTGTGCTTCCTGTGCGGTTCAGAGGGTTTCGGCGGTTCCCAGCACCGCCGTGGATTGGCTGGACAGCGTGCCGCCGTTGCCGTGCACCACGGCCGTGCGGTGGCGTCCCAGCTGGCGCTGGCCGGCCTCGCCGCGCAGCTGGCGCACGGCCTCGATCAGCGCAAAGATGCCGTACATGCCCGGGTGCACGCAGGACAGGCCGCCGCCGTTGGTGTTGACGGCCAGCCGCCCGCCGGGCGCAATGCCGCCCCCGGACACGAAGGCGCCGCCCTCGCCCTTGGCGCAAAAGCCCAGGTCCTCCAGGAACAGCAGGGTGTTGATGGTGAAGGCGTCGTAGACCTGGGCCATGTCCATGTCGGCAGCGGTGAGCCCGGCCATGGCAAAGGCCTGGGCGCCCGACTGCGCGGCGGCCGTGGTGGTCAGGTCGGGCATGCAGGAGATCTGGCGGTTCCAGATGGCCGTGGCATTGCCCAGCACGTAGACGGGGGGGCGCGGCAGGTCGCGGGCGCGCTCGCCGCGCACCAGCACGATGGCGCCCGCGCCGTCCGTCACCAGGCAGCAGTCGCGCACGCTCAAGGGGCTGGCGATGGGGCGGGCCGAGAGCACGTCCTCGATGATCAGCGGGTCGCGCATGAAGGCTTCGGGGTTGAGCTGGGCCCAGGCACGCGCGGCCACGGCCACCTCGGCCAGCTGCTCGCGCGTGGTGCCGAACTCGTGCATGTGGCGCGCGGCCGCCAGCGCATAGGCGGTCACGGGCAGCACGGGCTCGTAGGGGAACTCATAGGGCTGCGGGTCCAGGAAACGCCGCGCCGCCTGGCCTTCCTTGCGGCCGAAGGTGGCCGAGCGCTGGGCGCTGCCGTAGCACACCAGCACGGCCTTGCACTGGCCGGCCTCCAGCGCGCGGATGGCGGGCAGCAGGTGGGCGATGAAGCTGCTGCCGCCGATCATCGTGCCGTCCACGTAGGTGGGGTTGATGCCCAGGTGCTCGATCACGGGCATGGTCCACATGCTGGCGTTGACGCTGCAGGTGGCCAGGCCGTCGATGTCCTGCATGGTCAGGCCGGCATCGGCCACGGCCGCATGGGCGGCGCGCACCAGCAGGGTCATGTCGTCCATGCCGGGTGCCTCGCCGCAGCCATAGGTGGCGGCGCCGGCAATGGCCACGCGCCCGCGCAGCGGGCGGTTCACGGCGGCGGCGTCCAGGGTGGATTGGGGGATACGGGCGCTCATGCTGCACCTCCACGGGAAGCCTGTGGAGCCGGTTGCAGCGCGGGCTGGAACAGCACCAGGCCGCGTCCGTCCTTGCTCGCCACATGGGCGCTCACGCGCTGGCCTATGCGCACGTCGGCCGGCGCAATGCCTTCGACGCGGCCCATCATGCGCACGCCTTCGTCCAGGTCGATCAGGGCCACGTTGTAGTCGCCGCCGGCATCGCTCTTGCGTGCGACGGTGGAGGTGGAGTAGACCGTGCCCTGGCCGCTGGCGCGCACCCAGCGCAGCGGGCTGGCACCGCAGTGCGGGCACAGCTCGCGCGGGGTGAAGACATGGCGCGTGCATTGCGGGCACTGCTGTATGCAGAAACGGCCGGCATCGAGTTCGGCCTGGTAGTGGGTCTGTGCGCTCAGGTGCATTGGCGGTGTTTCCATTCTTTGTGTTCTTGGCGCTGCGCACGGCGGCATGCAGGGCAGCGGCTGTCCGCCAGCATGCCCGCATCGCGGTGCCGCTTCAATTCGCCAATCTGGAAGGGTGGCTTCACCAGCGCCGGCGTCCGGCTGTCAACCCAGGGTTGCTGCCTAGGCGGGCCGGCAGGCACGGCTGCTATGGTGTTTATGCATTCCCGGCCTTTTCTTCATACCCGCCCTGCGCCGCCTGCCGGCGCACCGAGGGCGCGCCGCCGCTTTGGCACGGCGTGGCGCTACAGGAAGGCCGGCAATGGCGTGCCGCACCCCGGCCCGTTCTCCGCTGTCGATCCCCACCCACCCAGGAGGTTTTTGCACATGACGGATACGCTGATCAAGGTGGACCTGAACCGCCCGCCCACCGACAACGAAAGAGTCCACAACCGCTGGCACCCGGACATTCCCATGGCCTGCTGGGTCCAGCCCGGCGACGACTTCATCCTGGAGACCTACGACTGGACCGGCGGCTTCATCAAGAACAACGACAGCGCCGACGATGTGCGCGACATCGACCTGACCACGGTGCACTACCTGTCCGGCCCCGTGGGCGTGAAGGGCGCCCAGCCCGGCGACCTGCTGGTGGTGGACCTGCTGGACATCGGCGCCAAGCCCGACAGCCTCTGGGGCTTCAACGGCTTTTTCTCCAAGAACAATGGCGGCGGCTTCCTGACCGACCATTTCCCCTCGGCCCAGAAATCGATCTGGGACTTCAAGGGCATGTTCACCAGCTCGCGCCACATACCAGGCGTGAACTTCCCCGGCCTCATCCATCCCGGCCTCATCGGCTGCCTGCCCGACCGGCCCATGCTGGAGATGTGGAACGAGCGCGAGCGCGCCCTGATCGCCACCGATCCCGAGCGCGTGCCCGGCCTGGCCAACCCGCCGTCGGCCGGCACGGCCCACATGGGCCAGATGCGCGGCGAAGCGCGCGACAAGGCCGCCGCCGAAGGCGCGCGCACCGTGCCGCCGCGCGAGCATGGCGGCAACTGCGACATCAAGGACCTCTCGCGCGGCGCCAAGGTGTTCTTTCCGGTCTATGTGGACGGCGCCGGCCTGAGCGTGGGCGACCTGCACTTCAGCCAGGGCGATGGCGAGATCACCTTCTGCGGCGCCATCGAGATGGCCGGCTGGGTGCACATGAAGGTCGGCCTCATCAAGGGCGGCATGGCCAAGTACGGCATCAAGAACCCCATCTTCAAGCCCAGCCCCATCACGCCGCGCTATGACGACTACCTGATCTTCGAGGGCATCTCGGTGGACGAGAGCGGCAGGCAGCACTACCTGGATGTCAACGTGGCCTACCGCCAGGCCTGCCTGAACGCCATCGAATACCTGAAGAAGTTCGGCTACAGCGGCGCCCAGGCGTATTCCATCCTGGGCACGGCGCCCGTGCAGGGCCATATCAGCGGCGTGGTGGACGTGCCCAACTCCTGCGCCACGCTGTGGCTGCCCACGGGCATCTTCGACTTCGACATCAACCCCAACGCGGCGGGGCCGGTCGTCCAGTTCGACGGTAGCGTGGATATGCCCCTGTCCCCCGACCTGCGCTGACGCCAAGGAGCCCGCCCATGCCCACCTACGACTACGACTGCGCGCAATGCGGCGGCTTCGAGGCCCTGCGGCCGCTGCGCCTGCGCGACGAGCCTGCGGCCTGCCCTGGCTGCGGCACGGCGGCTGCGCGCGTGCTGGCCGCCGCGCCCCGGCTGGCGCTGATGGCCGACGGCACGCGCCGCGCCATGGCCACCAACGAGCGCGCGCGCCACGAGCCCGCCAGCTCGCGCGACTATGACTATGCGCGGCTCAGGCACCCGGCAGGCTGCGGCTGCTGCGGATCGGGGCGGCGCAGCGCCACGGTGACGGCGCCCAACGGCGCAAAGTCCGCGCCCTCGCGGCGGCCCTGGATGATCAGCCACTAGGCTGCATCGGAGTGGACCGCTTCCCAGGGTTTCCACCGCTTGGGAGCCCTGGAAGCGCGCCTTCCACATTCGCGAAACACGGCGCAGGGCGGCTTGCCCAGAATGGGCCGCGCGGCAAGCCGCCGCCCGTTGCCCGGAGTTTCGCCATGCCCCCGTCTTCCTTCCTGCCTTCTGCCACTTCCTCCTTCTCTTCGCGCCGCCGCCGCCTGCTGTCCGCCGGTGGCGCGCTGGCGGCCGGCAGCCTCTTGCCTGCAGTCCGGCCGGCGTTTGCGGCCGATGCCTGGCCCACGCGGCCCGTGCGTTTCATCGTGCCCTTTCCGCCCGGCGGCCCGGTGGACACCACGGCGCGCGCCTTCACCCAGAAGCTGGGCGAGATCTGGCCGCAGCCCTGCATCGTGGACAACCGCGCGGGCGCCGGCGGCATGGTGGGCGCGGCCCTCGCAGCCAAGGAGCCTGCCGACGGCTACACGCTGTTCGTGGGCTCCATCCACCATGCGGTCAACCCGGCGCTGCAGCCGAAGATGACCTACGACATAGAGCGCGACTTCGCGCCCGTGAGCTTTGCCGCCATGTTCCCGGTCTTCCTGGTGGCCCATCCCTCGGTGCCCGCCCGCAACGTGCGGGAGCTGATCGCGCTGGCCAAGTCCGGCAACGGGCTGAGCTTCGGCTCCTCGGGCAATGGCGGCGGCACGCACCTGGCCGGCGAGCTGTTCAACATGCATGCGGGCATCAAGCTGCAGCACATTCCCTACAAGGGCAGCGCGCCGGCCATGAACGACCTGCTGGGTGGCCAGGTGCAGCTGATGTTTGCCGATGCGCCCAGTGCGCTGCAGCACATCAAGTCGGGCCGCATCAAGGTGCTGGGCGTGGCCAGCCGCCAGCGCTCGGCCATGCTGCCCGAGGTGCCCACCATTGCCGAGTCGGGCCTGCCCGAGTACGAGGCCTATTCCTGGGCCGCGCTGTTCGCGCCGGCCCGCACGCCGCCCGCCGTGCTGGCGCGCATCAATGCCGACTTCAACACCGCGCTGCGCGATGCCGCCGTGCGCGAGCGCCTGCTGACGGCCGGCGCCGAGGCCGACCCCGGCACCCAGCAGCAGATGCGCGAGCGCCTGAGCAGCGAGCTGCGCAAATGGGCCCAGGTGGTCAAGGTGGCCGGCATCCAGGCGGACTGAGCACGGCGGCGGGCCGGACTCGGGACAAACCCGGCTTCGCAGCGCTGCAACCCCGCCTTTCGCAATCGCGCATAGGCGGGCCGCTATGGCCTGCTTAGGCTTGCCTTCGGTATCCAGAAAAACAACCCCGAGACAAGGAGACGGATATGCGGAAAGGCTTGATGCGAGGCGGCTTGACCAAGGCGCGCGCTGCCGGCTGCGCGCTGGGCGCCGGCCTGCTGTGGACGGCGGCGGCGCAGGCGCAGCAGATATCGGACGACGTGGTGCGCATCGGCGTGCTCAGCGACATGTCGGGCCTGTACGCGGACACGGCGGGGCGCGGCTCCGTCGAGGCCGCGAAGATGGCCGTGGCCGACTTCGGCGGCCAGGTGCTGGGCAGGAAGATCGAGGTGGTCTGGGCCGACCACCAGAACAAGGCCGACGTGGGCGCCACCCATGCGCGCACCTGGTTCGACCGCGACGGCGTGGACCTGATCGTGGACATCAACAACACGGCCGTCGCCATCGCCGTCAACAACCTGGCGCGCGAGCGCGGCAAGATGGTGATCAACACCGGCGGCGCCTCCGACATCCTCACCAACGAGCACTGCGCGCCCACGGCCATCCACTACACCTATGACAGCTATGCGCTGGCCAACGGCGCGGTGCGCGGCATCCTGGCGCAGGGCAAGAAGGAATGGTTCATCCTGGGCGTGGACTATGCCTTCGGCAAGGCCATGACGGCCAACGTGACCGACTTCCTGAAGGACGGCGGCGGCAAGCTGGTGGGCACCACCTTCCATCCGCTCAACGCCAGCGATTTCTCGTCCTTCCTGCTGCAGGCCCAGGCCTCCAAGGCCTCGGTGATCAACCTGGCCAATGCCACCAGCGACACGGTCAACGCCATCAAGGCCGCGCACGAGTTCGGCATCGCGCCCAGGCAGACCCTGGTGCCCAGCCTGCTGTTCATCAACGACGTGCATGCGCTGGGCCTGCGCTACGGCCAGGGCATGGTGCTGACCACGGGCTTTTACTGGGACCGCACCGAAGCCACGCGCGCCTGGTCGCGGCGCTTCTTCGAGAAGATGAAGAAGATGCCCTCCATGATCCATGCGGGCGCCTACTCGGCCGTCACCAACTACCTCAAGGCCGTGCAGGCCACCAGGGGAGACGACGGCAACGCGGTGGCGCGCCAGCTCAAGCAGATGCCCATCGAGGACTTCTTCGCCCAGAACGGCAAGGTGCGCGAGGACGGCCGCATGGTGCACGACATGTACCTGGTGCAGATCAAGAAGCCCGAGGAATCCAGATACCCCTGGGACTACTACAAGGTGCTCTCCACCATCCCCGGTGACGAGGCCTTCCGCCCGCTGTCCAGGAGCAGCTGCAAGCTGGTGAAGACATCATGAAGACACGCGCCGCCGTACTCACGAGAACGGGCGCAGCCGCGCCCTATGCCGACAGCCGACCGCTGGAGATCTGGGAGGTGGACCTGGCGCCGCCCGGCCCCGGCGAGGTGCTGGTCAAGGTGGCCGCCGCAGGCGTGTGCCACTCCGACCTGTCCATCATCAACGGCGACCGTCCGCGCGACACGCCCATCGTGCTCGGCCATGAGGCCGCAGGCGTGATCCAGGCCCTCGGCGAGGGCGTGACCGACCTGGAGGTGGGCGACCACGTGGTCATGCTCTTCGTGCCCGGCTGCGGCAACTGCCAGCCCTGCGCCGAGGGCCGGCCCGTGCTGTGCGAGCCCGCAGGCCAGGCCGGCGTGGCGGGCACCCTGCTGTCGGGCGCCAGGCGCCTGTCGCGCAATGGCCAGCCCATCTCGCACTTCGTCGGCGTCTCGGCCTTTGCCGAGCATGCCGTGCTCTCGCGCCGCGGCGTGCACCGCATCGACAAGTCGGTGCCGCTGGAGCTGGCCGCGCTGTTCGGCTGCGCCGTGATGACCGGCGTGGGCGCCGTGGCCAATACCGCCAGGGTGAGCCCCGGCCAGAGCGTGGCCGTGGTGGGGCTGGGCGGCGTGGGCCTGTCCTCGGTGATGGGCGCGGCGGCGGCGGGTGCGGCCCGCGTGGTGGCCGTGGACCTCAATGCCGACAAGCTGGCCATGGCGCGCGATTTCGGCGCCACCGACACCGTCAACGCCGGCGACGAGGATGCCGTCAAGCAGGTGCGGGCGCTGACGGGCGGCGGCGTGGACCATGCCTTCGAGATGGTGGGCTCGGCCAAGGCACTGGAGATGGCCTACCGCATCACGCGGCGCGGCGGCCAGACCGTGACGGCGGGCCTGCCCTCCAGCGCCCAGGCCATCAGCCTGCCGGTCTGGCACCTGGTGGCCGAGGAGCGCACGCTCAAGGGCTGCTACATGGGCAGCTGCGTGCCGCGCCGCGACATCGACCGCTACCTGGCCCTGCATGCGGCCGGCAGGCTGCCCGTGGACCGGCTGGTCACCGGCCACCTGACGCTGGACCAGATCAACGAGGGCTTCGACCGCCTGGCGCGTGGCGAGGCCATACGCCAGATCATCCGCATGGAGGCCTGATAGGAGGTCAGGCTGATCAGCGAGGACCGGGGCTGCTGCTGCGGCTGTGTCCAAGCCAAGCACGGCGGTCAGGTGCCGTCGGGCAGCAGCTGGTTTTCCCAGCCGGTCAGCCGCTCGATGGCCCGGGCCACCTGCAGGATGCGGGCCTCGTCGAAGTAGCGTCCCACCACCTGCACGGCCAGCGGCAGGCCCTGGGGCGACAGGCCCACCGGCACGCTGACGGCCGGGTGCCCGGTCACGTTGAAGGCATGGGTCTGTACCGGCCAGTGGCGGAAATGCGGCATGGGGTCGAAGCGCGGCGCCGTATCCAGGGTGATGGCGGTCAGCAACACGTCGCAGCGGTCCAGCGCAGCGTCCACGCGGGCCGCCAGCATGCGGCGCACACGCAGGGCGTTCAGGTAGTCCTCCGAGGACACGGTGGCGCCCAGCAGCAGCCGCGCCGCCGTGAGTTCGCCATAGTCCAGCGGGCGCGAGCGCAGGTCCTGCGCATGGATGGTGAACATCTCGGCACTGAGGATGACGCGGCCGGCCGCCAGGAACTGCTGGCTGTGGGGCAGGCTCACGTGGATGGGACGGGCGCCGGCCTCGGCCAGCAGCGCGGCCGTGCGGTCGAAGGCCGACAGGAACGTGGGCGACGCCTGGGGCGACGACTGGAAGTGGTCCTGCGGCACGCCGATGGTCAGGCCCTTCACGCCCTGCTCCAGCCCCGTGCAGTAGTCGTCCACGGGTTCGGTGGAGCTGGCCGGGTCCAGCGGGTCGTGCCCGGCCAGCACCTGCAGCGCGATGGCCGCATCCTCCACGCTGCGCGACAGGGGGCCGCAGTGGTCCAGCGTCCAGGCCAGGGGGAACACGCCGTGCTTGGAGACGCGGCCGTAGGTGGGTTTCAGCCCCACGGCGCCGCACCAGGCGGCCGGTATGAGGATGGAGCCGCCCGTGCAGGTGCCCAGGGCCAGCCGCGTGAAGCCTGCCGCAATGGCGGCGCCCGAGCCCGACGACGATCCGCCCGGGATATGGGCCAGGTCCCAGGGGTTGCGGGCTGCGGGAAACGGCAGGTCGGGGCTGGGCGCGCCGATGGCGAACTCGTGCGTGGCCAGCTTGCCCAGGATGACGGCGCCCGCATCGCGCAGGCGCCGCACCGGCGTGGAATCGTCTTCGGGCACATAGTCCAGGCTCAGCCAGGACTGGCAGGTGGTCGGCAGGCCGGCCACGTCGTAGACGTCCTTGATGGCCACGGCAATGCCGTGGAGCAGCGGCAGATCGGCGCTTTCTCCGCGCGCCATGTCTGCGTTGCGCGCAGCCTCCATGGCACCGCTGGCATCGAGATTGGTGAAGGCATGGATGTCGATGTCCATGGCGCGGATGCGTCCCAGCGCCGCCCGGGTCAGCATCTCCGAAGTGGTCTTGCCGGCGCGCAGCGCGCTGGCCATCTGTCGTATCGAAAGTTCAGGACTGCCGCTCATGCTTGCTCTGACGGGAGATGGTGGTGTGGATCTGCGAGGGTCCCGCCTCATGCGCCAGTTCGTTGACGAGGCCGCGGTGCTCCATCAGCAACTGGTGCTCCGCCAGGATGGGTCCCAGCCGCTCGAAGGGGATGTCGATGCCGTGCTTTTTCAGCGCATTGAGCAATTCGTGCAGCGCATTGACATCGGGCCCTGCCAGTTTCTGCGGCGAAGGGGGTATTTCAGATTTTCGCGATGCCGGCATCACTGACCACCTTTCTCCATTTTCTGGCGTCGTCGGATACGAATGCCTTGGTGCTGTCCACGGATTTCCAAAGGGGAATGCTGCCAAGCTCCATGAATTTCTTCTGCACCTTTTCGTCGGTCAGGATATTTTTCATCTGTGCATTGATGGCGTTCACTATCGCGGCCGGCGTGCCCTTGGGTGCCATGAGCACATTCCATGAGGTCTCGTTGAAATTGCCGAGCCGGGCCGGGCTTTGCTCGCTGAGCGTCTGCCAGTCGGGCATGAGGGGCGAGCGCTCGCGCGTGGCCACGCCCACGCGATTGACCTTGCCCTGGTGCACATACTGCTTGGCCGTGATCAGCAGGTCGAAGGCGATATCGACCTGGCCGCTCACCAGGTCGCTCATCATGGGCGCGGCGCCCTGGTAGGGGATGTGCAGCATGCGTATGTCGGCGGCCAGGCTCAGGGCCTCGGCCGCCATGTGGCCCGCGCTGCCGTAGCCCGGCGTGGCATAGGTCAGCTTGCCGGGGCTGCGCCGCGCCAGCTCGATCAGGTCCTGCACCGACGCCAGCTTCAGGCCCGGGCGTGTGATGAGCACCAGAGGACCGTCGTTGATGGTGGAGATGGCTTCGAGGTCGTTGACCACGTCATAGCCGGCCTGCGTGTACAGCGCGCCCGAGATGGTCTGGGCCGTGGAGCAGATCAGCAGCGTATATCCATCGGGACGGGCCTTGGAGACCTGGCGCGCACCGATGTTGCCCGAGGCGCCAGGGCGGTTTTCCACCACCACGTTGACGCGCAGGCGTTGTGCAAGCTCCTTGGCGATGATGCGCCCCACGATATCGGTGCCACCGCCTGCCGGGAAAGGTACAACCAGCGTGATCTGCCGGTCTGGCCAGGCCGCATGAACCAAGCTGGCAGCGATCAGGAAAATACCTCCGAAAATCAGATTGAGGATTTTTTTCATTCGCTTGATTCAAATGGTTGCGGAAATGGGGCTTGTCTTTTTGCAGACGTGAGCAGGCACATGGGATGTGCACCACTGCGGCTGCCTGCAGCCCGGGCCTGGCAAGCGTTCAGTTAATGAATCTTTTTAAACTATCGAGATATTAAGTTCCATAGTTTTACATCATGAAAGAAGGGGTGCAAGGCCTGCGCCACGCTTGGCGTAGGGGTGTTGCATCGATGCCGCAGATAAGGGTTTCCGACGGCGATGGCCTTGGCGCGCGTCGGGATTCAGGGCAGGGAGGGTGAAAGGTTGCACCGGCAGTGGCACCGGCGCAACGATTCAGCGGGCGTGTTGGCTCAAACGCGCAGCGCCTGTTCCTGCAGCAGGCGCTTGAGCACCTTGCCGTTGGGGCTGGTGGGCAGCTCGGACAGGGGCACGATGCGGGCGGGCAGCTTGTAGGGCGCCAGCCGTTCGCGCAGGTGGGCACGCGCGGCAGCGTTGTCCAGCGTGGCGCCGGGCTGCAGCTCGACGAAGGCGATGACCTCCTCGTTGCCATCGTTTTCGGGGCGGCCGACCACGGCGCTGCGCTGCACGCCGGGCAGCTCGTTGAGCGCCAGTTCCACCTCGGCCGGATACACGTTGAAGCCCGAGCGGATGATCATTTCCTTGAGCCGCCCCACCACGAAGAGCGCGCCGTCGGCATGCAGCTCGCCCAGGTCGCCGCTGGCGTACCAGCCGCCCTCGCGCATCACGGCGGCCGTGGCCTGGTCATCGCGGAAGTAGCCGTGCATCAGGCCGCGCCCGCGTATCCACAGCTCGCCGCGCTCGCCCACCGGCAGGGGCCGGCCCGTGGCCGGGTCCACGGCGCGCACCTCGGCGCCTTCCACCACGTAGCCGGCGCTGGTGTCGGGCCGCTGCTCGCCCTGTCGCGTGAGGTGGACCGACCCTGCGTATTCCGACAGGCCGTAGCCATGGTGCAGCGCCTGGCCGAAGGCGGCCTCCACGCGTTTCTTGAGCGTCAGGTCCAGCGGGCCTGCGCCTGTGTAGACATAGCGCAGCGCAGGCGCCTGCGGGTGGGCAATGCCCTGCTCCTGCAGATGGGCCAGCAGGCGCGCGTACAGCGCTGGCGGCCCCTGCAGTTGCGAGATGCCGTGGCGCGCCAGCGCGTCCAGAAGATCGGCGGGGTCGAACTGCGGGCGCATCACCATCTGCGCGCCCGCATGCAGCGAGGCCAGCAGCACCGTGCCCAGCCCGAAGATGTGGGTCATGGGCACGAATGCATAGCTGCGGTCCTGCGGACCCAGGCCGCGCGATGCGGCCGAGACGCGCGCGAACAGCGTCAGCGCGTCATGCCCCACCATCACGCCCTTGGGCGTGCCCGTGGTGCCCGAGGTGAAGATCAGCGCCGCCACCTCGTCCTGCAGCGCACCGGATTCGGCCACGGCCTGCGTGCGCACGGGGCTGTGCTGCATGCCGGCCAGGGCCGAGTCGCCTGCGCCAAAGCGCCGCGCGTGGCCGCTGGCGCTGTCCGATGCGGCCGAGGTGAAATACACCACGCGGGCGTCGGCCTTGGCCGCAAAGGCATCGATCTCGCCGGGCGCCATGCGTGCGTTCACGCCGCAGGACCAGGCGCCCACGCGGCTGCAGGCCAGGATCAGCGCCGCATGCTCGGGGCAGTTCTCGGCCACGACCAGCACGCGGTCGCCGGGCCGCACCTGCAGCGCGCGCAGCTCGGCCTCGGCCGTGTCCGCCAGCGCGCCCAGGTCGGCAAAGCTCAGGCTGCTGCCGTCGGGCAGGTGGATGAAGGGACGCTGCGGCGCTTCGGCCAGCCAGCGGTCCAGCAGATGGTGTATTCGTTGACTCATGCTCCGCGTATCCCTCAGTCCACCACAATGCCTTGCGTGACGGTGGCCCACATGGCGCGCTCCTTGGCACCGCGCTCGGCCAGTTTTTGGGGTGCGCCGGTCCACTCTTCGTAGCCCAGTTCCTTGAGGCGCTTGCGCAGCTCCGGCTGGGCTAGGGCGGCGTTGATGGACTTGTTCAGGCGGGCCACGAGTTCGGGCGACATGCCCTTGGGCCCATAGACGCCATACCAGCCGCCCACGTCGAAGCCCTTGAGGCCTTCGATGCCGGACTCGGCAAAGGTGGGCACATCGGGCAGGGACGCATTGCGCTGCGGCGAGGTGACGGCGATGGCCCGCACCTTGCCGCCCTGGATGTAGCTGCTGGCGGTGCTGATGATGTCCAGCATCATGCTCAGCTGGCCGCCGATCACGTCGGTCATGGCCGGTGCGTTGCCCTTGTAGGGGATGTGGTTCATCTCGATGCCGCTGCGCCGCGCGAACAGCAGCGCGCCCAGGTGGTTGGAGCCGCCCACGCCGGCCGAGCCGTAGTTGAGCTTTTGCGGATGGGCCTTGGCATAGGCCACGAGCTCGGCCGTGGTCCTGTAGGGCTCGTTGTTGTTGACCACCAGCACGTTGTAGTAGCTGAGCACGGGCGCCACGGGCGTGAGGTCACGGGCCGGGTCGAAGGACATCTTGCTCATCACGTTGGGGCTGATGGTGATGGTGGGGCTGGCCGCGAACCACAGCGTGAGCCCATCGGGCCTGGCGCGCACGACCTCGCTGCCGGCCATGGTGGCATTGGCGCCGGGCTTGTTCTCCACCACCACCGAGGCGCCCAGCTCCTTGGTCAGCGCCACGCTGAGCAGGCGGGCGCCCTGGTCCACGGGGCCACCGGCCGAGTAGCCCACGATGAGGCGCACGGGCTGCGCGTCCTGCGCGGCGGCGGGGAGGGTGGCCAGGGCGGTCACCAGGGACGCCAGAAGCGGGGCATGGGCCAGGGTGGCCAGGGCCTTGCGGCGGTGTTGGGCGGGCATGTGCATGTCTCCTGCAAAAGATGAATGAAGCGCTGCCGTGGTCTGCACGGCGGCGCGCCCGGTCTGCGCCGGACATGCAGGCAATGGTGCGCAGGCGGGCGCGTCTTGGGAATCTGCTTTTGCCAAAGCCAGGGTTTGCCGGCTGTTAGGGCAATCCTAGGAAGAGCGGTGCGTGCAGCCCCCTCCGCCGCCTTCTTCACCGCCTTCTTCACCACCCTCTTCAGCCCCCGCCTGCCAGCTGGGTGCGGCGGTGACGATGGCCTCGCGCAGGAACTGCTGGAAGGCGCGCGCGGCCATGGTGGGCTGGCGGTCGGGCATGCGCACCAGGTACATGGCATTGCCCAGGCCGGAGAACACCACCTGGTCCAGCACGGCCACCAGCGTGCCGCCGGCCAGCGCGGCCGAGGTCACGTAGTCCGGGAGCAGGGCCAGGCCCAGGCCGTCCAGCACGGCGTCGTACAGCAGGCGGTAGTCGCCCGATTGCAGCGAGGGCAGCACATCGAGGGCAGCGGCGACGCCATCGTCGCCGCTGCCGGCCAGCCAGGCCAGCCTGCCGCCCATGGCCAGCGGCAGGATGAGGCGGGCCTGCAGCAGGTCGGCAGGCGCGCGCAGGGGCCGGCCCAGCGACTGCTCCAGCGCCTGCAGGCAGGCGGGCGTGGCCACGAAGTTCCAGCGCACATCGCACAGCCGCGTGGCCACCAGATCGTCCAGCGGCGCGGAGGTGATCTGCACCGCCAGATCGACCTTGGAGGCCACGAGGTCGGCCATCTGGTCGTTGATCAGCAGGCGCAGGCGGATGTCGGGATGCTCGCGGCAAAAGCCCAGGATCAGCGGCTTGAGATAGAAATGCCCGAAGCCGGTGGGCACGCGCACGCCCACCTCGCCGCTCACGGTGGAGCGCAACTGGTGGATGGCATCGCGGGCACGCTGCAGCTCCTCCATCATGGCCAGGCAGCGCCGGTACAGCAGCTGGCCAGCCTGGGTGAGCTCCACATTGCGCGTGGTGCGGCGCAGCAGCTGCGTGCCCATCTCGGTCTCCAGCGCACGCAGCCGGCGCGAGACGTTGGAGCGCGTCATGCCGCCGCGCTCGGCCGCCCGCGTGAGGCTCTTGGCCTCGGCGATGTCGATGAAGACGCGGCACAGGTTCAGGTCCATCTCGGCATTCTTTGCAGGGCCGGGGCCGGCCATTGTTGATCGGGAGTCACCAGGCCTGGCCTGCTGGCGAGGATTGTGGCGCCAGCCCTGCCTCCCTAGCATGGAGGAAACCATGGCGAAAGGCCGCTGACCGTGAACCAAGAAGCTTTGCAAACCGCGCCGCCGGCGCCCCTGGCGCACTACCGTGTGCTCGATCTGAGCCAGGGCGTGGCCGGCCCCTACTGCACCCACCTGCTGTCGCGCCAGGGCGCCGAGGTGATCAAGGTCGATCCGCCCGAAGGCGACTGGGCGCGCCACGTGGGCATCTCGCGAAACGGACACAGCAGCCTGTCGGCCACCTACAACGCGGGCAAGCGCAGCATTGCCGTCGATGCGCGCCGGGCCCAGGGGCGCGCGCTGCTGCTGCGGCTGGCGCGTGAGGCCGACATCGTGGTGCAGAACTTCCGCCCCCAGGTCGTGCAGCGCATGGGCGTGGACTACGACAGCCTGCGCGCGGCCGGCCTGGACCCGGTGTACGTCTCCATCAGCGGCTACGGACCCACGGGGCCGTATGCCGACCGGCCCGCCACCGACTCCGTCATGCAGGCCGACACGGGGCTGATGACCAGCAACCGCGACGCGCAGGGCCAGCCCCAGCGCGTGGGCCTGCTGCTGGCCGACATCGCGGCCGGCGTCTACGCCGCACAGGCGTGCACGGCGGCCCTGCTGGGCAAGGCGCGCAGCGGGCGCGGGCGCCATGTGGAGCTGAACCTGTTCGAGGTCTGCTGCGCCCTGCAATCCACGGTGCTGGCCGAAGACGCGCTGCGCGGCGGCCTGCCCGCCGAAGGCGTGAGC
Source organism: Delftia sp. WSY_22 (assembly GCF_043104185.1). Classification (NCBI taxonomy): domain Bacteria; kingdom Pseudomonadati; phylum Pseudomonadota; class Betaproteobacteria; order Burkholderiales; family Comamonadaceae; genus Delftia; species Delftia sp. WSY_22. The sequence goes on from NZ_JBICKN010000027.1 coordinate 186,237, forward strand.
GCCCCCAACGGCGTGTTCGCCACGGCCGATGGCTTCATCACCGTGCTGGCCCTGAACAACGACCAGTTCGAGCGGCTGTGCCGCGCGCTGGACCTGCCGCACTGGCTGCAGGACGCGCGCTTTGCCTCCAATGCGGGCCGCATGGCCCACCGCCATGTCCTGCATGCCGGGCTGCAGGCCTTGCTGGCGCAGCAGCCGCGCGCCCACTGGGAGCAGCGCCTGGCGGCGCAGGGCGCCCTGCATGCGGGCGTGCGCACGCTGGCCGACGTGGTGGCGCATCCCCAGGCCGTGTACCGCGCATCGTTCGCCACGCTGGCGCAGCCCGGGTTCGGGCCGCTGCTGTATGCGGCTTCACCCTGGCCGGCAGACGCAGCAGCCTGCGGTGCATCCCTTGGCGCCGCGCCGCGCACGGGCGAGCACACGCGCCAGATCCTGGCCGAGGCCGGCTGCACGCCGCAGGAGATGGAGCAATGGATGGCCAGCGGCGTGGTGCACCAGTGCGCGCAGGAGGTCATGGCATGAGCGCTTCCACATCCACGTTCACACCTGCCTCTCCGGACACCTGCCCGGACACCTCCATGCAGGCCCTCGTCTGCCATCAATTCGGCGCGCCGCACGAGGTGGTCAGCCTGCAGTCCATGGATCGGCCCGGCCAGCCCCTGGGCGCGCACCAGGCGCGGATTGCCGTGGCCTACGCCAACGTCAGCCACGCCACGGGCCTGCTGATCGAGGGCCGCTACCAGCGGCGCCCGCCGCTGCCCTTCGTGCCCGGCACCGAAGGCGTGGGGCGCGTGCTGGAATGCGGCAGCGCGGTGCAGCACCTGCAGCCCGGCGATGCCGTGGCCTTCATTGCCGACTGGGGTGCCTTTGCGCAGGAGACGGTGGTGCATGCATCCACCGTCTACCGCCTGCCTGCGGGCATGCCCTGGCTGCAGGCCCTGCCCATTGCCCTGTCCTACGGCACGGCCTACACGGCCCTGCACTGGCGCGCGCGCCTGCAGGAAGGCGATGTGGTGCTGGTGCTGGGCGCCGGTTCGGGCGTGGGCGCCGCGGCGGTGGAAGTGGCCCGGCAGACGCCCGGCGTGCAGGTCATCGCCTGCGCCAGCACCGAGGCCAAGCGCGCCGATGCGCTGCGCCGCGGCGCGCACCAGGCAGTCACCCCGCAGGACCTGGCCGCCCAGGTCAAGCAGGCCACGCAGGGCCGGGGCGCCTCCCTGGTCTTCGACCCCGTGGGGGGCGATCTCTTGCTGCAGGCACTGCGCGCGGCCGCGCAGAACGCGCAGCTGCTGAGCGTGGGCTTCGCCAGCGGCGCCATTCCCGCCGTGCCCATGAACCTGGTCCTGGTCAAGAACCTCACGCTGCACGGCTTCTTCTACGGCCGCTACATCGGCTGGACGCCGGCCGATGAACGCCAGGCCTTCGCGGCGCAGCTGCAGCCCGTCATTGCCACGCTGCTCGACTGGGCGGCCCGGGGATGCATCCATCCCCAGGTCAGCCAGGTCTTCGCCATGCATGAACTGCGGGAGGCGCTGCACGCGCTGCACGGCCGCAACGTGACCGGCAAGCTCGCACTCGCCATTCAAGGAGACAAGGTATGACAACGCAACGCACAGGCTCCGCGCTTTCCCGCCGCACCCTGCTGGGCGCCGCTGCGGCGCTGGCCGCATGGAGAACGGCAGGGGCGCAGCCATCCGCCGGGGCCCAGGGCTATCCCAAGGCGCCCATCCGCGTCGTCGTGCCCTATCCACCGGGCGGGCCTACCGACGTGGTCGGGCGCGTGGTCACCACGCGGCTGGGCGAGGCGCTGGGCCAGCCGCTGGTCGTGGACAACAAGGCCGGCGCCAGCGGCATGGTCGGCGCGGCCCTGGTGGCCAAGGCGCCGGCCGACGGCTACACGCTGCTGGTCAACGCCTCCATCCACGTCATCAACTCCTACGTCTATGCCAGCGCGCCCTATGACGCCTTCCGCGATTTCGAGCCGGTCACGCAGCTGGTCGATGTCCCGCTGGTGCTGGTCGTGGGCAGCCAGCTTCCGGTGCGCAATGTGCAGGAGCTGATCGCCTGGGCCAAGGCCCATCCCGGGCAGGTGAACTTCGGCTCTGCCGGCAATGCCTCGTCCCAGCACCTGTCGGGCGAGCTGTTCCGCCTGAAGACCGGCGCGCAGATGCAGCATGTGCCCTACAAGGGCAGCTCGCCGGCCCTGACCGACCTGATGGGCGGGCAGATCCAGCTCATGTTCGACTCCATGCCCTCGGCCATGCCCTTCATCGCCTCGGGCCGGCTGCGCGCGCTGGCCGTCACCTCGGCCAGTCGCTCGCCCTCCCTGCCCGATGTGCCCACCATGGAAGAGGCCGGCATGCCGGGCTTTCGCACCAGCACCTGGTACGGACTGTGGGCGCCGAAGAACACGCCCCAGGACGTGGTGCAGAAACTGTGGACCGAGTCCCGCCGCGTGCTTGCCGAACCCCAGATCGCCGCGCAATACCGCCGCCTGGGCGCCGAGCCCGTGGGCTCCACGCCCGCCGAGTTCGCGCGCTACATCCAGGCCGAGGCCCGCAAGTGGGAAGAGATCGTGAAGGCGTCGGGGGCGCGGGCGGATTGAGGAGGCCGCCGTCAGGCACCAGCCTTGATTCGGCTGGCTGCCTGCCTTCCCAGATCCGCGATAAAGAGGTCAAAGTCTTCATCCGGCACGTCAATGTAGTGACCCGAGGCGACATCCGCCCACCCCCGCATAGCCGCTTGCCGTAGCGTTTCCAGCTTGGTCGCTTGGGTCTGAGCTTCAACGATTCGATGTTGTTGCTGGCTCAGATTCACTGGACGTGTCGACATGACGGGTTCCTCACACCCGCTCGAACACCGCCGCAATCCCCTGGCCGCCGCCTATGCACATGGTCTCCAGCCCATAGCGGCCCTTGCGGCGCTCCAGCTCGTGCAGCAAGGTGGCCAGGATGCGCACGCCGGTGGCGCCTATGGGGTGGCCCAGGGAGATGCCGGAGCCGTTGACGTTGAGCTTGTGGTCTATGGCGCCCTGGTCGTTCCACTCCCAGCCCTTGAGCACGGACAGCACCTGGCAGGCAAAGGCTTCGTTGAGTTCGACCAGGTCCATCTGGTCCAGCGTGAGGTTCAGGCGCGCCAGCAGTTTCTTGACGGCGGGCACGGGGCCTATGCCCATGTGCGAGGGCTCGCAGCCTGCGGCGGCCCAGCCCACCAGGGTGGCCATGGGGGTGAGGCCCAGTTCGGCCAGCCTGTCCTCGGCCACGATCAGGCAGGCGGCGCTGGCGTCGTTTTGCTGGCTGGCGTTGCCGGCCGTGACCGTTCCATTGGGCATGAGCACGCGCAGCTTGCCCATGCTGTCGGTGGTGGCGTCGGCGCGAAAGCCTTCGTCGCGCGTGAACAGCACGGGGTCGCCCTTGCGCTGGGGCACCTTGACGGGGACGATCTCGTCGGCGAAGCGGCCCGCCTCCCAGGCGGCGGCGGCGCGCTGGTGGCTGCGCACGGCATAGGCGTCGGCTGCCTCGCGGCTGATGCCGTAGTCGCGCGCCAGGTTCTCGGCGGTCTCGATCATTCCCGAGATCTTTCCGAAGCGCTCCACGGGCTGGGAGCGCTCGCGGCCGCGGTCCAGCCGGTCGTAGAAGCGCACATTGCCCGAGCGCGCACCCCAGCGCATGTCGGTGCTGTAGTACTCGATGTTGCTCATGCTCTCCACGCCGCCTGCGATCACCACGTCGGCGGCGCCGCTTTGCACCATCATGGCCGCCGTGGCCACGGCCTGCAGGCCGCCGCCGCAGCGCCGGTCCAGCTGCATGCCCGGCACCGTCACCGGCAGGCCGGCCTGCAGCGCGGCCCAGCGGCCCACGCAGGGCGTCTCGCTGCTGGCGTAGGACTGGGCGAAGACCACGTCGTCGATGCGTGCGGGGTCGATGCCGCTTTTCTCGACCACGGCGCGCACCGTGGTGGCGGCCAGCTCCTCGACCGATACCGGCCGCAGGCTGCCGCCGAAGGTGCCCACGGGCGTGCGAAGGGGGGTGACGATGGCGGCTCTGCGCATGGTGTTGTCTCCTTGGGAATCAGTGGATCAGTGGATCAGTGGATCAGGAAAAGGCTGCGCCGCATTGGCGCAGCAGGGTATGTGCCTGTTGTTCCAGGTCGGCGCGGTGCTCCGGCGCCGCGATGTCGATCAGCCGTTTCACGCGGCGCGACAGCGTCTGGCCGCGCAGGTCGGCCACGCCGTGTTCGGTGACGATGAGGCCGGCGTCGCTGCGCGGCGTGCTGACGGGGCCGGACAGCCGCGCAACGATGCGCGTGGCCCCCCTGGCCGTGGCGGGCAGGGCGATGATGGGCAGGCCGCCGCGGCTGCGTGCCGCGCCGCGCAGAAAGTCCACGGCGCCGCCCACGGCGCCCACGTAGACGCCGCCTGCCACTTCGGAATTGATCTGGCCCGTGATGTCCACTTCCACCGCCGAATTGATGGCGGCCAGCCTGTGGCTGGCGGCCAGCACCTCGGGGTCGTGCGTGTAGCGCGTCTCGCGCAGCTGCAGGGCGGGGTTGCGGTGGGCCCAGCGCCTGAGCGATTCGCCGCCCATGAGGATGCCGCCGATGCCCACGCCGCGGTCCTGGCTCTTGCGCGCGTGGGTCAGCACGCCGGCTTCGGCCAGGGCTGCAATGCCGTCGCCCACGGCGCCGCTGTGCAGGCCCAGGTCGCGGTGGCCGTGCAGGGCGGCGAGCACGGCCTCGGGCAGGTTGCCCACGCCCACCTGCAGCGTGGCGCCGTCTTCGATGAGGGCGGCCACATGGCCGGCAATGGCCTGCTCGGCAGGGCCGGGCGCGCTGCGCGCTTGGTCCGGCGGAGGGTGTTCGGCATCGACCAGCAGGGCGAAGTCGCCGGCCTGCAGGTGCAGGCTGCCGTGCGTCCACGGAATGGCGGGGTTGACCTCGCCGATCAGCACGCGCGCCTTGCGTATGGCGGCCGGCAGGTATTCATGGACCAGGCCCAGGCTGTAGCGGCCTTGTGCATCGGGTGGCGAGACCTGGAGCAGCACCACGTCGGCAGGCAGCAGGCCCTCGTCGATCAGGCCGGGCAGGTGGGAGTAGTGGCTGGGCAGGATGTCCAGCACGCCGGCCTGGGCCAGCGCGCGGTGGGGGCCGCCGGCCGCGTAGCCGAAGAAGTCGATGGCGTCGGCATGCGCCGGTTGCAGCGTGTCCGATGCGCCCATGCCCACGAAGACGCGCAGCCGGCCCTGGCCACCGTGCCGGGCCAGTGCATGGCGCTGCGCGACCACGGCGCGCGTGAGCGTCAGCGGCTCGGCCGTGGCCTGGCCCCACCACAGGGTGTCGCCGGGGCGGATCAGGGCCTGCAGCCTTTCTTGCAGGGCGTCCGGCGACAGCACGCTCATGGCGCGCGGTCCCAGTCGAAGCGCGTGGGCTGCTTGTCCTTGAAGCGCTGCACCGCCTCCTGGTGGTAGTCCGAGCCACGGCACATCGTCTGGGCATAGGCTTCCAGCTCGGCCATGGCGCGTGCGTCCAGCTCGAAGGCCTGGTTCATGGCCGTCTTGGCCATGCCGATGGCGGCTGTGGATGCCTCCCCGAAGCGCCGCGCCAGCGCCAGGGCGGCGGCCTGCAGGGCCTCGCCGTCTTCCACGATCTCGTAGACCATGCCCAGCGACCTGGCTTCCTCGGCCTGCACGGTGCGCGCGGTGAAGACCAGCTCCTTGGCCTTTTGCAGGCCCACGATGCGCGGCAGCATGTGCATGGCGCCCAGGTCGGGCACCAGGCCGATGCGGCCGAACACGGCGCAGAATTTCGCGCGCCGCGTGCACAGCACGAAGTCGGCGGCCAGCGCCAGGCTCAGGCCCGCGCCGAAGGCCGGGCCGTCCACGGCGGCGATCACGGGCTTTTCGAGGTTGACCAGCTCGGGGAACCACTGGTGCAGGCTGCGCATGCGCTGGCGCCAGGGCAGGCCGGCCTGGCTGGCATCCATCATCTGGCTGATATCGCCGCCCGAGCAGAAGGCGCCGCCCGCGCCCGTGAGGATGACGGTGTGCACCTGCGCGTCATCGCGCATCTGCGCCACGGCGGCGGCCAGGGCCGGGCGCATGGCCTGGTTGAGCGCGTTGCGGGCCTCGGGCCGGTTCAGCGTGATCGTGCCTATGCCGTCCTGGACGGAGGTCAATACGGGGGAGGTGTTCATGGGAACTCCAGGGCAGGGGGAAGGAGCGGCCTCTTGCGAGGCCGCCGTGCATCAGGCGAGTTCGGCGTAGCCGTGACTCAGGACCACTTTGTCACGTTCGAGCACGCGGGCGCGCAACTGCAGCTGGCAGGGCTGGTCGGGCGTGCGCCAGATCTCGGTGACCAGGGTCTCCCCGGGATAGACGGGCGCGGTGAAGCGCACATCCAGCGCCTTCAGGCGCGCGGGATTGCGGTCGCCGCATTGGCGCAGCACGGCATGGGCCACCAGGCCGTAGCTGGCCAGGCCATGCAGGATGGGCCGCTCGAAACCGGCCTTGCGCGCCACGGCCGGGTCGGCATGCAGCGGGTTGTAGTCGCCCATCAGGCGGTACAGCAGCGCGGCCTCGGGGCGTATGGCCTGGGTGTCGGTGAAGTCGGGCGCGCGGTCCTCCGGCGTGGGGCGCAGCGGCGCCAGGGGCGCGTCGCTGGGCTGGCCGCCGTCCAGCAGGCTGTAGCCGCCATCGCCGCGCAGAAAGCTGACCTGCTGCACGGTGGCCAGCAGCTCGCCCCCGGCGGTCTCCAGGCGCCGCTCGGTGACCATGATGGCGCCTTTGCCCTCACCCTTGTCCGTCAGGTGCGTGATGCGGTTGTGGCCCACCACGTCGGCGCTGGCCGGCAGCGGGCGGTGCAGCCGCATGCGCTGCTCGCCATGCAGCAGCTTCACCCAGTCGATTCCCGTATCGGCCTCGCGCGCCCAGAAGCCCGGGTAGCCCAGCACCACGGCCTGCGAGGGCAGGGCGCGCAGCCCGCCCGGCGCCCCTTCGTAGAAAAAGGGCAGGGCGTCGGCGCACAGCGGATCGCTGCCCAGGCCCAGGCTCAATGCATAGAGCATGGTGTCGCGCTCGCCATAGTGCTGGCGCACGGGCTCGAAGGGGCGCTGTTTCAGGTGCTGATAGCTGATGGCCATCACGGTTCCTCTCAGTGGTTGATGGCGCTGGCGCGCTTCAACCCTCGCAACTGGCGCGGCCCGACTCAGGGACACCGAGGAAGGGCCGCCCCGCACCGAGGGTGTCGTCCCCCTCCCTCGCGAAGCGAGTAGAGAGGGGGAAGGCGCGTAGCGCCTCAGGGGGTGTCGTTCAAACAGGATCCCAGCTGAAAACGTCGGCTGACCGGTCCAGCGGCACGAACGATGCCTTGAGCGCAGGCATGCCGTGCTCGGCAATGAACTGGGGCGACCAGCCCTCGCTGCGGTGCACCGAGCGCAGCGGGCGCGGCTGGCTCATGATGAAGATCTCGTTGTTGCGCACGGCGAAGACCTGGGCGTTCACGTCGCGGGCCGCGTCGGACAGCAGGTAGACGGCCAGCGGGGCGATCTTGTTGGGCGTCATCTGCTGGATCTTGGCTACGCGCGCCTGCTGCTCGGGCGTGTCGGTGGGGATGGAGCCGATCATGCGGCTCCAGGCGAACGGCGCGATGCAGTTGGAGCGCACGTTGAACTTCTGCATGTCCAGCGCGATGGACTTGGACAGGGCCGTCAGCCCCAGCTTGGCCGCGCTGTAGTTGGCCTGGCCCAGGTTGCCGATCAGGCCCGAGGTCGAGGTCATGTGCACGAAGGCGCCGCTTTCCTGCTCCTTGAAATGGTTGGCGGCCGCGCGGCTCATGTAGTAGCTGCCGTACAGGTGGACCTTGATGACGGCGTCCCACTCGTCCAGGCTCATCTTGTGGAAGAACCGGTCGCGCAGGATGCCGGCGTTGTTGACCACGCCGTCGATGCGGCCGAAGCTGTCCACGGCGCACTGCACGATGCGGGCCGCGCTGGCGGCCTCGGCCACGCTGTCGGTGTTGGCCACGGCCTGGCCGCCTGCGGCCTTGATCTCATCGACCACCTTTTGCGCCGGGCCGGCGTCCGTGCCCTCGCCCGTGGTGGAGGTGCCGATGTCGTTGACCACCACCTTGGCGCCCTCGGCCGCCATGGCCAGCGCCATGTCGCGCCCGATGCCGCCGCCGGCACCCGTCACCACCACTACCTTGTCCTGCATCATTTTCTGCGCCATGGCCTGTCGTCCCCGTTCAATGTTCGTTGGAAAGAAGTCGGGACCAAGGATGCCGGCAAACGCCGCACCGCGCCATTCGCCAATCACAAGGGCGGACTTCGCGGGAATGAAAGCAGCGCGGCGGACAGGCCGCGCCGGTCCAGCCTTCAGCGCGGCCAAAGGCTTGCTTAAGAAAACGCGGATTGCGGGCCGCCGCGCTTGCACCGACCATGGCGGCCATGACAGACAAGCAAGCTACCGACACCCTCGACGCCGCCGCGCTGGCGCATCTTCAGTCCTGGCAGGGCCGCAGCGAAACCCTGGCAGACAGCATCACGGCCGCGCCCGTGGCCGCGCTGTCGGCCACGCTGGACCGGGAAGACCCTGAGCCCGCCGACGGCACGGCGCTGCCGCCGCTGTGGCACTGGATGTACTTCCTGCCCCATGCACGCCAAAGCGAGCTGGGCCCCGACGGCCACCCGCGCCGTGGCGGCTTTCTGCCGCCCGTGCCGCTGCCGCGCCGCATGTGGGCCGGCGGGCGACTGCGCTGGGAGGCAGGCAACGCGCTGCAGGTGGGCCAGAAGGTGCAGCGCCGCTCCACCATCGGCTCGGTCAGCCACAAGAGCGGCCGCTCGGGCGAGCTGCTGTTCGTGCTGGTCGAGCATGCCTACAGCAACGACCAGGGCCTGGCGCTGACCGAGGAGCACGACATCGTCTACCGCGCCGCTGCCCAGCCCGGCGATCCCGCGCCCACGCCGCAGAAGCCGCCGCTGGACGGCCAGCAAACCTGGTCGCGCACCATCGTTCCCGACGACGTGCTGCTGTTCCGCTACTCGGCCCTGACCTTCAACGGCCACCGCATCCACTACGACCGCCGCTACGTCACGGGCGTGGAGGGCTATCCGGGCCTGATCGTGCACGGCCCGCTGATCGCCACCCTGCTGCTGGACCTGCTGCGCCGCGAGCTGCCCCAGGCGCGCGTGCTGTCCTTCGAGTTCAAGGCCGTGCGCCCCACCTTCGACCTGCATGCCTTCAGCGTGCACGGCAAGCCTTCTGCGGACGGCAAGACCATTGAACTCTGGGCCCAGGACCACGAGGGCTGGCTGACCATGACCGGAAAAGCCACCCTGGCCTGAGACCCCTGAACACCGAGCCTTGAGACCACCATGATCGAACACACGCTTTCCAACAATTTCCCCGAGATCCGCGACGCCATCCGTGCGCTGTGCGCCGAGTTCCCTGACGAGTATTTCCGCAAGATCGACGAGCAGCGCGCCTATCCCGAGACCTTCGTGGACGCGCTGACCAAGGCCGGCTGGCTGGCCGCGCTGATCCCGCAGGAGTACGGCGGCTCGGGCCTGGGCCTGACCGAGGCCAGCGTGATCATGGAAGAGATCAACCGCTGCGGCGGCAACTCGGGCGCCTGCCATGGCCAGATGTACAACATGGGCACGCTGCTGCGCCACGGCTCGCAGGCGCAAAAGGAGAAGTACCTGCCGCGCATCGCCTCGGGCGAATGGCGCCTGCAGTCCATGGGCGTGACCGAGCCCACCACGGGCACGGACACCACCAAGATCAAGACCAGCGCCGTCAAGAAGGATGGCCGCTACGTGGTCAACGGCCAGAAGGTCTGGATCAGCCGCGTGCAGCACAGCGACTGGATGATCCTGCTGGCGCGTACCACGCCGCTGGCCGAGGTGAAGAAAAAGAGCGAGGGCATGTCCATCTTCATGGTGGACCTGGCCGAGGCCCAGAAGAGCGGCCTGACCGTGCGCCCCATCCCCAACATGGTCAACCACGAGACCAACGAGCTGTTCTTCGAGAACCTGGAAATCCCCGAGGAGAACCTGATCGGCGAGGAAGGCAAGGGCTTCAAGTACATCCTGGACGGCCTCAACGCCGAGCGCACGCTGATTGCGGCCGAATGCATTGGCGACGGCTACTGGTTCCTGGACCGCGTGACCAACTATGTGCGCGACCGCAACGTGTTCGGCCGCCCCATCGGCCAGAACCAGGGCGTGCAGTTCCCGATTGCCGATGCCTTCATCGAGGTCGAGGCCGCCAACCTCATGCGCTGGAAGGCCTGCGAGATGTTCGACGCCAACCAGGCCATGGGCGCCCAGGCCAACATGGCCAAGTACCTGGCGGCCAAGGCCAGCTGGGAGGCGGCCAATGCCTGCATCCAGTTCCACGGCGGCTTCGGCTTTGCCTGCGAATACGACGTGGAGCGCAAGTTCCGCGAGACGCGCCTGTACCAGGTGGCGCCGATCTCCACGAACCTGATCTATTCCTACGTGGCCGAGCACATCCTCGGTCTGCCGCGTTCTTTCTGAAGGCACTGCGCATGACACAGCAACGCCTGAGGCCCCTGGACGGCACCACCGTCGTCTCGCTGGAACATGCGGTGGCCGCACCGTTTTGCACGCGCCAGCTGGCCGACCTGGGCGCGCGCGTGATCAAGGTCGAGCGGCCCGGCAGCGGCGACTTTGCGCGCGGCTATGACCAGCGCGTGCAGGGCCAGTCCTCGCACTTCACCTGGATCAACCGCAGCAAGCAGAGCCTGGCGCTGGACCTCAAGCAGGACGAGGCCATGCAGGCGCTGCTGCAGCTGCTGGAGGGTGCCGACGTGCTGGTGCAGAACCTGGCGCCCGGCGCGGCCGCGCGCATGGGCCTGTCCTATGCGGCGCTGCGCGAGCGCTTTCCGCGCCTCATCGTCTGCGACATCAGCGGCTACGGCGCTGACGGCCCCTACCGCGACAAGAAGGCCTACGACCTGCTGATCCAGAGCGAGGCGGGCTTTCTCTCGGTCACGGGCACGCCCGAGGTGCCGTCCAAGGCTGGCATCTCGGTGGCCGACATCGCGGCCGGCATGTATGCGTACACCAACATCCTGTCGGCCCTGCTGCTGCGCGGGCGCACGGGCGAGGGCAGCCACATCGACGTGTCCATGCTGGAGGCGCTGGGCGAGTGGATGGGTTACCCCATGTACTACGCCTTCGACGGCGCGCCGCCGCCGCCGCGCACCGGCGCCTCGCACGCCAGCATCTATCCCTACGGGCCGTTCGAGGCCGGTGACGGCGGGACGGTGATGCTGGGCCTGCAAAACGAACGCGAGTGGAAGCTCTTTTGCGAACAGGTGCTGCTGCAGCCCGCGCTGGCCACGGATGCGCGCTTTGACAGCAATGCGCGCCGCAACGCCAACCGCGAGGAGCTGCGCGCGCTGATCCTGGGCGTGTTCAACGCGCTCGATGCCGCCCAGGTGGTGCAGCGGCTGGATGCGGCCGGCATTGCCAATGCGCGCGTCAACGACATGGCCGGCCTGTGGGCCCATCCGCAGCTGGCCGCACGCCAGCGCTGGTGCAGCGTGGACACGCCGGCCGGTCCGGTGCAGGCGCTGCTGCCGCCCGGCGCCAACAGCGCCTTCGACTACCGCATGGAGGCCGTGCCCGCCGTGGGCGAGCACAGCGCCGCCATCCTGGCCGAGCTGGGCTGGAGCGCCGAACGCATCAGTGCCCTGTGCCCGCCCCCGGGAAAAACCGCCCCCTGAAACCAGGGCGCATGCCCAAGAATGCGCCGGAGACCCAACCCATGAAAAACGACACCCAAGTGAGCATCCATCCGCTGGCCCAGTTCGCCGCCACGCTGCGCTGGGACGACGTTCCCGCCGCCGTGCAGCAGCGCGCCGAAGACCTCTGGGTGGACTGGTTCGGCTCCGTGCTCGCAGGCCAGGGCGCGCGCCCCGTGCAGAGCATCACGCGCTTTGCGCTGTCCCAGGGACTGGCCGGCGGCCCCAGCGAGGTGCTGGGCCAGGACGCCGCCACTTCGCCCATGATGGCTGCCCTGGCCAATGCCGCCGCCTCGCATGTGGCCGAGCAGGACGATGTGCACAACGGCTCGGTCTTCCACCCCGCCGCCGTGGTCTTCCCGCCCGCGCTGGCCGTGGCGCAGAGCATCGGCGCCAGCGGCGCCGAGCTCATGGCCGCCTGCGTGGCCGGCTATGAGGTCGGCATCCGCGTGGGCGAGTTCCTGGGCCGCAGCCACTACCGCATCTTCCACACCACGGCCACGGCCGGCACCCTGGCCGCCGCGGCCGCCGTGGGCCGGCTGCTGGGCCTCACGCCCGCGCAGATGCAGCATGCCTTCGGCTCGGCCGGCACGCAGTCGGCAGGGCTGTGGGAGTTCCTGCGCACGGGCGCCGACAGCAAGCAGCTGCACACGGCGCATGCGGCCGCTGCGGGCCTGATGTCGGCCTACCTGGCCCGGGACGGATTCACCGGTGCGCAGGACATCTTCACCGGGCCGCAGGGCCTGGCGGCAGGCATGTCCACGGACGCCGATCCCACGCGCCTCACGGACGGCATCGGCACGCGCTGGGCCACGGCCGAGACCTCGTTCAAATGGCATGCCTCCTGCCGCCACACGCACCCGGCCGCCGACGCGCTGCTGCAGGTCATGCAGGACCACGGCCTGGCCCCCGCCGACCTGGCGCAGGTTACCTGCCACGTGCACCAGGGCGCCATCGACGTGCTGGGCCCCGTGGTCGATCCCGGCACGGTGCACCAGAGCAAGTTCTCCATGGGCACGGTGCTGGCGCTGGCCGCGCGCCACGGCCATGCGGGCCTGGACGAGTTCGACAACGAATACCTGGCCGCCACCACGGTGGCCCTGCGCGAGAAGGTGGGCATGGTGCTGGACCCTGAGGTCGATGCCGCCTACCCGCAGCGCTGGATCGGCAAGGTCACCGTGCTCACCACCGATGGCCGCACGCTGCACGGCCGCGTGGAAGAGCCCAAGGGCGATCCGGGCAACACGCTGTCGCGCGAGGAGATCACGGCCAAGGCGCTGCGACTGATCGCCTATGGCGGTGCCCTGCAGGACGACCCCGCCCAGGCCGCCGTAGCGCGGCTGTGGCAGATCGCGCACTGGCCGCGCGTGCAGCGCCTGCTTGACTGAGTTCTTGACTGAGTTTTCGCGCCGGCCCCGGCCGGCGAATCCATGGGAAAGGCGCCACCACAGAGCGCCTCCCGCTTCCACCAAAGTGCACAGGAGACAAACCATGCAACGCACCACTTCTTTCCGCCGCCGCCTCGTTTACGCAGCGGCCGCCGCCTGCGCCCTTGCCGCCGGCGGGACGACCACCGGCGCCCTGGCCGCGGCCTGGCCCGAGAAGCCCGTCGTCCTCGTCGTGCCCTACAGCGCTGGCGGCCCCACCGATGTGGTGGCGCGCCTGCTGGCCGTGCCCATGGGCCAGGTGCTGGGCCAGAGCGTGCTGGTCGAGAACACCGTGGGAGCGGGCGGCACCATTGCGCCCAACCGCGTGGCCAAGGCCAAGGCCGACGGCTACACCATCCTCATCCACCACATGGGCATGGCCACGGCGCCTGCGCTGTACAAGAAGCTGCCCTATGACCCGCTCAAGGACTTCGAGTACATCGGCCAGGTGCTGGACGTGCCCATGACCCTGCTGTCGCGCAAGGACTTCCCGGCCAACAACTTCGCCGAGCTGCTGGACTACGTGAAGAAGAACCAGGACAAGGTCTCGCTGGCCAATGCCGGCATCGGCGCCGTCTCCCAGCTGTGCGGCATGCTGTTCATGCACCAGGCGGGCGTCAAGCTCACCACCGTGCCCTACAAGGGCGCAGGCCCGGCCATGAACGACCTCATGGGCGGCCAGGTGGACCTGCTGTGCGACCAGACCACGCAGACCGTGCCCGTGATCAAGGACGGCCAGCGCGCCAAGGTCTTCGGCGTGACCACGCCCAAGCGCCTGTCCTCGCTGCCCGACATCCCCACGCTGGACGAGCAGGGCCTCAAGGGCTTCGACGTCAAGGTCTGGCACGGCATGTACGCGCCCAAGGGCACGCCCAAGGAGGTGGTCATGGCCATCAACAAGGCGCTGAACGTGGCCATCAAGGACGAGAACGTCAAAAAGCGCATCGCCGAACTCAGCTCCGACCTGGTCACGCCCGACAAGGCGACGCCGGAAGGCCTGCGCACCCACCTGCAGGCCGAGGTGGCGCGCTGGGACAAGGTCATCAAGGCCGCAGGCGTCTCGGCCGAATAAACCGCTCTCCCAAGGACATCCGCATGCACGATCTGGCGCGACAGGCCACTTCCTTTCTCTTCGTCCCCGCCACGCGGCCCGAGCGCCTGGGCAAGGCCCTGGACAGCGGCGCCGACATGGTCATCGCCGACTGGGAGGACGCCGTGGCCCCGGCCGACAAGGACGGCGCCCGCCAGGCGCTGGCCCAGGCCGTGGGTGCGCTGGAAGGCCCGGCCCGTGCCCGCCTGCTGGTGCGCATCAACGCCGAAGGCACGCCCTGGCATGCGGATGACCTGCGCGCGCTGGCGCAGCTGGTGGAGCAGGGCGTGGCCGGCGCCATGGTCTCCAAGGCCGAGCGCGCCCAGACACTGCATGCGGTGGCCCAGGCTGCGGGCGCACGGGCGGCCGTGCTGCCCCTCATCGAAAGCGTGGCCGGCCTGGACGCGGCCGACGCCCTGGCTGCCGCGCCCCAGGTGGTGCGCCTGGCCTTCGGCCACCTGGACTTCCAGGTCAATGCGGGCATGGCATGCGACCAGGGCGAGGAAGAGCTGCTGCCCATGCGCATGGCCCTGGTCCTGGCCTCGCGCCGCGCCGGCATCGGCGCGGCCGTGGACGGCGTGACGGTGGACACGCGCAACCCCGAGCGGCTGGCCCAGGACGCGGCACGCGCGCGGCGCATGGGCTTTGGCGGCAAGCTGTGCATCCACCCGGCCCAGGTTCAGCCCCTGCACGCCGTCTTCGACCCCGATGCAGCGGCCGTGGCCCACGCGCAGCGCCTGCGCCAGGCCCTGGCCGAGGCCGGAGGCGGCGTCTGCGTGCTGGACGGCCGCATGGTCGATGCGCCCGTGCTCAAGCAGGCCGAACAGGTGCTGCTGCGCCATGCCTGGGCGCAACAGAGATCTGCAGCACGATCTTGATGAAAATGAGACTGAAAGGCCGTTTTGCACTCAGAGTTTTCTGATTCTGGTGCAAGCAGTCCAATGATTTCCCTGATGGTGAATCCATCTGCCTCGAATACGCTTGGCCAACTCGATTGATTTCGAGACGGCGGTTTCTTGATCCGGTGTCTCCGCCCATGGGGGCACCCAGGCAAAGGAGCGTGTGATGGCAGTGATCTCGGGGACGGAATCGAACAGCGGATTCAACGGCCAATTGAATGACCGACTGAACAACCGATTGAATCGGCGCCAGGCGCTGGCCCTGGCGGCCGGCGCCGTGGCGGCAGGGCCCGCCAGCGTGCTGGCGCAGGCCGGCTTTGCCACACGGCCCGTGCGCATCGTCGTGCCCTTTGCGGCGGGCGGCGCCACCGACGTGATTGCGCGCATCCTGGGCGAGCGCATGGCCCAGCAGCTGGGCCAGACCGTGGTGGTGGACAACAAGCCCGGCGCGGCCGGACTGATCGGCGGCGAAATGGTGGTCCGCTCCGCGCCTGACGGGCTCACCCTGCTGCTGGGCACCACCTCCACCATGCTCACCAACAAATACCTCTACAAGAAGACCGCCTACGACCCGCTGACCGACCTCACGCCCCTGTCGCGCGTGTGCATGGCGCCCATCGCCCTGGTGGTCACGGCCGACGTGCCCGCCTCCAACCTGCGCGAATTCATGGCCTGGGCCCAGGCCAACGCGGGCAAGCTCTCGTATGGCTCCTACGGCATAGGCTCGCACGGCCACCTGGCCTGCGCCGTGCTCAGCGACATGGCCGGTGCCGGCATGGCGCATGCCGCCTACCGGGGCGAGGCGCTGATGGTGCAGGACATGCTGGGCGGGCGCATCCCCATCGGCATGGGCAGCCTGCTCACGCTCAAGCCCCACATCGATGCAGGCAAGCTGCGCGCCCTGGCCGTCACCGGCACGCGCCGCGTGCCCCTGCTGCCCGAGGTGCCTACCTTTGCCGAGGCCGGCTACCGCCACGAGGCCATGGAACTGTCCGGCTGGCTGGCCATCGCCGGCCCCAGGGGCCTGCCGGCCGACCTCACGCGGCAATGGGGCGAGATCTCCAACCGCGCCGTGGCCAGCCGCGAAGGCACGGCCCGCATCATCGCGGCCGGTTTCGTCCCTGTCGATGACGACAGCCCTCAGCGCTTCGGCAAGGCCTGGGCGCAGGAGGCTCCGGTCTGGGGGCGGCTGCTGCAGTCGGCGGGGGTGCAACCCGGTTGATGGCGCACAGCGGCCCTGGTTGCCCAAGGCTGCACTCATGCCCTGTGCTGTAATCGCCCCTCCTCAGGCGGCCCCGGTGGTGCAATGCCATGACGGGACAGCCCGTGGTTTCTCAAACATTCAAGAGAGGGTATTACCGTGAGTGCATTGGTCATCAAGGCCTGGAAAGCCAGCGAGCAACCCATAGACGACAAGGGCAACCACATTGCCATCACAGGCCGCGAAGGCGGCCTGGTCGCCTGGATCCTGTCCAAGGTCAACATCGATCCCACCACCACCATCCGCGTGGGCAGCGAGCGCCTGGAGTTCAGCAGCGCCTCGCTGTCGGGCACCCAGTCGCGCCTGATCCCGCTGCAGGGCATCTGCTCCACCTACTACGGCTATCACAAGCCCTGGAAGACGGCGCTGGGCATCGGTGCCCTGTCGCTGTTCATGGGCGGGTCCATGATGGCCCAGAGCTTCTTTGCAGGTCTGGTGGTTATGCTGATCGGCTGGGGCATCGCCGCCGTCATCTACTTCCTGAACCGCACCCTGACGCTGGGCTTCATCGAGAACAGCGGCGCAGTCAACGGCATCCAGTTCAAGCGCTCGGTGATCGAGAACATCGACATCACCCAGGAGCAGGCCAGGCAGGTCTGCGAACTGATGCAAAAGCTGATCGAGGCCAAGGAAAAGCGGCTCTGACCGCTTGAGTGAAAAGGAAAGCGCGGCATGCGCTTTCCTTGTGCGCGCCGCGATCTGGGGGCAAGACCCGGCGCGCGCTATTGGGCAGATGGGGAGCAGTCGGGCTCCACGTCCATGCCCAGCGGCAGGTAGTGGTGCTGCGCGGGTGTCTGGCTGGCTTCAGGCGCCAGACGAAAGTAGTGCTGCTGGCCTGTGGCTGCCATGGAGTCGCCCGATGCCGAGATGGCGGCTAGCGGTTTGCGGGCGTCGAGAAGGGTGATGGTGTGCTCCGGATCAGTCCAAAGGCCAGAACCATATTTCTTTTGAATCGAAATAGCATGCGGAGTTACACACCTGAGTGCTATTTTGGGATTCAATCACATCAATATGGCCTCCGTTGTAGCCTGCAATCTTCCAGAAGAAGATTACCCCTTTCTTGCCGGACAATTTGGTATGTGCATCGGTAGCGCTGAATATCTGAGGCTTGCCAAGTATATGGGGCTTGGCAAGCTGATCAGCGAGTAGTTTTGCGCCGGGCTCGAACGTCCGGCCTTTGTATTTCCCGGTTTTTATCTTCAATCGCCCGTTGATGATGACGCCTGACTTGATCAGGGCCAGGCTCAATCTGGTTGCGCAGGTGTTCTGATAACCGGCGTTTTGTCGGATCAATGCTGCATCGTCGTATCCAAGCTCCTCATAGAGTGCTGTGCGAGACACATGGCTGGAGTTCAGCTCGTTGGCCGAATAGTGATGAGATTTGAGCGTTGCGTAGGACGGTTTCATTTTTTCCCGCCTTTGCAAGGAAACTCTTTTCCAAGAATGTCGCTGATGACATGGGCAGCCCGTGACTCACGCTGTTTGAGATCCAATTTGCTCAATCCGCTGTGAAGTACTTCTGCCAGAGTGATGGTCTTGAAATGCTGGTAATCGCACCAGACCCGTCCTTCCGTGGCATCCAGAACACCGAGCAGATACATCTCCGCATATCTTCTTTCCATGAGGTTTTTGCTCATATATGCAGTAAAGAACGTATCCGCCGATAAATTGTTGTTCTCGATGATCAGCCGCTGGGAATCTGGAACTGGTCGGGCAAGCCGAGTCTCAGCGTTGGCATGGGGAAAGACATCCAGTATCAAAGTAAAAATAATGAGGATAGGGCTGGAAAGATACTTCCAAAAACAGAACGGCATCGAATTGCCAAAGACTGGTGGTTTTCTGCTGTCTGTGTGAACCCTCAAGAATCCGTACATTGCCATCTCTGCCTTTCATGGTGAATCGATGATTTGAGTGCGAGAGTTCTTGGCTCAATCAACATGCACTGGCAGTTGTATTCTGGCTGGAAGCTCCGGGTCGAAGGGCAATTATTGACTGGCCAGGCATGTCTGGGCAATAGCCATCATTCCTGTTTGAGTGAATTGCCAGTCATTTGGGCATGTACGAGCCTGCCGGAATGCAGTCATACGGCAAGATTGCTCTTGGGAGAATGGTGGAATCTTTCGCGTCCTTGTTAGGGAGGTAACAATAAGTGTCTTCAAAAAAATACCGCTTCAGATGAGGCGGTATTTCCTGGGGGCGTGCCGTGCGCCAGCGAAAGAGGTGATCACTCAGGCCTGAGCCCCGCCACGCGCCATCAGCTTGAAGGTGCCGGTGGCCAGGGCCACCAGGGTGCCATCCTCGGAACGAACTTCGCCGCGCGCGAAGCTGATGGAGCGGCCGCGCCGCTCGCAGTGGGCGGTGGCGATGAGATCACCGCTGCCGGCGGAGACGTAGTGCAGCGTGAGATCGATGGTGGCCACGCCGAAGGCCGTGGGGTCATGCGAGCGGCAGGCTGAGGCCAGGGCGCAGTCCAGCAGCGAGGCGATGGCGCCGCCGTGCACGTCGCCGCGGCTGTTGGCCTGGTCCGGTTGAAAGCCCATGCGGATCTGGGCGCGGTCATCGCCGATGCGTTCACCGCTGAGCTTCATGGCGCGGGCCATGGGCATGGGCAGCCCGAAGAGGATGCCGGGCGCCTCGCCTTCGAAGGGGTTGGCCGGGTGGTCTTTGATGGGTGTGTTCATGCGGGCAATCATCGCATCGGCATGACTCAATCCACCCGTGCACCTGTCGATTTGACGACAGTGGCCCAGCGCGTGATTTCCTTGTCGATATGCGCCTGC
Source organism: Delftia sp. WSY_22 (assembly GCF_043104185.1). NCBI lineage: Bacteria > Pseudomonadati > Pseudomonadota > Betaproteobacteria > Burkholderiales > Comamonadaceae > Delftia > Delftia sp. WSY_22. The sequence goes on from NZ_JBICKN010000027.1 coordinate 205,457, forward strand.
AGCGCCTCGGGCGTGGAGCCCACGGGCTCGTAGCCGCCGGCGGCCAGCTGGGCCTGCAGCGCGGGCTGGCGCAGGGCGGAGGCGATCTCGCGGCTCAGGCGCTGGGTGGCTTCGGCGGGCGTGCCGGCCGGCGCGATGACGGCGTACCAGCCGGTCACGTCGAAGCCTGCGATGCCCTGCTCCTGGATGGTGGCCACCTCGGGCGCCAGCGCCGAGCGCTGCGGGCTGGTGACGGCCAGCGCGTGCATGCGCCCGCTGCGGATGTGGGGCATGGAGGTGGAGATGCTGTCGAAGGTCAGGTCGATGTCGCCGGCCAGCATGGCGTTGACCACGCCCGCGCTGCCCTTGTAGGGCACATGGGTCATGCGCACGCCTGCCATGGAACCGAAGTACTCGGCCGCAAGATGCCCCGTGTTGCCGTTGCCCGCCGAGCCGAAGGTGAGCTTGCCGGGGTTGGCCTTGGCGGCCTGGATGAGTTCCTGGATGTTCCTGGCCGGCAGCTTGCTGCTGGCCGCAACCACCATGGGCAGGTTGGCCACCAAAGACACGGGCGCGAAGTCGCGGCGGGTGTCGTAGGGCAGCTTGGGATAGAGGCTGTCGTTGATGGCATGGGCGGCCAGCACCATGAGCACGGTGTAGCCATCGGGCCTGGCGCGCGCCACGTATTGCGAGGCCAGCGTGCCGCCTGCGCCGGGCTTGTACTCCAGCACCACGGGCTGGCCCAGCTGCTGCTGCAGCTGCACGGCCAGCGGGCGGCCCAGGAGGTCGGCACTGCCGCCGGGCGGATAGGGAATGACCAGCTGTATGGGCTTGGCAGGCCAGGCCTCGGCAGCATGGGCGAGATGGGTGGCCGGGGCCAGCAGGGCGCAGGTCGCCAGGGCCAGGCAGGACAGCAGGCGGCGGCGCGGGAGTGGGTGCATGGGCATGGGCATGGGGGGACTCCGTTTCATGAAGAGGACAGGGCGCCGGCCTGGTACTGCTCGCGCAGCGCGCGCTTGAGCACTTTGCCGATCTCGCTGCGCGGCAGGCTGGCGGCCAGCCGCAGCTCGGCCACGCGCTGGGTCTTGCCCACGCGGGCGTTGAGCCATTCGCGCAGCTCGGCGGCCGAGGGCGTGGCATCGGGGCGCGCCACGGCGTAGGCCACGGGGGTCTCGCCCCAAGCATCGGAGGGCACGCCGATCACTGCGCATTCGGCCACCTGCGGGTGCTGCAGCAGCACGGACTCGATGTCGCTCGGGTAGACGTTGAAGCCGCCCGTGATGATCATGTCCTTCTTGCGGTCGCCCAGCACGATGAAGCCGTCCTCGTCCAGGCGGCCCACGTCGCCGCTGCGGATGAAGCGCAGGCCCTGGGCATCGAACCATTCGGCCTCCTGCGTCTTGTCGGGCAGGCGGTGGTAGCCGCTCATCATCCCGGCCGAGCGGCCCACGATCTCGCCCTGCTCGCCGTGCGGCAGTTCGCGGCCCTGCTCATCGATGAAGCGGATGTCGGCGCCCGGCCCTGGCCTGCCCACGGTGTGCAGCTTGTCGGGGAACTCATGGCAGTGCAGCTCGCAGCGCACGCCGCCTTCGGTCATGCCGTAGTACTCGATGAGCCGTCCGGGCCAGCGGCGCAGCACCTCGGCCTTGAGCGCGGGATGGAACGGCGCGCTGGTGCAGAACTTGTGCCGCAGGCGGCTCAGGTCGGCGCCGTCGAACCCCGGGCACTGCATCAGCCGCTGGTACTGCACGGGCACGAGCATGGTGTGGGTGGCATGGTGGCGCTCGGCCAGTTCCAGGTAGTGCGCCGCGTCGAACTTGCGCATCAGCACCAGGGTGCCGCCCAGCCCCAGGGTGGGCAGGGCCGCGACCAGGGTGGTGTTGGAGTACAGCGGCGTGGCGCACAGCGAGACGGCATCGGGCCCGTAGCCGTTGTGGATGGCGCGCTGCACATGGGCCCAGCGCATGGCCCAGGACTGGACGATGCCCTTGGGCACGCCCGTGGTGCCCGAGGAGTAGATGACGTTGAAGGGCCAGTCGGGCTGGGGGTGGATGGGCGTGGGTGCCGTGCCATGGTCCGCTTCGTCCGCAGCCAGCCATTGCGACCACGGCATGCCGGCTTCGACAGCGCCGTCCAGGGCCACGCATTGCAGATCCTGTCCGGCCTGCAGCGGCCATTGCGCGGCGGTGTCCGCGTCGCGCAGTACCAGCCGGGCGCCGCAGTTGTCCAGCATGGCGCTCAGGTGGCCGGCCGTGGCCGACGGGGCCAGCGGCGCCACGGCCACGCCCGCGCGCAACGCGCCCAGGAAGGCCAGCACGTACTCGGGCGAGCTGCCCGCGCAGATGGCCACCACGTCGCCGGGGCCCAGGCCCTGGCGTTGCAGGCGCAGGGCCACGCGGTCCATGCCCAGGCGCAGCGCGGCGTAGTCGAGGCTGCGGCCGTCCATGGCCAGGGCGGTGTGGCGGGGGCGCTGGCTGGCCTGCAGCGCGACGAGTTCGGGCAGCGAGCCAAAGGGCTGGCGCAGCAGGGCGGCGATGTCTTCTTGCATGGGGGGCGGACGGGAGGGGAGAACTATTCCAGCGACAGGCCTGCGGCCTTGACGATCTGGGCCCAGCTCTTGCGTTCCTGGGCGATGAAGGCGTCGTACTCGGCCGGTGTCTCGCCACCGGGCACGCCGCCCAGGTCGGCAAAGCGCTGGCGCACTTCGGCCGTCTGCATGGCACGCCGGGCAGATTCCTGGATGCGGCCGACCACGGCATCGGGCGTGCCGGCCGGTGCCAGCAGCCCGAACCAGGCCGTGACCTGCATGGGCACGCCGGCCTCGGTCATGGTGGGCACCTCGGGCAACTGGGCCGAGCGCGTGGCGCTGGTGATGGCCAGCGCGCGGAACTTGCCGCTCCTGATGTGCGGCATGGAGCTGGGCAGGTTGTCGATCATGTAGTCCACCTGCTGGCCCAGCAGCGCCGTGACCGCTGGCGCGGCCCCGGGAAAGGGCACGAGCGTGACCTCGATGCCGGCCTTCTGGCGGAACATCTCAGAGGACATGTGCGGCGACTGGCCCACGCCCGACGTGGACACGTTCAGGCGCCGGGTCCTGGCCAGCTCCACCAGCTCGCGCACGCTGCGCACGGGCGAATCGGCATGGACCACGAGGATGTTGGGCACGGAGATCACATTGGTGATGCCGCGCAGATCGCTTTCCTTGTAGCTGAGCTGCTTGTACAGGCTGAAATTGATGGCCACCGGGCCGATGTTGCCCATGAGCAGCGTGTAGCCATCGGGCCTGGCGCGCGCCACCTGGGCCGTGCCGATGCTGCCGCCGCCCCCGCCCTTGTTCTCCACCACCACCGACGTGCCCAGGTCCTTGCCCATCTTCTCGGCCAGCACGCGCGCGGCAATGTCCGTGGTGCCGCCAGCGGCGGCCGGCACCACGATGGTGATGGGGCGTTCAGGCCAGGCCGCCGCCAGCGCGGCGGCAGGAGCCAGGGAGAAAAAAGGCAAAGCGGCCAGCAGGGCCAGCAGGCTGCGGCGGACGGTCATGGGCAGTCTCCAGTTCACTGCCCGCAACGATAGAAAACCCTGGGCCCCAGGGCACCAGGGTTTGACTGGAGATCCGCTTCGCCATTCGGAAACCCGCGCTTAGGCCCACTGGAACGGGTGCTAACCCCTTGCCAGCACCAGAAAAGAGCCCAAGAAAAAAGGCGCCGAAGCGCCTTTCATTGACCGTGTGGTGCACAGCGCCAAAAACTGGCGCGGCCCAAGTCAGGGACACCGAGCAAGGGCCGCCCCGCCGCGAGGGTGTCGTCCCCCTCCCTTGCGAAGCAAGCAGAGAGGGGGAAGGCGCGTCAGCGCCTCAGGGGGTGATCAGGGATACAGTCCCCGCATTTCGCGCGCATGCAGGATGCGCTGGCAGGCCACGATGAATGTGGCGGTGCGCAGCGTCACGCCGTGCTGCTGGGCCACCTGCCAGATGGCCGCGAAGGCGTCCTGCATGATGCGCACCAGGCGGGCGTTGATCTCGTCCTCGCTCCAGAAGAAGCTGGAGAAGTCCTGCACCCATTCGAAGTAGCTCACCGTCACGCCGCCGGCATTGGCCAGCACGTCGGGCAGCACCAGCACGCCCTTTTCGGTCAGGATGTCGTCGGCCTCGGTGGTGGTGGGGCCGTTGGCGCCCTCGATCACCATCTTGGCCTTGATCTTGCCGGCGTTGTCCTTGGTGATCTGGCCTTCCAGTGCGGCGGGGATCAGGATGTCGCAGTCCACGCCCCAGAAATCGGCAGCGTCCATGGCCTCGGCGCCGTCAAAGCCGCCCACGCCGCCCTTGGCGGCCACGTGGGCCAGCAGGGCCGTCACATCCAGGCCGTTGGCGTTGCGGATGGTGCCGGTGTGGTCCTGCACGGCCACGACCTTGGCGCCCGCGTCGGCGAACAGCTTGCCGGCCGTGCCGCCCACGTTGCCGAAGCCCTGCACGGCAATGCGCGCGCCCTGGACCGACAGGCCGGTCAGCTTGGCCGCTTCCACGCCCACGGTGAACACGCCGCGGCCGGTGGCCTCGACGCGGCCCAGCGAGCCGCCCAGGTCCACGGGCTTGCCCGTGACCACGCCGGTGGCGGTGGCGCCGGTGTTCATGGAGTAGGTGTCCATCATCCAGGACATGATCTGGCCGTTCGTGTTGACGTCAGGCGCTGGAATGTCCTTGGAGGGGCCGATCAGCAGGCCGATCTCGCTGGTGTAGCGGCGCGTCAGGCGCTCCAGCTCACCGCGCGACAGCGTCTTGGGATCTACACGGATGCCGCCCTTGGCGCCGCCGTAGGGCACGTTGACGGCCGCGTTCTTGACCGACATCCAGGCCGACAGGGCCATGACTTCGGACAGGGTCACGTCCTGGTGGAAACGCACGCCGCCCTTGCCGGGGCCGCGGCTCAGGTTGTGCTGCACGCGGTAGCCTTCGTAGTGGGCGATGGTGCCGTTGTCCAGCTCGATCGGCACATCGACGATCAGGATGCGCTTGGGGCGCTTGAGGGTTTCGACCCAGCGGGCGAGATGGCCCAGGTAGGGGGTGACGCGATCGACCTGCTGCAGGTAATTGCCCCAGGGGCCGAGGTGATTGGCCTGCAGGTAGGAAGGGATGGCGTGGTTGGTAACGCCGGCCGAAGCGGGTTGCTGCATGGTGGTTCCACACAAGAGTTGTCTGAGGGTTTTGAGCTTATTCCCGGGGCTATGCGCTGTCCAACGCCTTATGCGCGAGAGCCTTATGCATTTAATGCATAACCATGGGATCGCCTTGTCCAGCGGACAATCGGGGCCGCTTGCGACCCTCCGATGCACTCCAAGAAAGCCGCTCCATGACGAACAACCCCCGCACTCCCACAGACCTGGCCCATGCGCTGCTCCAGGCGCGCCACAGCGGCGAATTGCTGGATGCCGACGACTGGGCCGACGTGGTGCGCGCGCCCGCAGATGCGCAGGCCGTGCAGGCCGCCATGGCGCCCGCCCTGGGCTGGCGCGTGGCCGGCAGCCAGCAGGGACCGGGCCGCGTTCCGGGCTATTGGAAGTCTGGCGCGCCGCGCCGCGATGCCCCGCTAACCCATGCGCCGCTGCCCGAAGAAGGCGTCTGGGCCAGCCCTTCGGTGGCCGGTGGCGCGCCGCTGCACCTGCGCGGCATCGAAGCCGAGATCGCCCTGCGCCTGGGCCGCGAGGTGACGGCCGAGATGGCTTCCGCGCTGCAGCCCGGCGATGGGCTGGAGCTGATCGACGGCATCACCGCCGCCATCGAGGTGGTGGATACGCGCTGGCGCCAGCACCTGAAGGCGCCGCCGCTGCTGCTGGCCGCCGACGGCCTGTGCCATCGCGCCCTGGTGCTGGGGCCGTGGCAGGACGCTTCGCGGCTGCTGCCGCGCGAGTCGCCGCGGGACTGGTCTGCCCAGGTCTGCCGGCTGCGCGTGGGTGCGGCGCCGCTGCAGGCGTTCACCGGAACGCATCCGCTGGGCGATCCGCTGTGGCTGCTGGCCGGCTGGCTGCAGGAGCTGGTGCGCCGCTATGGCAGCGTGCCCGCAGGCACGGTGGTGACCACGGGCACGTGGAATGGCCTGGCCTTTGCCCAGGCCGGCGACCTGGTGGTGGCCGAGCTGGACGGCATCGCCGAAGCCCGCCTGCAGCTGTGAACCTTCAGGCAGGCCATCGAGTGATCAGGTGATCTTGTAGTCCTTGAGGGCCGGATCGCCGGGCGGAAAGCGCAGTTCCAGGTTGCGCAGCACCTCGCGCAGCAAGGTGGCGATCATGAGGTTGCGGTGCGTCTTGGAGTCGGCCGGCACGATGGTCCAGGGCGCCCAGGGCGTATGCGTGGCGCCCAGCAGCTGGCCGTAGGCCTGCTGGTAGTCCTTCCACTGCGTGCGCACCTTCATGTCGTTCTCGTCGAACTTCCAGTGCTTGGCCGGGTCGTCCAGGCGCTCCTGCAGGCGCATGCGCTGTTCGTCGGCGCTGATGTGCAGCAGGAACTTGACGACCACGGTGCCCGTCTCGCTGAGCATGCGCTCGAAGTCGTTGATGTGGGCAAAGCGCTGGCGCTGCTGCTCGGGTGTGATCCAGCCGTTGACCACGGGCACCAGCACGTCCTCGTAATGGCTGCGGTTGAAGACCGTGATTTCGCCAGCGGCAGGCACCTGCTGGTGGATGCGCCACAGGTAGTCATGGGCGCGCTCGGCCTCGGTGGGGGCCTTCCAGCCCACGGCGTGCACGCCCAGCGCACTCATGCGGCCGAAGACGCCACGGATGGTGCCGTCCTTGCCCGCCGTGTCCGTGCCCTGCAGCACGACCAGCAGCTTGTAGCGGCGGTCGGCGTACAGCAGGTTCTGCAGCGCATCCAGCTCCTCGGCCAGGGCCTCGACGGCGACCTTGTCCTCGGCCTTGCCGTTGCCATTGGAAAAGGGCTTGGCGCCCGGGTCGAAGTCGGCCAGGGCAATGGGTTTGTCCTTGTCCTTGTCGGACCTGGCGGAGCGCGGCTGCCACTGTTCCCAGAGCTTTTGCACGGCCGCATCGCGGCTGGAGAAAGGGTTGGAGGCGTCCATGGATAGAGCGGTGGGTGAGGTGGAATGTCAGGGCCGGGCGCGAATGGATTGCACCTGCAGTTGCGGCTGCGCCATCGAAGGCGCGGCGCCAGCGGCGGGCCTGGGGCCGGGCTGGCCCCGGACCTCCACGTTCTGCCGCTGCCACTGCGTGATCTGCTCGGCGCTCAGGCCCTGGAGCTGCCAGGTCTCGCCGGAGGTGGTCTGCAGCACGGGCTGCTCATGGGGCGCATTGCCGCGCAGCACCAGGCGGCCTTGCAGGGTCAGGGGCTGGCCGGCATCCGGCGCGGCGGGCGCGGCCGATGTCGAAGCGGGCGCCGGTGCGGTTGCAGGAGGTGGAGGTGGCGCGGCGCAGGCCGTGGCCAGCAGCGACAGGCTGCCGGCCAGCAGCAGGGGCAGGGCCCGGGCAACTGCGGTATGGGATGTCTGGGTCATGGCGGTCATTGCACGATGGCGGTGAGGGTGGTGCCGGCGGGAACGCGCAACTGCTCCTGGTACAGGCCCTGGGCGTCCGGCTGGCGTACGAAGGGGAAGTGGCCGCGCGCCGCGAGCTGGGCGGGCACGGTGGCGGGCAGGCGGCGTGCCGCCGCATAGCGCTGGCCGTCGATGCCCACCAGGGTGAAGCCCTGGTCCGTGCGTGCGGGCCAGCCGTAGCCGGCCGGGCCGCTGGAAGGCAACAGGGCGATGTTGGACCCCCATCGCTGCAGCGTGACGGGCAACGAGGGGCCACCGGCCTGTGCAATGGCGTTGCCGAGCACCTGCAGCGAGTCGGGCGAGGAGGTGTTCCTCAGCATTTGCTGGTAGAAGCCCACGCCGTGCTGGCGCAGCAGATAGGCGCCCAGGCTGCCCGTGACGTTGTAGCCGAAGCAGGTGGCATTGACATCCGAGGCCCAGCTGGCCAGGTCGCAGTTGAAGCCGGGCTTGGACATCCAGCCGCTGATGCGGCCGTCACGCATGGGATTGGTGCCGGGCGTGAGTCTTTCGGCCAGGATGTCTTCGGACATCAGGGCCGACATCTCTTCCAGGAAGGTGTCGAACATGTAGTCCGAGCCCTTGAGCGCGCCGCGCTGGTAGAAGTTGATCATGTGGATGAACTCGTGCGACAGCGTGCTGATCTGCGTGGTCAGCCCGTTGGCGCCGCCCAGGTACAGCGTTTCCGTGTCCATGTAGAACGACAGCGATTCGTTGCTGTACTGGAACTGCGAGCTGCCGGCCGTGCGCTTGAAGTTGTTCACGGCCCAGAAGTAGCCCAGCAGGCCGTAGGGCTGGCTGTCGGGCGTGAAGTTCACGAACACGATGTCGATCGGCTGGTCGGCCGCGATCAGCTCGCTGTGGGCCTGGGCTCCCCAGGGCTGGCCCGCCAGCCCCGTAACCAGGGCGTGCACGGAATCCGGCCCGCTGGCGAAGCGCTGTATCACGGTGTCCAGCAGGGCGTCGCTGACCTTGGCGCTGCCGTACTCGCTGTCTTCCAGCCACAGATTGATGGTGCGGGTGCCCGTGGGCGTGGGCGCGGTGGTCTGGCGCCGCAGCGTGGCGCTGCGCGTCTCGACCGTGGGGCTTTCCGTGTTGACGAACCAGCTGCGCTGGCTGCCCACGGGCAGCACGGCCGCCGACACCGCGCGCGAGGGCTGCACGCTCTGCCCTGCAACCGGGGCGGGCAGGCTCGGCTTGAAGTCACGTACGCGCTGGGGGATCTGGTTGACCAGTTGCGCAGCGCTCAGCGACTGTTGCGCCGCAATGCCCTGCGCCGCTGCGGCTGGCGGCGTGAGCGTGATGGGCGGCAGGGCCACGGCGGCATCGCCGGTGTTGGTATAGATCAGCGTCACGGGCCGGGTGCCCAGATTGCGCAGGCCCACGGCAACGGGCTGCTCTGCGGCGGTGGCGTTGGTGTAGCTCCAGACGCCGACGCCCTGGCCGGAATAGGTGGTGGCGTCGGTCGCCCCGCACGAGGCGCCCGTGCAGGCGGGGGTCAACTGTGTCGTGATGGAGTCGCCCGGCGTGGAGCCGCCGCCCCCGCCGCCGCAGCCTGCCAGTCCCGCACCCAGTACCAGTGCAACAAGGGCCTTGGCCCCAAAGTGGTCTTGAAACATGGGTTCCTCTCGATGGTCCATGTCCAGCCAGAAGAAGGAGGGCGGCCGGACGCTTGCGCCACTATCCCAGGCCTGCCTGCAGGCGGCAAGCGCTGGCCGGTTTCCCGCGTGTAGGCGCAGGGCTTGCCTGCAGGTCGCAAGCCGCAGGCCTCACCTGGGCTCCAGCCGCACCGGCACCTGCAACTGCTCCACGAACCGCCGCGCCGCCAGCCCCAGCGGGCGCTCCTTGGACCACACCCAGTCGACGAACAGCTGGGTGCCGTTGCTGATGTTGCACAGCGGAATGCGCAGCAGCGCGCCCGTCTGCAGCAGGGGCTCGGCGACGCTGAAGGGCAGCCACCCCCAGCCCAGGCCGGCCGAGATCAGCGACAGGGCCGCCAGGTGGCTGTCCGTGCGCCACAGCTGGTGCGAGAACACGAAGCGCGGATCGGTATGGGCCAGGTCGCGGCTGGCCAGCAGGATCTGGCGCGCGCCGGCCAGCTGGCCCACGTCCAGGCGCTGCTGCCCGTCCACGCCCAGTTGCCGGGCCAGCGGATGCCTGGCCGCCATCACGGCGACCATGGTTTCCTGGCCCATCTCCTGGAAATCCTCGCGCCCGTCGATGGCCGGGCGCTCGAAGACCAGGGCCAGATGTGCGCGGCCCGAGTGCAGTTCCTTGAGCGCATCGACCTGGGCGGCCACCAGCACTTCCACCTCCAGACCCGGGAATTCCTCGACCAGCGGCTGCAGCGGCGCGGCCCAGGCCGTGGACAGCAGCTCGGGCGCGATCACCAGGGTCAGCCGCTCCTCCAGTCCCTGGTGCAGGGCCAGCGCCTGGTGGTTGAGCTGCTGCAGCTGGGCGGCCAGCAGCCGGGCCTGGGGCTCCAGTGCGCGTGCCGCCGCCGTGGGCCGGGGCTCGCGGCCGCTGCGGTCGAACAGCTGCAGGTCCAGCTCGGCCTCCAGCTGGGCGATGGCCATGCTCACGGCCGAGGGCACGCGGCCCAGCTGGCGCGCGGCGGCGGAAAACGAGCCGTGGTCCAGCACGGCAATGAACAGCGGCACCTGGTCGGCTGGAAAGGACATGGTGGGGACCTGTCAGATTTATTGAAAGAATCTGACTTTAACGTTCAATTGTCGGCATATAGACTGCGCCCCCTATGACCTTGCAGACACACAAAAAGGGCCTCCAGGGGCCCAAGCGCAAAGTGGTCTTCGTGACCCTGTATGAATTGATCGCCATCCTCGCCTCCAGCCTGCTGTTCATGGCCATCGGCCAGAGCGCCGGGCATTCGGGCGGCATGGCGATTGCCGCCTCCACGCTGGCCATCGTCTGGAACCTGACCTTCAACCACCTGTTCGAGCAGTGGGAGTCGCGCCAGAGCGTCAAGGGCCGCTCGGTGCTGCGCCGCGTGGTGCACGCCCTGGGCTTCGAGGGCGGGCTGGCCATGGTGCTGATCCCGCTGATGGCCTGGTGGTTCGGCGTCACGCTGTGGGAGGCCACGGTGATGGAGGCCGGCCTGCTGGTCTTCTTCCTGGTCTACACCTATGTCTTCAACTGGTGCTTCGACCATGTGTTCGGCCTGCCGGCCTCGGCCTCGGCATCCGCTGCGGTGGCACCCCGCGCTCAGGGCGAGCCGGCCTGCAGCAGCTGACCGGCCACGGCGGCGGCGGCCGTGCGGGTCTCCACGCCGAGTTTCTCGAAGATGTGCTCCAGGTGCTTGTTGACCGTGCGCGGGCTCATGCCCAGGATGTCGGCGATGTCGCGGTTGGTCTTGCCCTTGCTCAGCCATGACAGCACCTCGGTCTCGCGCGGGGTGAGCGCCACCTGCTGCAGCCGGCGCGCGGCGGGCGCCTGCGGCGCCTCGTGGCTGAGCAGCACCATCGACTCCCCCAGGCCGCTGGCGCCCATGTGGCGCGCCAGCAACTGGCGGCCATCGGCCAGGGCCAGCGCCAGATCCTGGTGACCGGCCTGGTCCGGCTGTTGGGCACCGGCCAGCCAGTCCCCGGCCGCCTCCATGGGGAAGGGCTGGTCCGCAAAGGCCTCCTCCAGCCAGCGCGCTGCCTGGGGAGAGCGCCAGGCCACGCGGCCCTGGCCGTCGAGCACCACCACCCCCAGCCCCGCCACGTCCACGGCCTCCTGCGCCTGGCGCGTGGCGCGGGCGTTGCGCACATGGGTGGCCAGGCGCACCAGCACCTCGGGGATGCGCAGCGGCTTGACCACGTAGTCCACGCCGCCGCTGGCAAAGCCGCGGATGATCTGGTCCGTGTCCGACAGGCCGGTCATGAAGACCACGGGCACATGGGCCCAGGCCGGCGTGTCCTTGAGCCGGCGGCACAGCGTGAAGCCGTCCATGCCGGGCATGACGGCGTCCAGCAGCACGCCATCGGGCACGGTCAGGGCAAAGCGCTGCAGCGCCTCGTCGGCATCGCGCGCGGCGAGCACCACGTAGCCTTCGGCGGCCAGCGCGTCGCACAGCATGCGCAGGCTGTCCAGCGCGTCGTCCACCACGAGGATGACGTGGGCGTTGTGAGGGGGGTGGCTGGGGTGTCTGCTGCTGTCGGCGGTCGTCATCTGTGGCCTTTGCGGGTTCTCATTCATCGGTCTCCTCTCTTTCTTCGTCTTCTTCATCCTCTTGCTCGGGCCGCGGCAGCATGCGCGCCAGCGCATCGAAGTCGAAGCGGTTCGCGCAGGCCTGCAGCGCATCGAGCAGCGCGGCATGCGCGGGCGCCTGCTGGCGCGCCTGGCGCAGGCGCTCGCGCAGGGCCGTGGCCTGGCCCGAGCGCGCCAGCCGGGCCAGGTCTTCGCGCAGGTCGGGCGGGAAGGGGGCGGCTGCCGGCGCCTGCGCTGCCTTTGCCTCTGCCTGCTCCGCGCGCGGCGCCGGCAGCAGCAACGGGCGGTTGTCATGCACCCATTCGATCCGCAGCACGCGCTCGAGCACCTGCAGCAGCTCGGACTCGATCACCGGCTTGGCGACAAAGCCCTGGCAATGCGCATCGGCCAGGCGCGGCGGGTCGTTGTCGAACAGGTTGGCCGAGACGAAGACCACGGGAAGCTGCTGCGCATCCCGGCGCGCGCGCAGCAGGGCGGCGGTCTGCCAGCCGTCCAGGTCGTCCATGCTGATGTCCAGCAGCACCAGGTCAGGCAGGCTTTGCTCCACGATCTCCAGGCACTCGCGGCCGCTGGCGGCCTCGCGGATCTCGAAGCCCAGCGGCAGCAGCAGGCCGGCCAGCAGCTGGCGCTGCAGCGGCTGGTCGTCCACCACCAGCAGGGTGCGCCGGGGCGGCAGATAGCCGATGACGGTGTGCAGCGTGGCGGCTGCGCCGGGGGGCACCCAGGACGCGTCGGGCGCCATCTCGGGCAGGTACAGGCGCACGGTGAAGCAGCTGCCCTCGCCGGGCGTGCTGCTGAGCGTGAGCTGCCCGCCCATCAGCTCGGTCAGCAGGTGGGTGATGGTCAGCCCCAGGCCCGTGCCCGCCTCGCTGACGCGCCGGCCCGCGCTGCCGCGCTCGAAGGGCACGAAGATGCGCTCCATGTCCTGCGGTTCGATCCCGATGCCGGTATCGATGACCTCGATGCGCGAGACATGGGGCCGGAAATCCATGCGCAGCCGCACCTCGCCGCGCTGGGTGAAGCGCACGGCGTTGGACAGCAGGTTGATCAGGATCTGGCGCAGCCGCTTGGCGTCGGCCCGCACCCAGCGCGGCATGGTGCCCAGCGTCTCGACCGAGAACTGCAGCCCCCTGGCCTGGGCCTGGGGCCGCATCATGGCCTCGATGCCGTCGATCAGCGCGGGCAGGGGCAGGGGGGCGAGGTCCAGGCGCAGGCGGCCGGCCTCGATGCTGGCCAGCTCCAGCGATTCGTCGATCAGCGCGCGCAGGTGCTGGCCGCTGTGCTGCATGGTGGACAGGGTCTCGCGCACCCAGCCATCGACCTGCGGGCTCTTGAGCAGGATCTGCGTATAGCCGAGCAGGCTGTTGAGCGGCGAGCGCAGCTCGTGCGTCATGCCCGCCACATAGCGGGTCTTGGCCTGGCTGGCCTGCTCGGCATGGTCCTTGGCGGCCTGCAGCTCGGCATCGGTGCGCTTGTGGGCGGCGATCTCCTGCAGCAGCAGCTGGTTCTGGCGCTCGGACTCGTCCTGGGCCATGCGCCGGCTGTCCGTGCTCAGCACCACCCACCAGGCGGCCACGGCGCACAGCAGGGCCAGCAGCGCGAAGACCTTGAGGAAGGGGATGCGCAGCGCGCCGCCATCGACGCTGCCTGCCTGCAGGCTTTCCTGCATGTAGACCACGCCCACCATGAAGGCCGTCACCGCGCACAGCGACAGCATCACCACCAGGTACTGGCCCGCGCGGAAGTTCACCTTGGTGGCCCAGCGCGGCGGCAGCATGGCCGAGGCCAGCGCGCGCAGCTGCTCGCCCGCGCGCGAGCCGGTCTTGCAGCGGTCATGGCAGCGCGACTCCAGCGAGCAGCACAGCGAGCAGATGGGCGCGCCGTAGGCCGGGCAGCGCGCCATGTCCTCGGACTCGAACTGGTTCTGGCAGACGGCGCAGCGCACCGTCTCGCCGGGCTTCCACAGATTGCCTGCGGGCCGCGCCAGGTAGTAGCGCCCGCCCGTCAGCCAGGCCAGCAGCGGCGACAGCAGCATGGACAGCGCCAGCGCGATGAAGGGCGAGAACGCGGCCGCCGTCTCGCCCAGCAGGCCCGCATAGGCGCAGCAGGCCACGGCGGCGGCCAGCAGCATGGCGACGGGGCCCACGGGATTGAAGTCGTACAGATGGGCGCGGCGGAATTCGATGCCCGGCGGGCTCAGCCCCAGCGGCTTGTTGATGACCAGGTCGGCCACCAGCGCGCCCACCCAGGCGATGGCCACGTTGCTGTAGATGGTCAGCACCTTCTCCAGCGCGCCGAACACGCCCAGCGTCATCAGCAAGGTGGCGATGACCACGTTGAACACCATCCAGACCACGCGCCCGGGATGGCTGCGCGTGATGCGCGCGAAGAAGTTGGACCAGGCAAGCGACCCCGCATAGGCATTGGTCACGTTGATCTTGACCTGCGAGATGACCACGAAGACCACGGTCACCGCCACGGCCAGCCCCGGCAGGCCCAGGGCCTGCAGCACCTGCTGGAAGCCTGCCAGGAACATCTGCGTGGGCTCGGCCGCGCGCGTGGCGTCCACCCCCTGCAGCTGCATGGCCGCGAACGCGAGAAAGGCGCCGCCCGCCATCTTGAGCATGCCCATCACGGCCCAGCCCGGGCCGGCCACCAGCACCGCGCCCCACCAGCGCAGCCGGTTGGCCTGGGTGCGCGGCGGCAGAAAGCGCAGGAAGTCCACCTGCTCGCCGATCTGCACCACCAGCGCGAAGATCACGGCTGCCGCCGCGCCGAACATCAGCGGATCGAACTGGCTGCTGCCCGAGCGCAGGCCGGTGAGGCTGGCGAAGTCGCGGTACAGCTGCGGCTGGGCCAGCGCCATCCACACGAAGGGCAGCACCAGCAGGAACAGCCACAGCGGCTGCGTCCAGGCCTGCAGGCGCGAGATCAGCGTGATGCCGCGCATGGCCAGCGGCAGCACCACCAGGGCCGACAGCGCATAGCACCACTGCAGCGGCCAGTCCACCACCAGCTGCAGGGCCAGCGCCATGATGGCCGCCTCCAGCGCGAAGAAGATGAAGGTGAAGACGGCGTAGATCAGCGAGGTGATGGTCGAGCCCAGGTAGCCGAAGCCCGCGCCGCGCGTCAGCAGGTCCATGTCCAGCCCGTAGCGTGCGGCGCAGACGGCGATGGGCAGCCCCGTCAGGAAAATCACCAGCCCCACGGTGACGATGGCCCACATGGCGTTGGCGAAGCCGTAGTTCAGCGCAATGGCGCCGCCGATGGCCTCCAGCGCCAGGAAGGACAGCGAGCCGAAGGCCGTGTTGGCCACACGGAACTCGCTCCAGCGCCGGAAGCTGCGCGGCGTGTAGCGCAGCGCGTAGTCCTCCATGGTCTCGTCGGCCACCCAGGCGTTGTACTCGCGCCGGAACCGGAAGATGGTCTGCGGCGCGGCTGCGGTGCCGGTGGGGCTGTCGGGCGGGGGGGCGGAGTGCATTCCCAGGTCTAGCAAGAAACGTGCGGGGCCAATGCTGGCGCGGCTTGCAAGAGGGGTAGCCGGGGTGCGTACGCAGGTGGCTACGTCAATTGACGTATGGGCGGCGGCAAGGGTTCTTCCTAATCTTGGACCCAGCGCGGAAACAAGCCGTAACCGCAACGCCAGTTTTCAGCCACTTGCAGATCACCCAACCGATCCTTACAGGAGAGTCACCATGAGCCACCCCTCCGACCCCCGCACACCTGGTTCCCCCGGCACGGAAATGGGCCGCCGCCGCGTCCTGCAGGCGCTTGGCGCCGCCTCGGTGGCCGGGTTGCCGGCCTGGTCCTTCGCCCAGCCCACGGCCCAGGTCAACACCACCAAGCTGGCCGTGACCGACACCGAGGTCGTCGTGGGCCAGCTGCACTCGGCCACGGGCACCATGGCGATCTCCGAGACCGGCTCCATCCAGGCCGAGCAACTGGCCATCGACCAGATCAACGCCATGGGCGGCATCCTGGGCCGCAAGATCCGCGTGATCAAGGAAGACGGCGCCTCCGACTGGCCCACCTTCGCCGAGAAGTCCAAGAAACTGCTCATCAACGACCGCTGCGCCGCCGTCTTCGGATGCTGGACCAGCGCCTCGCGCAAGGCCGTGCTGCCCGTGTTCGAGAAGGAAAACGGCCTGCTGTACTACCCCACCTTCTACGAAGGCCTGGAGCAGTCCAAGAACGTGATCTACACGGGCCAGGAAGCCACGCAGCAGATCCTGTACAGCCTGGACTGGGCCAAGGCCGAGAAAAAGGCCAAGACCTTCTTCCTGATCGGCTCGGACTACATCTGGCCGCGCACCTCGATGAAGATCGCGCGCAAGCACATCGAGAACTTCCAGAAGGGCAAGGTCGTCGGCGAGGAGTACTACCCGCTGGGCAGCACCAACTTCGGCTCGCTGGTCAACAAGATCAAGCTGCAAAAGCCGGACTGCATCTTCGTGGCCGTGGTGGGCGGCTCCAACGTGGCCTTCTACAAGGCGCTCAAGGCCGCAGGCATCACGGGTGACAAGCAATTGCTGGTCACGCTGTCGGTGACCGAGGACGAGATGACCGGCGTGGGCGGCGAGAACTTCACGGGCTTCTACTCCTCGATGAAGTACTTCCAGACGCTGGACAACGAGAACAACAAGAAGTTCGTGGCCGCCTTCAAGGCCAAGTACGGCCCCAACGCCGTCATCGGCGACGTCACCCAGGCCGGCTACCTGGGCCCCTGGCTGTGGAAGGCCGCCGTGGAAAAGGCCAAGAGCTTCGACGTGGACAAGGTGGTGGCCGCATCGCCGGGGCTGGAACTCAAGACCGCGCCCGAAGGCTACGTGAAGGTGGATGCCAACCACCACCTGTGGAGCAAGTCGCGCATTGCCGTGGGGCAGCCGGACGGCACGTTCAAGGTGGTCTCGGAGTCGCCTGAACTCATCAAACCCGATCCCTTCCCCAAGGGTTACCAGTAAGCCCTGATCCGTTCAGGCAGGTGATGCGCGGCGGCCTGCGGCCTGGTGGGCGGGCTGCCGCGTGAATCGTTTCCCCCTCTCCCGATTGGCTTGCGCGCAGGAGCAGCACCATGAGTTTTTCCGACATGATGAACATCGGCCTGATGCAGGGCTTCGCGGGGCTGAGCCTGTTCGCCGTGCTGCTGCTGATGGGCCTGGGCCTGGCCATCATCTTTGGCCAGATGGGCGTGATCAACATGGCGCATGGCGAGTTCATGACCATTGGCGCCTACACCATCTACCTGGGCTCCACGCTCACGGCGCAGCACGCGCCCGAGTTCATGCCCTACTACTTCCCGCTGGCCATCGTGGCCGCCTTCCTGTTCGCCTTCGTGGCCGGCTGGCTGGTGGAATGGGGGCTGATCCGCCACCTCTACAAGCGGCCGCTGGACACGCTGCTGGCCACCTGGGGCGTGAGCCTGGCGCTGCAGCAGTGCTTTCGCACCTTCATCGGCCCCAAGGAAGTCAGCCCCACCCTGCCTGACTGGCTGATGGGCTCGTGGGCGCCGGCCGAGGGGCTGGACATTCCCATCAACGGCCTGTTCGTGCTGGCGCTGACCATGGCCGTCACGGCCGGCGTGCTGATCGCGCTGCACAAGAGCCGCTGGGGCCTGCGCGTGCGCGCCACGGTCAGCAACCGCGTGATGGCCAACGCCATCGGCATCGACACCAAGAAGACCGACCGCCTGACCTTTGCCATCGGCTGCGGCATCGCGGGCGTGGCGGGCGCGGCCTTCACCACCATCGGCTCCACCGGCCCCACCTCGGGCTCGCTGTACATCGTGGACGCCTTCCTGGTGGTCACCTTCGGCGGCGCGGCCAGCCTGCTGGGCACCGTGGTCTCGGCCTTCGGCATTGCGCAGACGCAGTCCATCACCGAGTTCTTCCTCGCGGGCTCCATGGCCAAGGTGATCACGCTGTCGCTGATCGTTTTCATCCTGATGCTGCGTCCCCAGGGCCTGTTCGCGTCCAAGGTGCGGCGCTGATCCCGGCGCCGGCCCTGTCCACGAATTCCCCCGCGTTCCCCCGATTTCCCCTGAGTTCACCGGAGTCATTCCATGCAAGCCCTCAAAGCCTGGATACAGCGCTACCAGCTCGCCAGCCTGGTGCTGCTCACCGTCCTGCTGGCGGTGGTGCTGCCCCTGGCGCTGGACATCTTCCGCCTCAACCTGGTCGGCAAGTACCTGACCTATGCCTTCGTCGCCATCGGCCTGGTCATGGTCTGGGGCTATGGCGGCGTGCTCAGCCTGGGCCAGGGCGTGTTCTTCGGCCTGGGCGGCTACGCCATGGCCATGTTCCTGAAGCTGGAGGCGTCCGACCCCATCAGCACCAAGATCCAGTCCACGCCCGGCATCCCCGACTTCATGGACTGGAACCAGCTGACCGAGCTGCCCTCGTTCTGGCTGCCCTTCAAGAGCCTGCCGTTCTCGCTGGCCGCCGTCATCGCCGTGCCCACGCTGCTGGCCTGGCTCATCAGCTTCGCCATGTTCAAGCGCCGCGTGGGCGGGGTGTACTTCGCCATCATCACGCAGGCCGTGGCGCTGATCGTCACCGTGCTCATCATCGGCCAGCAGGGCTACACGGGCGGCGTCAACGGCATGACCGACCTCAAGACCCTGTGGGGCTGGGACACGCGCACGGACAGCGCCAAGTACATCCTCTACTACGTCTGCGTGGCCCTGCTGATCGGCGCCATCGTGCTGTGCCGCTGGATTCAGACGGGCAAGGTGGGCACCCTGCTGCTGGCCATGCGCGACAAGGAAGACCGCGTGCGCTTTTCCGGCTACGACGTGGCCAATTTCAAGGTCTTTGTGTTCTGCCTGGCCGCTGCGCTGTCGGGCGTGGGCGGCGCGCTGTTCACGCTGCAGGTGGGCTTCATGTCGCCCAGCTTCGTGGGCATCGTGCCCTCCATCGAGATGGTCATCTACGCCGCCGTGGGCGGGCGCATGAGCCTGGTGGGTGCCGTGTACGGCACGCTGCTGGTCAACGCGGGCAAGACCTATTTCTCGGAGAGCTTCCCGGACCTGTGGCTGTTCCTCATGGCGGGCCTGTTCATCGGCGTGACCATGGCCTTCCCGATGGGGCTGGCCGGGCTGTGGGAAAGCCGCATCGTTCCCTGGTGGAACAGCCGCCGCAAGGGCGCGGCACCGGCCGCAGCGCCTGCCGCAGCGCAGGGAGCCCAGGCAGCACCTGCCCAGGCCCCGGCCGCCACCAAGTCCACGTCCGCCCTGTCCGAAGGCATGGGCCGCCAGGGCGCCTGAACCACAGCGGGAGCACACCATGAGCAATACCGACTTCACGCTGGCCGTGGAAGACCTGACGGTCTCCTTCGACGGCTTCAAGGCCATCGACGCGCTGAACCTGTACATCGACAGGAACGAGCTGCGCGTCATCATCGGCCCCAACGGCGCGGGCAAGACCACGCTGCTGGACCTGATCTGCGGCAAGACCCGCGCCACGGCCGGCAGCATCAAGTTCAAGAACGAGGAACTCACGCGCATGGCCGAGCACAAGCGCGTGCGCCTGGGGATCGGGCGCAAGTTCCAGACGCCGTCCATCTACGAGAACCTGTCGGTCTTCCAGAACCTGGAGGTCTCCTACCCGCAAGGCCGCTCGGTCTTCGGCGCGCTGGCCTTCAAGTGCACGGAGGCGGTGCGCGATCGCGTGCAGGCCGTGGCCGCCGACATCGGCCTGGACGAGCGCCTGGACACCGAGGCCGGCCTGCTCAGCCACGGCCAGAAGCAGTGGCTGGAGATCGGCATGCTGCTCATGCAGGAGCCCGAGCTGCTGATGCTGGACGAGCCCATCGCCGGCATGAGCGCCCGCGAGCGCGAGCTGACGGCCGAGCTGCTGCAGCGCATCTGCAAGAACCGCTCCGTCATCGTCATCGAGCACGACATGGAGTTCGTGGCGCGCATCGCGCACAAGGTCACCGTCATGCACCAGGGAAAGATCCTCGCCGAGGGTCCCATGGACAAGGTGCAGGCCGACCCCAAGGTCATCGACGTCTACCTCGGCCACTGAGGCACGCACAAGGAATTCACATGCTGCAAGTCAAGGATCTGTACGTGGCCTATGGCCAGAGCGAGGCGCTGCACGGCATCAGCTTCGAGGGCCGGGAGAACGAAACCGTGGCCATCATGGGCCGCAACGGCATGGGCAAGACCACGCTGTTCAAAAGCCTGATGGGCGTCATGCCCGCCAAGAGCGGCCAGATCACCGTGGCCGGCCAGGACGTCACGAAGGACGAGAGCTTCCGGCGCGTGGCCAAGGGCATTGCCTACGTGCCCCAGGGCCGCATGATCTTCCCCACGCTGACCGTGGAAGAGAACATACAGACGGGCCTGGAGAACGCGAAGACGCGCCAGGTGCCCGACGACATCTACGTCCTGTTCCCCGTGCTCTGGGACATGCGCCGGCGCAAGGGCGGCAACCTCTCGGGCGGGCAGCAGCAGCAGCTGGCCATTGCGCGCGCCCTGGTCACCGACCCCAAGGTGCTGCTGCTGGACGAGCCCACCGAGGGCATACAGCCTTCCATCATCAAGGACATCGCCAAGGCGCTCAACGAGATCCGCAAGCTGCGCCGCATCACCATCGTGGTCAGCGAGCAGGTGCTTTCCTTCGCCATGGATGTGGCCGACCGGCTGTTCGTCATCGAGGGCGGGCGCCTGGTCCATGAGACGGCCAGAGCAGATACCGACGAGCAGCGCATCAAGTCCTACCTCTCCGTCTGATCCGTTTTTTCCCACTGCCATCGCAAGGAGCACACCATGGCCGAAACCCTGATCAAGGTCGATCTCAACCAGTCCCCCTACGACAACCCGCAGGTGCACAACCGCTGGCATCCCGACATTCCCATGGCGGTCTGGGTGGAGCCGGGCGCGGAGTTCAAGCTGGAGACCTATGACTGGACCGGCGGCGCCATCAAGAACGACGACAGCGCCGAAGACGTGCGCGACGTGGACCTGTCCACCGTCCACTTCCTGTCCGGCCCCGTGGGCGTCAAGGGCGCACAGCCCGGCGACCTGCTGGTGGTGGACCTGCTGGACATCGGCGCGCGCGACGACAGCCTCTGGGGCTTCAACGGCTTTTTCTCCAAGCAGAACGGCGGCGGCTTCCTGGACGAGCATTTCCCGCTGGCCCAGAAGTCCATCTGGGACTTCCACGGCATGTTCACCAAGAGCCGCCACATCCCCGGCGTCAACTTCGCAGGCCTCATCCACCCGGGCCTGATCGGCTGCCTGCCCGACCCCAAGATGCTGGCCAGCTGGAATGAGCGCGAGACCGGCCTCATCGCCACCGACCCCGACCGCATTCCCGGCCTGGCCAACCCGCCCAACGCCAGCACTGCCCACATGGGCCAGATGCAGGGCGAGGCGCGCGACAAGGCCGCCGCCGAAGGCGCGCGCACCGTGCCGCCGCGCGAGCACGGCGGCAACTGCGACATCAAGGACCTCTCGCGCGGCTCGCGCGTGTTCTTCCCCGTCTACGTGGACGGCGCGGGCCTGAGCGTGGGCGACCTGCACTTCAGCCAGGGCGATGGCGAGATCACCTTCTGCGGCGCCATCGAGATGGCCGGCTGGGTGCACATGAAGGTCTCGCTGATCAAGGGCGGCATGGCCAAGTACGGCATCAAAAACCCCATCTTCAAGCCCAGCCCCATGACGCCCAACTACAAGGACTACCTGATCTTCGAAGGCATCTCGGTGGACGAAAAGGGCAAGCAGCACTACCTGGACGTGACCGTGGCCTACCGCCAGGCCTGCCTGAACGCCATCGAGTACCTGAAGAAATTCGGCTACAGCGGTGCCCAGGCCTACTCGCTGCTGGGCACGGCGCCCGTGCAGGGCCACATCAGCGGCGTGGTGGACGTGCCCAATGCCTGCGCCACGCTGTGGCTGCCCACGGAGATCTTCGACTTCGACATCAATCCCACGGCCGAGGGACCACAGAAGATCATCACGGGCGGGGTGGACCTGCCCATCGCCCAGGACAAGTAAGCCCGGCATACGACACCCGCCATCCACCATCCGCCAGAGGCCGCCCATGCCCACCTATGACTACCACTGCACCGCATGCGGCGGCTTCGACGCGCTGCGCAGCCTCTCGCAGCGCAACGAGCCCGCGCCCTGCCCCAGCTGCGAGGCGGCCTCGCCCCGCGTCTTCGTCAGCGCGCCGCGCCTGGCCTGCACCAGCCCCGAGCAGCGCCGCGCCCACGACACCAACGAACGCGCCCGGCACGAGCCCAGGCGCTCACGCGATGTGGCCGAGGGCAGCTATGCGCGCATGCGCCACCCTTCGGGCTGCGGCTGCTGCAGCGGCGCCAGCAAGCGCGGCTCCACGGTCACGGCGCCCAACGGCGCCAAGACCTTCCCGACCAAGCGGCCCTGGATGATCAGCCACTGACCGCGGCCCCTGCGCCGCACCGATGCAAAAAAGGCCCGCGACGCGGGCCTTTGTCCTGCCTGGCCGTCCCGCTCAATGCACGGCGCCGATGAAGCCGGCCAGCTCCGGCGTCTGCGGGTTGGCGAACAGCTGCTTGGCCGGGCCGCTTTCGTGGATCAGGCCCTGGTGCATGAACACCAGCTGGTCGCCCACGTCGCGGGCAAAGCGCATCTCGTGCGTGACCATGATCAGCGTCATGCCCTCGGCGGCGAGCTGCTTGACCACGGCCAGCACCTCGTTGACCAGCTCCGGGTCCAGGGCCGAGGTGATCTCGTCGCACAGCAGCACCTTGGGCTGCATGGCCAGCGCGCGAGCAATCGCCACGCGCTGCTGCTGGCCGCCGCTGAGCTGGTCGGGGTAGCTGTCGTACTTGTCGCCCAGGCCGACCTTGGCCAGCATCTGGCGCGCCAGCGCCGCCGCCTCGGGCTTTTTCACGCCCTTGACCACGGTGGGCGACAGGGCCACGTTCTCGCCCGCCGTCAGGTGGGGGAACAGATTGAACTGCTGGAAGACCATGCCCACGTTCAGGCGCAGCGCGCGCAGCTGGGCGGGCGAGGGCGCGCTGCCCTCCGAGCCCTTGAGCACGGCGTCGTCCACCACGATCTGGCCGGACTGGATGGCCTCCAGCCCATTGATGGAGCGCAGCAGCGTGCTCTTGCCCGAGCCGCTGCGGCCGATGATGGCGACCACCTGGCCGCTGTCCACGCTCAGGTCCACGCCCTTGAGCACATGGTTGTTGCCGTAATGCTTGTGAACGGCGCGCACATCAACGAGCGGCATAGAGTTTCTTCTCCAGATGGGATGCGTAGAGGGACAGGGGCCAGCACAGCAGGAAGTAGCCTGCGGCGACCAGGCCGTAGATAAGGAAGGGCTGGAAGGTGGCGTTGGCCAGCATGGAGCCGAGCTTGGTCAGCTCGCTGAAGCCGATGATCGAGGCCACGGCCGTGCCCTTGATGATCTGCACCGAGAAGCCGACCGTGGGCGCTATCGACAGGCGCAGCGCCTGCGGCAGCACCACATGGCGCATCTGCTGCAGGTAGCCCATGGCCAGGCTGGACGAGGCTTCCCACTGGCCGCGGGGGATAGCCTCCACGCAGCCGCGCCAGACCTCGGCCAGGTAGGCGCTGGTGTACAGCGTCAGGCCGATGGCGGCCGCCGTCCAGGGCGAGATGTCCAGGCCGGCCATGGACGAGCCGAAGAACACGATGAACATCTGCATCAGCAGCGGCGTGTTCTGGAAGGCCTGGATATAGGCCTTGGCCAGGCGGCGCAGGTTCAGGCTGCGGCCCACGCGGGCGAACAGCACCAGCAATCCGGTGGCGCCGCCCAGCACGAAGGCCAGCAGCGACAGCGCCAGCGTGGCCAGCAGGCCCTCGGCCAGCTTGGCCAGGATGGGCAGCAGGGGAATGTCGGCAATCATGCGGCGTCTCCGGCAGTGGTCGCAGGTGCAGCAGGTGCAGCGGGCCTGGCTGCACGCGGCGTGCGGCGGCCCACCACGAAGCGCTGGCCTATCCAGGCCAGCAACTGGCGCAGTGCCAGGGCCAGCACGAAGTACGCCGCCGTCACCACCAGGTAGGTCTCGAACGCGCGGAAGTTGCGCGACTGGATGAAGTTGGCCGCAAACGTCAGGTCCTGGGCCGCGATCTGCGAGACCACCGAGGTGCCCAGCATCACGATCACGATCTGGCTGCTCAGCGAGGGCCAGACCCGCTGCAGCGCAGGGCGCAGCACCACATGGCGGAAGACCGCCCAGCGGCCCATGCCCAGCGCGCCAGCGGCTTCCAGCTGGCCGCGCGGCGTCTCCTGGATGCCGGCGCGCACGATCTCGGTGATGTAGGCGCCCAGGTTGATCACCGTGGTCAGCAGGCAGGCCTGCCATTCGTTGATCTGCACGCCCAGCGAAGGCAGGCCGAAGAACACGAACATCAGCTGCACCAGGAAGGGCGTGTTGCGTATGCCCTCCACGTACACCTTGAACAGCCAGTGCAGCGGCGCAATGCGCCAGGCGCGGCTGACGCCGCCGGCCACGCCGATGGCGCCGCCCAGCACGGCGCCCGCCGCCGTCAGCGCCAGCGTGAAGCCCGCGCCCTGTGCCAGCAGGCCGCTGTAGTCGAACACGGCGCCGAAGTCGAATTGATAGGCCATGGAAGGATTTCCGGGAACAGGGGCGCAGCGGTTACAGGGTGGCGGGCAGCGGCATCTTCATCCAGCGCTGGGACAGGCTGGTCAGGCGGCCGTCGGCCTTGAGCTTGGTGATGATGGCGTCCACCTTCTGCAGCAGCGCCGGCTCGCCCTTGGCCACGCCGATGTAGCAGGGCGTGTCCTCGACCGCGAACTTCACGTCCAGCTGGCGCAGCCTGGTGCGCTCGTTCACGGCGTTGGCCACGATGTTGCCCAGCGTCACCAGCTGCACCTGGCCCGTCAGATAGCTTTGCGCGGTGGCGTTGTTGTCCTCGTAGCGCTTGATGGTGGCCGAGGCCGGCGCCACCTGCGTGAGGGCCAGGTCCTCGGTGGAGCCGCGCGTCACGCCCACGGTTTTGCCGGCCAGGTCGGCAGGGGCCTTGATGCTCATGTCCTTGGGGCCATAGACGCTCTTGGGGAAGGGTGCATAGGCCTGGGTGAAGTCGATCACCTTGGCGCGCTCGGCGTTCTTGCCCAGGCTGGAGATGACGATGTCGGCCTTGCCCGTGGTCAGGAAGGGGATGCGGTTGGTGCTGGTCACGGGCACCAGCTCCACCTTCACGCCCAGCTCCTGGGCCACCAGGGCCGCCATGTCGATGTCATAGCCCTGCAGCTTCAGGTCGGTGCCCAGCGAGCCGAAGGGCGGGAAGTCCTGCGGAATCGCCACGCGCAGCACGCCGGCCTTCTGGATGTTGGCCAGCATGTCGGCATGGGCGGCGCCGCCCAGGCCGGCAGCGGCCAGGGTGGCGGCCGCCAGGGCGGTGCGGATGAATGCGCGGCGGGGTGTCAGGGGGGAAGTCATGCGAAAGCTCCTTCGGAAGGTGGGGTGAGGCGAAAGGAAAGCGGGTCAGGGTCGGGCGCAGATGTATCGGGCGCAGATGTATCGGGCGCCGTTGCGTCGGGCGCCGTCGCGTCGGGCGCCGCCGCGTCGTCCGGTGTGTCGAGATCGATGCCGCTGCGCCTGGCAGCCGACAGCAGGTGGGCGCGCATGGCACCCGCCGCACCCGGCGCATCGCCTGCGCAGACGGCCTGCACGATGGCGTCGTGCTCGCGCACCGGCTGGTCGTCGGCGCCGCTCCAGGCAAAGGGCAGGCGCAGGCTGTGGCTGATGGCCAGCTCCAGCTGGCGCGCCATGGCCACCAGGCCCGGGTTGCCCGACAGCTGGGCCAGCAGCAGGTGGAACTGCAGATCGGCGTCGGCGGCGGCCAGCAGGTCGCTGCGGTCCAGGGCGTGGGCCAGCTGGGACTGGGTCCATTGCAGCTGGCGCAGGCCGCTGTCGTCGGCGCGCACGGCCGCCAGCGCGGCCCAGCCGGGCTCCAGCACCAGGCGCAGCTCGATCAGCTGGCGCGGCGACAGCGTGCCCAGCGCCGGGGTGGCATAGGCGCGGTGCATGCGTGCACGGCCGCTGTGCGGGCCGTTGATGCGCACGCCCTTGCCCGGCTGGATCTCGACCAGGCCCAGGGCCTCCAGCATGGACAGCGCCTCGCGCAGCGAAGCGCGGCTGATGCCCAGCTGCCGGGCCAGCTCGCGCTGCGGCGGCAGCTGGCTGCCGCCGGGGTAGTGGCCGCTCAGGATGTGCTGCTGCAGCGTCTGGGCCATCGAGATCGGAATGCTTTGCATGGGCTGGCGCGGGTGGAGGGTTTTGGCCTGACTGGTCAGACCACGTACCCAGCAGATAGCGAATTGCGTGCCAGATGCAAAAAAAGGAGCGTTGTCCTCAGGCGCTGCAAAGAATCCGGGGCGATGGGGCATAGACAATCCGTCCCGAAGGCGCCGCCAGCGGCCCGCGCTGCCGCGCTTTGGTGCAGTGCCGCATGGCTTTGTGCAGGCCTGCCCCGAATGCGGGCGTAAAACCCGCACTGCAGGCCGCCGCCAGCCGCCGTAGAATCCCGGGCTTTGGCCCGAGGAGCGTTGCAGCGCGGCACCCGCCCATCCGTACACCGGATCGCGTGCCGCGTCAGGCTTGGGCCAGGTGCAGGTTCCCGGCCGGACCGCGCCCACGGTGCCAACGACGCTCACCTGTTGCCATGCCGTTTTTGCAGGTGAGCTTGATGTCGTCCTCTTTCACTCCCCCTCCCATGAAGCTGTCCGGCCTGGAGCCGGTGACCATCGGCGAGGGCACGCTGTTCGTCAACGTGGGCGAGCGCACCAACGTCACGGGTTCCAAGGCCTTTGCGCGCATGATCCTCAACGAGCAGTACGAGGAAGCGCTGTCCGTGGCGCGCCAGCAGGTGGAAAACGGCGCCCAGGTCATCGACGTGAACATGGACGAGGCCATGCTGGACAGCAAGGCCGCCATGGTGCGCTTCCTGAACCTCATCGCCTCCGAGCCCGACATCGCCAAGGTGCCGGTCATGGTGGACAGCTCCAAGTGGGAGGTCATCGAGGCCGGCCTGCGCTGCCTGCAGGGCAAGGGCATCGTCAACTCCATCTCCATGAAGGAAGGCCTGGATGAATTCAAGCGCCAGGCCCGGCTGATCAAGCGCTACGGCGCGGCCGCCGTGGTCATGGCCTTCGACGAGAAGGGCCAGGCCGACACCTACCAGCGCAAGATCGAGATCTGCGAGCGCGCCTACCGCATCCTGGTGGACGAGGTGGGCTTCCCGCCCGAGGACATCGTCTTCGACCCCAACATCTTCGCCGTGGCCACCGGCATCGAGGAGCACGACAACTACGCCGTGGACTTCATCGAGGCCGTGCGCTGGATCAAGCAGAACCTGCCCGGCGCCAAGGTCTCGGGCGGCGTCTCCAACGTGAGCTTCAGCTTCCGCGGCAACGACCCCGTGCGCGAGGCCATCCACACCGTGTTCCTCTACCACGCCATCTCGGCGGGCATGGACATGGGCATCGTCAACGCCGGCATGGTCGGCGTCTATGACGACCTGGAGCCCGAACTGCGCGAGCGCGTGGAAGACGTGGTGCTCAACCGCCGCCCTGACGCTGCGGAACGCCTGCTGGAGATTGCCGACGCCGCCAAGGGCGCCGCCAAGGACGACAGCAAGAAGCTCGAATGGCGCGGCACGCCCGAGAACCCGAAGACCGTGGGCGAGCGCCTGTCGCACGCCCTGGTGCACGGCATCACCGACTTCATCGTCGTCGACACCGAAGAGGCCTACCAGCAGATTGTGGTGCAGGGCGGCGGCCGCCCGCTGCACGTGATCGAAGGCCCGCTCATGGACGGCATGAACATCGTGGGCGACCTGTTCGGCGCCGGCAAGATGTTCCTGCCCCAGGTGGTCAAGTCGGCGCGCGTGATGAAGCAGGCCGTGGCCCACCTCGTGCCCTACATCGAAGAGGAAAAGCGCCAGCAGGAAGCGGCGGGCCTGGACGTGTCCAGCAAGGGCAAGATCGTCATCGCCACCGTCAAGGGCGACGTGCACGACATCGGCAAGAACATCGTCACCGTGGTCCTGCAGTGCAACAACTTCGAGGTCATCAACATGGGCGTGATGGTGCCCTGCCACGAGATCCTGGCCAAGGCCAAGGCCGAGGGCGCGGACATCATCGGCCTGTCGGGCCTGATCACGCCCAGCCTCGAAGAGATGCAGTACGTCGCCGGCGAGATGCACAAGGACGACTACTTCCGCATCAAGAAGATTCCGCTGCTGATCGGCGGCGCCACCTGCTCGCGCGTGCACACCGCCGTCAAGATCGCGCCCAAGTACGAAGGCCCCGTGGTCTACGTGCCCGATGCCTCGCGCAGCGTCAGCGTGGCCCAGAGCCTGCTGGGCGAGAACAAGGGCAACTACCTGGCCGAGATCCAGGC
The DNA here is from genome assembly GCF_043104185.1 of Delftia sp. WSY_22. Taxonomy (NCBI): domain Bacteria; kingdom Pseudomonadati; phylum Pseudomonadota; class Betaproteobacteria; order Burkholderiales; family Comamonadaceae; genus Delftia; species Delftia sp. WSY_22. Next base: position 233,572 of record NZ_JBICKN010000027.1, read on the forward strand.
CGACTACGACAAGGTCCGCACCCAGCACGCCAACAAGAAGAAGACGCCGCTGTGGCCGCTGGACAAGGCCCGCGCCAACGCCACGCCCGTGGACTTTTCCCAGGCACCCGTGGCACCGCGCGCCCTGGGCCGGCGCGTGTTCCGCAACTTCGACCTGGCCGAGATCGCCGAATACATCGACTGGGGCCCGTTCTTCCAGACCTGGGACCTGGCAGGCCCCTATCCGGCCATCCTCGACGACGAGATCGTGGGCGTGCAGGCCCGCCAGGTGCTGGCCGACGGCCAGGCCATGCTCAGGAAGATCATCGAAGGCCGCTGGCTGCAGGCCAACGGCGCCATCGGCCTGTTCCCTGCCAACCGCGTGGGCGATGACATCGAGTTCTACGCCGACGAATCACGCAGCCAGGTGCTGATGACCTGGTACGGCATGCGCCAGCAGACCGAAAAGCAGATGGTGGAAGGCCCGGATGGCCAGCCCGTGATGCGCCCCAGCCGCTGCCTGTCCGACTTCGTGGCCACCAAGGAATCGGGCATCCAGGACTACGCGGGCCTGTTCGCCGTCACGGCCGGCATCGGCGCCGAGAAGAAGGACAAGGAGTTCCAGGACGCGCTGGACGACTACTCCGGCATCATGTTCAAGGCCCTGGCCGACCGCCTGGCCGAGGCCTTCGCCGAATGCCTGCACCAGCGCGTGCGCAAGGACCTGTGGGGCTATGCGCCCGACGAGGACCTCAGCAACGAAGCGCTGATCAAGGAACAGTACAAGGGCGTGCGCCCCGCGCCCGGCTACCCGGCCTGCCCCGACCACAGCGCCAAGACCGACCTGTTCGCGGTGCTCAAGGCCGACGAGATCGGCATGACCCTGACCGAAAGCCTGGCCATGAACCCGGCCTCCAGCGTCAGCGGCTTCTACATCGGCCACCCCGACTCCGTCTACTTCAACGTCGGCGAGATCGGCGAGGACCAGCTCGCCGACATGGCCGCGCGCCGGGGCATGGACATCGAGGAACTGCGCCGGTTGCTGGCGCCGAATCTGGGGTGAGAACGTTTGTCCGCGCGGACTGGTGCCGCGCGTTGCAAGAAAAAAGCCAGGGCGTGCCCTGGCTTTTTTATGGACGCCGCCGCAGCGGCATTCAGCGCTCGATCAGAGCCCGATTTCCTTGTTGTACGCCTTGCGCGCCGCAACGGCCGTGTCCGTGAAGTCGGTGAACACGCCGTCGATGCCCAGGCGGTAGTAGGCCAGGTATTCCTGCACGGGGTCGCCCTTGTACAGGCCGGCCAGGCGGCCCGGCTCGTTGCGGAAGGTGAAGCTGTGCACGATCAGGCCGGCCTTGTGGGCGTCGCGGATCAGGCCCGTGTCCTTGACGGTGTTCACGTCCTTGAGGCCGGCGCCGTCCTTGTAGGGCACGACGGAGTGGGCCAGGACCTGGGGCTTCCAGGGGCCGATGCCGTCGGCATAGGTCTTGATCTCGGCCAGGCCTGCGGGCGTGAGCATGGTGGCGAAGGTGCGCGCGTCGCCGGCCAGGGTCCAGCTGTAGGGGCGGCCGCTGATGAAGGTCCATTCATCGTTGGTGATGTAGACCATGGAGCCGTCGCGCAGATTGAAGTCGTTGCCGTCGATCAGCTGCACGCCCTTGGCCTTCATGCCGGCCTGGCGCAGGTACTTGAGGCTGGCCGGGTCGAAGCTCTGGATGTAGATGGGCGAATCCTTGGCGTTGAGCTTGTTCTGGTCCAGCAGCTTGATCACCGCGTCTTCAAACGGGCGCGAGCCGGGCGCGCCGCAGCCGTTGGCGATCGCCTGCTGGTTGTTCCAGTACGGGTTCTTGGTCTCGGCGTAGACGGGGATGGTGCGGCCCAGGGCCTTGCCCTTGGCGGCGGCGATGTCCAGCACGTCCTGGGCGCTGATCAGGGGCAGCTTGCCGTTCCACTCGGTGGGGCGCTCGCTGCGGTTGTCCAGGATCGTGCCGCCCAGCCAGCTGCGCAGCTCCTGCATCGTGAAGTCGCTGATGGACCAGTCGTTGCGGTGGTCCTCGCCATCGACCACCAGGGCCTTGAGCACGGACTTGGGATCGTTGGCATCGAGCTGGTCGCTCAGGTATTGCGAGGGGCCGTTGGCAGGCACGGCGGGGTACTTCACGTTGACCAGCACGCCGGCCGCAGTGCGCTGGCGGCGCGCCACTTCGGCATTGGTCTTGGCCACGTCGGCCACGTTGGTGCTGTCGCTGAGCCAGGCGTTGTGGCGGGCGACCAGCTGGCAGTCCTTCGTCATGTGCATGTCGAGTTCGAGCATGTCCGCGCCCGCGTCGGCGGCGGCCTCGTAGGCCATGCGCGTCTGCTCCGGGAACTTGCCCGAGAAGCCGCGGTGGGCGATCACCTGGGGCTGCTTTCCGTCGAGCGTGAGGTAGAACGAGCCGCCGTCGCCGCCGCAGGCCGTGAGGACTGCAGCCGCGCACAGGGACGCGAGCAGGGGAGTGCGGGAAAAGGACATAGGACGTTGGGTCATATCCGAAGCAGTGGTGGGTTGATGAACGGCGCGCAATGCGCCAGCTCAGCAGCGTATGCAGTGAGCCGTGTCGGCACCATGACAGTGCGCTCCGTAGGGCCCGGATTGGCGTTTTAGCGACGGTCGGTGGAAATTTGCCGACCCACCGACACAGGGTTATCCCCCGAACAGGGGCGCCAGCGTGGCACGCAGGCGGTCGCCGGCGTCGGGCGCCTCGCTCGGGCGGATCTCCAGCGAACGCTCCACCGTGCCGATGTGCTCCAGCAGCAGGGCCTTGGCGCCCTCGGTGTCGCCGCGCTCCAGGGCCTCGACGATGCGCTCGTGCTCGGCGCAGGACTGGCTGGCGCTGTGGGTGGACTGGAACAATGTGGCCGCCAGCGTGGTGCGCGCCGTGAGGTCGCGCAGGGTGAGCGCCAGCAGCCGGTGGCCCATCTGCTCGGCCAGGCAGACGTGGAAGTCGGCCAGCAGGAAGGCGCGCGTGGCGGCGTCGGCGCCCGCAATGGCCTCCTGCTCCTGGGCGATGTGGCGGCGCAGCTGGCCGATCACGCTTTGCAGGGGGCGCCCGGCCTCGCCCAGGATGCCGGTCTCGATGATGCGGCGCGCCGCGAAGGCGTCCTGCGCCTCCTCGGCCGAGGGCTGGACCACGTACCAGCCGCGCCGGGGCTGCACCTGCACGAAGCCGCGCGCCTGCAGCTGCATCAGCGCCTCGCGCACCATGGTGCGGCTGACCTCGAAGTTGTCGGCCAGCTCCTGCTCCCCCAGCCGTTCGCCGGGCGCCAGTTTCTGGGCCAGGATGGCTTCGACGACGCGCTCGGCGATGTGCTGGGGGCTTACAGGTGTCATTGCGTTGCAGGGTGGGCAGGAGTCACGGTTGCGGGGACGGCGGCGGCGCCGGAGGGCTCGGCGTCGGGCCCCTGATTGTCGGCCAGGCCGTTGAGCACGGCATGGGCGCGCTCGCGGTCGATGTCACCTTCCCAGGCCGCGATGGCCACGGTGGCCACGCAGTTGCCGATCAGGTTGCCCAGCGCGCGGGCAATGCCCATGAACCAGTCCACCGACAGCACCAGCACCAGGCCGATGGCGGGGATGGCCGGAATCGCATGCAGCGTGGCCGCCAGCACCACGATGGCCGAGCCCGGCACGCCGTGGGCGCCCTTGGAGGTCACCAGCGCAATCGCCAGGATGGTCAGCAGGTCGGCCATGCCGATGGGCGTGTTCGTGGCCTGGGCGATGAACACGGCCGCCAGCGTGATGTAGATGGAGAAGGCGTCCAGGTTGAACGAGTAGCCCGTGGGAATCACCAGGCCCACGGTGGAGTCGCGCACGCCCAGGTTGCGCAGCTTGGCCATGATCTGGGGCAGCACGCTGTCCGAGGAGGTGGTGGCGAAGACCACCATCAGCTCCTCGCGCAGGTAGCGCAGCAGCTTGATCAGGCTGAAGCCCGAAAAGCGCATCACCAGGCCCAGCACCACGAAGACGAAGAAGATCACCGCCACGTAGAACAGCAGCACCAGCATGCCCAGCTGCTTGAGCGAGCCTATGCCGTACTGGCCTACGGTGAAGGCGATGGCGCCCAGCACGCCCAGCGGCGCCAGCTTGATGAGGATGCCCATGATCTTGAACAGCACGTTCGACAGCGTGTCGATCAGCGCATGCACGGGCGCGCCGCGCTCGCCCAGCATGGTCAGTGCGCAGCCGAACAGCACGGCGAACAGCAGCACCTGCAGCACGTCGCCCGTGGCAAAGGCCTGCACCACGGTGGTGGGGATGAGCTTCATCAGGAAGTCCACCGTGCCGCCGCTGGTCAGCTTGTCGGCGTTGCTGGCATAGGCGCTCATGGCCGAGGCGTCGAGCTTGCTCGGGTCCACGTTCATGCCCGCGCCGGGCTGGAACACGAAGGCCAGCACCAGGCCCAGCACCAGGGCGATGGTGGTCAGCACCTCGAAGTAGATCAGCGACTTGACGCCGACCCGGCCCACGCGCTTGAGGTCGCCCGCGCCCGCGATGCCGTGCACCACCACGCAGAACACCAGCACGGGAATGATCATCTTGATGAGCTTGATGAAGCCATCGCCCAGGGGCTTGAGTTTCACGGCCCATTCAGGGGCCAATATTCCGGCGAGCACACCCAGGATGAGTGCGATCACCACCTGTCCGAACAGTGATCTGGCAAAGCGGCGCATAGTCGTCTTTCGCAAGTTGTGGAATCTTGTATGCAAGTGGCTCTGCAACTTGCATGCAAGAATGTAGACAAGCGAAACGCGTGCCAGCAGAGGGTATTCCCTGCGGATTTGCGGCACTCCAGAGAAGTTCAGCCCTGACTTTTTCTGCATGAAATCGGCAGATGCGGGCGGGCCTCCCCGCCGTGGTGCAGGGCGGGGGCCGGCATGCCCGCGCATGGTGCGCGCGGCGTGCGGCAAGGCTGTGCAGGCCCCGTGCCGGGGCATGCGCGAGGGCGGCGCAGGGCGCGCCGCCCGGGGGGGATCAGCGCAGGTTGCGCTCCATCGCGCGGTCCTTGATGAAGAAGGCCGCCAGCAGGCCCAGCGTCACGCCGAACATCACATAGAAGGCCGGCGCCATGGGCGAGCCCGTGGAGCGGATCAGCCAGGTCACGATGAACTGCGCGAAGCCGCCGAAGATCATCACCGCCACGTTGTAGGCCATGGACATGCCGGCCGAACGCACCTGGGGCGGGAACAGCTCGGCCATCACCGTGCTGAACACGCCGAAGAACACGGCCACGAACACGCAGACCACCAGCTGGGTGATCAGCAGCTTCTGCACCGTGGGGCCGTCGGTCAGCCAGGCATACAGCGGGTAGAGCACCACCAGGTAGCCGATCAGCGAGCCGATGGTCAGCATGCGGCGGCCCACGCGGTCCGACAGGGCGCCGAAGAACGGCATGATCACCACCATCAGCGCGGCGCCGGCCATCTGCACCATGAAGGCATCGCGCATGGGCAGCTTCAGCGTCACCGTGGCATAGGTCACCAGATAGGTGAAGGTGATGTAGATGGACACCGTGGCCGTGACCACCAGGCCCATGCCCACCAGCGTCTCGCGCGCATGCGTGCGCAGCATCTCCATGATGCCGATCTGGCGCGCCTTGCCGCTGGCCTGCGCGGCCTGCATTTCCTTGAAGACCTCGGGCTCCTCCACATGGCGGCGGATGTACAGCGCCACGGGAACGATCAGCAGGCCCACGGCGAAGGGCACGCGCCAGGCCCAGGCCATCAGCTCTTCCTCGGTGAAGATCTCGGTGATCAGCGTGCCCGTGGCCGCGCCGATCAGCAGGGCCAGCATCTGGCCGGCCATCTGCCAGGAACCATAGAAGCCGCGCTTGCCGGGCGGTGCCAGCTCGATCAGCAGTGCCGTGGACGTGCCGAACTCGCCGCCGGCCGCAAAGCCCTGCAGCAGCCGCGCCAGCACGATGAACAGCGGCGCCAGGATGCCCACCGCCGCATACGTGGGCGCCAGCGTGATCAGCGCGATGGCCACGGCCATCAGGCCGGTCACCATCACCATGGCCGCCTTGCGACCCTTGCGGTCCCCGTACAGGCCCAGCAGGATGCCGCCCACGGGCCGCATGAAGAAGCCCACGCCGAACACGGCCGTGGTCATCAGGATGCGGTTGATGTTGTCGTCCGGATTGTCGGGATTGCTGGGGAAGAACAGCTTGGCGACGATGGGTGTCATGAAGGCGAACACCAGGAAGTCATACCACTCCAGCGCGTTGCCGATGACGGCAGCCACGATGTTGCGGGTCGAGACGGTTTGCTTGGTCAAAGCAGGGTCCATTTCCGAAAAGGGATTGAAAAGACGGCAGTCACGCCCGGGGCATGGGTCGGCGTGCCTGCCCGGGCCGCAACCCGGGCGTACACTGCTTCGCCATATGCAATGCCTATGCCATGGCCTGCGTCGTCCACGAAGGGCGGCGCAGGCCATGGCGCAGATGGAACCACATGACTACCTGGAAAAACACCCGCGACTGGCTGGAAACACTGGTCGCATTCGACACCACCAGCCGCAACTCCAACCTGGCGCTGATCGAGTGTGTACGCGATGAGTTGGCCACGCTGGGCGTGAGTGCCCGATTGTTCCACTCTCCGGACGGCGCCAAGGCCAATCTCTTCGCCACTTTGCCGGCCAGCAATGGCGAAACGCAGGGTGGCATCGTGCTGTCCGGCCATACCGACGTGGTGCCGGTCGATGGCCAGCAGTGGAGCACCAACCCCTTTGCGCTCACCGAAAAGGGCGGGCGCCTCTATGGTCGCGGCAGCTGCGACATGAAGGGCTTCATCGCCGCCTCGCTGGCGCTGGTGCCCGAATTCCTGGCCACGCAGCGCGCCAGGCCCGTGCACCTGGCCTTCTCGTACGACGAGGAAATCGGCTGCGCGGGCGCGCCCGTGATGATCAACCAGCTCAAGGCCGAGGGCGCGCGCTTCGACGGCTGCGTGGTCGGCGAGCCCACCAGCATGCAGGTCGTGGTGGCGCACAAGGGCATCAACCTCTACCGCTGCCGCGTGCACGGCAAGGCCGCGCATTCGTCGCTCACGCCGCGCGGCAGCAATGCCATCGAATACGCGGCGCGGCTGATCTGTCGCATCCGGGACATCGCCGACCACTTCAAGGCGCACGGCCCCTACGACGAATTCTTCGACGTGCCCTTCACCACCATGACCACCAACCAGATCCAGGGCGGCATCGCGGTCAACACCATCCCCGAGCTGTGCGAATTCGCCTATGAATTCCGCAACCTGCCCGGCATGTCGGTGGATGGCATCCAGGCCCAGGTCGAGTCCTATGTGCGCGACGAACTGCTGCCGCGCATGCGCGCCGAGTTCGCCGACGCGCGCATCGAGATCGAGACCGGCGCCAGCGCGCCCGCGCTGGAAGCCTCGGAAGAAGCCGCCATCACCCAGCTGGTGCGCGCGCTGACCGCCGACCAGGAAAAGCGCAAGGTGGCCTACGGCACCGAGGCCGGCCTGTTCCACAACGCCGGCGTTCCCACCGTGGTCTGCGGCCCCGGCTCCATCGAGCAGGCGCACAAGCCCGACGAGTTCGTCGAGCTGGCCCAGCTCGACGCCTGCGAGCGCTTCCTCAGCAAAATGGGCACGAGTCTGTGATCACCCCCTGAGTCGCTTCGCGCCTTCCCCCTCTCTTCGGAGGGGGGCGTACGGGCAGCCGGCGACACCCTTGCTGCGGGGCGGCGCGGCCGGCGTAGGCCCTTGCTCGGTGTCCCTCGCCTTGGGGGCGCGGGAGTTTCGAGGTCAAGCTCAAGAAATCTCGTCTTGCCCCGCTCAGCGCACCGGGATGGCGATGGGCCGCAGCGGCGCGGCGTCGCCGCCGCGGATCTTGAGCGGGCCGCCGATGAAGGCGAACTCGTAGACCTTGTCGCGCGACAGATCGTCCAGCGCCACCAGCTCCATGATGGGCACGCCCTTTTGCGCCAGCAGGTAGCTGTGCAGCGGGACGTAGTCGTCGTCCACCTCGGACGGGAACGTCTCCAGGCTCAGGTTGTCGGCGCCCACGATCATGGCGCCGCCTTCCTCCACCAGGAAGCGCGCGGCATCCAGGCCCAGGCCCGGCGGCTTGGCCATGTAGGCCTGGGGCTGGCCGTACAGCTTCATGCGGCCCGTGCGCACCAGCACGATGTCGCCCTCCTGCAGCGTCACCTTCTGGCGTGCCAGCGCATCCTTGAGGTCCTGGCGCGTGATGCGGTACTGGTCGGGCAGCATCTCCAGGCCCTTGGCGGCCGCCACGTCGATCAGCACGCCGCGCGCCACCAGCGGCGGGAATTTCTCGATGCCCGTGCGCTGCCAGCCCCGGTCGCCCAGGTGCTGGTCTGCGCTGAAGCCGTTCCAGATCCTGCCGCGGATGCCGAAGTGGTTGAGCGCATCGATGTGCGTGCCCGTGTGGCTGTACATGGAAAACGCCGTGCCCGTGTAGCTGCGCGTGGCGTTCATGTCCTTGCCCACGTTCATCGGGTCGTCCACCACTGTGCCGCGCGGCGTGTGCGTCATCCAGAACTGGTAGTGCGGATCGCCCGCGTCCTGCCAGCTGGGCATGCCCACGTAGTACTCGGTGGCCAGGTCATAGACCTGCCCGCCCGTGATGCGCTGCAGGATGGCCGCGCGCGAGGCCGGCGTGATCAGGTTCAGGCGGCCGATCTCGTCGGCCGGCCCCCAGGGGCTGGTGCCCACGTCCTGGCGTGCGCCGGCCGGGGGCTCGTGGCCGCCATGGGCCTGGGCCGCGGTGCCCGCGAAGGCGGCGGCCAGGGCGATCACGAGAGAGGGCAGCGCCATGCGGCGAGCGAAGCGTTGGAGAGTCATGCAAGAGTCCTTGGTCTGCTGAAAGAGGGCGCGCATGCCGCGCGCAAGGGAAGGCGGAAAACGCCGATGAAAAAAAGCAAAGACGGGGGCGCTCAGGCCGCCAGGAAGTGCAGCCGTTCGCGCAGCGCAGCCAGCGACTGGGTCTGCAGCGGCGGCAGGCCCGGCGCGATCAGCGTGGGAATGGAGCGCAGGCCCATGCGCTGCGCCAGAGCGCGGTCCTGGCGCACCTGCTCCAGCGCCTGGGCGCCTTCCATGCAGCCTGCGAAGGCGTTGCGCTCGAAGCCCGTGCGCGTGGCGATGTCCAGCAGCACTTCGGCGTCGCCGATGTTGCGGTGCTCGCTCATGTGGGCGTGCTGGATGGCGTCGAACAGATCCCAGTGCGCGTCATCGCCGCCCAGGATCTGGGCCGCCTGGCAGGCCAGTGCGCCGGCCATGCCGCTGGGGTACTCGAAGGCCTCGCGGCGCATGCCCTCGATGTCGATGCGGTCCTCGTCGTCATGCTGCGCGCAGGCCTGCCAGTGCTCCAGGATGACCTGCTTGGCGCGCTCCATGGAGCCGAAGGCCGCCACCATCTCGGCGCGCGAGGCCTGCAGCACGAAGCTGCGGTGGCGCACGCGCAGGCCCAGCTCGCGCGCCACCTGGCGCAGGCGTGGCGACATCACGTAGCACCAGCCGCAGACCACGTCATGGAAGAAGTCGATGGCGGGGGCGACCGCAGGCGCCGCTGCGGGCGCCGCCTGCAGGGCCTGCTGCGGCGAGGCGGCCGCCGCATCCTGCGCGGGCAGGGCGCAGGAAAAATCATTGCATTGCGTCATGCTTGTGTCCTTCATGGCTGTGATGGACGGCAAGCGTAGGCCGCAGGCCCGGCGCGAAAAAGGGGCGCGCGCTTGAGGAACTCTTAACGCGGCGTCAACAATCCTCGCCCATGGCGGCGGGCAGCTCCTCGGCCAGGAAGTCCACGAAGGCGCGCACCTTGGGCAGCAGGTGGCGCTGCGTGGGATAGACCGCGTAGACATGGCGGGCCTGCGCGGCCTGGTCCGCAAGGTCCAGTGCGACCAGCTGGCCTGCCGCAATCGCCGGCCGCGCCAGGAACGAGGGCAGGGCGCCAATGCCCAGGCCCGCCACCAGCAGGTCGCGCAGCATCAGGCTGTTGTTGACGTTGGCGCGCGCCTCGGACGGCGCCTGGGGGCTCTCGCCCGCTTCGCGGGGCGCATGCGCCAGGCTGTAGTTCAGCAGCGCATGGCCGCGCAGCCCGGCGGCACTGGCCGGGCGGCCATGCGCCTGCAGATAGGACGGGGCCGCGCACAGCATCTGCGACAGCGAGGCCAGGCGCCGCGCGATCAGCGAGGAGTCCGCCAGCTCCGCGCTCAGGCGGATGGACACATCGAAGCCCTGGCCCACCGCATCCACCAGCCGGTCTTCCATGGACAGGTCGATCTGCAGCTGCGGATGGCGCTGCATGAAGCGCGCCAGCAGCGGCGACAGCGTGCTCAGCGCAAACGACAGCGGCGCATTCACGCGCAGCCGGCCGGTCACCTGCTGCGACTGCGCGCGCACCGACTGCTCCAGCGCATCGAATTCATCGAGCAGGCGGCAGCACTCGGCGTAGTAGGCCTGGCCCGTGTCGGTCAGGCTCATGCGGCGCGTGGTGCGCTGCAGCAGCACGGCGCCCAGATGGGCTTCGAGCGCGCGCAGCTGCTTGCTCAGCGCGGCCGAGGACAGGTCCAGCGCGTCGGCCGCCTTGGCGATGGAGCCCAGTTCTACGATGCGCCGGAAGGCGCGCAAGGGGGTCAGCGTATCCATGGGGAAAAAGCAAAGAGTGGCGCGCAGCGTAGCAGGCCGCTCGGGTTTGCCGGGGCATGCCTGCGGGGGCAGGGGCGACAATCGCCAGGTACGGCGCGCCCGCCGCGCCTCTTTGTCTTCACCGAATCTGTCCATCCCATGCCCCAGACCACTCCCGCCTGCCCCCAGTGCGGCCTTGAAAACACCTATCCCGACGCCACCAGCTACATCTGCCCCGACTGCGCCTTCGAATGGCCCATGCAGGCCGAAGAAGAGTCCGGCGAAGCCGCCGCTGGCGACGGCATCGTGCGCGACGCCAACGGCAATGCGCTGGCCGACGGCGATGCCGTGATCCTGGTCAAGGACCTCAAGGTCAAGGGCTCGTCCACCGTGCTCAAGAAGGGCAGCAAGATCAAGGGCATCCGCCTGGTCGATGGCGCCGACGGCCACAACGTGGACTGCAAGACCGAACTGGGCTCCATGCTGCTCAAGTCGGAGTTCCTCAAGAAGGCCTGAGCATGCTGGCGCTGTCGCTTGCGGTATCGGCGGTCCTCGGGCTGCTGGCGCTGTGGGTGTTTGCGCCCCTGTTCATTGCGCTGACCGCTGGCGCAGTGGTGGCCCTCATGCTGCTTGCGGTGGCGGGGCGCATAGGCCACACAGAGCGCACCGCGCGCACCCTGCCCGTGGCGGGCTGGTGGGCCGTTGCGCTGTGCGCCGGCGCGGCCTGCGTGGCCATGCTGGTGCTGCTGCCCGACCGGCTCGATGGCGCACCCTTCCTCGCCTTCGGCATGGGCCTGCTGGCAGCCACCTGCGCCGGGGCGCTGGTCTGGTTGACGGGCTGGCTGATCGCCGGGCGGCAGCCTGTGCAGGTGTCATGGTGGACCGGATCGGCCCTGGCTGGCCTGGGCGCCTTCCTCGCCCTGCTGCTGGGCGGCCCGGATACGGCGGGCTGGATGGCCTGGCGCGACCAGCTGCGCGGCTACGAGGCCGTGCCGCTGCGCATCACGCTGGCCGAAGCGCCCACGGCGCAGCGCGAGCAGGCCCTGGCCGAACTGCTGCAGCCCTTGCTGGAGCAGGGCAGCCGTGCCGTCCGCCATCGCCAGTCCACGCGCTTCGGCAACTCGGTAGAGCACGCCGTGGTGCCTGCCCGCTTTCGCTTCGATGGCAGGCTGCTGGAGATCATGCTGGCCGAGAAGCCACCCGCGCCCCTGCTCAGCGCCCATGTCGCTTTGCTGGAGCAGTTCGCCGCCAGCGGCCCCGCCCAGGCGGGCCAGGCACCGTCCTGGCTGATGCTGGCCAGCGCCCAATGCCTGCCGCCGCCGCGCCTGCGCGAGCTGTCGCGCCTGCTGGGCCAGGGCAGCGAGCTGCTGGCCCGCGCGCGGCGCTGCACGCAGCAGCGCTCGGCGCAATTGCAGCGCCTGTGGCCGCTGCTGGCCGGCAGCGTCGAGCGCGTGGAGGTGGGCGAGGCGCGGCGCTTTCATCCGTGGCTCGGCCTGCAGCGCTGGAAGGCTGTGGCACCTACCGACAATCCGGAGCCCTAGGCGGGCTCCACATCCTTCCACTGGCCGGGCTCCAGGCCGTCCAGCGTGTAGGGCCCGATGGCCGCGCGCACCAGCCGCAGCGTGGGGTGGCCAATGGCCGCCGTCATGCGGCGCACCTGGCGGTTGCGGCCTTCGCGGATGACCAGCTCGATCCAGCAGTCGGGAATGTTCTGGCGCACGCGGATGGGCGGGTCGCGCTGCCACAGCACGGGCGGCGGCTCCAGCCGGCGCGCCTGCGCGGGCAGCGTCATGCCGTCGTTGAGCTGCACGCCCTGGCGCAGGGCCTGCAGCGCGGCCGCGTCGGGCAGGCCCTCGACCTGTACCCAGTAGGTCTTCTCCATCTTGAAGCGCGGATCGGCGATGCGCGCCTGCAGCGGGCCGTCGTTGGTCAGCAGCAGCAGTCCTTCGCTGTCGGCGTCGAGCCGGCCTGCCGCATGCACGCCCGGCACGTCGATGTATTCCTTGAGGCCACGCCAGCGGCCCTCGGGGGTGAACTGGCTGAGTACGCCGTAGGGCTTGTTGAAGCACAGCAGGCGTGAGGGGCCGGTGTCGGGCCGGTCGGCGAAGGCGGTCTGCAGGCGCCGGGATGGGCCCGCAAAGGAGCGCGAGGGAGGGCGTTTTCTGGGTTGCATGGACTCAGCGATTGTCGTCGGGATAGACCGCACGCACGCACTCCAGCCAGGCCCTCGCCGCGCGTGACAGATAGCCGCTGCGCCACAGCTGCACCACGTCCCAGTGCAGTTCAGGCCCCACCAGCGGGCGGCTGGACACGCGCCGGGGGTCGAACCGCGCGATCACGTGCTCGAACATCACGGCCACGCCCACGCCTTCTGCCACCAGGTCGCCGATGAAGTCCCAGTAGCGCGTCTGCAGCCGCACCTGTGGGCTGAAGCCTGCCGCCGCGCAATGCTCCAGCACGGCCTGGTGCAGGGCGAAGTCCGAGGTGTAGAACACAAAGGGCCGCCGGGCCAGCTCGCTCCAGTGCACGGGTGCGTCCGGGTCGGGCACCTCGTGCGCGGCAAAGGCCACGCGTGTCTTCTGGTGGGCGATGGTGCAGTACTCCAGGCCCTCTCCGGCCAGGTCACCACCCGCCTCGCCCGCGCCGTGCAGGCCCAGCGCCATGTCCAGCTTGCCGTCCAGCAGCAGCTGGCGCTGGGCGCGTGCGCCCTGCTCCTGCACATGCAGTTCCACGCCCGGATGCAGTTGCTGAAAGCGCGCGATCACGGGCGCCATGTAGTGCCCGGCCGTGGGCATGATGCCCACGCTCAGGCTGCCGCGCGCAATGCCGTCCACCTCGGCCACCTCCTGCAGCAGCTGGCGTGACTGCTCCAGCACCTGCAGGCCGCGCGCATGGACCACCTGGCCTGCGTCGGTCAGTTGCACACTGCGCCCCTCGCGCAGCAGCAGCGGGCCGCCCAGCTCCTCCTCCAGCGCCCGCACCATCTTGCTGATGGTGGGCTGGGTCACATGCAGCGCCTCGGCCGCACGCGTGAAGCTGTTGCAGCGCACCACCTCGACAAAGTAGCGCAGCGCGCGCAGGTCCATGAGGATTCCTTTTGTGCATGGGAAAAATGGAGATTATTCATTTTACGAATCTGAGTGGAAACCCTAGGATTGCCCCATGTCAAAGATTTCCGCCATGCCCGTCCTGCGGCCGCAGGTGTTTCAGGGTCTGCAGCACCGCTGCTGGCCGCTGCTGCGCGGCGTGCTGCAGGTGGGGCTGCTCAGTGCGCTGTGGGTGGCCATGGAGGCCGTGCGCGCCCATTTTGGCTGGGGCATGCCGGCCGGGCTGATCGGCTTCGCGCTGCTGGCCACGGGCCTGTTCAGCGGGCTGGTCAAGGCGCGCTGGCTGCAGGGCGGCACCAACTGGCTGCTGGCCGAGATGCTGCTGTTCTTCGTGCCCGCCATGCTGGTCGTCACCGAATACACCGAGCTGATCCAGCACCAGGGCCTGCGCATCCTGGGCGTCATCGTGGCCAGCACGGCCTGCGTGATGGCCGCCACGGCGCTGGCCGTGGACCGCGTCTACCGGCTGGAGCTGTGGCTGGCCCGGCGCCGCTCCACGCGCGCCGGGCTGCACAGGGAGCAGGAATGAACGCCATGTCCGACCAGACGATAGGCCTGCTGTCGCTGCTGGCCACGCTGGCCTGCTATGCGGCCAACAAGCGCGTGTACCGCCGCCATCCGCATCCGCTGCTCATGCCCATCGTCGCCACGCCCATGGTGCTGATCGCGCTGGCGCTGCTGACCCATGTGCGCTACCCGCAGTACATCGCCCAGACGCACTGGCTGGTTTGGCTGCTGGGCCCCACCACGGTGGCCTTTGCGCTGCCCCTGCACGAAAACCGCCACTTGCTGCGCAAGCACTGGATGTCGATCGCCACCGGCGTGCTCGTGGCCAGTGGCGTGTCCATTGCCACCACCATCTGGTTCGCACAGGCCTTCGGACTGCCCGTGGACCTGCAAAAGGGCCTGGCCGTGCGCTCGGTGACCACCCCCTTCGCCATCGAGGCCGAGCGCGTGCTGGGCGGGCCCACCGACCTGGCCGCGCTGTTCGTGCTGCTCACGGGCGTCAGCGGCATGCTCATGGGCGAGACCATCCTGCGGCTGCTGCCGCACGTACGCAGCAAGCTGGCTGCGGGCGCCATTCTGGGCGGTGCCGCGCATGGCAGCGGGGTGGCGAAGGCGCGGCAGTTTGGGGATGTGCAGGCGGTGGTTGCTTCGTTGGTGATGATGATTGCGGGGGCGTTGAATGTGGTGGTGGCGCCTTGGGTGAGGGTGCTGTTTTTCTGAAGTGATTTTCTGAATTGATGCGGGAGCTGCCATCCTTGTCCAGGGTTTGATGGCTGGGGCTTTTGGGGGCCTGGCTGTCTTTGGGTTTGGGGCTGTATGGGGCTGCCCGTGAGGGCGTCCGCATGCCTTGCACATGGTCTTGACTCCCGCCCACCTTGTTTGCTTTTGGCTTAGGTGCATTTTTTGCCCCTGCCGGGTGGTTGTTTTTCGAGGCCGGGTCTCGGCCCGGCAGCCGACTGCCCTTTCTTGATTCGCCAAGAAAGGTCAGATCAAAGAAGGCGACCCGGATGTCCGCGACCCCTTCGCTGCGCTGCGGGGCCACCTGCGCCGTGGCGGTTGCGGGGTTCGCCGTGAAACTCACTTCGCTCTGCGAGCTACGTTCAAACAATCACGGCGAGTCAGATGACGAAGCAGTCCTGTCCTTCGGCAGGACTGCAACCCCGCAACCGCCACGGCGCAGGCGCGGGCATACGGGGAGTGGGTGTGGGCCTTCGCTGCGCTCGGCCTGGAGTGCTGGGGCGCTTGCCATCTTGAAAGCCTCTATCATCGCGGCAGCCCCCTGTTCCGGGGCCGGTGCGTAAGAACACCCAAAACGAAGCGGTGCGGCCTCGCCGTCAAGGAGGCCTTGTCACGTCTGATTTCCGGAGCGTGGGCGCAAGCCTGCGTTCCTGCGGTTACGGACGGGATGGGGCTACCCGCAAGGGCGTCCGCACGGCTTCGTTCGTGTTCTTAACATCCCGTCCACCTGTCTGTGCGTAAGAACACGGGCCGGTGGTTTTTGTTCTCACGAAGGAGTACGAAACCATGCACGGCATTTCTTCTTTTGCATTCCCCTCTGCCACCCAAGCGCCTCACTCTCGCGCATCTGCCATGGGAAGGGTGGCGCCATGAGTACCGCTTCCACAACCCTGACCCAGCCCACGCCGCAGCAGTTGAGCCATGCCGTGACCGAAATCGGTCGGCTGACGCTGCAGGGCAGCAGCGAGGTGTACTCGCTGGGCCAGCTGGCGCTGGCCTGGCTGGAGCGGCCCGAGGGCTACCGCAATCTGGAGGTGGTGGCCAATGCGCTGCAGGCCATTTGCGGGGCTGCGCAGCGGATGGAGGAACTGGTGGAGGACGAGGTCAACCACGTGCATTGCCTGCAGGAAGACCCGGCGTATCTGCGGCGGATAGCGGCTGCTGCGGCGGCGTTTCAGCGCTGATTCGCTGGTCCGCTTGCCAGGGCGCCCCGGGCTGCTGACTCCCGGAATCCGCCCAATGAAAAAGCACCTCGAAAGGTGCTTTTTTCTCGTCAGCCGAATGCTGTTCAGGCCAGCGTGTAGGCGGTCTTCACCGTCGTATAGAACTCCTGCGCATAGCGGCCCTGTTCGCGCGGGCCGTAGCTGCTGCCTTTGCGGCCGCCGAAGGGCACGTGGTAGTCCACGCCGGCCGTGGGCAGGTTGACCATGACCATGCCGGCCTGGCTGTGGCGCTTGAAGTGGGTGGCGTGCTTGAGGCTGGTGGTGGCAATGCCTGCGGCCAGGCCGAAGGGCGTGTCGTTGGCCACGGCCAGGGCTTCCTCGTAGTCCTTGACGCGGATGACGCTGGCCACGGGGCCGAAGACTTCCTCGCGGTTGATGCGCATGGCGGCCTGGGTGTCCACGAACAGGGTGGGCGCCATGTAGTAGCCCTTGTTGCCGCTGCCGGTGTGGCAGGCGGCGGCTGCGCCGCCGGCAGCCAGCACGGCGCCTTCGGCCTTGGCGATTTCCACGTAGCTCAGGTCCTGCTCCAGCTGGGCCTGGCTGACCACGGGGCCCATGTCGGTGCCTGCGGCGCGGGCGTCGCCCACCTTGATCCTGGCCATGCGGGCCTGCAGGGCCTCGATGAAGGCGGGGTAGATCCTGTCGGTGACGATGAGGCGGCTCGATGCCGTGCAGCGCTGGCCCGTGGAGTAGAAGCCGCTTTGCGCGGACAGCTCCACGGCCTGGGTGAGGTCGGCGTCGTCCAGCACGATCTGCGGGTTCTTGCCGCCCATCTCCAGCTGCACCTTCTTGCCGCTTTCCACGCAGGCGCGGGCAATGCCGCGGCCCACGCCCACGGAGCCGGTGAAGCTGATGGCGGCCACGTCGCTATGGCGCACCAGGGCATCACCGATGACACGGCCCGGGCCCATGACGAGGTTGAAGACACCGGCCGGAATGCCCGAGCGGTGAATGATGTCGGCCAGCGCCCAGGCGCTGCCGGGCACCAGGTCGGCGGGCTTCAGGACCACGCAGTTGCCGAAGGCCAGGGCCGGGGCGATCTTCCAGGCGGGAATGGCGATGGGGAAGTTCCACGGCGTGATCAGGCCCACCACGCCGACGGGCTCGCGCGTGATTTCCACGCCGATGCCGGGGCGCACGGAGGGCAGGGTTTCGCCGGCCAGGCGCAGGCATTCACCCGCGAAGAACTTGAAGATCTGGCCTGCGCGGCCGACTTCGCCAATGGCTTCGGGGCGGGTCTTGCCTTCCTCGCGCGCCAGCAGGTCGCCCAGCTCTTCCTTGCGGGCCAGGATTTCGTTGCCGATCCTGTCCAGGGCGTCGTGGCGGGCCTGGATGCCCGAGGTGCTCCAGGCGGGAAAGGCCGCGGCCGCCGCGGCGATGGCGGCTTCCACATCGGCGACATTGCCCTGGGCGTACTCGCCGATCACATCGGACAGGTCGCTGGGGTTGGTGTTGGCGCTGTAGCCGTCGGCGGCCTTCCATTGGCCGTTGATGAGGTTGTCGTAGCGGGACATGAGGTGCTCCGGGAAAGGGGTAACGGAAGGAAGGGGTCAGCGGACCATGCAGGGGCGCTTGTTGTCGAAGGTCCAGCCGGGAATCAGGTACTGCATGGCCATGGCGTCATTGCGCGCTCCCAGGCCGTGCTCCAGGTACAGGGCGTTGGCGCGCTGCAGCGCGGCGCGGTCCACGGTGACGCCCAGGCCCGGGGTCTTGGGCACTTCGACGAAGCCGCCCTTGATCTGCAGCGGGTTCTGGGTGAGGTACTGGCCGTCCTGCCAGATCCAGTGCGTGTCGATGGCCGTGACCTTGCCGGGCACGGCGGCGGCCACGTGGGTGAACATGGCCAGCGAGATGTCGAAGTGGTTGTTGGAGTGCGAGCCCCAGGTCAGACCCCAGTCGCGGCAGGTCTGGCCCACGCGCACGGAGCCCGCCATGGTCCAGAAATGCGGGTCGGCCAGCGGGATGTCCACGGACTGCAGCGACAGCGCATGCACCATCTGGCGCCAGTCGGTGGCGATCATGTTGGTGGCCGTGGGCAGGCCGGTGGCGCGGCGGAATTCGGCCATGACTTCGCGGCCCGAGAAGCCGTTCTCGGCGCCGCAGGGGTCTTCGGCATAGGCGAGCACGCCGTGCATGTCGCGCATGAGGCGGATGGCGTCCTTGAGCAGCCAGCCGCCGTTGGGGTCCAGCGTGACGCGCGCCTGCGGAAAGCGCCTGGCCAGCGCGGTGACGGCCTCCACCTCCTGCTCGCCGGCCAGCACGCCGCCCTTGAGCTTGAAGTCGTTGAAGCCGTAGCGCGCATGCGCCGCCTCGGCCTGGCGCACGATGGCGGCCGGGTCCATGGCGGTCATGTGGCGCACCTGCGTCCAGTCGTCGCTGCCGCTTTGGTCTTCGCCGGGCTGGACGTAGGGCAGGTCGGTCCTGTCGGTGGGGCCGGTGAAGAACAGGTAGCCCAGCATCTCCACGCGGTCGCGCTGCTGGCCTTCGCCCAGCAGGGCCGCCACGGGCACGCCCAGGTGCTGGCCCAGCAGGTCCAGCAGGGCCGACTCCACGGCGGTGACGGCATGCACGGCAATGCGCAGATCGAAGGTCTGCAGGCCGCGCCCGCCCGTGTCGCGGCCGGCCAGGGCCTGCTGCACGTTTTGCAGCAGCTTGAGGTGGTTGCCCACGGACTGGCCGATGAGCAGCGCCTTGCTGTCCTCCAGCGCCTTGCGTATGCCTTCGCCGCCAGGCACTTCGCCCACACCGGTGTGGCCCGCGCTGTCGTGGATGAGCACGATGTTGCGCGTGAAGTAGGGCGCATGCGCGCCGCTGAGGTTCATGAGCATGCCGTCGCGGCCGGCGACGGGAATGACTTCGATCTCGGTGATGGTCGGGGTGGAGGACATGGCGTGCTCTTGGATCGTTGGATCGGTCTCTGGGAAAAAAAGGGCTATGCGGTGGTGGCGGTGGCCGGCTGCTGCGCGGCCGACCAGGGCACTTCGGCCTCGGGCCGGCCCGTGGCGATGAATTGCGCCAGGTTGCGCAGCACGAGGTCGGCCATGGCGCGGCGGGTTTCATGCGTGCCGCTGGCGATGTGGGGCGCAAGCACCACGTTGTCCTGCGACAGCAGCTCGGCATGGGGGCGGGGCTCGTCCTCGAACACATCCAGGCCCGCGCCCGCGATGCGGCCCTGCTGCAGGGCCTGGACCAGTGCGGCCTCGTCGACCACGCTGCCGCGCGCCACGTTGATCAGAAAGCCCTGCGGGCCCAGCGCGTCCAGCACCTCGGCGTTGACCAGGTGCTGCGTGCCGTCGCCGCCTGCGGCCGTGATGACGAGGAAGTCGGCCCAGCGCGCCAGCTCCAGCAGCGAGGGCTGGTAGAGGTGGGGCGATCCCTCGACCGGGCGGCGGTTGTGATAGGCCACCTCCATGTCGAAGCCGGCCGCGCGGCGCGCCACGGTGGAGCCGATGCGGCCCATGCCGAAGATGCCCAGGCGCTTGCCGCTGGCACGCGTGCGGATGCCGAAGCGGCCCTGGCTCCAGTCGCCCCGGCGCACGAAGCGGTCGGACTCGCTCAGGCCACGCGCGGCGTCCAGCAGCAGTGCGAAGGCCATGTCGGCCACGCAGTCGTCGAGCACGCCGGGCGTGTAGCCCACGCGGGCTCCCTGGCGCAGCAGGGACTCGCGGTCCAGCGCGTCAAAGCCCACGCCGAAGCTGCTCACGAAGCGCAGCTGGGGCAGGGCCTGCACCACGCTCGCGGGCACGCCCATGGCGGCCGAGGTGACCAGGTATTCGAACTGCGCGCCGTGCTCGGCGAGAAAGCGCTCGCGGTCGGGCTGCTCGGACAGCAGCGTCACCTCATAGGCCTGGGCCAGCTCGGCATCGAGCTGGGGCAGCGGCATCTTGCCGAACTGGAGAACGCGTGGACGGGAGGTCGCCATGCCTTGGAATCCTTGGAACTTGCAGGGGCTGCAAGCCCCGGTGAAAAGGGCCTGCGGTGCGCAGGCCAGCGGGCAAAGGCCAGCGGGCAAAGGCCGGCGGGCAAAGGCCCCGGGGCCGGCCCGTTGTTTCCAGCTCAATCAGCGGTGATCTTTCTTGTCTGGATGAGCTGCCTCCAGCGCTCCGATTCCCGGGCCTGGTAGCGCGTGAATTCCTCGGGCGTGTTGCCCACGATCTCCAGGCCCTGCTCCACGAAGCGCTTGCGGATGTCGGGCTGCTGCACGGAGGCGATGGCGGCCTTGGCCAGCTTGGCCTTCACATCGGCGGGCAGGCCCTTGGGTGCGGCCAAGCCTTGCCAGGAATAGACCTCGGCGCCCTTGACGCCGGCCTCGGCCAGCGTGGGCACATCGGGCAGCACGGGCGAGCGCTGGCTGCCGGTCACGGCGATCGCATGCAGCTTGCCGCTGCGCAGATGGGGCAGCACGGCGTTGACGTTCTGGAACGAGAAGTCCACCTGGCCGCCGATCAGGTCGGTGATGGCCGGGGCGCCGCCCTTGTAGGGAACGTGCATGCCTTCGGTGCCGCTTTGCTGCCAGAACAGCTCGGCCGACAGATGGTCCGAGGAGCCGTTGCCCGAGCTCGCGAAACTGATCTTGCCGGGGTTGGCCTTGAGCGCGGCGATCACCTCGGCCACGGTGCGGGCCTTCTGCGCGGGGCTGGCCACGAGCACGTTGGGCGCCTGCACGGGGATGGTGATGTAGTCGAAGTCCTTGCCTGCGTCATAGGGCACGTTCTTGACCAGGTGCGGCGTGACCACGAAGGGGCCCAGCGAGGCCACCAGCAGGGTGTAGCCATCGGCCGCTGCGCGCTTGACGGCGCCCGCGCCGATGGTGCCCGTGGCGCCGGGGCGGTTTTCCACCACGAAGGGCTTGCCCAGCTGCTCGCCCATGCTCAGGGCCATGGCGCGGGCCACGGTGTCGGTGGAGCCGCCAGCCGGGAAGGGCACGATGATGTTGACGGCCTTGTCCGGGAAGCTGCCGGCCGCCTGCGCCGTGAGGGCCAGTGCGGCACCCAGCGCGATCAGAATCTTTTTCATGTTCTTGTCTCCTGGGGGGTGCAAGGGCCGGACTGGCCCCTGCGCCCGGTCTTGTGGCTTATTGGGGGCCGAGCTTGTCGATCAGGGCCTTGAGCTCTTCCAGCTCGGAGGGCTTGAGGTCCGTCAGCGGGGCGCGCACGGGGCCGGCGTCGTGGCCCACCAGCTTGGCGCCGGCCTTGATGATGCTCACGCCGTAGCCTTCGACGCGGTTGCGGATCTTCAGGTAGGGCATGAAGAATTCCTTGAGCAGCTTGTGCTGCGTGGCCATGTCGTCGGTGCGCACGGCTTCGTAGAACGCCATCGCCGTCCTGGGGATGAAGTTGAAGACGGCCGAGGAGTACACCGGCGTGCCCAGGGCCTTGTAGGCGGCCGCATAGACCTCGGCCGTGGGCAGGCCGCCCAGGTAGGCGAAGCGGTCGCCCATCGTCATGAAGATGGAGGACATGGTCTCGATGTTGCCCATGCCGTCCTTGAAGCCCACCAGGTTGGGGCAGCGCTCGGCCAGGATGGCCAGCGATTCGGGCGTGAAGCGGGTGCGGTCGCGGTTGTAGACGATGACGCCGAACTTCACGCTCTTGCAGACCTGCTCCACATGGGCGATCAGGCCTTCCTGGCCGGCTTCGGTCAGGTAGTGGGGCAGCAGCAGGACGCCGTGGGCGCCCAGGCGCTCGGCCTCCTGGGCGTGTGCGATGGCCGTGCGCGTGGGTCCGCCGGCGCCCGCGATGATGGGCACCTTGCCGCGGCAGGTGTCCACGGCGGTCTTGATGATCTGGCCGTATTCCTCGCCGTACAGCGAGAAGTACTCGCCCGTGCCGCCGGCCGCGAACAGCGCGCTGGCGCCGTAGGGGGCCAGCCATTCGAGGCGGGCCGCATAGCCCTTGGCATTGAAGTTGCCGTTGCTGTCGAAGTCCGTCACGGGGAAGGACAGCAGGCCGGAACTCATCACGTCTTTGAGGTCTTGGGGGGTCATGGTGCTCTCGGGAACAAGGGTGGGGAAGAAAGAAAAAGGGGTGGAGTCAGTCGAGCTTCAAACCGGCTGTCTGAACCACTTTTTGCCAGCGCTGGCGTTCGGTGGCCAGGAAGCGCGCGGTCTCGGCGGGGTTCATGGTCACGACCTCGGCGCCCTGGCCCGTGAGGCGGGCGCGCACCTCGGGCGAGCGGATGGCGGTGATCAGGGCCTCATGCAGGCGCTGGACCACGGCCTCGGGCGTCTTGGCCGGAACGACCACGCCTTGCCAGGTGCCGGTCTCGAAGCCGGGTACGCCCTGCTCGGCGATGGTGGGCACGTTGGCGGCCAGCGGCATGCGCGTGCCCTTGGACAGGCCCAGCAGCTTGAGCTTGCCGCTTTGCACATGGGGATAGGTGGCCAGCATGCCGTTCATCAGCACCTGGGTCTGGCCTGCCACCGTGTCCTGTATGGACTGCACGCCGCCCTTGTAGGGCACGTATTCCCAGCGGGCGCCCGTGGCGCGCGCCAGTTCCACGCCGGCCAGGTGCGGGGCGCTGCCCGTGGCGGTGACGGCAAAGCTCAGGTCTTCCTTCTTGGACAGCGCCACCAGCTCCTGCAGGTTGTTGGCTGGCACCGAAGGATGGACCACCAGCAGGTGGGGCGAGTAGGCCAGCATGGCCGTGCCGCGCAGGTCCCGGGACAGGTCGAAGGACAGCTTGGTGTAGAGCGAGGGCGAGATGGCCAGCGCACCCAGGTCGCACAGCATCAGCGTGTGGCCGTCGGGCTGGGCCTTGGCCACCATGTCGGCGCCCAGGTTGCCGTTGGCGCCAGGCTTGTTCTCGATGACCACGGGCTGCTTGAGTTCCGCCGACAGCAGCGGGCCGATGGCGCGCGCAATGATGTCCGAGCTGCCGCCCGGCGGGTAGGGCACCACCAGGCGCAGCGGCCGCGTGGGCCAGTTGCTCTGGGCCAGCGCGCCGGCGCCGGTGGCCACGAGGGCGGTGGCGCCAGCGGCGCGCAGGAATTGCTTTCGGCTCAGGGTCATGCTCTTGTCTCCGGGTTTTGTGTTGTCAGTTGTCGTACAACTGAAGCGAATTTTCAACCGAGACATGCATGCCGTGATAAAGGGTTTTCCCTTGGTTGTCTGAATTCCTGTGCCGGCGCCATCCGTCCCGCAGGGCGCAGGGCGGTCCAGGATGCCCAGAAGGCGTCAGAAGGCGTCAGGCGGCGCTGGTCTTTTGCGCCAGGCGCAGGCGTTCGCGGCTGTTGGTCAGGTGGATGCGCATGGCCGCGCGGGCCGAGTCGGCGTCCTGGCGCTCGATGGCGGCGAGGATTTCCTCATGCTCGCGGTTGACGCGGCGCAGGTAGTCGGGGTCGCGCTGGGGCTGGTGGATGGAGGCGATGCGCGTGCGCGGAATCAGCTGGGCGCCGAAGTGGCGCAGGATGTCGCCGAAGTAGCGGTTGCCCGTGGCCTCGGCGATCTGGGTGTGGAAGGCCAGGTCATGGGCCACCGTGTCCTCGCCGCGCGCAAAGGCGATCTCGAAGGCCTGCAGCGCCGTGCGTATGCCCTGCAGCTGCTCGGGGCTGCGGCGCAGCGCGGCCAGGCCGGCGCTTTCGGTCTCCAGGCTGATGCGCAGCTCCAGCACGGCCATCACGTCTACGGCGGCCGTCAGCTCGTCGGCATTGAGCATCAGCGTGGATGCGGGCTGGGCGGCGCGCACGAAGGTGCCTATGCCATGGCGCGTCTCCACCAGGCCCGAGGCCTGCAGGCGCGACAGCGCCTCGCGCACCACGGTGCGGCTGACTTCGTAGGTCTGCACCAGCGACGATTCCGTGGGCAGCTTCTCGCCTTCGGCCAGCAGGCCGTTGCGGATCTTGCTCGCGAACTCGTCGAACAGCAGGGCGGCCAGATTGCGGCCGCTGCGACCGGACTTTCCTCGCAGGGGAAGCTCGATCGTTGGGGGTGATGCGGGAAATCCCTTTGCCGAACTTTCCATGGTGCTGATCATAATCGCTCCAAGTTGTACGACAACGTATCACAAGACGTCAATGCTTTCGCAGATTTTTCCGATTTTCCGACCCCGTCCGCAGTCCAGATGAGCACCTCCCAAGCGACCCACGCGATCCGCCACGTCCGCATCACGCCCATTGCCTTCCGTGATCCGCCGCTGCTCAATGCGGCCGGCATCCACGAGCCCTGGGCGCTGCGCTCCATCATCGAGATCGAGACGGCCTCGGGCCTGGTCGGCATCAACGAAAGCTACGGCGACCAGCCCATGCTCGATGCGCTGGCCAAGGCCGCGCCCGCGCTGGTGGGGCTGTCGCCCTGGGCGCTCAACGAGATGGAGGCCCGCGTCGCGGCCCTGGTGGCGCCGCCTGCGCTGACGGCGTCGGAGTTCCTGGGCCAGCAGGTGTCGCTGGCGCCGGGCACGCATGTGTCCAAGACCGTGGCCAAGGTGGTCAGCGCCTTCGAGGTCGCCATGCTGGACCTGCAGGGCCAGATGGCCGGGGCGCCCATCGTGGACCTGCTGGGCGGGGCGGCGCGCGACAGCGTGCCGTTCTCGGCCTACCTGTTCTACAAGTACGCCGAGCACATCGACAGGCCCTATGGGCCAGATTCTTCGCCCGACGCCTGGGGCGAGGCCCTGGCGCCGCAGCAGCTGGTGGAGCAGGCGCGGCGCATGATTGCGCAGTACGGCTTCCAGAGCATCAAGCTCAAGGCCGGCGCGCTGCCGCCCGGGCAGGAGGCGGCCGGCATCCTGGCGCTGGCCGATGCCTTTCCGGGCACGCCGCTGCGCATCGATCCCAATGGCAACTGGACGGTGGAGACCAGCCTGAAGATCGTGCAGCAGCTGCAGGGCGTGCTCGAGTACTACGAGGACCCGGCGCCGGGCCTGGACGGCATGGCCGCCGTGGCGCGCGAGTGCGATGTGCCGCTGGCCACCAACATGGTGGTGACGGACTTTGCCGAGTTCCGCCGCAACGCCGACATGGGCTGCCCCGTGAAGATCGTGCTCAGCGACCACCATTACTGGGGCGGGCTGCGCGCCACGCAGCGCCTGTCCACGCTGTGCCGCACCTTCGACCTGGGCCTGTCCATGCACAGCAATTCCCACCTGGGCATCAGCCTGGTGGCCATGACGCACCTGTGCGCCAGCGTGCCCCTGCTGACCTATGCCTGCGACACGCACTACCCCTGGCAGGACGAGGAAGTGGTCGAGGGCGGCCGGCTGCAGTTCGAGCAGGGCAGCCTGCGCGTGCCCACGGCGCCCGGCCTGGGTGTGCGGCTGGACCGCGAGGCCCTGGCCCGCCTGCACGACAACTACCTGCACTGCGGCATCCGCAACCGCGACGACCTGGGGCAGATGCGCAAGTACGACCCCGCGTTCACCGGCCACCAGCCGCGCTTCTGAACCCGCTTTCACACGATTCCAACGACACAAACCCGGAGACAAGCACCATGCAACGCCGCACACTCATCCAACATTCCCTCGCCAGCGCCCTGCTGCTGGGCACGGCCCTGGCCGCCATGCCGGCCGCAGCGCAGGGCAACTGGCCCACGGGCAAGCCCATCACCTACCTGGTGCCGTTCCCGCCCGGCGGCAATACCGATACGCTGGCGCGCGTGATCGCCCAGCCGCTGAGCAAGGCCCTGGGCACGCCCGTGGTGATCGAGAACAAGGGCGGCGCGGGCGGCAGCGTGGGCTCGGCCATTGCGGCGCGCGCACCGGCCGATGGCTACACCATCCTGGGCGGCACCATCAGCTCGCACGCCATCAATGTGAGCCTGTACGCCAAGCTGGACTACGACCCGGTCAAGTCCTTCACGCCGGTGGCCATGCTGGGCTCGGGCCCGCTGGTGCTGGTGGTGCCGGCCTCCAGCCCCTACAGGACGCTGGCCGACGTGCTGGCCGCCAGCAAGGCCAAGGCAGCGGCGGGCGGCCTGACCTCGGCCTCGCCGGGCAGCGGCACCTCCAACCACATGGCGCTGGAGCTGCTGGGCTACCAGACGGGCGTGAAGTTCACCCATGTGCCCTACAAGGGCAGCGGCCCGGCCGTGCAGGACGTGATCGGCGGCCAGGTGGACATGATGTTCGACACCGCCCTGGTCGTCGGCCCCCATGTGCAGGCCGGCAAGCTGCGCCCCATCGCCGTGACCAGCTCCAAGCGCCTGGAATCCCTGCCCGATGTGCCCACCATTGCCGAGGCCGGCGAGAAGGGCTTCGACATGGGATCGTGGCAGGCCGTGTTCGCGCCCGCAGGCACGCCGGGCCCCATCGTGGAGCGGCTGCATGCGGAGATCATGAAGATCGTCGCCACGCCCGAGGTGCAGGCGCGCCTGAAGAACTTCGGCATGCTGCCTTCGCAGATGACGCCGGCCGAGCTGGGCGAGTTCCAGAAGGCCGAGGTGGTCAAGTGGGGGAAGGTGATCAAGGCTGCTGGAATAAAGGCAGAGTAAATAAAGCACCCCCTGAGCGGCTTGCGCCGCTTCCCCCTCGTTGCACGGCGCCTCTCTACTTGCTTCGCAAGGGAGGGGGACGACACCCTCGGTGCGGGGCGGCCCTTCCTCGGTGTCCCTCGCCTTGGGCCGCGCCAGTCGCGCAGGCTGTGCCAACTGCTTTACTGCTGTAGTGCCAGCCCTTTAGAAAATTGAGACATTGCCATGAGTACCCCACTTCCTCTTTCCATCCGCATGCATCCGGCCGACAACGTGGCCATCGTGGCCAATGACGGGGGGTTGCCTGCGGGCACGGTGATGTCCGGGGGGCTGGTGCTGGTCGACAAGGTGCCGCAGGCGCACAAGGTGGCGCTGGTGGACATTGCCGAGGGCGGCGAGGTGCGCCGCTACAACGTGGTGATCGGCTATGCGCTGCAGGCCATTGCCGCGGGCAGCTGGGTGCATGAGCGGCTGCTGCGCATGCCGGGGGCGCTGTCTCTTGAGGGGTTGCCGATCGCCACGGTGCAGCCGCCCGAGCTGCCGCCGCTGACGGGCTACACCTTCGAGGGCTACCGCAATGCCGATGGCACGGTGGGCACGCGCAACATCCTGGCCATCACCACGACGGTGCAGTGCGTGGCCGGGGTGCTGGATTTCGCGGTGGGCCGCATCAAGGCCGAGCTGCTGCCGCGCTATCCGAACGTGGACGATGTGGTGGGCCTGGAGCACAGCTATGGCTGCGGCGTGGCCATCGATGCCGTGGGCGCCGAGATTCCGCAGCGCACGCTGCGCAACATCAGCCACAACCCGAATTTTGGCGGCGAGGTGATGGTGGTGAGCCTGGGCTGCGAGAAGCTGCAGCCCGAACGGCTGCTGCCGCCGGGGTCCTTCCCCATCGTCGATGAGCGCGAGCCCGCGCTGGACGTGGTCTGCCTGCAGGACGAGGCGCATGTGGGCTTCATGTCCATGGTGGACTCCATCATGGGCCGCGCCAGGGTGCATCTGGAGCGGCTGAACGCGCGCCGGCGCGAGACCGTGCCGGCCAGCGCCCTGGTGGTGGGCGTGCAGTGCGGCGGCAGCGATGCGTTCAGCGGCGTCACGGCCAATCCGGCCGTGGGCTTTTGCACCGATTTGCTGGTGCGCGCAGGCGCCACCGTGATGTTCAGCGAGGTGACCGAGGTGCGCGACGGCATCGACCAGCTCACCTCGCGCGCCTCCAGCCCCGAGGTGGCCCAGGCCATGATCGAGGAGATGGCCTGGTACGACGCCTACCTGGACAAGGGCCGCGTGGACCGCAGCGCCAACACCACGCCGGGCAACAAGAAGGGCGGCCTGTCCAACATCGTCGAGAAGGCCATGGGCTCCATCATCAAGAGCGGAACGGCGCCCATCACCGGCGTGCTGTCGCCGGGCCAGCGTCTGGCCGACCGGGGCATCCAAAGCGGCCTGGTCTACGCGGCCACGCCGGCCAGCGACTTCATCTGCGGCACGCTGCAGCTGGCCGCCGGCATGAACCTGCATGTGTTCACCACGGGCCGGGGCACGCCCTACGGCCTGGCCCAGGTGCCCGTGATCAAGGTGGCCACGCGCAGCGACCTGGCGCGGCGCTGGCATGACCTGATGGACGTGAACGCGGGCCGCATCGCCGAGGGCCAGGCCAGCATCGAGGACGTGGGCTGGGAGATGTTCCGCCTGATGCTGGACGTGGCCAGCGGCCGCAGGAAGACCTGGGCCGAGCAGTGGAAGCTGCACAACGCCCTGGTGCTGTTCAATCCAGCGCCCGTGACCTGAGCCGCGCGCACAGGCCCCTGTCGGCACAGGCTGACAGGGCGCCGGTGCGCCGCTGCGCACAATGGGGGCCATGCCCTCAGATACCCCGGAAACTCCCCCCGCTTCGTCCTGGTCCGCACGCCTGGACCGGCTGCTGGAACTGAACCCGCTGCGCGCCATGTGGAACGCCGTGCAGCTGTGGCTGGACGCCGATGGCCTGCGCATGAGCGCCGCCATGTCCTTCTACGGCATCCTGAGCCTGGCGCCGCTGCTGCTGCTGCTGGTCGGCGTGCTGGGCTGGTGGGTGGACCGCAGCTATGTGGAGCACCAGCTCATCGACCAGGTGCAGGACGTGATCGGCGAGCGCGGCGCCCAGGTGGTGCGCGGCGCGCTGGAAAGCGCCCAGCGGCCCGACGAGGGGCGGCTGGCTTCGCTGTTCGGCTTCATCCTGCTGATGTCGGGCGCCACCGGTGTCTTCGTGGAGCTGCAGTCCGCGCTGGAAAGGCTCTGGACCTCGAACGGCGAGCCGCCGCCGCCCAAGGCCGTGTGGTGGCGCATGGCCGCGCTGCGGCTGCGCGGCCTGACCTATGTGCTGGCGCTGGGCTTCTTGCTGCTGGTGTCCATGGCCCTGTCCACGGCCATCCAGCTGATCACCAACTGGGCCGGCACCAAGCTGCAGATGCAGCCGCTGGGGCCGCTGGTCAGCCTGATCAACGAGTGCGTGTCCTTCGGCATCACCGTGCTGCTCTTTGTGGGGCTGATGCGCATAGGCGGCGGCCCCAAGCCCCGGCTGCGCTATCTGATCTTCGGTGCCATCATCGGCGCCCTGCTGTTCACGCTGGGCAAGCAGGCCCTGGCCTGGTACCTGGCCACGGCGGCCGTGGTCTCGGCCTATGGCGCGGCGGGCTCGCTGGTGGTGCTGCTGATGTGGATCTACTTTTCCTCGGCCATCCTGCTGCTGTCGGCCGCCACGGCCAAGGCCTTCAGCGATGCCGGCGTGCGCTTCACCCACCCTATCCGCTGGGCGCCGCCCGCCGAGGCGGCCAGCGCCGGGGACACTCCAGGCGGCAAGGGCTGAGTTCCCGCATTTCGACGAAGATGAACGCCTGCGCCGCGGCCCGCAAAGCCGCGGCGCAGGCGTTTGGGCAATGGAACAATGCAGCAAAGTCCCCTGGCACCAAGGCCGGGGGCCAAGGACAAGATGGACCGATTGCAGACCATGCGGGTATTCCAGACCGTGGCCGACGAGGCCGGGTTTTCGGCGGCGGCGCGGCGCCTGGACATGTCCGTGCCCACGGTCACGCGCCTGGTGGCCGACCTGGAGCAGCACCTGGGCACGCGGCTGCTGCAGCGCACCACGCGAAGCGTGTCGCTGACCGAGGCTGGCGAGGCCTACCTGGAGCGCGTGCGCGGCATCCTGGCCGATGTGGAGGACGCCTTCAGCCTGGCCCAGGCGCACACGCTGGAGCTGTCTGGCGCCGTGCGCGTGCTCACGCCGCCCGTGTTCGCCGAGCATGTGCTGGCACCGCTGGTGGCGGACTTCCACCGCCTGCATCCGCGCATTTGCATCGAGGTCTTCGTGGAGTCGGCCAGCGAGGCGGCCGTGGGCGAATACGACATCACCTTCCTCAATGCCGAGGAGGGCTACGACGGCAACGTGGTGGCCCGGCCCATCGTCACCACCTGCGGCCTGGCCTGTGCCGCGCCCGAGTACCTGGACGCCCATGGCGTGCCTGTCGTGCCCGAGGACCTGGCCGGCCACCAGTGCCTGCTGCGCCGGCGCATCCAGGGCCGCTCCGACATGCTGCGCATGCGCCGGCTCGACGGCAACGCGGGCGAGGTCGAGGTGGCCGTGCGCCCCGTGCTGGTGGCCAACCACACGGGCACGCTGCTGCGCGCCACGCTGGACGGCGCGGGCATCAGCACCCAGCCGCTGGACCTGATCGCGCGCCACCTGCGCTCGGGCCGGCTGCGCCATGTGCTGCCCGAATGGACCACGGGCCGATTCACGCTCTACGCCACCCTGCCCACGCGCAAGTTCATGCCGGCGCGCGTGCGCAGCTTTCTTGACTTCGTGGCCGAGCACACGCAGCGCTCCATGCAGGGCCTGCCCGAGAACCTGCCGGCGCTGTCCATCTAGCGTTCCCCGCTCCTGCCGGCCTGCGCCTGTCATCTAGGTTACTGCCGCAGCGGTTTGAGCCTCGGGGTTTCCCAGGTGAATTCCGCTGTGCGGAATCTTCGGGTTGATGGTGCACGGCACCGCCTCCTAAGCTGGTTCACAGCAAACAAGGAGGCAAGGCAATGCGAGAACAGACCCTGGTCCGGTGGCGGCCACCGGCGGCGGCAGGCGGGAGGCGGTGATGGACGTCTTCCTGCAGCAAGTGCTCAACGGACTGACCCTGGGCGGCATCTATGGCCTCGTGGCCCTGGGCCTGACCCTGGTCTACGGCATCCTGCACGTGCCCAACTTCGCGCACGGGGGCTTCTACATGATCGGCGCCTTCGTGGCCTTCCAGGCCATGGTGGCCTGGAGCTGGGGCTACTGGGCGGCCATGCTGGTGGCGGCGGTGGCGGTGGCGGTGCTGGGCATCGTCAGCGAGCGGCTGATCTTCCATCCGCTGCGCAAGGCCTCGCCCCTGCATCCCAAGATCGCCTCCATCGGGCTGCTGCTGTTCCTGGAGGCCGGAGCCCAGGCGCTGTGGGGCGCGGACTTCCAGCGCATGCCCACGCCCTATACCTCCATCGTGGAGATGGGCGGAATCACGGCGCCTGCGCAGCGCCTGCTGATCATAGTCGCGGCCTTTGCGCTGATGGTGGCGCTGCACCTGTTCCTGACGCGCACCACCACGGGCTCGACCATCATCGCCATGGCCCAGAACCGCGAGGGCGCATCGATGGTGGGCATCGACGCCAACCGCGTATCCATGCTGACCTTTGCCATCTCGGGCGTGCTCGCGGCCGTGGCGGCCACGCTGTATGCGCCCATCAACCTGGTCTATCCGGCCATGGGTCACCTGGTCATCACCAAGGCCTTCGTGATCATCATCCTGGGCGGCATGGGCAGCATCCCGGGCGCCGTGCTGGGCGGGCTGATCATCGGCTTCGCCGAGAGCTTCGGCGCCTACTACATCTCCACCGACTACAAGGACATCATCGCCTTCGTGCTGCTGGTGGTGATCCTGTCGCTGCGCCCTCAGGGCCTGTTCGCCAAGAGGAGTCATTGAATGAACGGATTCATCGACTCCCGCGTTGCCTGGGGCCTGCTGCTGGCCGCCGGCATCGCCTTTCCCTGGCTGGCGGGCAACGACTACCACCTCACGGTGATGAGCACGGCCTACATCTTCGCCATCGCCACGCTGGGCCTGAACCTGATCACGGGCTACACGGGCCAGCTCAATCTGGCGCATGCGGGCTTCATGGCCGCGGGCGCCTATACCGTGGGCATCCTTACGGTGGACCATGGCTGGCCGTTCTGGGGCGGGCTGGTGATGTCGGGCGTGGTGTGCGCGGTGCTGGGCTACCTGATCGGCATCGTCTCGCTGCGGCTCAAGGGCCACTACTTCTCCATCTTCACGCTGTGCGTGGGCTACATCATGTTCCTCGTCATCGAGAAGTGGGAGGGCCTGACCCACGGCACGGTGGGCATCATGGGCATCCCCGCGCCCGAGGCCCTGGGTGCGCTGAGCTTCGAGTCGCCGCTGGCGCTGTACTACCTGGTGCTGGCCTTCCTCGTGGCCTCGGTCTGGGTGATGCGGCGCATCGTCCGGTCGCTGCTGGGCCGCACCTTCGTGGCCATCCGCAACAGCGACGAGCTGGCCGAGGCGCTCGGCATCAACCTCATGCGCAACAAGGTGCTGGCCTTCATGCTGAGCGTGGTCTACGCGGGCGTGGCGGGCGGCCTGTATGCGGGCTTCGTGCGCTTCATCGGGCCGGACATGGCGGGCGTGCACCACACCTTCGACATGATGATCTTCGCCATGGTCGGCGGCATGGGCACGGTGCTGGGGCCGCTGCTGGGCGCCATCGGCATGCCCTGGATCACGCAGTACCTGCAGTTCCTGCAGGAGTACCGCTTCATCGTCTTCGGCCCCATTCTCGTGATGCTGGTGATCTTCATGCCCTACGGCGTGGTGGGCAGCGTCACCGCCTGGCGCGCGCGCCGCAATGCCAAGGAGGGCAAGCCGCATGCTCAAGATTGACCACCTGACCAAGCGGTTCGGCGGACTGGCCGCCGTGAGCGATGTCAGTACCGTGATCGAGGAAGGCCGCATCAACGCCATCATCGGCCCCAACGGCGCCGGCAAGACCACGTTCTTCAACCTGATCAGCTGCGTGCACAAGCCCACCTCGGGCACCATCACCTTCAATGGCCAGGACGTGACCTCGCTGCGCACCGACCAGGTGGCGAAACTGGGCGTGGCGCGCACCTTCCAGACCACGGCGCTGTTCGACCGCGCCACGGTGCTGGACAACCTCATCGTGGGCCACCGGCTGCGCACGCGCTCAGGGCTATGGGATGTGCTGCGCGGCTCCAGCCGCCTGCGCGAGGAAGAGCGCGTGTGCCGCGAAAAGGCGCGCGACGCGCTGGACTTCGTGGGCCTGTCGCATGTGGCCGGCCGCATTGCGGGCGACATCACGCAGGAGGAGCGCAAGCGCGTGGCCTTCGCGCTGGCCCTGGCCACCGACCCCAAGCTGATGCTGCTCGACGAGCCCGCCGGCGGCGTCAACCCCGAGGAGACCGAGGGCCTGGCCGAGCTGATCCGCAAGCTGGTGCGCCACGGCATCACGGTGGCGCTGATCGAGCACAAGATGGGCATGATCATGAGCCTGGCCGACAAGATCCTGGTGCTCAGCTACGGCGAGAAGATCGCCGAGGGCACGCCCGAGGAGATACGCCGCAACCCCGCCGTCATCGATGCCTACCTGGGGAGCGAGCATGCTGAAGTTTGAGAACGTGTCGCTGCGCTACGGCAGCTTCCTGGCGCTGGACGGGGTCAGCCTGCATGCCGACCGGGGCGAGCTGGTGGTGCTGCTGGGCGCCAACGGCGCAGGCAAGAGTTCGCTGTTCCTCACGGCCAGCGGCATCCACAAGGCCGCGGGCGGCTCCATCGTCTGGAACGGGCAAGAGCTGGCCGGGCGCAAGCCTTCGGCCATCGTGCAGTCCGGCGTGGTTCAGTGCCCCGAAGGGCGCAAGCTGTTTCCCCAGATGTCGGTGCTGCGCAACCTGCAGCTGGGCGCCTATGTGCACCGCCGCGACCCCGGTCCCAGCCAGAAGACGCTGCAGGAGGTGATGGAGCTGTTTCCCATCCTGCGCGAGAAGCAGCACGACCCGGCCGGCTCGCTGTCTGGCGGCCAGCAGCAGATGGTGGCCATCGGCCGCGCCATGATGGGCCGGCCCCAGGCCCTGCTGCTGGACGAGCCCTCGCTGGGCCTGGCGCCCCTGGTCATCAAGCAGATGTTCGAGGCCATACAGCGCATCAACGCGGCCGGCACCACCGTGCTGCTG
Organism: Delftia sp. WSY_22; assembly: GCF_043104185.1. Lineage (NCBI taxonomy): Bacteria > Pseudomonadati > Pseudomonadota > Betaproteobacteria > Burkholderiales > Comamonadaceae > Delftia > Delftia sp. WSY_22. The sequence continues at coordinate 267,443 of NZ_JBICKN010000027.1, forward strand.
GCCGAGCAGAACGCCTATGCGGCGCTGAAGATCGCGCACCGCGCCTATGTGATGGAAAGCGGCCGCATCGTGCGCGAGGGCAAGCCGGCCGAGCTGCTGGCTGACGACTCCATCCGAAAAGCCTACATCGGTGCATGACGCCGCCTCTTGCCTCTACCCAAGCCACCACCACCAACGATCCAAGGAGACAGACATGACAGCATTCGCACCATTGACCCGCCGCAGGGTGGGCACGCTGGCCCTGGCCTGCGCCGCCGTGGCCGCCGCCGGCCCTGCGCTGGCCCAGGAAGTCGTCAAGATCGGCTACTCCGGCCCGCTGTCGGGCGGCGCTGCCCAGTACGGCAAGAACGTGCTCGACGGCATGCAGATGGCCGTCTCCGAGATCAATGCCGCAGCGCCCGAGATCGGTGGCAAGAAGGTCAAGATCGAGATCGTTCCGCTGGACGACAAGTACAACCCGTCCGAGACCGCGATCAACGCCCAGCGCCTGGTGCAGCAGCACAAGACGGCGGCCATCCTGGTGCCGCATTCGGGCGGCATCTTCGCGCTGCAGACCACCAACGAGCGCAGCAACTTCATCGTGCTGGCCTACAGCTCGGTGCCGCAGATCACCAACCGGGGCAACAAGCTGACCCTGCGCATCCCGCCCGAGTTCACCTCGTATATCGACCCGTTCTCCAAGTACGTGATGGGCCGCTTCGGCAAGAAGGTGGCCCTGGTGGGCGCCGACCACGACTACGCCAAGGCCTGGGTCGCCGCCTTCAAGCCCGGCTGGGAAAAGCTGGGCGGCACCGTGGTGGCCGAGAACGCCATGAGCTACAACCGCGCCACCGATTTCTACAGCGGCGTGAGCAAGGCCCTGGCCGAGAAGCCCGACGTGCTCTTTGTGGGCGGAGCCTCCGAGCCCACGGCCCTGGTCGTCAAGCAGGCTCGCGAGCTGGGCTTCAAGGGCGGCTTCGTGGTCATGGACCAGGCCAAGCTCGACGAAATGGCCCGCGTGGTCGGCGGCTATGCGCCGCTGGAAGGCGCCATCGGCGTCATGCCCGTCTCCGAGGACACCAAGCCCGAGAACAAGGCCTTCGTCGAACGCTTCGGCAAGGTCTACCCGGGCCGCATCCCCGGCTCGGAGGCGCAGTGGAACTACACGGCCGTGCACGCCACCGTCAAGGCCATGCAGCTGGCCGGCTCGGCCTCGGACACCAAGGCCATCCACGCCAAGCTCGACGAAGCCTACAAATCCCTGCGCCCCGACGTGAACCCCGGTGGCGTCAAGGGCGTGGATGAGCGTGGCGGCACGTTGACCACGGAGCGCGGCGCCGCTGTGCGCGACGGCAAGATCGAGGCGGTGATGACGGTGGCGAACAAGTAGAGCGCCGCTCAGTTTTTCGACCGAAAGCGCCTGGTGCCAGCTTGATCTGGCCCAGGCGCTTTCTTGTGGACTCAGTTGCCTGATGCTTACGTTTGACGTTACTGACGCGGTGCGTTATTATTTGCTTCCATGACGATCCAGTCATTCAAGTGCCCCGACACCGAGCAACTGTTCCAGCAGAGGCGGGTGCGTCGGTGGAGCAGCATTGAAGTGGTTGCGCTGCGCAAGCTTCGGATGCTGCATGCCGCTCATGTGCTTCAGGACTTGAGGGTCCCGCCCGGAAACCGGCTGGAGGCGCTACAGGGGGATCGCAAGGGGCAGCACAGCATCCGCATCAATGACCAGTGGCGCGTGTGCTTTGTGTGGACCCATGAAGGCCCGAGTGAGCTGGAGATCGTCGATTACCACTGAAGCGAAAGCGTTGATCCTGGATCTGGCGCAGGAGTGCTGACCATGAACAAACCTTTGAACCTCCCCACGCCAGGCGAAATCCTGGCCACTGAATTCCTGGAGCCCATGGGCCTGACGCAATACCGCCTGGCCCAGGCCATCCATGTCCCGCAGACACGCATCGCGGCCATCGTCAAGAACGGCCGCTCCATCACGGCGGATACGGCGCTGCGCCTGGCGCGCTTCTTTGGCACGTCCGTGGAGTTCTGGATGAATCTGCAAAGCCAGTACGACGCCGATATCGCGCGCGAGGCCATAGGCGACGACCTGGAGTCCATCGAGCCCTTTGCTCTGCAGGCTTGAAGAAGACATGCTGAGTCGCTGCGCAGCGGCTCACGTAAGAAAGGCCCCTGCACCGCGGTACAGGGGCCTTTCTCATTGCAGGGCTGCGTTGTTTACAACAAGCTCGCTCCACCATCCAGCACCAACGCCTGCCCCGTCATGTGCCGCGATGCATCGGACGCCAGGTAGACCACGGCGCCCTTGAGGTCCTCCTCGCCGCCGATGCGTCGCAGCGGGGCGCGGGCGATGAGCTGGTCGCCGAGCTTGTCGATGAGGCCGTTGGCCAGCTTGCTGGGGAAAAAGCCCGGGCAGATGGAGTTGACGCGGATGCCGTAGTGGCCCCATTCCGAGGCCAGGGTGCGCGCCAGGTGCACGGCGGCCGCCTTGGAGGTGTTGTAGGCCACGGTGTTCATGCCGGGCGGCGTGCCCTTGAAGGCGGCGACCGAGGCCGTGATGATCACGTTGCCCCGGCCCTTGGGGATCATCACGCGCCTGGCCACTTCGCGGGTGAGGAAGAAGGGTGCGGAGACGTTGAGGTTCATGACCTTGTTCCAGGCCTCGTCCGGGTATTCCTCGGCCTTGGCGCCCCAGGTGGCGCCCGCGTTGTTGACGAGGATGTCGATGTCGCCGCAGCGCGCCAGCACGTCCTCGACCAGGGCGGGGATGGTGTCGAACTTCTGCAGGTCGTTGGTGAAGGTCTCGACCTGGTAGCCAAGGCCCTGCAGGTGGGCCTTGGCTTCGGCCAGCTCGTCGGACTTGCGCGCCGTGATGGCGAGCCGGGCGCCCATCTCGCCCAGCGCCTCGGCCATCTGCAGGCCCAGGCCGCGCGAGCCTCCGGTGATCAGGGCGGTCTTGCCCGTGAGGTCGAACAATGCTTTCACGCTCATGCTGTATGTCTCCTGGCTTGGGTTTCTGGTGGTTGAGCAACACCTGCATGCTAGGGCGCCGGCACCGTGCACGCTGTCGTCTTGGCTACTTTGCCGTGCTGAGCGGTACCGCGCGGGCACCTGCGGGACAGGCGTTCAGGCCCTGTCGATGTCCTGCTGCAGCCGCCGCACCATGCGCTGCAGCGCGGGCACGCCGTCCTGGCGCAGCGCGTCGGCCGTGACGAAGCGCGAGGGCCCGCCCAGGCTGACGGCCATCAGCGGCAGGCCGCGCCCCGGCGAGAAGGCCAGGGCAATGGCGTTGACCTCGGGCTGCCAGTCGCCGAACGAGCGCGACAGCCATGGCTGGGGCTGGTTGCCTGCCTCCGGCCACAGCGGCAACTGGGCCTGTGCGGCGGCCCATTGCTCGGGGGCGTGCGATTGCAGGTAGTCCAGCGCGCGCTGGCGCTCGGACGCGGGGCTGGCGGCCAGCCAGGCACGGCCCACGGCCGTGGTGGCCAGGGGAATGCGCGAGCCCATGTCCAGGTCGCGGTGCATGAAGCGCGCGCTGGGGCAGTGCTCGATGTAGACCATGTTGTGCCGGTCGCGCGTGGCCAGGGCCACCTCGGCATCGGTGGCGGCCGCCAGCTTGCGCATCAGCGGGCGCGCGATCTGGCGCACGTCCAGGCGCGAGAGCATGGCGCTGCCCAGCGCCAGCGTGGCCGTGCCCAGGCGGTATTTGCCCTCTTCGGGCACATGGATGAGGTAACCCAGCGTGGTCAGCGTGTGCGTCAGGCGCGAGACCGTGGACTTGGGCAGTCCGCAGCGCCTGGCGATGTCCTGGTTGCCCAGCAGCTTCTCGCCGGAGCGAAAGCACGACAGCACGTCCAGCCCGCGCGCCAGTGCGACGATGAAGTTGCGGTCTTCGTCGCCTGGCGGGGCTGAAGGGAGGGAGGAGGGCGGCATGCGCCGATTATCGGCAGCCGCCCCGCCACGGGGTGTCGTGGGCTTTACTTCTCGACGAAGGCGCGCTCGACCACGAAGTCGCCGGGCGTGGTGGTGTTGCCTTCCTTGAAGCCGCGGTGCTCCAGCAGCTCCTTGAGTTCGTTCAGCATGGCGGGGCTGCCGCACAGCATGACGCGGTCGGTCTCGGGGTTGAGCTCGGGCAGGCCGATGTTCTGCGGGAAGGTTCCGGCCGTGATCTGGTTGGAGATGCGGCCCTGGTTGCGGAAGGGCTCGCGCGTCACCGTGGGGTAGTAGATGAGCTTGTCCTTGACGATCTCGCCGAGGAACTCGTGCTCGGGCAGTTCCTTCTCGAACAGCTCCTGGTAGGCCAGCTCGTTGGCATGGCGCACGCCGTGCACCACGACCACCTTCTCGTAGCGCTCGTAGGTCTCGGGGTCGCGCGCCACGGCCAGCCAGGGGGCCAGGCCCGTGCCGGTGCCGATCAGGTACAGGTTCTTGCCGGGCAGCAGGTAGTCGATCAGCAGCGTGCCCGTGGGCTTCTTGCCGACGATGATGGTGTCGCCCACCTTGATGTTCTGCAGGCGCGAGGTCAGCGGGCCGTCGGGCACCTTGATGGACAGGAACTCCAGGTGCTCCTCGTAATTGGGGCTGGCAATGGAGTAGGCGCGCAGCAGGTTCTTGCCGTCGACCTTCAGGCCGATCATCGTGAAATGGCCGTTGGAAAAGCGCAGCGCAGTGTCACGGGTGGTGGTGAAGGAGAAAAGGCGGTCGGTCCAGTGGTGGACGGACAGCACGCGTTCTTCAAGAAAAGCACTCATGTTGGCAATACGGTGAATTCGGGGCGGACAGTGCCCGCCGGGACGTTGCAATGAGAGGTCAGTGCCATGCAGGCACGCGGTGGCGGGAAGCGCAGGGGGCAGGCGCGGTGTGCGCGTTGCCGCTGCTTCGTGGCGGCCGGTGACCGGGGCAAGGTCGCTATTGTCCGGTAAATGGCGTCAAAAGGGGCAGGCGCGAACCTTTGTCTTGATACGGATTAGTGATAAGCAAAATGACGCTGGCCGAGTCCGGCGGGCCATCGCCTATTGCTTTTCGGGCAGGCCAGCGTCGAGTGTCCAGGGCTGTATGGCCTGTGCCAGCCAGTCCATGAGCACGCGCACGCGGCGTGGCAATTGGCGGCGGTGGGCATAGATCAGGTGCAAGGGCATGGGCGGGGGCGGATGGCGGGGCAACACCTCGATCAGCTCCCCGGCATCCAGCAGCGGCTGCACGGCCAGGCGCGGGACCTGGATCAGGCCCAGGCCGGCCTGGCAGGCCGAGAGATAGGCCTCGGCGTTGTTCACGGTGAGCGCGCCCGCCATGGGCAGGCTGAGTGCCTGGCCGTTCTCTTCGTACTCGAAGCCCAGCGGCCGCGCGCCCAGCGTGCGCTGGTAGTGCACCAGCCGGTGTCCGCCCAGGTCGGCCAGCGTGGCCGGCAGGCCGTGGGCCTGCGCATAGCCGGGGCTGGCGCAGGTGACCAGCGCCACCAGGCCCAGCGGGCGGGCGACCAGTCCGGGCTCGTCCACGGGGCCCAGGCGCAGCACGCAGTCGAAGCCTTCGCGCACCAGGTCCACGCGGCGCTCGGTGCAGCTCAGTTCCAGCTCCAGCGCCGGATGGCTTTGCAGCAGTTGCGGCAGCAAGGGCATGACGACGTGGCGCGCCAGGCCCGTGGTCATGTCCAGCCGCACCTTGCCCTGCAGCGGTGCGTCGCCGGCCTGCTGGAACTGGCCCTGGAATTCGTCCACGTCGGCCAGCAGGTCCTGGCAGCGCTCGTAGCAGGCCTGGCCGTCCTGGGTGAGCTGCACGCGCCGCGTGGTCCGGTGCAGCAGCCGCGTGCCCAGCCGCGCCTCCAGTTGCTGCACGGCCTGGGAGACGCTGGCCTTGGGCAGTCCCATGCTGTCGGCCGCACGCGTGAAGCTGGCCATCTCGGCCACGCGGCTGAAGATCTGCATCTGCTCCAGAAGCTTGATTGTTTGCATGGGACGAACAAATAAATCAGAAACAGCCAATTTATCCAGAAAACAGCCTTCAATACAGTCGCCGTCATTGCAACCCACTGCCGAGGTCCGTCATGACAGCGTCTCTTTCGAACACTTCTTCCTCTGCCGCCCGCCGCATCGTCCTCGTCACGGGCGGCAGCCGCGGCCTGGGCCGCAATACGGCCGAGCACCTGGCGCGCCAGGGCCTGGACGTGGTGCTGACCTACCGCGAGCGTGCCGACCAGGCCCAGGCCGCCGTGGCCGCCATCGAGGCGCTGGGCGGGCGGGCCGCCGCCCTGCAGCTGGACGTGGCGCGCAGCGCGGGCTTTGCGGACTTTGCGGCCCGCGTGCGCCGGGCCCTGGCCGAGACCTGGCAGGCCGACCGCCTCGATGCGCTGGTGCACAACGCCGGCATCGGCATCAACGCGCCATTCGCCACCACCACCGAGGCGCAGTTCGACGAGCTGGTCGCCATCCACTTGAAGGCGCCGTTCTTCCTGAGCCAGCACCTGCTGCCCCTGCTGCGCGACGGCGGCAGCATCATCCACCTGTCCAGCGGGCTCACGCGCTTCACCCAGCCCGGTTATGCGGCCTATGCATCCATGAAGGGCGGGGTGGAGGTGCTGACGCGCTACCTGGCGCGCGAGCTGGGGGCGCGCGGCATTCGCGTCAACACGGTGGCGCCGGGGGCGATTGCCACGGATTTTGGCGGTGGCCGTGTGCGCGACGATGCGCAGGTAGGCGCGGCCCTGGCCAGCCAGACGGCGCTGGGCCGCGTGGGCCAGCCCGACGACATCGGCCCCGTGATGGCCGCCCTGCTGCAGCCCGGCATGGGCTGGGTGCAGGGTCAGCGCATCGAGGCCTCGGGCGGCATGTTTCTCTGAAGGCGCCAGGAGGGCCGTCAGCGCAGGCGCTCGCGCGCCACCATGGACAGCAGCACGATGGCGGCTGCTGCGGCGATGTGGCCGAACCAGGCCACCAGCCCCAGCGACCAGGGCTCCACCTGCAGCGCCGCCCACAGCGACAGCGCCAGCAGCACCCAGCCGGCCGCGCGCAGGCGCCGTGTGCGGGCGGGTGGCAGTTCCTTGCCGAACAGGTCGCTCTGGTGGCGGTCCATGGCCAGGGCCAGGCAGGCGAAGGCGCCCAGGGCCGGCAGCTGACAGAACAGATGGGCCATGCTCATGCGCTGGTCTCCGCTGCGGCGGCCGCTGCTGTGGCGGCCACAGCCGTGGCAGCCACTGCCGTGGCGGCTGCTGCAGTGGCGGCTGCCGTAGGCGCGGGCCGGGCGGCGCGCACCGGTTTGGCCTTGGGCTGGTGGCGCTGGGTGCGCAGGGCCAGATGGGCATGCAGTGCGGCCAGGGCCAGCAGCATGAGGTCCATGCCCGCGAATACCCAGTCGCCCGCGCGCAGGCTGGCCAAGAGGCCGCGATCCGTGGTCAGCGCGTTGACCACGGGCAGCAGGGCCAGGGCGGCGGCGCCGGCCCACAGCAACTCGATCCAGGCCCGCTTGGCGGGCCGGCCCATCGCCCAGAACAGGGTGGCCCCCCAGGCGATGAACATGGCGTGCACCTCCCACTCGGCGCGCTGCGCCATCTCCACCGGCAGCAGGCGGTTGGCCCAGAGCATGCCGGCCATGCCGATGGACAGGCCGGCGATGGTGGCGATGTTCAGCCGTTCCACGAGCCGGAAGCCGAAATGCGGCCTTTCCGGGTCGGGCAGCTTGCTGCGCCGCTTCACGTTCCACAGCACCAGTCCCGTTCCCACCATGGCCGTGCCCGCAAGGCTGACGATGAAGTACAGCCAGCGCGTGGGCAGGTCGCCGAAGCGGCCCATGTGCAGCGCATAGAGCACGCCGCGCGTCTCGGCGGCGGCGCCCACGCTGTCCTGTGCCTGCAGCAGCTGGCCGCTGACGCCGTCGAACGTCATGAACTGCGGGCTGATGGAGACGCGGCCGTTGTCGCCGCGCACCACGACCACGCTGGCCTTGGCATCGCCGGGCAGGTTGACGTTCAGGCGCTCCACCTGGCCCGCGCCCCAGCGCTGCTCGGCCTGGCGCACCATGTCGGCCAGCGGTGCCAGGGGCGCGGCCTGCCCCGAGGGCTTGCCAGCCGGAACGAAGGCGCTGAGCTGCTGGCCTGCCACCACGCGCTGCTCGGGCGTCATGGTCGTGGCCAGATTGGCCCAGGGCATGTACATCAGGGCCAGGGTCACCAGGCCGGTGTACGTGATCATCAGGTGGAAGGGCAGGCCCAGCACGGACAGCGCGTTGTGCGCGTCCAGCCAGGAGCGCTGGCCCTTGCCCCAGCGGAAGGTGAAGAAGTCGGCAAAGATCTTCTTGTGCGTGATCACCCCGCTGACGATGGCCACCAGCATGAACATGGCGCACAGCCCCGCCAGATAGCGGCCCCAGAGCACGGGCATGTAGTGGAACTGGAAGTGGAAGCGGTAGAAGAACTCGCCGCCGCGCGTCTCGCGCACCGGGCCTTCGAGGCGCGTGCCGGTGGCCGGGTCGAAGCGGCCGTTCTCGAAGCGGCGCCTGGCGCCCTTTTCGGTCTGCGGCGGGCTCCAGAACACCGTGGCCACCGTGCTGCGCGCATCGGGCAGGTTGATCAGCCATTGCGGGCTTTGCGGCGCCACATGCGCCATGGCGTCGCCGATCCGCTGGGCCACGAGCGCGGGCTCGCTCGCCTGGCTCTGGTGCGGTTGCTCGGGCTGCATCCACTGCGTGATCTCGTTCCTGAAATAGCTCACCGTGCCCGTGAGGAACATGGCGTAGAGGAACCAGCCCAGCAGCAGGCCGACCCAGGTGTGCAGGTCGGACATGGTCTGGCGGATGCCGGGTGCCTTGGCCGCTTTCGCAGGCTTGGCGGGCTTGCCTGCCATGTTCGTGGTGTCCGCGGTGTTCGTGGTGTTCGTGTTCATGCGCCCAGCCCCTTGCCCCAGGTCCACCACGCGGCAGGCGCCAGTACCAGGGCGGCGACCAGCAGGCCGGCCCAGGCGCGCGTGGCGCTGCGCACGGCAAACACCCAGATCACCGCGCCCGCGTAGACGGCAAAGCTCAGCAAGGTGCCCGAGATCGCCGCCTGCGTGCGGTCTGCGGGCAGGGCCACAACGGCCACGCTGGCCAGGGCGGCCACGGCATAGCCGCCGAACAGCGCAGCGAGGATGCGGGAGATCAGCGGCCCGTAGTCACGGAACCAGTCATGGGTGCGGGCAAGAGTGGGAGATGGCATGGCACGGGGCCTGGAAAGGCTCGAAAAACGCCGGCCGGAGGGGGCGGCGGTGGCGCGGATGTTATTTGAGAATAAGTCCCATTACAAGCGGTGCAGTCAAGTGCGCCGCCACATCCAGCGCTGCCGCGCGCCAAGCACCCCGGCACTCAGCTCGCCGGCTGGCGCATGCGGGCATGCAGGTTCTCGAAGATCTGGCGTGTCACGGGGCTGATCACATGGCTGCGGATGTACAGGCGGTAGGCCAGGTCCGGCAGCGGCGGCATGCCGTCGCCCGCGCCCAGCACGCGCAGGCCCGGGTCGAGCTGCTCCACGCCGCGCGCCGTCACGCCCAGGCCCGCGCGCAGCGCTGCGCGTATGCCGACCAGGCTGGTGCAGGTGTGGCGCGGTGTCCAGGCGATGCCTGCCGCATCCAGCGCGTCGCAGCCCAGGCGGCGGAAGATGCTGGGCCCGTCGGCCATGACCAGGGGCACGGGCTTGCCCGGGTCATGGGCATAGCCCGCGCCGCACAGCCAGACCGTGGGTGTGGAGCGCAGGGCAAAGCCCTCGAAGCCCTCATCCTCGCGGTTGGAGATGGCCAGGTCCAGCTCGCCCTGCTTGAGCGACTCCATCAGGAAAGGGCTGCGCCCCACATGGATGTCGATCTGCATGCCCGGAAAGTTCAGCGCGATCTCCTGCAGCACGGGCGGCAGCATGTTGTCGGCCGCGTCGTGGGGTGCGCCAATGCGCACCAGGCCCTGCACCTGGCGGTGCTGCAGGTTGCGCAGCGCCTCGTCGTGGATGGCCAGCATGTGGCGCGCATAGCCCAGCAGGCGCTGGCCGTGGTCGGTGAGGCGTTTTTGCCGGCCCTGCTTCTCGAACAGCGCGTGGCCGATCTTCTCCTCCAGCCGCTGCATCTGCTGGGTGATGGCCGATTGCGTGCGGCCCATCTGCACGGCGGCGGCGGCAAAGCTGTCGTGGCTGGCAATGGCGGCCAGGGTGCGCAGCAGGTCCAGGTCAAGCGTCTCCATACTTCAATTTTATTGAAGTATTTGTTGAGGGTGCGTGGATTGTTGCGGGCCGGACGCCTCACTACAGTGGGCTTCAACGACGACAAGGAGTCCCCTTTGAACACCACCACCACCATCACCGAACAGCGCAGCGCCGCCGTGACAGCGGCCATCGACCACATGAAGCAGGCCATTGGCGAAGGCGCTGCCACGCGCGCCAGCCTGGACGCCGTGCTCCAGCAGCTGCTGGGCCTGGCCGCGCGCCGAGACTTCTGGCAGCAGGCCGACTACGCCGCGCCCGAAGAGGGCGAGCACCAGGCGCGCTACCTGATCGCCGAGGACGCCGACCAGAGCTATGCGCTGTACCTCAACGTCATGCGCCCGGGCAAGCGCATCGTGCCGCACAACCACACGACCTGGGCCTGCATTGCCGCCGTGGAAGGCACGGAGCACAACCGCGTCTACGAGCGCACCGACGACGGCTCCGTCCCCGGCAAGGCCACGCTGCGCGAGACGGATCTCGTGGTGGTGGCGCCAGGCCAGGGCATCGCCCTCATGCCCGAGGACATCCACTCCGTGGAGATCCAGGGCGAGCAGGTCATCCGCCACCTGCACATGTACGGCCGCGCGCTGGAGACGCTCAACGAGCGCACCAGCTACGACCTGGCCGTCGGCACCTGCCAGACCATGGCCATCGGCGTGCAGACGCGCCGCTGAGCCCCGGCCTTCCGGCCGCTACCTCCCGCTTCCTGCCTTTTCCCTGTCCATGCCGCAGCGCGCCCCACGGGGCGCGCGTGGCAGGGCTTTGCCCGAAATTCCTTGCCGATCTTTTTCCCGGACCGCATGCAATGACCGCATCCATTGACGCCCACACCCTCAAATCCTGGCTGCACGACGGCCAGGAGATCGCGCTGCTCGACGTGCGCGAGCACGGCCAGTACGGCGAGTCGCACCTGTTCTACGCCACGCCCCTGCCCTACAGCCGGCTGGAGCTGGATGTGCCCCGCCTGGTGCCGCGCAGGCAGGTGCGCGTCGTCACCTACGACGGTGGCGAGGGCGATGCCAGCGCGGGCGTGGCCGGGCGTGCCGCGCGCCGCCTCGAAGACCTGGGCTATACCCAGGTCGCCGTGCTCGAAGGCGGTGCCAAGGCCTGGAGCGCTGCGGGCTACACGCTGTTCGCCGGCGTGAACCTGCCCTCCAAGACCTTTGGCGAACTGGCCGAACACGCCTACGGCACGCCGCGCATCACGGCCCAGCAGCTGGCGGCGCGCCAGGCGGCGGGCCTGCCCCTGGTGGTGCTGGACGGCCGGCCCGTCTCCGAGTTCCACAAGATGAACATCCCCGGCGCCATCTGCTGCCCCAATGGCGAGCTGGCGCTGCGCGTGAGCCGCCTGGTGCCCGATGCGGCCACGCCCATCGTGGTCAATTGCGCGGGCCGCACGCGCTCCATCATCGGCGCGCAGACCTTGATCAACCTGGGCATTCCCAACCCCGTCTACGCGCTGGAAAACGGCACCCAGGGCTGGTACCTGGCCGACCTGCCGCTGGAGCACGGCGGCACGCAGCGCTATGGCGACGACTCGGCCAGCAGCGCGCTGCAAGCACAGGCCCGCGCCCTGGCCGAACGCTTCGACGTGCCCGAGGTCGATGCCGACACCGTGCGCGCCTGGAGCCAGGATGCTGCGCGCACGCTGTTCCTGTGCGATGTGCGCACGCCCGAGGAATTCAAGGCCGGTTCACTGCCCGGCGCCCAGCACACGCCCGGCGGCCAGCTCATGCAGGCCGGCGACCAGTACGTGGGCGTGCGCGGTGCGCGCCTGGTGCTGTTCGACAGCGATGGCGTGCGCGCCCCCGTGGTGGCCAGCTGGCTGCGCCAGCTCGGCCATGACGCCTGCGTGCTGCGGGGCGGCCTGCAAAGCGGCCTGGACCTCGCACCGGCCCAGCCGTCCCAGCTCCCCGCACTGGCAGGCATCACGGCGCAGGCCCTGCACGAGCGCATGCGCCAGGGCGAGGTGGCCGTGGTCGATCTGCGCGCGGGCATGAAGTACCGCGCAGGCCACATCGCCGGGGCCCGCTGGTCCATCCGCCCGTGCTTGGCCAGCGATCTGGCCGGCGAGACGCGCCAGATCGTGCTGGTGGCCGACGAGCCCGGCATGGCGCAATGGGCCGCGCTGGAGCTGCAGGGCGCCGCGCCGCTGCTGCTCGAAGGCGGCCTGGCCGCATGGCAGCAGGCCGGCCTGCCCGTCGAGGCCACGCCCGACAGCCCCACCGACGCCGAATGCATCGACTACCTGTTCTTCGTGCACGACCGCCACGACGGCAACAAGGAAGCGGCACGCCGCTACCTGGCCTGGGAGACGGGCCTGGTGCCGCAGCTCGATGCCCAGGAACTGGCCGCCTTCCGCCTGCCGAGTGCATGAAGCTCCCCCTGAGCGGCTTCGCCGCTTCCCCCTCTCTCGCTGCGCGGGAGGGGGACGGCACCCTCGCTGCGGGGGCGGCGCGGCCGGCGTAGGCCCTTGCTTGGTGCCCCTGGCCAAAGTCACGTCAGTTGCAAAGGCAGCGCCATATATCGCTGACTTGCCGTAGAGCGACATAAATCAGATCACATAACGACAGGAGACAAGACATGTTCGCAATCCCCACCCTGGCCAGGATGCTGGCCGCCAGCCTCGCGGCCCTGGCCATGCTCTCGCAGGCCACGGCCGAGCCGCTGGCTGCACGCAACGGCTATCCGGCCCAGCCGATCCGCTTCATCTCGCCCTTCCCGCCGGGCGGCGGCAACGACGCCAGCACGCGCTGGGTCACCACGCGCCTGACCGAGGCCACGGGCCAGCCCTCCGTGGTGGAAAACCGGGGCGGCGCGGGCGGCAACATCGGCGCCAAGGCCGTGGCCGAGGCCAAGCCCGATGGCTACACCGTGCTCACGGGCCAGGTCTCGCTGATGGCGGTGAACCCCGCGCTCTACAGCGCGCCGGGCTTCGATCCGCTCAAGAACTTCGTGCCCATCACGCAGATCAACGCGGCGCCGCTGGCCATCGTGGTCGCCTCGGCCTCGCCCCTCAAGAGCTTTGCCGACCTGGTGGCGCGCAGCAAGGGCGAGCCGGGCCGCGTCACCTATGCCACGCCCGGCAACGGCACGCTGTCGCACCTGGTGGGCGTGGTGCTGTCCAAGGAAAACGGCGTGCCCATGACCCATGTGCCCTACAAGGGCGCGGGGCCGGCCATCAACGATCTGCTGGGCCAGCAGGTCGATGTGCTGATCACCTCCACCTCGTCCGTGGCCGGCATGATCCAGGCGGGCCAGGTGCGTGCGCTGGCCGTCACCAGCCCGCGCCGCATCGGCGTGTTCGGCAAGGTGCCCACGCTGGAGGAACTGGGCCTGCGCAATGCGCGCTTCGAGGACTGGTACGGCTTCTTCGCTCCCGCCGGCACGCCGCCCGAGCGCGTGGCTTTCTTGCACGACGCCATCGTGCGCACCCTGCAACTGCCGGAAGTGACCAAGCTGGTCGTCGATGGCGGCAGCGAAGTCGTGGCCAGCACGCCCGAAGCCTTTGCCGCCCAGCTGCGCCAGGACATGGAGCGCTGGTCGCGCGTGGTCAAGCTCTCGGGCGCGAAGATCGACTGATGGCTGCCGAACACGCCCCCGTGCCTGGATCATCGGCCTCTGGCGCCCCCGCGCTGGACCTGCAGACCCGGCTGCTGCATGCGGGCAAGCGCCCGGCCTATGCGGGCGGCACGGCCGTCAACCCGCCCCTGGTGCGCGCCAGCACCGTGCTGTTCGAGAGCACGGCACAGCAGCGCGAGATGCGCGAGCGCCGCGCCGGCGAGCGCATCTTCAGCTACGGCGCGCGCGGCACACCCACCGGCTTTGCGCTGGAAGATGCCGTCAGCGAGCTGGAAGGCGCCCACCGCACGCGGCTGCTGCCTACCGGCCTGGCGGCCATCGGCATGGCCCTGCTCAGCTACCTGCGCCCCGGCGACCATGTGCTGCTGACCGACAGCGCCTACCAGCCTGTGCGCCACCTGGCCGGCCAATGGCTGCGGCCCTACGGCATCGAGTACGACTTCTTCGCGGCCGATGGCAGCGACGCCCAGGCGCGCATGCGCCCCAACACCCGCATGGTCTATGCCGAATGCCCGGGATCGCTGGTCTACGAAATGTGCGACCTGCCCGCGCTGGCGGCCATGGCCCATGCGCGCGGCGCTCTGGTCGTGGCCGACAACACCTGGGGATCGGGCTGCCAGTACCGGCCGCTGGCGCTGGGGGCCGATGTCTCGGTGATGGCAGCCACCAAGTACCTGTCAGGCCACTCCGACGTGATGATGGGCACCGTGGCCACCACCGAGGCCGCCTGGGAGCCGCTGGCCGCGCGCTGCGATGCCTTCGGCATGGCGGTCAGCCCCGACGATGCCTGGCTGGTGCTGCGCGGCATGCGCTCGCTGGCCGCACGGCTGCAGATGCACGAGGCGCATGCGCTGGAGGTGGCGCACTGGCTGCAGCAGCACCCGGCCGTGGCCACCGTGTTCTGCCCCGCGCTGCCCACGCACCCCGGCCATGCGCTGTGGCTGCGCGACTGCCAGGGCACCAACGGCCTGGTGTCGCTGGAGCTGCAGCCCGGCACCGCCGAGGCCGCCGTGGACCGCTTCATCGACGGCCTGCGCCTCTTCGGCATCGGCGCCTCCTGGGGCGGCTACGAGAGCCTGGCGACGGCCGCGCACATGGCGCAGGCGCGCAGCGTCACCGACTGGAGTGCGCGCGGGCCCGTGGTGCGCCTGCACATCGGTCTGGAGTCGCCGCGCGACCTCATCGCCGATCTGGAGCAGGGGCTGGCGGCACTTTAGTGGATAACACGCTCTAGCGGCCTGCCTGAGCGCTCGCCAGCTCGCCGGCCAGCGTCTGCACCAGCGCAGCGGCCGGCATCTCGCGCGCCAGCGGCGCACCCTGGCCGGCCCAGTGGGCTGCGTAGTCGGAGCTGCCCTGCGCCGAGGCCGCCTGGTGCAGCGCCTTGCCTGCGTCGTAGACGCGCGGATAGTCGGGCAGGGGCTGGCCATGGCTGGCGCCCAGCGCATGCAGCCGGTTGACCATGCCGCGCGCCGGCCGGCCCGAGATGGCGGCGGTGATGCCTGTGTGGTGGGCGCGTTCGCTGCGCAGCTCGGCACGGTAGGCCGGGCTGGCGGACGATTCAGGGCAGAGGATGAAGGCCGTGCCCAGCTGCGCCGCGCAGGCGCCCAGGCCCAGCGCGGCCGCGATGCCTTCGCCATCCATGATGCCACCGGCCGCGATCACCGGCAGGGCCGTGTTGCGCGCCAGCACGCGCACCAGGGCGAAGGTGCCCATCATGCGGTCCTGCGCGGGATCGAACGTGCCGCGGTGCCCCCCGGCCTCCACGCCCTGGGCCACGATGGCATCGACACCGGCCTGCTCCACCTGGCGCGCCTCGTCCAGCGACGTGGCGCTGGCCAGGGTCACGACGCCGGCCGCGCGCAGCGCGTCGATGAAGCCCTGCTCAGGCAGCCCGAAATGAAAGCTCACCACGGCGGGCCGCTCCTGCAGCAGCATGGCCTGCAGCGCCGCGTTGCCGACGGCGGTGGCGTAGATCTCGTTGAGCGTGGCAGGCGGCGCGGCGCCAAAGCGCGCGAACTCGGGCGCCAGATGGGCCAGCCAGGCGGCCTCGCGCTGCGCATCGGCCCGGGCCGGCCGGTGGCAGAACAGGTTGACGTTGAAGGCGCCCGATGTCAGCGCGCGCGCCTGCACGATCTGCTGGCGCGCCTGCTCCGTGCCGCTGGCGCCAATGCCCAGCGAGCCCAGGCCGCCCGCATCGGTGACGGCGGCCGCCAGCGCGGGCGTGGACGTTCCGGCCATGGGGGCCTGGATGATGGGATGGCGCATGCCCAGGCGGGCCATCCACGCGGTCTTTGCGGTGCTCATACGACTCCTTGTTTCCTGTCTCGAATCCGCGCACTCATGCGGCGGCCTGGCGGCGCGCGCTGGCGCGGCTGGCGGCGATCATGAGCGTGCCCAGCAGCAGCGACACGCTGCCGATGACGAACAGGCGCTGGTACGAGCCCAGGCCCGCATAGCTCCAGGCCATGAAATACCCCGACACGGCCTGCATCAGCGCAAAGGCCGCCGTGGCATAGCCCCACATGCGCTTGTGCTGCACGGGGCCGATCAGCTGCATCAGGTAGCCCGAGGTGATGGCCGCCATGCCCGGCGACAGCGCGCCCACCAGAAAGGACGAGGTCGCATGCCCCGCAAATCCCACCCAGAACAGTGGCATGGCAATGGCCAGGGTCTTGACCGCATAGGCGCCCGTGGTCGTGCCCCACCAGCCAAAGCGCGTGGCGCACAGCGAGGCCACCAGCGGCCCGGCAATGGCGCCCAGGCCGAACACGGCCCACTGCGTGGAGGCGTAGGCATCGCCCAACTGCAGCTCGCGCGCCAGGTAGTCCACCCAGAACACCGTGTGCGGCACAAAGCCGAAGGCATCCGTCATATAGGCCAGCATCACCAGCACCACGGGCAGCGTCCACAGGGGCGCGGCGGGCACGGGCCGGGCATGGGGCGTGATGGCGATGGGCGCAGGCACCGGCAGCCGCCGCACATGGCGCCAGCCCAGCCAGCCGGCCCAGGCGCAGACCGCCGCCAGCGCCCACCAGACGGCGCCCAGGCTCTGGCGCGCCAGCAGCGGTATCAGCGTGGCCGACAGCAGGGCGCCGGCACCTATGCCGCAGAACATCAGCGGCCCCAGGGCCGCACGCCGCTGCAGGGGGGTGGCCGCCAGGGCCACGGAGGGGCCCAGCACCATCAGGATGGCGCCGCCAATGCCCGAGATGCAGCGCCAGGCAAAGAACCAGGGCATGGGCAGAGGCCAGGCACAGGCCGCAAAGCTCAGCGCCAGGGCCACCCAGCACCACAGCAGCACGCGCAGCGCGCCCAGGCGTTCGGCCAGCGGCGCGGCGGCCAGCGCCCCGATCAGATAGCCCAGCAGGTTGGCCGCGCCCAGATAGGCCACCTGCTCGCCGCTGAACCAGCCGGCATGCACCATCTGCGGCATCAGCGCCGTGTAGGCAAAGCGCGCCAGGCCGACGCCGCTGAGCGTGGCCATGAAGCCGGTCAGCAGCAGGGAAGTTTCGTTGCGTTGGATCACGGGAGTGGGCGCCATGCGGGGAGGATGGGCATACCTTAAGCCGCCGGATTCATCATGTCCAATGATTCAAAATGATGGCGTCGATCTCGATTGAAGATGAATGCCACTGGAGCCGCGATGCAACTGAAGTCCCTGCGCATGTTCCTGGCCGTCTGCGACAGCGGCAGCTTCGGCGCCGCCGCGCAGCAACTGCACACCGTGCAGTCCAACGTGACGGCCCATGTGAAAAAGCTAGAGGACGAGGCTGGCGTGCAGTTGCTGGAGCGCAGCGCGCCCGTGCACGCCACGCCTGCCGGCCGCCTGCTGGAGCAATACGCGCGGCGCATGCTGGCCGACCACGACGAAGCGCTGGCGCTGCTGCAGGGCAGCGCCCGGGCCGCAGGCGCGCTGCGCATAGGCTCCATGGAAACCACGGCCGCGCTGCGCCTGCCGCCGCTGCTGGCGCGCCTGCACCAGGCCCGGCCCGGCCTGGACCTGGAGCTGCGCACGGCCACCACGGCCGAGCTGCTGGCCGATCTGCTTGCCGGGCGGCTGGACTGCGCATTCGTCTCGGGCATGCCGCCCCAGTCCCGCCTGCAGGGCTGGCGCGTCTTCGAGGAGGAGCTGGTGCTGGTCACCGCCTTCGCGCTGCCGCGCTTTCCCGATGCCGCCCAGCTCAGCGCCGTGCCCTTCCTGGCCTTCCGCCAGGGCTGCAGCTACCGCCAGCGCATCGAACTGCTGCTGGCCACGCGCGGCGTGGCCGCACGCATCATGGAAATGGGATCGCTGGACGCCATCCTCGGCTGCGTGGCCGCCGGCATGGGCTACGGCCTGCTGCCGCGCAGCGTGGTCCAGGCCCAGCAGCACCGCTTCGGCGTGCACATCACGGCCCTGCCCGGCACACTCGCCCAGGAAGTCGCCCGCGTGGAAACCTGGTTCGTCGTGCCCGCGCGCCAGGGCTGGTCGCCTGCGCTGCATGCGTGCGTGGAGGTGTTGGGGATCGACCAGGAGGTTGCGGCTGTCGATGCGCAAGGCCTGGTGCATGCCGGCTCATGACGGCAACCGCAACACCCTCCGATACTGCATGGCCTCCGCCACATGCCCCGTCTCCACTGCCGCGCTGCCGGCCAAGTCGGCAATGGTGCGCGCCACCTTGAGCGCGCGGTGGGTGCTGCGGGCCGACCAGCCCAGGCGTGCGGCGGCCTTGTGGGCGAAGGCCAGGGCCTCGGGCGACAGGCCCAGGTGGTCGTCCAGGGCCTGGCCCTGGAGCTGGTGGTTGGCACTGCCCTGGCGCTGCAGGGCCAGCGCGCGGGCCTGGACCACGCGCTCGCGCACGGTGTCGCTGGCCTCGCCAGAGCGCGCGGCCAGCAGCTCCTGCGGGGGCAGGGCACCGACTTCCACATGCAGGTCGATGCGATCCAGCAGCGGGCCGCTGATGCGCGCCTGGTAGCGCGCCACCTTGTCGGGCGTGCAGCGGCAGCGCTGCACCGTCGATCCCCAATGGCCGCAGGGGCAGGGATTCATGGCCGCGACGAGCTGGAAGCGCGCGGGGAATTCGCAGCGCTGGGCGGCTCTGGCGATGGTGATCTGGCCGGTCTCCAGCGGCTCGCGCAGCGCCTCCAGCGCGCTGCGTGCGAACTCGGGGAATTCGTCCAGAAACAGTACTCCGTGATGGGACTGCGAGATCTCGCCAGGGCGCGGTGGCGAGCCTCCTCCGACCAGGGCCACGGCGCTGGCCGTGTGATGCGGACTGGCCGTGGGGCGCTGGCGCCAGCGCTCGGGCGTGAAGCGGCCGGCCAGGCTGGCGATGGCGGCGGCTTCCAGCGCCTCGTCGTCGCTCATGGGCGGCAGCAGGTCGGCAAAGCGCTGGGCCAGCATGGACTTGCCCGAACCCGGCGGCCCCACCAGCAGCAGGCCGTGGCCTCCGGCCGCCGCAATCTCCAGCGCGCGCCGCGCCTGTGCCTGGCCACGCACCTCGGCCAGGTCCAGGCTGCTGCGCACGGCGACGGCGGGCTGCGGCTGCACCGCATGCCAGCCCGGGCCGGAGCATGTCTGGGTGTCGCCTGCTGCCGGCAAGGCGTCGGTTTCGTCGGTCTCTTCGGTGTCCTCGCTTTCGTCGCTGCAGCAGGCATCGTCCGTGTCCTGCTCCGCCTGCACCAGGGCATTGGCCGAGCGTGTGATGAAGCGGCGCACCACGTCCAGCAGGTGGTGCGCGCAGAACACCTGGGCCGACGGCACGAAGGCCGCCTCCTGCGCGCTGCCCGGCGGCAGCACCAGGCGGGCGCCGTCCTGCTGGCGGTGCAGGGCCAGGGCCGTGGCCAGCGCGCCGCGCACGGGCCGCAGCGCGCCCGACAGCGACAGCTCGCCCGCGAATTCGTAGTCGGCCAGCGCATCGCCATTGATCTGGCCGCTGGCCGCGAGAATGCCCAGCGCAATGGGCAGGTCGAAGCGCCCCGAATCCTTGGGCAGGTCGGCGGGCGCCAGGTTGACGATGATGCGTTTGTTGCTCGGGAACTCCAGCCCGGAGTTCAGCAGCGCCGAGCGCACGCGTTCACGCGCTTCCTTGACCTCGACATCGGCCAGACCCACCAGCGTGAACGACGGCAGGCCGTTGGCCAGATGCACTTCCACGGTGACACGCGGGGCGGCCAGCCCCAGCAGCGCACGACTTTGAACCAGGGCCAGACCCATGGGCACCTCGCAGGAACGACAGAGACAAAGCCACACAAAGGAAGAAGCCGCCAGCGGTGCGGCGGCCTCGGTGACCCAGTATGGCAACGGCCTTGGGCCTTGTGGGCGGCGGGCGCGGCGCTGAACCCAAATCTCAGAATGTTCTGACCCTTGCAGCGCAAAAATCAGAACAGCTTCACCAGCGCCGGAACGCTCAGCACGGCCGTGTAGTAGCCCATGAACTGCACGCCGGTGTTGAAGCCGAAGCCGCGCGACAGCAGGCCGCCGAGCAGGCCCGGCAACGGCCATTCCCCTGCGCCATGCGCCATGCGAGATTGCAGGCCGAAACGCGTGCGGTGCTGGCTCAACCCGCCTGAGCCAGCCCCCGGGCCTGCGCACGCAGCAGCGCGATAAAGCGCTGCTGCTCCTGCGTGGGCGCGTCATCGGTGCGGGTGAGGATGCCGAAGGGCGCCATGGGCACGTCGATGCAGACCGGCAGCGCCCTGACCAGGCCCATGCGCAGATAGTCCTTGAGCGCGGATTCGGACAGCAGCATCACGGCATCGGTCAGCTGCACCAGTTGCTGCATGGAGTACACCGAGCTGCATTCGATGATGTCGGCCGGCGCGGGCAGCTCCAGGCGCTGCAGCAGCTGGTCGAGCGCGATGCGCGCAGGGCTGGTGGCCGGCTGCAGGATCCAGGGCCAGTCGCGCACCAGTTCCTCCCAGTCGAGCTTGCGCCGGCGCGCCAGCGCATGGCCGCTGCGCACGACGAGCAGCAGCCGCTCGTTGCCCAGTTCCTCGAAGCCGTAGCCGCTGCTGTCTGCCGTGGGGCTGCGCCGTGCAATGGCCAGGTCGATGCGCCGCTGGTCCAGCAGGCGCAGGATCTGGTCGCTGGTGTCGCCCATGATGCGCAGGCGCAACTGCGGGCTTTGCGCCTTCATGCGGGCCACGGCAGTCATCACCAGGTCGGGTGCTGCGCCCATGATGGTGCCGATGGACAGGTAGCCGTAGCCGCCCTGGCGGCGCGCGGCCAGGTCCTCGGCGCAGCGGTCCAGGCTGTTGAGCGAGGCCTCGGCAAAGCGCACCAGCTGCGCGCCCAGGGCTGTGGGCCGCATGCCGCGCGGCAGGCGCTCGAAGAGCTGGCAGCCGAACATGTCCTCGATCTCGCGCAGCATGCGCGTGGCCGCAGGCTGGGACATGGCCAGGCTCAGCGATGCGCGGTGCAGGTTCAGGCTCGATCCCAGCGCCACCAGCATGTGCAGGTGCTTGTAGCGCAGACGGTTGAGCAGGCTGCGGTGCAGCACGGGCGGGGCGGATTCGGGCGTGTTCGCAGGCATAAGCGCAAGGTATCGGATGTGACCGAAATTCGATTTGTTGAGCATCGATCATGCGCCGTACATTGGCCCTGCGACAAGAAAAAACAGACCCAATCCAGGAGACAAGACATGCACAGCCCATCGCCTGTTTCATGACGCGCCGACGCGGCCGGCACCAACGCCGCGGCTGCGCTCGCACCTTCACCAAAGCACGCCTTCAGCGCTCCGGACGACCGGGCGTGACGGCCTCTCATTGCCTGCAAGGAAAGTCATGAAAAAACTCCCCGCTCCCCTGCTCGCCAGGATCTCCTGGCGCCTGCTGCCCTTTTTGCTGCTCATGTACATCATGGCCTTCCTGGACCGGGCCAACGTGGGCTTTGCCAAGGTGGCCTTCCAGGCCGATACCGGCATCAGCGATGCGGCCTTCGCCTTTGGCGCGGGCGTGTTCTTCGCGGGCTATGCGCTGCTGGAGGTGCCCAGCAACCTGATCATGCACCGCGTGGGCGCCCGCATGTGGATGTGCCGGATCATGGTCACCTGGGGCCTGGTGTCGGCGGCCATGATGTTCGCCCACGACCAGACCACGTTCTATGTGCTGCGCTTTTTGCTGGGCGTGGCCGAGGCGGGGTTCTTCCCCGGCGTCATCCTGTACCTGACCTACTGGTTCCCGGCAGCGCACCGCGCGCAGGCCATGGGCTTTTTCTACTTCGGCGCGCCGCTGGCCTTCATCTTCGGCAGCCCGCTGTCGGGCCTGCTGCTGGAGCTGGACGGCATCGGCGGCTGGCACGGCTGGCAGTGGCTGTTCGCGGTGGAGGGGCTGATGGCCGTGGCCGTGGGCATCTGGGCGTATTTCCACCTGGACAACCGCCCCGCCGACGCCACCTGGCTCGGCCGCGAGGACAAGGCGCTGCTGCAGGACATCCTCGACAGCGAAGAGCGCGCCAAGGGCGGCCACGGCCACAGCCTGCTGGCCGCGCTGTGCCAGCCGCGCGTGCTCTACCTGGCGCTGATCTACCTGCTGATCCAGGCCAGCGTCTATGGCGTGGTGTTCTACCTGCCCAGCCAGGTGGCGGGCCTGCTGGGCACCAAGGTGGGCCTGCTGGTGGGCGTGGTCTCGGCCATTCCCTGGCTGTGCGCGCTGCTGGCCGCCTGGTGGATTCCGGGCCATGCCGAGCGGACAGGCCAGCCGCGCGGCATCGCCAGCCTGACGCTGGTGATGGCTGCCGTGGGCATGGCTGCATCGGTGAGTTTCTCCAGCCCCCTGCTGGGTGTGGCCGCGCTGTGCCTGGCGGCGGCCGGCTTCATCGCCGTGCAGCCCGTGTTCTGGACCTTTCCCGCCAACACGCTGGCCGGCGCTGCGGCCGCTGGCGGCATCGCCTTCATCAACTCCCTCGGCGCCGTGGGGGGCTTCATCGCCCCCATCGTCAAGAACTGGGCCGAGGGCTTCTTCCACTCCCCGGCGGCCGGCCTGTACCTGCTGGCCGGCACCACGCTGCTGGCTGCGGCCCTGGTGCTGGGCGTGCGCGCACGCCTGGCGCCGGCCCTGGCCGCACCGTCGGCCGCCTGAACCACTTGCACACGGAGCACAACCATCCCATGACACAGATCCCCACCATCAAGCAGGTGCGCGCCTTCACGCTCAAGGGCGGCGGCGCCGACTACCACGACCAGTCCGACGGCCACTGGATCGACGACCACATCGCCACGCCCATGGCCAAGTACCCCGAGTACCGGCAAAGCCGCCGCAGCTTCGGCATCAACGTGCTGGGCACGCTGGTGGTGGAGATCGAGGACAGCGCCGGACGCGTGGGCTTTGCCGTGACCACGGGCGGCGAGCCTGCGGCCTACATCGTCGAAAAGCACCTGGCGCGT
The DNA here is from genome assembly GCF_043104185.1 of Delftia sp. WSY_22. Lineage (NCBI taxonomy): Bacteria > Pseudomonadati > Pseudomonadota > Betaproteobacteria > Burkholderiales > Comamonadaceae > Delftia > Delftia sp. WSY_22. Next base: position 290,597 of record NZ_JBICKN010000027.1, read on the forward strand.
TTCCTCGAAGGCGCCCGGGTGACTGACATCGAGCGCATCTGGGACCAGATGTACCTGTCCACGCTGTACTACGGCCGCAAGGGCATCGTCATCAACACCATCTCCGGCGTGGACCTGGCGCTGTGGGACCTGCTGGGCAAGGTGCGCGGCGAGCCCGTGCACCAGCTGCTGGGCGGCGCCGTGCGTGACGAGCTGCAGTTCTACGCCACGGGCGCGCGGCCCGACCTGGCACAGAAGATGGGCTTCATCGGCGGCAAGATGCCGCTGCACCACGGCCCGGCCGAAGGGGAGGAAGGGCTGCGCCGCAACCTGCAGGAGCTGGCCACCATGCGCGAGCGCGTGGGCCCGGACTTCTGGCTCATGCTGGACTGCTGGATGAGCCTGGACGTGAACTACGCCACGCGCCTGGCCCAGGGTGCGAAGGCCCATGGCCTCAAGTGGATCGAGGAGGCCCTGCCGCCCGACGATTACTGGGGCTACGCGGCCCTGCGCAAGAACGTGCCCACGGGCATGCTGGTGACCACGGGCGAGCACGAGGCCACGCGCTGGGGCTTTCGCCAGCTGCTGGAGATGGGCTGCTGCGACATCATCCAGCCCGACGTGGGCTGGTGCGGCGGCATCACCGAGCTGCTCAAGATCTCGGCCCTGGCCGATGCCCACCAGGCCCTGGTCATCCCGCATGGCTCCAGCGTCTACAGCTACCACTTCGTGGCCACGCGCCACAACAGCCCGTTTGCCGAGTTCCTGATGATGGCCCCCAAGGCCGACGAGGTCGTGCCCATGTTCCATCCGCAGCTGCTGGGCGAGCCCGTGCCCGTCAAAGGCCGCATGCGCCTGTCGGCGCTGGACAGGCCTGGCTTCGGCGTGGAGCTCAATCCCGAGTGCGCCCTGCACCGCCCGTACACGCACTGAAGGAGCCCGCCATGCAACTGCCTGCCAACCCCTTCAAGGCCGCGCTGCGGCGCGCCGAGCCGCTGTACGGCATCTGGGCCGGCCTTGCCACGCCCTATGCGGCCGAGATCATCGCCACCACGGGCTATGACTGGATGCTGGTCGATGGCGAGCATGCCCCCAACACCGTGCCCACGCTGCTGGGCCAGCTGCAGGCCGTGGCGCCCTATGCCACGCACCCGGTGGTGCGCGCCGTGCAGGGCGACACCGTGCTCATCAAGCAACTGCTGGACGTGGGCGTGCAGACGCTGATGGTGCCCATGGTGGAGACGGCCGAACAGGCGCGCGAACTGGTGCGCGCCATGCGCTACCCGCCCCGCGGCGTGCGCGGCGTGGGCGGCGGCCTGACGCGGGCCACGCGCTGGGATGCCGTGCCCGACTACATCCGCACGGCGCATGAGCAGCTGTGCCTGATCGTGCAGATCGAATCGCCCCGGGGCGTGGGCAATGCGGCCGAGATTGCGGCCGTCGATGGCGTGGACGCCGTCTTCATCGGCCCCGCCGACCTGTCCACGGGCATGGGCCATGCAGGCGATGCCGGCCAGGGCGAGGTGCAGGACGCCATACGCCGCACCGTCCAGGCCACGCTGGCTGCCGGCAAGGCCTGCGGCATCCTCGCGCCGCGCGAGGAGGATGCGCGCCGCTATGCGGACTGGGGCTGCCGCTTCATCGCCGTGGGCATAGACATCAGCCTGCTGCGCCAGGCCGCGCTGGCCAACCTGGGGCGCTATCGCGCCACGCAAGCCACGGACCAGGCGGCCCCCCCTGCATCCCGCACCTACTGAACCCAAGGAGAACTCCATGGCATCCCTTCCCGTGCTGCGCAATTTCATCGCCGGCAGCTTCACCGACAGCGCCGAACTGCATGAGGTGACCAACCCCGCCACGGGCGCGGTGCTGGCGCGCGCGCCCCTGTCCAGCCAGGCCGATGTGGACCGCGCCATCGCTGCCGCGCGTGGCGCCCACAAGGCCTGGGCGCGCCGCCCGGCCGTGGAGCGCGCGCAGTACCTGCGCCGCGTGGCGGCCCGCATCCGCGACAACGCCGCGCGCATTGCGCGCACCATCACCGAGGAGCAGGGCAAGGTCCTGGGCCTGGCCGAGGTGGAGGTGAACTTCACCGCCGACTACCTTGACTACATGGCCGAATGGGCGCGCCGCATCGAGGGCGAGGTCATCACCAGCGACCGGGCCAACGAGCAGATCTTTTTGCTGCGCAAGCCGCTGGGCGTGGTCGCGGGCATCCTGCCCTGGAACTTCCCCTTCTTCCTGATCGCCCGCAAGATGGCGCCGGCCCTGCTCACGGGCAACACCATCGTCATCAAGCCCAGCGAGGAAACGCCCATCAACTGCCACGCCTTCACCGAGCTGCTGGCCCAGTGCGAGCTGCCGGCCGGCGTGTTCAACGTGGTCTATGGCCAGGGCGGCACGGGCGCTGCGCTGGCCGGCCATGCGGGCGTGGACATGGTCAGCTTCACGGGCAGCGTGGCCACGGGCGAGCGCATCGCCGCAGCCTCCGCGCCCCACATCACCAAGCTCAACCTGGAGCTGGGCGGCAAGGCCCCGGCCATCGTGCTGGCCGATGCCGACCTGGACCTGGCCGTGCGCGCCATCCGCGACTCGCGCATCATCAACACCGGGCAGGTCTGCAACTGCGCCGAACGCGTCTACGTGCAGCGCCAGGTGGCCGAGGAGTTCACGGCCCGCCTCGCCCAGGCCATGGCCGCCACGCGATACGGCGACCCGATTGCGCGGCCCGACGTGGAAATGGGCCCACTGATCAACCAAAAGGGCCTGGACAGCGTGCAGGCCAAGGTGCGCCAGGCCATCGCCGACGGCGCGCAACTGGTCACGGGCGGGCAGGCCGCAGACCTGGGCGCGGGCTTTCACTTCCAGCCCACGGTGCTGGCCGGCTGCCATGCCGGCATGGAGATCATGCGCAAGGAAATCTTCGGCCCCGTGCTGCCCATCCAGGTGGTGGAGGACCTGGACGAGGCCATCGCCCTGGCCAACGACTGCGAATACGGGCTGACCTCGTCGCTGTACACGCGCGATTTGTCCAAGGCCATGCAGGCCATGCGCGAGATCGACTTCGGCGAGACCTACATCAACCGCGAGAACTTCGAGGCCATGCAGGGCTTCCATGCGGGCGTGCGCAAGTCCGGCGTGGGCGGGGCCGATGGCAAGCACGGCCTGTACGAGTACACGCACACGCATGTGGTGTACCTGCAGGGGTGAGCCAACGGCTCGCCTATCGCTTCACGGTGGCTGACGTTATGAACCGGGCAATGGTGCTGGAAACCCCGGGCACTAGCGGCAGCCCCTCCTTGTCATAAGTTGCAAGATTGGCAGCGCGATCGTTGGTCTCCACCTTCTTGAGCACATGGTTGGTGGCGGGCAACAGCACAAGCTTGGCGTTCGGTGCAGCCTTGGCCAGACGCTGAGCATCCTTTGGCTTGATCTGCAGGTCGCGCTCACCTTGAATGATGAGCACGGGTTTGGAATAGCCCGCTATCAGGCGAGCGGGGTCCAGCGCGAAGGTGTTGATGAGAAAGCCTTGTACGCTGGCATGGAACATGGTGTTGAGCGGCCTGTCCATCTGGCGGGTATCCACGCGCCTGCCTGCTTCCAGAGCATCGATGACCGGTAACGCCTGGTCCAGGATCGGTGCATTGGCGGGGTCTTCCTTGAGCTGTTCCCGAAGCGTCTGCCCCATTGGGCGACCAGGAGCTGCTACCAATATCAGTCCGCAGATATCGGAGCGGCCCTGGCCAGCCTCCAGGGCGACCAGTCCACCTTCACTGTGTCCCAGCACCCAGACGCATTGGGCACCAGTCTCGCTGCGGATAGCGTCCACCCAGTGGTGCACATCTTCGGCATAGGCCTGGATGGTCACGGCATTGGGGTCCTCCACGGCCTTGTAGCTTTCGAACATGCCACGTTTGTCGATGCGTACGGTGGCAATGCCCTGGGTGGCCAGTTCCTGTGCGAGCAGTTGGTAGGTCGAGGCTTTGAGGCCGAACGGGCTGTTGCCGTTGCGGTCGGTGGGGCCTGAGCCGGGGACGATCAGTACGACCGGCGGCGCGCTTTGGCTCGGCGTCAGCAGAACACCCCGCAGTGGGTCAAGTGGCCCCGTTGCCTGCAGCGGCTTTTCGCCAAGGACGGCCGTGGCCGGTGCGGCCATGGTGGTGCTTGCGCAGATGGCGGCCGCCAGGCCGAGGAGTAGAGCTTTCATGGGAAAGGCCGCAGAGTTGATCTGCGTGCCATTGGAGCATGCTTGTCTGTCGGCCCTGTCAGGTCGAGGCCGCGCGCTTGCGGTTGCGCGGCGCCTTGGGCGGCGGGCTGCTGGCCTCCAGCTCCCGCGCCCGGGCGCGGATGCGCGCAAAGGCGCTGGCCATGGCCTGCAGCTCGGGCTCGGGCACGGCGTCCATGAGCTCGCGGTTGATGGCCTGCACCTGCGGGAACAGCTCGGCATGCAGGGCGCGGCCCGTGTCGCTCAGGCGCAGCAGTGCGCGGCGCGCATCGCCCACCTGGCTCTCTTTCCACACCAGGCCCTTGGCCAGCAGCGCCGTGACCGCGCGTGAGGTGCGCGTGCGGTCCAGCTGCGCCTGCTCGGCCAGCTGCGAGGGCTGCAGCTGCCCGGCCTCGGCCAGCAGGCAGAGCATGCGCCATTCGCGCCGCGTGATGCCGTAGCGGCCCTCGCACAGGCGCACCACGCGGCTGCCAGCGGCCGCCTGCAGCCGCGCCAGGTGGTAGAGGAACATGTCGTCGAGCACGGCGGGGTGGCGCCAGCGGTGGAGGTCGGTCATGGACTCGCGGGCCGGTTTCGGGTTTACGCTAGGGATGATGGATTAGATGCATTGTCGGCGGCCTGCGTACATTGGCCGCAAGACAACGACAAGGAGACAAGTATGCCCAGCCCCCTCGCAGCCCTGGCGCGTGCCGCCCTGGCTTTGGTCGCCGCCGGCCTGTGCGCGGCGCCCGCCCTGGCCCAGGAATGGCCCAAGGCCAAGCCCATCCGCATCGTCGTGCCCAATCCGCCGGCCGGCCCGTCCGACATCTCGCTGCGCCCCGTGGCCGCCGCCATGCAGGCGGCGCTGGGCCAGGCCGTGGTCGTGGACAACAAGCCGGGCGCCAACGGCAACATCGGCGCGGCCGAGGTCGCGCGCTCCGCGCCCGATGGCTACACCTGGCTGTGGGCCATGGACCCCGTGCTCACCGTCAACCCCCATGTCTACAAGAACATGGGCTACAAGGCCGACGCGCTGGAAACCCTGGTCGTGGCCGCGCGCTTCTCGCAAACCCTGGTCTGCGGCCCGGGCACGGGCTTCAAGTCCGTCAAGGACATGGTGGCCGCCAGCAAGACGCGCGAGCTGACCTATGCCTCGGGCGGCGCGGGCTCGCCGGGCCACCTGGTCATGGAATCGCTGCTGGCCACCTCGGGCGCCAAGATGGTCCATGTGCCCTACAAGGGCCCCGCGCCGGCCATGCAGGACCTGCTGGGCGGCCAGGTGGACTGCGGCTTCCTGGCCGGCCCCACGGTCTTGCCCCAGGTCCAGAGCGGCAAGCTGATCGCCCTGGCCACCTCGGGCAAGACGCGCTCGGCGCTGGCGCCCGAGCTGCCGACCATTGCCGAGTCGGGCTTTCCCGAGTTCGACGGCACCTTCTGGATTCTGCTGGCCGCACCCAAGGGCGTGCCGCCTGCCGTGCAAAAGCGCTTTGTCGACGCCATGAACGAGGCCATCCGCGCACCCGAGCAAAAGGAACGCGCCAAGGCCCTGGACATCGAGATGGTCGGCTCCACCGTGGCCGAGGCCCAGGCGCGTGCCAAGGGACAGTCCGCGCAGTGGGCCGCCCTGGTCAAGCGCATCCACCTGACCAACGACTGAAGCCGCCACCAGGGCCTGTGGCCCTGAGGCACCGCCGTTTTGGCGATACTCCCTTTCCCAACGCATCCACTGTCTCCTGGCTCCCATGGCAACCCAGCGCCCCAATCTGATCTTCATCCTGGCCGATGACCTCGGCTATGCCGACCTCGGCTGCACGGGCGCGCGCGATGCGCACAGCCGCGCCACCGATGTCTCGCCCCGCCTGGACGCCATGGCCGCGCAGGGCATGCGCTTCACGCGCGGCTATTCCAACTCGGCCGTGTGCTCGCCCACACGCTTTGCCCTGGCCACGGGCCGCTGGCAGTACCGCCTGCGCGGCGCGGCCGAGGAGCCGATCGCCAGCGTCCACGGCGACAAGGTGCTGGGCCTGCCGCCCGACCATCCCACCGTGGCCTCCCTGCTGCGCGACGCCGGCTACGCCACCGCCCTGGTCGGCAAATGGCACCTGGGCTACCCGCCGCATTTCGGCCCGCGCATGTCGGGCTACGAGGAGTTCTACGGCTTTCACGCAGGCGGCGCCGACTACTTCGCCCACTGCGACCCGCGTGGCCGCCCCGATTTCTGGATCAACGAGGAGCCGCACGAGGAGGAGGGCTATCTCACCGACCTGCTGAGCCGCCGCGCCGTGGACTTCGTCGAGCGCCAGACGGCCGACAAGCCCTTCTACCTGTCCCTGCACTACAGCGCCCCGCACTGGCCCTGGCTCACGCGCGACGACCTGGAGGAGTCGCGGCGCATCGGCGGCTTCGGCAAGCACACCGACGGCGGCACCATCGAGACCTACCAGCGCATGATCCACCACATGGACGAAGGCATTGGTTGGGTGCTGGATGCGCTCGAGAAAAAGGGCATGGCCGAGAACACGCTCATCGTCTTCACCAGCGACAACGGCGGCGAACGCTTCTCCAACAACTGGCCCTTCATCGGCCAGAAGATGGACCTGCTCGAAGGCGGCATCCGCGTGCCCCTGCTGGCTCGCTGGCCTGACCGCATGCCGGCAGGCGCCGTCAGCGACACCCCCAACCTGACCATGGACTGGTCGGCCACCTTCCTGGCCGCCGCGGGCGTGGACGGCCACGCCGACTACCCGCTGGACGGCGTCAGCCTGCTGCCCCTGATGGAAGACGGTACCTGGAACCCCGAGCGCGACCTGTGCTGGCGCATGAAGCACCGCGCCCAGCGCGCCCTGGTGCGCGGCGACTGGAAATACCTGCAGATCGAAGGCGTGGAATACCTCTTCAACGTCGCCCAGGACCCGCGCGAACGCGCCAACCTGCGCGACCGCGAGCCCCAGCGCCTGGTTGAGCTGCGCCAGGCTTGGCAGCAATGGGATGCGTCACTGCCGCCCATTCCGGAAGAAGCCAAGGTGTCGCTGGTATTCAGCCGGCAGGATCTGCCTTCGGCAACGTTTTGAGGGTGTGTGTGCCCGCAGCTCGCGGGCGAGAAAACAAGGCAGGCCTTTGGGCCTGCCTTGTTTCCTGATTACTGGTATGTCCTGACCATGCCCGCCCGTGCGGCCTCCGAGTTGTCGCACATGTCCTTGGCCTGTTTGTAGAGTGCCTGGGCCTTGCTCTTGTCCTTGTCGACGACTTCGTAATGGCTGGCCTTGGCAAGCACCAGGTTGTATTGGAGATAGCCGGCGCTGGCCGATGGCAGCGACTTCACGGCCTGTGACACCATTTGGTCCAGGCCCTCCAAGGACCCGCCCCAGCGCGGGCTCAGGTAATTGAGGGCATTGACGCGGGCCGCCAGGTTCTTGGGATCGGCCTGATCGGCCGCCTGCAGCCACTGCGCCGCAGTACGTCCGCCCACCTGGTTTTCCATCGCGGCCAATCCAATCAGCATCGTCTGCGGCAAGGCCGAGCGGGCATCCAGCGCCATGGCCTTTTGCAGATACGGCTGGGCCTTCGCGCTGAGCTGCTTGACACTGTTCCACTGGCTGCCCGTCACCCTGGAGGCCGGCGCCTCGCCACGGGCGCCAAATGCCTTGTTGCCGTAATAGAGGCCCGCATTGAGCTGGGCAAAGAACGACTTGGGCTGCTGATCCGCCCACATGCGTATCACGTTCTCTTCCTGCAGGCTCAGTTGCTGCAGTCCCAGCAGATCCCGCATGGTCAACAAGTCCCCGCCCGAGGAAGAAAGATTCTTCTTGTGCTTGCGGGCCAGTTCCTTGTCCAGCGCCTCGAACTTGAACTCGCTGAGCAGTGCAGCCCTCTCGGAATCTTCCAGAGTGGCATTGCCATCGGGAATCAGCGGGCACTGCGCGGCATAGGTGGCAGTGGCTGCGGAGAGAGACAGGGTGGCGAACAGGATGCGGATCAGGGTTTGGGTGGGTTTGGCGGTCATGCGTCCCTCTTGGAAATGGAATGTGTTATTCAGAATTGCCAGAATAAATTGACAAATATATTTGATTATTTCCAGAAAACTCCTTTCAATAAAAGTTCATCATTACATAGTAAATGTTGAAATACATAAAAAATATTTATAATAACGCTGCAATGAGATTATTTGGGAAATTTATTGAGCATTATTCTGATAATAAATTTTCTCAAAGCAACTGTATGACTGCGATTCATCCGGAGTTTGCATGGTCATCCTGCCATGCGTGGGCATGTTCGAAAAAAGAACATCTTTCCCCTGCTCGCTCCTGGAGTAAAGGATTTTTTACTCAGTAGCAGATGAATCTGGATATTTTTCAAATCCTCGGAAATTTTTCTTCTAACTGACTTGTCTTTGCTGTTGATGTAAATAATGCCACTGCCTCTTATTTCATCCAACAAAGCCTGAAGTAAAATTGCTTGCCCCTTTTTTTTGCATATTCATTTCTATTTCCTAGGGGAAATGCAAATTTTTCCAGTAGGCATGCCCTATTCTTTAGGAAAACGTAATTTATTTTGTTCCATCTGCAATATCATTGATCACGAAGTTTATTTATATTCCACGGCTAAAATCTCCAAGTATCAATAATAATAATATACACAATGCTAGAGCTATATATATTATTACTCTAATAATCAATTTATTTTTCACCATTTATAATGCTTTTGTATTTATTTATGGTGGATTGATACATAATATCTGCATTATGATCAATAATATCTTCGATGCTAGAAAATTTTGGCGAAATTCTGTTTAGTAGCTGACCCGTACTTAATCCAATTCTATCAAAAACACTCTCGTTTAAATGCTGCATTTCATGCGCCATTGTTTGAAGAAAATCATCTAATTTACTATCACACATGGAAACGCCGTCTTCGCCATAAATATCTGCGTTGTATTGAATATTCCCACTAAGATCTGTTCTGCCGGCAAGAACTTGCCCAAGCGTTCCAGATAAACCTACAACGCCAGTAACTGATTTCGGTGTTTTTAGTATTTCGGGGAATTGCCCCTTCAGCACGTTAACCGCTGTATCAACTTGCTCCTTTGTGGCGAGTCCGACTGGATCGAAATAATTCAAGGGAGAACCTTCTGAATATCCAGATAAGTTCCATCCACCCATCAAACCAATCGGATCCTGATTGATATAACTCCCCACCACCGGATCGTAATACCGATGCCGGTTGTAATACAGCCCAGTTTCCCTGTCATGGTGCTGCCCCGGCAGCCGGATTGCCTGGTGGATGCCTTGCGGGTTGTATTCCTGCAGCACATTGCCCCAGGGGTCCAGCTTTGCGGCCCAGGCCACTTGGCCTGTCTGGTCCGTCAGCGCCATGGGTGTGCCCAGGTGGTCGCAGTGGTAGTGGTGGATGGCGATGCGGGCGTGCTGTTCTTTTTCCTGTTCCTGCAGCTTTGCTTGCATGCCGTTGAGCAGGCGGGCGGTGCTGTCTGCCTGTTCGCCCAGCATGGCCTGGGCGCCGGGCGGCAGGCCGTGGTCCAGGGTGTGGCGCAGGTGGCGGGCCGCGTCTTGCTGCATGTCGCGCGGCATGGCGTCGAGCATGGTTTGCATCAGGGCCAGGGCCGGCGCGTGGTTGGGGTCGTCCGGGTCGGGCAGGCCTGCGGTGATGGCTTGCACCAGCAGGTGGGGCTCGTCTTGGGGGTCGCCGCTGGCCGTGGTGCTCAGGCGCACCAGGGGCGTGAAGCTGCCGGGTTCGTAGATGGTGTGTTCTATGTGGCGCGTGTCATCGCCAAGCTGCAGGCGCTCGGTGTGGATGAGGCGGTCGCCGTCCCAGCCGTAGTAGTGGGTGCGGGTGGGGGTGGTGGAGTCCGCGCTTTCGACCTGCTGCTTCAGGCGCCTGCCCAGGGCGTCGTAGGTGTA
>NZ_JBICKN010000028.1:0-32348 GCF_043104185.1 Delftia sp. WSY_22
GATGTGGCCCCGCGCCTGAAGACGCTCAAGGTGGCCGAGCCCGCCAAGCGCGGCGCTGGCGTGAAGGTGCCCGATGTGGCGACCCTGGTCAGCAAGCTCAAGAACGAAGCCAAGGTCATCTAAAGGAATTCGCAGACATGACATCCCTCGTTATTGCAGAACACGACAACGCTTCCATCAAGAGCGCCACGCTGAACACCGTCACTGCGGCCCTGGCCTGCGGCGACGACGTGCATGTGCTGGTGGCGGGCGAGAATGCCGGCGCCGCTGCGCAGGCTGCGGCCCAGATCGCCGGCGTTGCCAAGGTCATCCACGCCGACGGCGCCAGCTTGAAGGACGGCCTGGCCGAGAACATCGCGGCGCAAGTGCTGGCGATTGCCTCGAACTACAGCCACATCCTGTTCCCCGCCACCGCCAGCGGCAAGAACGCCGCGCCGCGCGTGGCCGCCAAGCTGGACGTGGCCCAGATCAGCGACATCACCAAGGTGGACAGCGCCGACACGTTCGAGCGCCCCATCTACGCGGGCAACGCCATTGCCACGGTGCAAAGCAGCGACAAGATCAAGGTCATCACCGTGCGCGGCACGGGCTTTGACGCAGCGGCCACCACGGGCGGCAGCGCCCAGGTGGAGCAACTGGCGGCCGCTGGCGACAGCGGCAAGAGCAGCTTCGTGGGCCGTGAAGTGACCAAGAGCGACCGCCCCGAGCTGACGGCCGCCAAGATCATCGTCTCCGGCGGCCGCGCGCTGGGCAGCAGCGAGAAATTCAACGAGGTCATGACCCCGCTGGCCGACAAGCTGGGCGCCGCCATCGGCGCCAGCCGCGCAGCGGTGGACGCAGGCTATGCGCCCAATGACCTGCAGGTCGGCCAGACCGGCAAGATCGTGGCGCCCCAGCTGTACATTGCGGCCGGTATTTCCGGCGCCATCCAGCACTTGGCCGGCATGAAGGACTCCAAGGTGATCGTGGCGATCAACAAGGACCCCGAGGCACCGATCTTCTCGGTGGCCGACTACGGCCTGGAAGCCGACCTGTTCCAGGCCGTGCCCGAGCTGGTGCAGTCGCTGTAAGAATGCAAGGCGCCGCACCGGGAGGCGGTGCCAACGGGCCCGGTGAAGTATCCGGGCCCTGGCCAGAGCGGCACACAAGGCATGTGCCCCGGCCCCACCTGGTTCAGAGATGCAGGAGACAGACATGCAGATTTCCATTGGCCGCCGCAGCCTTGCGCTTGCGGCTGTTGTCTTTGTGGCCACCACGGGCGCCAGCGCGCCGGCATGGGCCCAGGCCAGCGACTTTCCCACGCGCCCGATCACGCTGATCGTGCCCTTCCCCGCAGGCGGCTCCACCGACCGCCACATGCGCACCCTGGCCGACATCGCGGGCAAGCAGCTGGGCCAGACCATCATCGTGGAGAACAAGCCCGGCGCGGGCGGCACGCTGGGCCCGGGCAACATGTCCCGCACGGCCAAGCCCGATGGCTACACCATCACCCAGTTCCCCATGTCCATGCTGCGCATGGCGCACATGCAGAAGACGGCCTGGAACCCGGTCACGGACTTCACCTACATCATCGGCGTCTCGGGCTACACCTTCGGCTTCACGGTGCGCTCGGACTCGCCCTACAAGAGCTTCAACGAATACATTGCCGCCGCGCGCAACAGCCCCGGCAAGATCGAGTACGGCTCCACCGGCATAGGCTCCTCGCCCCACCTGCTGATGGAGGAGCTGGCCGAGAACGCCAAGGTCACGCTCAACCACGTGCCCTTCAAGGGCAACGCCGACCTGCAGCAGGCCCTGCTGGGCGGCCACGTGGCCGCGCAAAGCGATGCCTCGGGCTGGGACACCTATGTGGATGGCGGCCAGATGCGCCTGCTCATGACCTTCGGCGAAAAGCGCACCCAGCGCTGGCCCGACGTGCCCACGGCCAAGGAGCTGGGCTATGGCGTGGTCTCCACCTCGCCCTACGGACTGGCCGGCCCCAAGGGCATGGACCCGGCCGTGGTGCGCAAGCTGCACGACGCCTTCAAGAAAGCCATGGATGACCCGCGCCACATCGAGGTGCTCAAGCAGCTGAACCAGGACGCCTGGTACCGCTCCGGCGCCGACTATGCGCAGTGGGTGCGCGAGGCGTATGCCAAGGACAAGGTCCTGATCGACCGCCTGGGCCTGGCCGCCAAGTAGGCCTGTCCTCCAACGCGCCCGCAGGGCCAGGGGGCTGGCGGGCGCAGTCCGCTTGAGATTCGTGAATTCCTGGAACGGAGCCCCTCATGACTGTTACCCTGCCTTCGCCCGATGCGCCCTTCACCACGCTGGCCGAGCTGATCCGCAGCCACGCGCGCCAGCAGCCTGCCCATGCCGCGCTGCGCGACGACCAGCAGACGCTGAGCTACGCGCAGCTTGATGCCCTCATGGACCGCGTGGCCGCCGCGCTGCAGCGCGACGGCGTGCAGCCTGGCCAGGCGATTGCCATCTGCGCGTTGAACTCGGTGCGCTATGCCGCGCTGTTCCTGGGCGCCTTGCGCGCGGGCGTGGTGGTTGCGCCGCTGGCGCCGTCCTCCACGGCCGACAGCCTGGCCTCCATGCTGCGCGATGCCCAGGCGCGCCACCTGTTCCTCGACAAGGCGGCCCAGGACCTGGTGCCTGCCGACGGCGCCCTGCAATGCATCTCGCTGGACGGCGCCGCGCCCGGCCGGGCCTTTGACGACTGGCTGGCGCCCGAAGGCGCGCAGCCCGCGCCCGTGAGCGTGGAGCCGGCCGCGCCGTTCAACATCATCTATTCCTCGGGCACCACGGGCACCCCCAAGGGCATCGTGCAGTCGCACGGCATGCGCTGGGCCCACATCAACCGGGGCAGCGTCTACGGCTATGGCCCCGAGGGCACGACGCTGCTGGCCACGCCGCTGTACTCCAACACCACGCTGGTGGTGTTCTTCCCCACGCTGGGCAGCGGCGGCTGCGTGGTACTGATGCCCAAGTTCGACGCGGCCCGCTACCTGCAGCTGGCCCAGCAGCACCGCGTCACCCACACCATGCTGGTGCCCGTGCAGTACCAGCGCATCATGGCGCTGCCGCAGTTCGGCGAGCATGACCTGTCCAGCTTCCGCGCCAAGTTCTGCACCAGCGCGCCGTTCCGGGCCGAGCTCAAGGCCGACGTGGTGGCGCGCTGGCCCGGCAGCCTGACCGAGTTCTACGGCATGACCGAAGGCGGCGGCACCTGCATCCTCGAAGCCCATCTGCACCCGGACAAGCTGCACACCGTGGGCAGGCCCGCCGAGGGCCATGACATCCGCCTCATCGACGAGGACGGCCGCGAGGTCGCCCCCGGCGAGGATGGCGAGGTCGTGGGCCATTCGGCCAGCATGATGACCGGCTACCACGGCCAGCCCGCCAAGACGCGCGAAGCCGAATGGTTCGACCCCACGGGCAAGCGCTTCATCCGCACGGGCGACGTGGGCCGCTTCGATGCCGATGGATTCCTCACCTTGTTCGACCGCCGCAAGGACATGATCATCAGCGGCGGCTTCAACATCTACCCCAGCGACCTGGAAACCCAGCTGCGCGCCCACCCGGCCGTGGACGACGTGGCCGTGGTCGGCGTGCCTTCCGAGCAATGGGGCGAGACGCCCGTGGCCTACGTGGTGTCGCGCGCGGGGCAGCCGGCCCTGCCCGAGGACATCATGGGCTGGTACAACCAGCGGGCCGGCAAGACCCAGCGCCTGGCGGACCTGCGCTTCATTGCCGAGCTGCCGCGCAGCGCCATCGGCAAGGTGCTCAAGCGCGAGCTGCGCGACCAGTACGCGACGGGGCGCTGAACCGGCGGATGCTTTCTCCAAACGATGTCCACCACGATGTCCACCAAGAGGTACACCCCATGAGCAACGACACCACGATGTCCGAGGTCCGCCGCCAGGTGACGGCCGAGGAATGGCAGACCCGCATCGAGCTGGCCGCCGCCTACCGGCTGGTCGCCCACTTCGGCTGGGACGACCTGATCTTCACCCACATCTCGGCGCGCGTGCCGGGCCAGCCCGACCAGTTCCTGATCAACCCCTACGGCATGCTGTTCGACGAGATCACCGCGTCCAGCCTGGTCAAGGTCGATCACGAAGGCCGGCCGCTGATGGAGACCGAGTACGACGTCAACCCGGCCGGCTTCGTCATCCACAGCGCCATCCACGACGGCCGCCCCGAGGTGCAGTGCGTGCTGCACACGCACACGCGCTATGGCGTGGCCGTCTCGGCGCAGAAGGAGGGGCTGCTGCCCATCTCCCAGCAGTCCATCTTCCCGCTGGCGCGCCTGGCCTACCACGACTACGAAGGCGTGGCCCTGCGCGACGACGAGAAGCCGCGCCTGGTCGATGACCTGGGCGCCAGCAACTTCCTCATCCTGCGCAACCACGGCCTGCTGACCTGCGGCCGCAACGTGGCCGAGGCCGTGCTGGCCATGTACACGCTGGAGTCGGCCTGCCGCATCCAGATCCTGGCGCAGTCGGGCGGCGGCGAGCTCACGCGCATCCCGCAGGACATCATTGCCGACGCGGTCAACCAGTCGCGCCAGGTCACCAAGGGCAAGGGCGCAGGCCTGGCCTGGCCCGGCCTGCTGCGCCGTCTGGACCGCATAGACCCTTCTTACAAGGACTGAAGGAAACCATGGGAATTCTGGTCAATATCCACCCGAGCATGGGCGCGCCCATCGTCGACTCGCTGCGCGCGCTGGCGCCCGGCGTGCAGGTCTGGGGCCACCGCGAGGAGGCGCCGGCCGATGCGGTCGAGGCCATGCTCGCCTGGAGCCTCAAGCCGGGCGTGCTGCCGGCCTATCCGGGCCTGAAGCTGCTGTGCGCGCCCAGCGCGGGCGTGGACAAGCTGCTGGCCGTGCCCGACCTGCCGGCCGGCCTGCCCGTGGCGCGCACGGTCGATCCGCAGCAGCATGTGGAGATCGCCCAGTACGTGGTCGGCACCGCGCTGCGCCACACGCGCGAGCTGGACCTGTTCGCGCGCCAGCAGCAGGCCGGCGACTGGCTGCGCCGCCCCGTGCGCGCCAGCGCAGACTGCCGCGTGGGCATCCTGGGCCTGGGCGAGGTCGGCCGCTTCGTGGCCGGCGCCCTGCAGGCCATCGGCTACCCCGTCGCAGGCTGGAGCCGCAGCGCCAAGAGCATTGCAGGCCTGGCCACGCACAGCGGTGCCGAAGGTCTGAAGCAACTGCTGTCCACCAGCGACATCCTGGTCTGCGCCTTGCCGCTCACGCCCGAGACGCGCGACCTGCTGGACCGCCGCACCCTGTCCCTGCTGCCGCGCGGCGCCTACTTCATCAACGTGGGGCGCGGCGAGCAGGTGGTGGAAGACGACCTGCTGGCCCTGCTCGACGAAGGCCACCTGGCCGGCGCCGCGCTGGACGTGCTGCGCGACGAACCGCCCCAGCCCGGCAACAAGGTCTGGGGCCATCCCAAGGCCTTTGTCACGCCGCACATCGCGGCCCAGGCCTCGGCCGACACCGTGGCGCGCCAGTGCCTGGAGAACCTGCGCCGCCTGCGCGCGGGCGAGCCGCTGCTCAACCTTGTGGATGTGGCGCGGGGGTACTGAGCCCTTTTTCCATCCGACGCTGCGCTGTTGCGTGGCGTTTTTTCATCGCTGGGCCGCCCTAAGATGAAAAGCGGCCCCCTTGGGGGGCAGCGGACCTTGCGCAGCAAGGGTAGCGTGGGGGCCATTTTTCAACTTAGAAGAATCCAGAGACACCATGCCTTCGACTTCCCGCCGCGGCTTTTTGCAATCGACCGCTGCCGCCGCTGCAGCAGCCACCACCGTGCTGGCCCCCTCGGCCTGGGCCCAGAGCCCCTGGCCCTCCAAGCCCATCCGCATCGTCGTTCCGTACACGGCAGGCGGCTTCACCGACCAGATGGCGCGCCTGCTGCAGGTCGGCCTGCAAAAGGCCCTGGGCCAGCCCGTCATCGTGGAGAACAAGCCCGGCGCCAACAGCATCATCGGCGTCGACCAGATCGCCAAGGCCGCGCCGGACGGGCACACCTTCGGCGTGGTCATCGCGGCCTATGCGGCCAACACCACGCTCTATCCCAAGCTGCCCTACAACCCGAAGAAGGACCTGGTCGGCGTCTCGCTGATGGGCGTCTCGCCCCTGGTCGCTGCCGTGGCCATGAATGCGCCCTTCAAGACCACGCCCGAGCTGATCGCCTATGCCAAGGCCAATCCCGGCAAGGTGGGCTTCGGCTCCTCGGGCAGCGGCTCCAGCGCCCACCTGACCACCGAGCTGATGAAGCTGCTCACCAGGACGGACATGGTCCACGTGCCCTACAAGGGCGCCGCGCCCGCGCTGGCCGACCTCATGGGCGGCCAGATCCCGCTGTTCCTGGACCCGCCGCCCAACCTCATCCAGCCCGCCAAGGCCGGCCGCATCCGCCTCATCGGCGTGGCCAGCGACAAGCGCCTGGCCGCGCTGCCCGACGTGCCCACCTTCGTGGAGCAGGGCTACGACGGCCTGCTGGGCAGCACCTGGGCGGCCATGATCGCGCCGGCCGGCGTGCCGCGCGAGATCGTGCAGCGCATGTCCGCCGAGGTGTCGCGCATCATCCGCAGTGCCGAGGTGTCGCAGCGGCTGGAGCAGGTGATGGGGACGTTTGCGGAGGGGTCCACGCCTGAGGAGTGCGATCGGTTCATTGCTGCCGAGACGGAGAAGTGGGGGAGGGTGATTCGGGAGGCGAAGGTGACGGTGGACTGAGTCTTTCTTGTTCTCGGGTCTGTTTTTTGACCCGGCAGGGGCAAAAACAATCAGGCAGCCCCCACCCTCCACCGCCTCCTCGGCGCCCTCAACGCATGCCTTTCCCGATAGGCAGCAGGCGCCATCCCCACATACCGCAAGAACACCCGCCGAAACGCCGAGGCATCCCCATACCCGCAGGCCAGCGCCACGGACGGTACGCTCTCCAGCGTGATCTCCAGCAGCACCCGGGCCCGTGCGCAGCGCAGGCGGTGCAGGTGGTCCAGCGGGCTGTGGCCCAGCTCCTGCTGGAAGTGGCGCAGCAGGGTGCGCGGGCTGGTGGATGCCGCGTGCGCGAGGGCCTGCAGGTCATAGGGCTGCTCTACGCGCGCCTCCAGCCAGGCGATGGCATGGGCCAGCACGCTGTTGCGCGTGGCGGGAATGCGGCGGTCCTGCAGGGCGGCCCGGGTGGCGCGTTCGCGCTGGGCATCGGGCTGCAGCACGGCGGCCAGCGCTGCGGCCAGGTCGTCGCCGAAGGCATGGCGTGTGAGCGCGACGGCCATGGGCGCCAGGGCCTCGGGGTGGGAGGCGCTGAGCCAGGGCCTGTCGTCCACGAAGGGCTGGCCCTCGGCCAGTTCGATGCCCGGGAAGTCCAGGCCGAAGCCGCCCATGAAATACCAGGGCAGGGCCACAAGCCGGCCCTGGCAGCGGCCGCCCGCTGCCGCAAACCAGGCGGCGCTGCCCAGCGTGCAGACGGCCAGGCCCTGGTCGAAGGCCGTGGTGATGCGGCGCACGAGGGCCGGATGCGCGGCGACGATGTCGCGTATGGAGGGAATGTCAGGGCAGTGCAGCGCGCTCACGAAGACGGCCTGCGCGGGCCCTTCGGCTGCCGCGCCTTCGTCCGCGTGCGGCATGGTGGGCAGGGGCCGGCCCTGGCCGTCGACCCAGCGCCAGCCAAAGCGCGGCGTTCGCCGGCCCAGGCGCAGGCTGGCGACCAGGTTGGCGCTGCGCAGCATCTCCACCAGGTGCGCGGCGTGGCCGATGGCGCTGTGCTCCAGGCAGGGCAGCTCGATGACAAAGGTCCGGGGCATGGCGATTCTGGCTCCTCGAATGGCGATTTTGACGTGCCCGTCATACGTGCTTCACTTTTAGCATGGCTGCTTGTGCCACTTTCCAGGACCACGAAGATGCTCCACACCAGCGCCGAGACAAAGCCTTCCTCCTTCCCGCGCACAGGCCTGCGCTCCATCGCCCTGGCCGGGCTGCTGACCTGCGGCCTGCCACTGGCGGGCAGCGCCCAGGGGCTCGATGCACAGGGCCTGGCGGCCCTGGATGCCGCCATCCAGCCGCTGGCGCCCAAGATGGTGGAGTGGCGCCGCGACATCCACCAGCACCCCGAACTGTCGGGCCAGGAAGAACGCACGGCCAAGGTGGTGGCCGATCATCTGCGCCGCCTCGGCATGGAGGTGCAGACCGGCGTGGGCGGCACGGGCGTGGTGGGCGTGCTGCGCGGCGGCCGGCCGGGCAAGACCGTGGCGCTGCGTGCCGACATGGACGCGCTGCCCGTGGCCGAGAAGACCGGCCTGCCCTTTGCCTCCAAGGCCAAGGCCCAGTACATGGGCAAGGAGGTTTCGGTCATGCATGCCTGCGGGCACGATGCCCACGTGGCCATGCTCATGGGCGCGGCCGAGGCGCTGGCCGGCATGCGCGCCAAGCTGCCCGGCACGGTGAAGTTCATCTTCCAGCCCGCCGAGGAAGGAGCTCCCGTGGAGGCCGATGCCCACGGCCATGTGCCCAGCTTCGGCGCCAAGGCCATGGTGGAGGCCGGTGTGCTCAAGGACGTGCAGGCCATCTACGGCCTGCACATCACGTCCAACCTGCCGTCGGGCATGGTGGGCTACCGCAGCGGGCCGCTGATGGCGGGTTCGGACAGCCTCAGCATCCAGGTCGAGGGCCGGGGCGGCCATGGCTCGTCGCCGTGGAATGCGGTCGATCCCATCGTCGCTGCCAGCCAGGTGGTGCTGGGCCTGCAGACCGTGGTCAGCCGCCAGCTCAACATCAGCCTGGAGCCGGCCGTGCTGACGATCGGCTCCATCCAGGGCGGCACGCGCTACAACATCATCCCGGACAACGTGGAGATGCAGGGCACGCTGCGCACCTTCGACGAGGACATGCGCCAGGAGGCACACAAGCGCATCACCGCCACGGCCGAGCAGATCGCGGCATCCAGCGGCGCCAAGGCCAAGGTGCGTTTCGGTCCCGTGGCCTATCCGGTGACCACCAACCCCGCCGCACTGACCGAGGCCTCTCTGCCCGCGCTCAAGCTGGCCATGGGCGGCAAGGCCATGGTGATTCCCAAGGTCAGCGGCTCCGAGGATTTCTCGGAGTTCCAGAAGGTGGTTCCGGGCTTCTTCTACTTCCTGGGCGCACCGCCGGCCGGCCAGGATTTCGCGAAGGCGCCGTCCAACCACTCGCCGCTGTTCGATATCGACGAGAAGCAACTGCCCACGGGTGCGCGCTCACTGGCCGCGCTGGCCGTGGACTATCTGCAGCGCAACCCATAGTTATTCGACTCGCCCTGAGCGGCGGAAGCCGCTTCCCGTTGCACGGTGCCCCTGGCTTGAGATCGAGTCCGTGCGAACCGCGTCGGCTCTATTTGGCGCTGGCGATTGCCGATGGGCCTTTCCACCACCGGGCGATGGCAAGGCGGAACGGCAGCAGCAGCGCCACGCCCAGCACCAGCTTCACGCCCAGGTCGCCCAGGGCCCAGGTCACCCAGGGCTCGGCGGCGCCTGCGAAGGCGATGCTCCAGAACAGGAAGGTGTCCAGGCAGGCGGCCAGCAGCGTGGCCACCAGGGGGGCACGCCACCAGCGGCCCGCACGCAGGCGGTGGAACACGCCGATGTCCAGCCACTGCGAGGCAATGAAGGCTGCGCCCGAGGCCAGCGCGATGCGCGGCGGCGCCAGCACCAGCGAGGCGGCCACGGCCACGGCAAAGCCCACCCAGGCCACGCGCCGGGCCTGCTGCGGGCCGAAGCTGCGGTTGACCAGCTCGCTCACCAGGAAGGCGAACGGATAGGTGATGGCGCCCCAGGTCAGCCAGTCGTTGATGGCGTACTGCACCAGGATGTTGGACGACAGCACCACCACGCCCATGGCCGCAATGGCGGCCAGCAGCTGGGTGCGCGAGGGGGCGACGAAACGCGGCGGACGCGGTGTCATGCTGCGCCACCGGAGCCGCGTGCCCCCGACGAGGGCAGGGGCAGCCCGAGGATGGCGCAGGCCACGGCCTCGCCCACCTTCACGCCATCCACGCCGGCCGACAGGATGCCGCCCGCGTAGCTGGCGCCTTCGCCGGCCGGGTACAGGCCGCGCGTGTTCAGGCTGTGGAAGTCCGCGCCGCGCTCGATCTTCACGGGCGAGGAGGTGCGCGTTTCCACGCCGGTGAGCACGGCATCGTGCATGTCGTAGCCGCGGATCTTCTTGCCGAAGGCGGGCAGCGCCTCGCGCATGGCCTCGATGGCATAGGCGGGCAGCACGTGGTGCAGGTTGGTCAGCGTGATGCCGGGCTTGTAGGAGGGCTCGACCTCGCCCAGCGCGGCCGATTCCTTGCCCGCGATGAAGTCGCCCACCAGCTGGCCCGGCGCGTTGTAGTTGCGCCCGCCCAGCAGGTAGGCCTTGGTCTCCAGCTGGCGCTGCAGCACGATGCCCGACAGCGGGTGCAGCTCGCCGTCCTTGAGGTTTTCCACGCCATGGGTCTTGCCGTCGAAGGCCCAGGCAAAGCTCTTGGCATCGCGCGGGTAGTCGGAGGGGTCGATGGCGCAGACCATGCCGGCGTTGGCATTGCGCTCGGCGCGCGAGTACTGGCTCATGCCGTTGGTGACCACGCGCTCGGGCTCGCTGGTGGCCGCCACCACGGTGCCGCCCGGGCACATGCAAAAGCTGTAGACCGCGCGCCCGTTGCTGGCGTGGTGCACCAGCTTGTAGTCGGCCGCACCCAGCAGCGGGTGGCCGGCATGCCTGCCCCAGCGCGCGCGGTCGATCACGCTTTGCGGATGCTCGATGCGAAAGCCCACCGAGAACGGCTTGGCCTCCATGTGCACGCCGCGCTCGTAGAACATGGCGAAGGTGTCGCGCGAGCTGTGGCCCAGGGCCATCACGGCATGGTCGGTCTCCAGCCACTGGCGCTCGCCGCTGTCCTGGTCCAGCACTTCCAGGGCGGTGAGACGGCGGTCCTTGCCCTCGCCTTCGATGCGCATGTCACACACGCGCTGGCCGAAGCGGATCTCGCCGCCCAGGCGGATGATCTCCTCGCGGATGCCCTCGACCACCTTCACCAGCTTGAAGGTGCCGATGTGCGGGTGCGCGGCATAGAGGATCTCGGGCGGTGCGCCGTGGGTGACGAATTCCTGCATCACCTTGCGGCCCAGGTGGCGCGGGTCCTTGATCTGGCTGTAGAGCTTGCCGTCGGAGAAGGTGCCTGCGCCGCCTTCGCCGAACTGCACATTGGACTCGGGCACCAGCTCGCGCTTGCGCCACAGGCCCCAGGTGTCCTGGGTGCGCTCGCGCACCGAGCGGCCGCGCTCGATCACGATGGGCCTGAAGCCCATCTGCGCCAGCACCAGGGCCGCAAAAATGCCGCAGGGCCCGAAGCCCATCACCACGGGCCGGCGCTGCAGGTCGGCAGGCGCCTGGCCCACGGCATGCCAGCGCATGTCGGGCGTGGGGTTCACATGGGCATGGCTGGAGAACTGTTCCAGCAGCGCGGCTTCCTGGCTCTCGTCGGCCAGCGTCAGGTCGACGATGTAGACGGCCAGCAGCTCGGACTTGCGCGCATCGAAGCTGCGCTTGTGCACATGCACGGAGGCAATGGCCTCCTCGGCAATGCCCAGCTGGCGCGCGGCCAGGGCACGCAGCGGCTCCAGGGGCAGGTATTCGGTGTGGCTGTCGGGGTGGTATTGCACCGCCGACAGGGGCAGTTTCAGTTCAGAGACGCGGATCATGGCTTGTACCTATCAAGCAGAGGGCCGGCGATGGTAAGCCAAAGCGCCAGGCGGCACATTCCGCCATGGCCACGCCCTTGGAGCACGCTCGGGTTCGCAGGTGGCGCACAGGTTTCCGGCCGGCACGCCTGGAATGCGGGAAGACCTGTGGCGGGAAGCATCCGGCCGACGGGCGTATGGCCCGGGTAACTGCACTGGCGTGATTGGCGTTATCGCCCTGGCCAATCGGGCGACGGAAAAAACGAATGCCATATTAATGGCATGCTAATCAATTAGGAGTGGTCTGATTTTTTCCAGAAAAATTAGATATTTCCTAGGATGAAAATCCCATTGTCAAAAAAAGTGTATTGGCGATAGCGGTGATTTCGCTGATCATCTGCTCCCGCTGTCAGTGGGCTATGGGCATAGCCATTGGCAGTGGAGATTTTGAAAGAGAGGGTTGCCGGCAAAGGATGCCATGTGCCGGCAATGGAGTTCAACCAGATGGACAGGCTGGCTACAGTACCCGGTGCCTGGGCGCGGCTGGCTATGCAATATGAAGAAATCAATGAGAGGCGCCGCGCTTTGCGGTGCGCTGGGCGTCATTGCCTGCGGTTGGGGGACAGTGGGGGAAGTCCGGTCGGAGGTAGTTTCCAGGGTCACGGCCCTGCCAGATTCCGCCACGCGGGTGAACATGGGTGATGGTGGCCGCGTGCAGGTCACGCCGGCCCAGGTCACGGACGGTGTTTCATACAACGGCTTCAGCCAGTTCGATGTGGGCAAGGCTGGGCTCACGTTCCTGAATGAGGGCGTCAAGGCGCGAACCATCGTGGCCGAGGTGTTCTCCGCCGCGCCCTCGCATATCACAGGAACCATCGATGTCAATGGCCCCCGCGCCAATCTGATTTTTGCGAATCAGAACGGCATACGCGTCAATGGAGGCAGCTTCGTCAATTTCGGCAGCGTTGCCCTGACCACGGGCGCCGTGACACTGCGCGATCAATTGCAGTCTTCGGGCTATGTCCAGCGGCTGGTGGATGTCCATACGAAGCAAGGCGAGATCGTGATTGGCGAGCAGGGGGTCACCGGCAATCTGATCCGTCTGGAGATGATTGCCAAGAGCATTGCCCTGCAGGGTGCCGTCACCAACGAGTTCTCATCGTCAAGCGCCCTGGTCCGCATGGTGGCCGGGGAATCCACGGCCCAGTTCGATACGGCGGCGTCGCCAACGGACAACTTGACGCCATGGGTCTACTACGAGGGCGGGAAGGCGCGCAGCACCGCATTGGCTGTGGACCTGAATGCGGATTCCAAGGTCACCTCCGGGCGTATCGAGATTCTGGTGACCGACCAGGGCGCCGGTGTGCGCAACCAGGGGCAGATGGTGGCCTCGGCCGGGGATTTCCGGCTGACCAGCACGGGACAGCTGGAGCAGATCGGCGGCAAGGTGCAGGCCCAGGGGCAGGTGGACATACGCTCCCGGGATATCGCGCTCGTTTCGCGCGGCGACGAGACCAGCTTGCTGGCGGCCGGCAGCCGTGTTCGCCTCCAGGCCGAAGGGGCCATCCGCAACCTGGGCGGCGAGATATCCGGCCAGCAAGGCGTGGGCGAGGCAGAGGATGCCCATGCCGTCGTGCTCAAGGCCGGTGGCGGCATAGAGCACAGGACGCCCGTGGGGGCCGCGAAAACCGCGCTGATCTTCGGCAAGGAAGGCTCCGTGCTGCTGGACAGCGGGCAGGGCGTGGATTCCATCAACGCACGCATCGTATCCAACAGCGATCTGGTCATTCGGGGAGCTGCGGATGTGCGCAACGAAAGCGTGCACATCGCCGGTGCCGGCCTGGAAGATTGGGCATCGCACAGCGTCTTCAAGCGCAGGAAAGGCTACAGCGTGGACATGGGCGAGCTGGCCGATCCTGCCAACCAGGCCTACTGGGTGGCGCAAGGCAATGTGCAGGTCAAGGCGCGCAACTTCTCCAACCTGGGCGGCCATGTGTTCTCCAATCAGGGCGGCATCAAGATAGAGGCGCAAGAAAGCGTCGTGACCAAGGCGCACAGCATTGGCGGATTCGAATACCGGCAAAGCTGCTTCCTGTTCGTCTGCAGGCGCACAGCCTCCTCCAACGAGGCGCTGGTGGGCGGGCAGATCATGGGCGCCGAATCGGTCGATATACGTGCTGGCGGGCAGATCCTCAACGATGCCGGCCAGGTCTACGCAGGCAAGGGCATGACCCTGGAGGCTCCCGAGATCATCGCGCGAGGGCGCCCCGTGCATACCGTCATCCTGCGTGACAAGGGCCTCAAGGCCCTGTTCGGCGACACCTGGGCCAGGATCTATGCCACCGACCAGGGCGGCAGCTACACCGTCCAGCAAGGACGGCTGGTTCTCAAGGGGCTGGCATACCAGGACGGCGGGGTGTTGCAAGCCTCCGAAGGCGTGGACGGCGCCATCGAGGTGATTCGCAAGCCTTCCCGCGATGCGGTGCGCATCGAGGACCACCTCGGCATCTTCTGGTGGTGAACCGCATGAGCCACTGGATCTCCGCCGCGGGCATCTGCGCGCTGGCCCTCAGCCCGATGCTCGTCCATGCACAGCCCGTGTCTGCGCGCGACCCCAACGACCAGATCATCCGCGAGCAGCAGGAAAAACTGCGCGAGGAAATGCTGCGCCGCTCCGCACCCGCCAGCATTGAATTCGAGCAACCCGCTGCCGCAGCCGCAGGCATGGACGACCGATTCCCCGAAGGCCTGCAGCCCCAGGGACCGGCCTTTCCCATTCATACCATCAGGCAAGACGGCATGGCGTTGCTGCCGGAGGCTGTCTTTGCCAGGGTCACCGCGCCCTTTGTCGGCCGCTCGATCGGGGTCGAACACATCAACGTGCTGCTGGAGCGGGTCAACCGGGCCCTGATCGCTGCGGGCTACACCACCTCGCGTGCCTACGTGGGCAACCAGAGCCTGCAGGAGGGCGTGCTGTCCCTCACCATCGTGCCGGGCCGTATCGAGCAATTGCTGTTCAACGGCACCCCCGTCGGTCCTGGCGACGATCAGGCTCCGGGCGTGCATCTGGCCCTTGCCATGAAGCAGGGCGACGTGCTGCGCCTGCGCGACATCGAGCAGTCGGTGGACCAGTTCAACCGCCTCAGGCGCAACAACGTGCAGGTGCAGATCCGCCCGGGCACGCAGCCGGGCGGCTCCATCGTCGAGTTCGTCAATCAGGCGGGCCAGGCCGCGCGCTACAACGTCTCGCTGGACAACCAGGGCGCGGCCGCCACCGGCCGCCTTCGCGTGCAGCTGGGCCTGGACGCCGGCAATGTGCTGGGCCTGATGGAGTCGCTGGGCGCCGGCCTGACCACCAGCACGGAAACCAACGCCCTGTATGGCACCTTCTCCATGCCCCTGGGCTATGCCACGCTGTCGGCAATGGCTTCCGTCTCGGAGTACCAGAACCTCATCGGCGACACCGCGCTGGTCCACGGCACATCGAAGACCTACACGCTGTCGCTGAGCCGCCTGTTGCAGCGCGACCAGAACAGCAAGACGGCCATGGACCTGAGCTTCTCGCACCGCAAGTCCGAGCGTTCCGTCAACAACATCTCGCTCAGCCCGCAGACCCAGGCCGTGCTGCGCCTGGGCATCAACCGCCTCACGCGCTTTCAAGCCGGCGAGGGGCTGGGCCAGTGGACGGTCGATGCGGGCATCTCGCGCGGCATGCCCTGGCTGGACACCAACCGCGACCCGGCCGACCTGCCCCGGGAGGCCGCCCGCTACCGGTTCACCAAGCTGGAGCTGTCGGCATCGGTGGAGCGGCCGTTGGGCAGCCTCCTGACCTGGCGCTCGCGTGCGTTGGGCCAATGGAGCCGGCATCCGTTGTACTCGTCCGAGCAGATCTTCGCCGGAGGCGTGGGCAGCGTGCGCGGATTTCCCGAATCGGCCGTTGGCGGCGACAAGGGCATGGTCTGGCGCAATGAATGGGCGTTGCAGCGGCCGCCACAGATCCTGGGCGGGCAGATCCGCTACGAGCCTTACCTGTTTGTGGATGCGGCGCGGCTGTCCACCGTTGCAGACAGCCGCTCACATGCCCTGGCCAGCGCGGGAGGCGGGCTGCGCATCGCCTTCGCGGGCGGCTTCGCCGAGCTGATCGCGGGCAAGCCGTTGCGCACACCCAGTGAAATGCCCAAGCCCGGCTGGCGTGTCAATGCCAGCCTGGCCTACCAGTTCTAGCGCTGTACCGCCCGCACAGGCGCACCGGCAGCAAGACAGCAGCAACACAGAGACAGACAAGACAGAGCAATGAAGAGGGAGCCCAGCATGCATGCACCGACCATGAGCCAGCACAACCAACAGTCCTCCCCTGTGCCCGAGGAACCGAGAACCGCGCACCGCGCCCCTCGGTGGGCCCGGCGCACAGCGGCGTTCATGGCCGCTGTTTTCTGCCTGACTCAACTGCAACTGGTCATGGTTGGCACCGCGCAGGCCCAGCCGCAGCCGCCGGCCGGGGCCATCGCAGGTCCCTTCGGCGGGCCGATTGCCGACCCGCGCGCGCCGATGGCCTTCCAGCCGGGCATCCAGTCGCTGCCGGGTGGTGGTGCCCTGGTCAACATCACGGCGCCCAATGCGGCCGGAACCTCGCTCAACCAGTACGAGCGCTTCGATGTGCCAACGTCCGGTGTCGTTCTCAACAACAGCCTCATCGGTGGCACGCCGTTGCTGGGCGGCACGGCGGCTGCCAATCCCAATCTGTCTGGCGGGCGCGCGGCCAACACCATCGTCAACGAGGTCACCGTCACCGGAACACCCAGCCAGATGCGGGGCACGGTGGAAGTCTTCGGAACGCCCGCCACCGTCATCATCGCCAATCCCAACGGCATCACCTGCGATGGCTGTGGCGTGGTCAATACGCCCAGGCTTACCCTGAGCACGGGCCGGCCCACCTGGCTGGATGCCGGGGGGCTGGGCAGCACGTTCCAGGATGCCAAAAAACAGGGCTTCGACGTGACCGGTGGCCGCATCGAAGTGCGCGGCTCGGGCATCGAAGGCACGGTGGGACAGCTGGACCTGATCGGCGAGACGCTGAGCATCGACGCTCCCCTGCGCGCCCACTACCTGAACCAGGACATCTCCAGCATCAACCTGACGGCAGGCAAGACGCCCGCCATGCCGGGCTCCGCGCGTGCCGCTTCCGAATCGCCGCAGTCCCCGCTGACCCCGGCTCCGGCGCAGTCGGGCCGGGCTCTGGCCATCGATGCCACGGCCCTCGGTGCCATGACCGCAGGCCAGATCCGTGTCATCTCCACCGATGCCGGCATGGGCGTCAACCTGCAGGGCCCGCTTCTGGCCTACCAGCGCGACGTGGAGATCCAGAGCGCCGGCCGCGTCAGCACGGGTTCCCTGGCATCGGCACGGGACATCCGCATCGACAGCGATGGCTATGTCAGCGTTGCTGGAGAAGTCTCTGCGGGCAAGCAACTGCAGGTCAGCGGCCGCGATGGCATGCAGTTCAACGGACCCGTTCAGGCGCAGGGCGACATCCGGCTGCAAAGCGCGCAGGGCGGCATCGCCGTGAGCGGCGATCTCGTGACCGCCGGCAGCCTGCAGGCGCGTGCGGGTGGCGACCTGCAGATGGGTTCTGGCGCAAGCACCGTGCAGGTTGCGGGCGCCACCACACTGGGTGGCAAAAACGTCCACCAGACCGGCAAGCTGCTGGTGGGTGGCGACCTGGCCATCGACGCGGGCGAAGGTGCGTCGCTGGGCGGCGTCACCGCAGTCGCGGGCAGCCTGGACATGCGGGCCGGCCAAGGTGCGTTGCTGTCGGGGCAGTTGCAGGTCAACCGCAGCGCCAAGGTTTCGGCCGATACCATCGACGTCACGGGACGCAGCGTCGTTGGCGAGAACTTCCAGCTCGACGGTGTTCGATCGGTTGACCTCATCGGCAGTGCCCACGTGGGCCAGTCGCTGAGCATGAAGGCGGGCACCGTGGGCATCAACGGTGACATCTCGGCCGGCGAGACCAATGTGGACGCCAGCAGGGTCGATCTCGGCAGCGCGGAAAAAGGCCTGTCCATCGGCGGCGACCTGAACCTGCGCGTCGGCGACTCCCTGCATGCGCGTGGCGATGTCAGTGTCACGGGCAGCGCGAATCTTTCCAGCGGGGGCGACGCCCGGTTCGACGGCGCCATCACTGCCGGGCGCGACCTGGGCCTGAGCGCAGGTGGCGACCTGACCATGGCCGGCCCGGTCACATCGGGCGGCAAGGCCAGCTTCAATGCCGCAGGCAATCTCACGGCGCACGGCGACATCCTTGCGGGCGGCGGCATCACGGGCAAGGCGGGCGGGGACATCCGCCTGGGCGGGCAGGTGGGCTCGGCCGGTTCCCAGCAATGGAGTGCGGGCGGCGACTTCTCCGCCGACAAGGGCATGGAGGCTGCGGGCCTGTCCGTCGAGGGCCGCAACATCCGCATCGCCGGCGATGTGCTGTCCCAGGGCGCCGTCAACATGAAGGCAGGCCAGAAGCTCCAGTTGGGAGGCGACTTGCGCTCGGCAGGCAGCACCACCCTGAGCGCCGGCGCCGAAGGCATCACCGCCAAGTCCATCCTCACCAACGAAGACCTCGACATCCGCAGCCAGGGCAACATCGCCCTGGAGCAGGCGCAGGCCGCGCGCGACGTGCGCTTGGAATCCTCGACGGGCAGCATTGCAACGGGCAACCTGCTGGCCGGGCGCGATGCCGGCGTGACTGCGGCGGGCAATGTGCTCGTCGATGGAACACTGCATGCCGGGCGCGATGCGCGCATTGCCGCCAAGGGTGATACCGCCGTGCGCGGCGATGCCTATGCCGGGCGCGAAGTGGCGCTGTCAGGCAGCTCCATCAGCCTGGACAAGGGCCTGCAGGCCGGCGGCGATCTGCGCTTGGAAGCGGGTGACGGCGGCATCGCCAGCCGGGGCCAACTGGTCGCCAACCGGGGCATCACCGCCCTGTCCGCAGGCCAGATCGACGTCCAGGGGCCCGTGCTTTCCGGCGAGAACCTGCAACTGCGCGCAGGCCGTGACATCACGGTGGCGGGCGACATCGCGGCCATGGGTACCATGGACATCCGGTCGGCACAGGCCCTCAAGGCCGAACGCCTGCAGGCCGGCGCCGATCTTGACGTTGCGGCCGCATCCGTCCACACCCGCAGCGTGCTGGCGCAGGGCCAGGCCACGCTGCGCGCCGACGATGCCTTGCGCATCCAGGGCGACTTGATGGGCGCCGGCATCGACGCCACGGCGCGCACGGGCGCCATCTCGGTCACCGGCACGGTGGCCACGCCGGGGGCGCTGAGCCTCAAGGCCGGCACCGATGCCGAGGCCGGCAAGGTGGTGGCCGGCACGGCCGACGGCCAGGCTGCCGTGATCGACGCGGGCGGCAACATCCGCCTGCAAAGCCTGGAGACCGGCGGCGCCTACCAGGCCCGCGCGGGAGGCAGCCACGAGGTGGCAGGCGCGGCCACCGTCCAGGGACCGGCCGACATCGCCGCTGGCGCGGACATCACCGTGGGTGCAGATGCAGCCTTCGGCCAGGGCTTGGCCGCGAATGCCGGCGGACGCATTGCCGTGGCCGGCGACACCCTGGTGCTGGGCGATGCACGCCTGCAAAGCGGTGCGGGCCAAAGCTACGGCGAGACTTCGGGCGGCAAGGCGGGCGGGCAGATGCGCGTCACCGGCAGGCTGGATGCCAGCGCCGGCCAGGGCTTCGCCGTGGGCAAGGAGCTGCGCGTCAACGACGGCATGGACATCGAGGCCAAGGCCGGTGCCATCGACGTGGGCGGCGGCCTCGCCACGCTGGGCGATGCGCGCCTGCAGGGCTCGGACGGCGTGCGCGTGGGCGGCGACCTGCAACTGCGCAAGGGTGAGCTTGCCAGCTCCGGCGGCGCCATTGCCATCGCAGGCAAGGTCTCTGCCGAACAGGACCTGGGACTGAAGTCCCGGGGTGACATTGCCATTGGCGGTGCCACCGTCGCGCAAGGCCGGCTCACCGCCCGCAGCGAGGCTGGCAGCATCAGCTTTGGCGGCAACCTCGACGTGGCCGGCGACTTCGACGCCCATGCGGCGCAGAACCTGGGCTTTGAAGGCAACAGCCTCTTCCTGGGCGAGGCCCGGCTCAAGGCGGACAACGGTGCCATCCGCAACCGGGGCGACATGACCTTCGCCAAGGCGGTGGACATCGACACCGGCGGCGATCTCTCCAACGAAGGCCTGATCCAGTCGCAGCAGGACATCTCCATCCGTGCGCGCAACATCGACAGCAACCTGGCCAGGGCCGGCGGCATCGTCACACCGGGCAAGCTCACCGTCCAGGCTGGGGGCGCCACGCGCCTGGGCAGCCAGGGCAAATTCAGCGCCGGGCAGGACATGGCGCTGCAGGCGGCAGGCGGCACCAGTAGCCAGGGCACCATCCAGGCGGGCGGCAACCTCACGCACGGCGGCACTCTGTCGAGCAGCGGCAGCGTCGTGGCCGACGACATCACCATCAACGGCGCGCTGGGCAACCAGGGCGGCAGCGTCTATGCCCAGGGCAGCCTGGGCGTCTCGGGCAGCACCAGCAACAGCGGCAACATTGCCGCCAGCACCATCACCATGGCCGCCGTGGACAACAGCGGCCAGATCGGTGCGCAGGGCATCTCCCTGGGCGCCACCGGCAACTCGGGCAGCATCTCCGGCTCCAGCGTGGGCATAGATGGCAGCCTGAGCAACAGCGGCAGCATAGGTGCCAGCGGCTCGCTCGGCGTCTATGGCGGCTCCATCTCCAACAGCGGCTCCCTGGCGGGCGGCGACGTCACCCTCAGCGGCAGCAGCATAGGCAACGATGGACAGATCCAGTCCTCGGGCTCCCTCAGCATCTCGGGCGGCAGCTTCGACAACGGGCTGACCGAATCGCGCAGCTGTGTCTCGGCCAGCGGCTGCGGCGCGGGCTCCGCCCCCGAAGACTGGCGCTACAGCCAGGACCCGGGCACCGTGCATGCGGGCGGTGCGCTCACTGTCAACGTCGGCAGCATGACCAACAAGGGCGTGGTCAGCGCAGGCAGCAGCGTCAATATCCAGGGCAGCCTCAACAACACGCGCAGCGTCAACGACCCCTACACTTCCGCAGGCGCCAGTGGTGGCGCCAGCACCGGCATCATCTCGGCCGGGGGCGACCTCACCATCTCGGGCCCCTCCGTGCAGAACGCGGGCGGGCAGATGCAGGCAGGCGGCGCCGTCAACATCACATCGGCCGGTGCCTTCAGCAATGGCGCCCCGGCCGAAGGGGTGACCGGCCAGATCCAGGGCAGCAGCGTCACCATCAACGCCGCCAGCATCGACAACCAGGGCACGCTGCTGGCCAAGAGCGGCGATGCGAAGCTCACCGCCAGCTCCGGCGGCATTGCCAACACCGGCACGGTGGCCGCCAGCGGCGGCCTGCAACTGCAGGCCAGCGGCGCGGTCAGCAACGGCGACGGTGCCAACCTGCTGGGCCAGGACATCCGCATCAAGGGCTCGGGCTTCAGCAACCAGGGCACGGTCTATGGCCAGGGCGGCGCGCCCGGCGAGATCGACATCAACACCACGGGCGGCTTCAGCAACAGCGGCGGCACCCTTGTCGCGGGCGGCAAGCTCAACATCCAGTCCGGCGGCTACAGCAACAGCGGCGGCACCGTGGGCAGCCTGGGCGACGCCACCCTCACCATGGCCGGCGCCTATGGAGCCACCGGCAACGAACTGCTGGCCCTGGGCCACCTTCAGCTCAACGTGGGCGGCATCAACGTGGGCGCCTCGGAAAGCTGGTCCTATGGCGGCAACTCCGTGGCCTGGACCGGCACCCTGCACAACCAGGGCAGCGTCGCCATCGCCGGCAGCGCCAAAGGCAGCATCCACAACGAAGCCACGGGCACCCGCAGCGGCAGTGGCGAGCCCGACGTGCGCGACGGCACCTATGAGGTGCCCGAATACCCGGCCGCGCTGGCCGAGCTCAAGGAAGTGCGCGTCGTCGGCTACACCGACGTGGCGCAGCGTGCGCAGCTGTACATCGGCGGCGGTTTCGACGGCTCGCTGGTCAATGAGGCCTCGGACGCCAGCGTGGGTGGCGGCAGCATCGAGCAGCGCAAGAAGAACCAGACCATCACCTGGGAGGGCAAGAACGCCGACGGGGACATCGTCACCGTCGAAGGCCTGGCCCGCAGCGTGCCGCGCCTGAACACTGGCAGCGGCAGCTCCACCATCACTCTGGTCGGGCCCGATACCGGCACCATCGTCGGCGATGCCATCACCATCAATGGCGGCACCATCACCGTACGGCCCGGCATTGATCCCGCCACGGGCCTGCCTCTGGTCGTGGAAGCCCGCAACCGCGAGGTCAAGCCCGGCGACGTGGCCAAGGGCCCCGACGGACAGGCCGTCAAGGGCGACGTCAAGACCGGCGATGCCGACAAGGCCGACGCGCCCAGGGAATTCAAGGTCCTGGGCGGCGACCCCGGCACCATAGGCGCCGGCGACACCAAGGGCCAGGGCAGCGACATCAAGGGCCCGGGCGACGAAGGCTTGCCGCCCCGGACCTCCAGGCCGCTGGACCTCTCGCGCCCTGAACTGGCCACGCCCGAAGGCGGCGTGGCCGCCCTGCTGGGTGGCGGCAAGAGCGTGGCCT
This sequence comes from Delftia sp. WSY_22, assembly GCF_043104185.1. Classification (NCBI taxonomy): domain Bacteria; kingdom Pseudomonadati; phylum Pseudomonadota; class Betaproteobacteria; order Burkholderiales; family Comamonadaceae; genus Delftia; species Delftia sp. WSY_22. The sequence goes on from NZ_JBICKN010000028.1 coordinate 22,352, forward strand.
GGCCCGACTGGAAGCAGATGCAGATCGTGCCCGGCGGCATCAGCGCCAACGACCTGGAACTCAACCTCAACGGACAGTTCATCAACCGGGGCCAGCTCGAAGTCACCAACAACCTGGCCATACGCGCCGCCGAAGGCATAGACAACTTCGGCGCCAGCATTCGCGCGGGCGGCTACACCAGCCTCAGCGGCGGCGGCCTCGACAACCGGGACGGCAAGATAGAGACCGGCACCCTGCTGACCTCCCTCAAGGGCGACATCGACAACAGCCGCGGCAGCATCGTCGCGCATGACGGCGGCTACCTGCAGGCCAGCGGCAATATCGCCGCCACCGATGGCCGCTTCGTCAGCGACGCGGGCAAGATCGTGCTGGACGCGGGCGGCAACATCGACCTGGTCGCCAGCAAGGTCGAGGGCAAGAAGGGCGCGGGCCTGTATGCCGACGGCGACATCCGCCTGGGCGCCGCCGCCAAGGCCGAAAGCACGCACACCAAAGAGGACCAGATCCTCGTCACCCAGCACTACGACGCGGACAACAACCTCACCGACCCAGAGATCCGCATCAAGATCGGCGAAACCCAGCGGCGCACCGACACCCTGACCCACACCGGCACCACCATCGACGGCGGCGAAGGCAGCGTCACGCTGCGGGCCAAGGGCGACGTGGTGGCCCTGGGCTCGCACATCAAGGCCGGTGAGGACGTTCTGGTGCAAGGCGCCAGCGTGCGCGTCGAAGCCCTGGTGGACAAGTCCAGCAGCCTGGAGGAAGAGCACCGCAAGAACTACGACCATGCGCTGTTCCAACGCAGCGAATCCCTGTCGGGCGGTGAGATCGAGGCAGGCCGCAACCTGAGCATCGTGGCGAACGGCAAGGCCGACGCAGGCAAGGGCGACATCACCCTCAAGGGCGCCACCGTCACCGCTAAGGGCGACGCCAGCCTCATCGCCAGCCGCGACGTCAACCTGCAGGACAAGCAGACCGAGCACGGCCGCTTCGAGGAAACCTACAGCAAGAAAAGCGGCTTCCTGAGCAAGAAGAGCACGCACACCGTGGAGGAAGGCGCCAGCAGCCTCAGCGAAGGCAGCGTGCTCAGTGCCAACAACATCTACCTGCAGGCCGGGCGCGACATCAGTGTGACCGGCTCGCACGTGGTGGGCCAGGGCGACGTGGGCCTGGTGGCCGGGCGCGACGTGCAACTGCTGGCGGGCCAGGACAGCGCCGCCGCCACCAGCCACAGCCAGACCAAGAAATCGGGCCTGTTCAGCGGCGGCGGCTTCGGCATCACGCTGGGCTCCAAGTCCGTCACCATCGACCGCAGCAACGAAAGCGTGCGCGCGGCCGGCTCCAGCGTGCAGGCGCAGGGCGGCAACGCCTCCATCGTGGCCGGCAACCAGTACCGCCAGACGGGCTCGGCCGTGCTGGCGCAGGGCGATGTGAACATCGTCGGCAAGAGCGTTGAGATCAACGAGGCGCGCGAGCTCGAGCGCGACAAGTTCGAGATGCGGGCCAAACAGAGCGGGCTGAGCGTCAGCATCAGCAACCCCGTGGTCAATGTCGTGCAAGGCGGCGAGACGGTCGCCCGCATTGCCGGGGCCACCGGCAACACCAGCGATGCCCGCATGCAGGCCCTGGGTGCGGCCGCTGCCGGCATGGCGGCCTATGAAACCTATGGCAAAGCCAGCCAGCTCATCGCAGACCCCAGCAGTGCCACCAGCGTAGGCATCAGCCTCAGCCTGGGCAAAAGCTCCAGCCGCAGCACCAGCGAGTACCAGGTCAACAGCGCCGTAGGCTCCCTGGTCAAGGCCGACGGCAACGTCAGCATCACGGCCACCCAGGGTGACGTCCACGTGCGCGGCAGCAGCGTGGAAGCCGGCAAGGACGTACGCCTGGCTGCGGACAAGGGCAACATCGTCCTGGAAGCGGCAGAAAACCGCTTTGCCGAGCAAAACAGCCAAAGCAGCAGCTCGGCCAGCGTGGGCGTGGCCTTCACGCTGGGCAGCAAGAACGGCTTCAGCGTCAATGTGGGGCTCAGCCAGGGCAAGGGCAGTGGCAGCGGTGAAAGCCTCAGCCACACCAACACCCACATCAAGGCAGGCGGCACGGCCAGCGTGCAAAGCGGCGGCGACACCACGCTCAAGGGCGCCACCATCGTGGCCGACACGGTCAAGGCCGACATAGGCGGCAACCTCGCCATCGAAAGCCTGCAGGACAAGAGCACCTACAACGAGAAAAGCAGCAGCGCAGGCCTCAACGTCAGCCTGTGCGTGCCTCCCCTGTGCTACGGCGCCTCCAGCGTGGGCGGCAGCGCCGGGCGAACGCGCATCGACAGCGACTACCAGAGCGTGGTCGAGCAAAGCGGCATCCGCGCTGGCGACGGTGGCTTTGACGTCAAGGTCAAGGGCGACACCACGCTCAAGGGCGGCGCCATCACCAGCACCCAGGTGGCGATGGACGACGGCAAGAACCGCTTTGAAACCGGCGGCAAGCTGACCACCAGCGACATTGAAAACCATGCGGAATATGACGCCAGCGGCTGGAGCGCAGGCGGCAGCGTGGGCTTCCAGGCAGGTGACCAGAGCACAGCCAAGACGGAAGAACAAAAAAAGGCCGCACTCGACACAGGTAAAGGCCTGACGGGCGGCAGTGCCGGCGTGGGCAGCGACAGCGGCAATGCCAGCAGCACCACCAAGGCAGGCATCAGCGGCGTGGCGGGTGACAGCGGCGCGCGCACGGGGGACAAGGAGACGGGCCTCAAGCCCATCTTCGACAAGGACAAGGTGCGCGAGAACGTCAATGCGCAGATCGAGATCACGCGGGAGTTTGGTTCACGTGCGAGCAAGGCGGTGGGGGACTTTGCCGACAGCAAGCTCAAGGAGGCGATGGCCAACGGTGATGAGGCGGAAATCGAGAAATGGAAAGAAGGTGGGGCCGGCCGAGTCGCGCTGCACGCATTGGTTGGTGCAGCGGGCGGGGGATTGGCAGGAGCTGCCGGCGCGGGCCTGAGCCAGGTGGCTGTTGCGCATCTGGACGAAACCTTGAAGGAGTTGGGCGTTGACGAAGGTGCGCGAAACACCCTGGTCGCCGTGGCTGGAACGGCCGTGGGGGCCGTGGCCGGTGGAGCAGCAGGGGCAGCGGCTTCGACCAATGCCACGCTGAACAACTTCCTCAACCACAAGGAGCTCACGGAACGGGCTAAGAGTGAGAGCGCCTGCCAGAAGGGCGACAAGGCGGCGTGCGGCGAGGTAAGCAAGCTGGACGCGCGTTCTGCTAAACGCAATGAAGATATCCGTAAAGGTTTGGCTCCAGCGACGGTGGATCAGAACCTGGAGATTCAAGAAGACCTTGGCTCAGTGGTGACAGAGCTTGCCAAGTACAAGGATCAGCTATACCAGCAATTGGGGGCCACTGCAGATCCTCAGCGCAGAGCTGACCTGATGGGGCAGATCAGCGCAGCAGACAACAATATCAAGCAGCTGGCTGTGTTGGGTCAGGATAATTTGCTGTACTTGTATGGCAAAACCGATGATCCAAAGTATTGGAGTGCGTACAAGCAACTGCAGGCGGCATCAAACGGAAATGAGTTTGCTGATGTTCTGATGAGCGGTACTGCCCTTATCGGAAAATTGAGAAGAACATCTGTTACCAACGGAACGGAAGGTACTGGAAATCTAGGAGGAAATGGGCAGGCTCGTAATCCTTTACTGGACGATGCACTTCCAAGAAATGGAGATCGGGCAGTATATGGTCAAGGTGAAGGAACTGTGACATGTGGGCATAACTCATGTGGTATGGTTTTAGATACCCTAGGCAAACCGGTCGATGTTCCGGGAATTATTCAGAGATTCCCTGCCGAAACAAATGGTATTAAGCCGGAGGTGGCTGCAACTATCTTGCGGGCTAATGGCGTGGATGCCGTCTCATGGGGTAATAGAAACACTGATGATTTGGCAAAATACACAGCTAACGGAACTCCAGTTATTGTTAGAATCGCAAATAATGAAACAGGATTCTCGCATTTTGTTGTTGTAGATGGTGTGACTACTACAAATACCGGGCAAAAGGTGGTGGCAATACGAGATCCTTTGTCATCTGGAAAGCAATATTTCAGCCCAATTGATAGTTTTAATAAGGTATTTTCTGGCGATGTTATTGTTCCTAGGAAAAGGTGATTTAAATGATTTTAAATATTGAATTTGAGAAAAATTTTTTTACAGAGAGCATCGTTAAGAATAAATTTATTCCATGTATTTGTAGAATAAAAGGGCGGATTTTTACCGTGGAATTCTCCAGGCCGTTGATGGCGGCTATTGGATCTATCCAAGATTTTAATCTGCAAGATATATGTGATAGATATTCTGCGTCTGCAGGTGGTGAATATACTCACTATTGTTTTGGTGAGATTAGTTTGAATTATTTATTTGATAATTCATTTGAGGTCATTGATATGAAATTCTTTGATGAAATATATGGCTGGATAAACATTGTTGAGAATTCTATGTTGGCTGAAAAAAATAAAGAAGAAGATAGATATTATCCAGATTGGGCTAGGGAGTTAGATAAAGATAGGAGTTAATTATTTTATGGATATTCCGATTGCATGAAATTTTTGGAGAATTTCTCTTTGATAAATTATGAGGCTATGTATTAAATTTGAGAAAAATGGTTGGTTTGAGTATTTTATTAAAAATAAAAATATTCCTTGCATTTGTAAAATAAAAGGCAATGATTTTTCTGTGGAATTTTTTTCTCCATTGCCTGAGGCAGTAGGCACTGTGAAAGATTTCTCTAAAGAGGAAATAAATCTTAGAGCTCCATCATATGGAGGTGGGGTACATACACATAATTCTTTTGCGGAGATTAGTTTGATAGAGGTATCGCAAGATATTTATGAAATATCTGATCTTAGATTTTTTTATCAAACATCTGGATGGCACCAAATATTGGAGAATTTTTCTTTGGTGGAGGTTGTTGATGAGGATTTGCCAGATTGGGTCAAAGATTTGGATAAAGGCAAGATTTGATTTAATTTGCTTTGAGTAAATTCGAATTAATCTCATGAAAGACGACCGTTCTTTTTTGATCCTATGTCTTTCCGTTGCGCTGGCCGGTTGCGCCATCGAACCTCGCCGCAACTACACGCCACAGCCCAAAGACGCCACATTGCATCTCCGCTCCACAGGCATGCCCATGTCGGCAAGCTTCTCCATCAGTTCCGCCACCACGGCGTGCGAAGGCTTTGAATTCGCAGGATCTGTCCGCGATGGAGGCGAGGGCGTGCTGCTGCCCTGGATTGCTGCGTTGAGCAACAAGCTCAGCGGCGTACCAACCGTGCGAGAGGCTGCAGTGCCTGCAGATGCGCCAGTGCAGGTCAAAGGCTTTTCCTCCTGGCAAGACCAGTACAGCAGAGGTTCCTGTGGGCCGGTAACCAAGCGGTTCACTCCCACTGCTGATGGCGTCTACCGTGTGGATTTTGTCTGGGCTGGCATGCGCAAGTGCGGGTTGCGTATCGTGGATATCAGCAGGCCTGATGAGCCCAGGGAAGTACCTGCCACGCCGCTGATCTGTCCTCGTCCGCCTGGGCTGTAGGCCGTATAGAGTATTCACAGGTCAGGACTTCCGTTTATATCACCCGCGTTCTGCTTGTCTTGCTGTTCCTGTGTGCTGTAAATCTAAGTGCTTCTGGTTTGTTTGTAGGGTGGAAGTGGAATAAGCAGGCGGCAAGAAACTCAGCTATATCAATGCCCATATCAGCACGAGTGATATAGCCATTATCCTGGACTGTGCGTGAAACACAATGAGGATTGAAAGTAAAAAGCCACGTTGGAAAACGTGCAAAAAAATTCTCTCAGGTCAGGTCGTTGATTCAAAGGTGGTTTAATGAAGTTGCATATAAGATTCCCCCAGAATTTGATAACTGTAGATTTGCTTAAGCAAAAACAGATTCCCTGTCTCGTCAGAATATCCAATGAATTCGAGGTTATTTTCTTTGATACTGTTCCTGATGTGAGTGGCATCGTTTATGGATGGGATAGAGATGAATTGGAGCGAAGAGCTGTGGCATCTGGAGGTGGGGAATATACCCATAGTGCACGAAGCCTCATAACTTTAATGAGAGAAGAGAATGATATTTATCAGATTGTGGATTTGAAGATGTTCTACAGATCATTCGGGTGGTGTGCTGTCGTAAAGAATGGTCAGTATGCTGATCCTGGAAAGTTTTGGGATGACGATATTCTCTAGAAGTATAGAGTCATGAGAGCTGACAATTTCCCTGGTACGCTTCATTTTGAAATTTAAAGCCGTGTTTTATGCTCGCGAAAGGAATTTTCACCGAAAGGAGTTGTTGAGACTGAATCGCTGTTTAAGATTTTTGATTGATAAAATATAAATGGAGGATTTATGTTTTTCTGGAAAATAAAAGAACTAAAGAATGCCTTAATTCGTCGAGAGCTATCAGAAGGACAGGTATTTGGTTATGTCCTGATTTTCGTTTTATTGAACGCTGTTGCTGTGGAAGTTACTCGCTATAGTTCTCCTGAATACGTGGGAGTCTGGGACTATATCAACTCTTTTTTTGGTATTTCTATTGTTTTATGGGGGGCTATATTTTCTTATCGTGCCAATGGGGGGGCTTCTGGTGTGGATTTTGCTGCGAGATTTCTCAGCATCAGTCTTGTGGTGTTGATTAGACATATGTCTTTTATTTTTCCCATTGCATTGATTTTCTATGTGTATATTTTTTATTCATCGCAAAAAGGGGTAAATACGGAGCAAGTGATTATAAAAGAAGAGGTCGGGGTTGGAGTTGTTTTGTTTGTAATTTGGTATATTAATATATATCAGTCAGTTATCAAGAACATCCGCGAGGTGGCAAGAGCTTGAAATGATTTGAAAATGGGAGTGCTGATCGATGTTTGATTCAGATATTTTTGGCCCCATCGCTATGGGAGTTTTGTATTATTCATGGGTCCACGGATTTCGTGTGGCTTCGGAATATATGGATATCGTCCACAATTCTTCGGGCTGGAAATGCGTGTTGGTCGGTGTGATGGCTGGATTATTGCCGGGAGCCATTGTGCTTTGTATTTTTCTCTTGATTAGTTCAAAAGGAAATTCTGGCTTCCTGAATTTTTTGGTGCTCTCATGTATCTGGTTTTATTTGAGAGCGGCAATGCTCACGGCCACCAAGAAAAGTAGTGCTTCACCAACCAAGTGACTTGCGTAGTGTTTGTGCGGAAGCCCAAGGGGTCCCGGGGGCGGCATTACGAGCTTCTTCGTTTGCTGCGGGCTCGTGTATCTGCGGCTTCAGCCAGAGGCCTGCAGGCGCTACCGCGTGCAGTTCGAGCGGGAGGACCGGGTCTGCGATGCCCGCTTGCTGGCCGTGACCGCTGCCGGTAGTACCTCCGAGGCGGCCGTGCGCTGGTGTCTCTTACAGCCGGTGGCTGTGCACCGAGGGCTTTATGGGCATCGGCATGAACGAGGTCATCGGCTACCGCGAGTTTGCGCGTTGACCCCAAGGGCGTTGTCATGCCTTCGCCCAGGTGGATCGAAAACAGTGCACACGCTTGGTATGAAGTTTGCTTACCTGCTGAGTCGCTCGGTGCTGGACGGACGTCCCGAACCCCGTGGCTGCATCTGCGCGAAGTGGTGGTGGAACGGATGTAAGCTCGCGGCAAGCCTGCGGGCGGGTGCTGCCCCAGGTGAACAAGATCAACGCATTCCACGCACCACAAGGAGACATTTCATGAAGCAACCCCCTTCCAGGCAACGCCTGCCTGCATGGCAGTGGATCGGCCTTGCGGCCGCCACGCCGCTGTTCCTCGCATCGTGCGGAGGCGGCGGCAATGGCGGATCGGGCCAGGACGACCTGGCCGCCTGTGCCATCACCTCGGGCGATGGCAGCGTGGTCGTGGGCTCGGGCCTGCCCGGTGATCCGGCCGCCCCCGAACCCTCGTCGGGCTACCGCCTGGGCAAGAAGGCCCTGCACACCTCCAAGTACATGGTGGTCACGGCCAACCCGCTGGCGTCCAAGGCCGGTTGCGAGGTGCTCAAGTCCGGCGGCTCGGCCGTGGATGCGGCCGTGGCCGTGCAGATGGTGCTGGGCCTGGTGGAGCCGCAGTCCAGCGGCATCGGCGGTGGCGCCTTCATGCTCTACCGCGATGCAGCCACGGGCAAGGTCGTGGCCTATGACGGCCGAGAGACCGCGCCGGCCGCCGCCACGGAAAACTACCTGCGCTACGTGGACGACACCGCCGACCAGACCGCGCCCAAGCCCTCGGCGCGCGCCAGTGGCCGCTCCATCGGCACGCCGGGCGTGCTGCGCATGCTGGAACTCGCGCACAAGGACTACGGCAAGACCGCGTGGCCCCAGCTGTTCAATTCGGGCATCGACCTGGCCAGCAAGGGCTTTCCCATCAGCGGCCGCATGGCTGCGGCGCTGGACGGCTCCAAGGTGGAACTGGCGCGCGACGCCGATGCCGCCAAGCTGTACTTCGATGCCCAGGGCAAGCCGCTGGCGCTGGGCGCCAAGTTCGTCAACCAGCCCTATGCCGACACGCTGCGCAGCATCGCCAATGGCGGCGCCGACGCCTTCTACCGTGGCGACCTGGCCCAGGCCATCGTCAGCAAGGTGGGCGTGACGCAGACCGTCTCGGACGGCGCACCCATCACCCCCGGCAAGACCACGCTGCAGGATCTGGCCAGCTACGAGGCCAAGCGCCGCGAGGCCGTCTGCACCACCTACCGCGCGCGCTACATGGTCTGTAGCATGCCGCCGCCGTCGTCCGGCGGCATCGCCGTGGCACAGGCCATGGGCATTCTGGAAAACTTCGACCTCAAGGCCTATGCGCCCACGGCCATCGATGGCGAGGGCGGCAAGCCTTCGGTGATGGGCGTGCACCTGGTCAGCGAAGCCCTGCGCCTGGCCTATGCCGACCGTGACAAATACGTGGCCGACACCGACTTCGTGCCCCTGCCCGGCGGCTCGCCGGCCCTGATGCTGGACAAGAGCTACCTGCGCCAGCGCGCCGCCCTCATCTCCACGACCAAGAGCATGGGCACGGCCCAGGCAGGCAACTTCGGTACGCCTTCGCAGGGCGTGGTCGACGTCAAGGAGGCCGGCACCACGCACATGAGCATCGTCGATGCCAAGGGCAACGCACTGAGCATGACGACCACGGTGGAGTCCAGCATGGGGTCCTTCCACGTCACGCGCGGCTTCGTGCTCAACAACCAGCTGACCGACTTCGCTGCCATCCCCAGCACCGCCGACGGCCCGGTCGCCAACCGCGTGCAGCCGGGCAAGCGCCCGCGCAGCTCCATGGCGCCCACGCTGGTGTTCGACCTGAAGACCGACGGCACCGCCGGCGACTTCAAGATGGCCACCGGCTCGCCGGGCGGCAGCACCATCATCCAGTACGTGACCAAGACCCTGGTCGGCGCGCTGGACTGGGGTCTGGATGCGCAGCAGGCCACGTCGATGGTGGACTTCGGCGCGGCCAACAGCCCGACCACCAACGTGGGCGGCGAGCACCCCAACATCAACACGGCCAATGGCGGCAACGACGATCCGCTGGTCAGCGGCCTGCGTGCCCTGGGCCATGTGGTGTCCATCAGTGCGCAGTCCAGCGGCATCGGCACCATCTTGCGGGTGCAGCGCAATGGGCAGGCGCAGCTGGAAGGTGGGGCTGATCCACGCCGTGAAGGGCTTGTTCTGGGCGATACCGTTCGCTGATTTTGGTCTGATGATTGGCTGAGGAAGGCGCTGCTGGCAGGGATGCTGGTGGCGCCTTTTTTGCTGGTTTGCTGGTTTGCTGGTGGGTCTTTTTTTGACCCTGCCGGGTGGTTGTTTTTCGAGGCCGGGTTTCGGCCCGGCGGCCGACCCGCTTTCTTGTCGCGCGACAAGAAAGCGGGGCAAAGAAGCGCGCCGGTACGACTCACACTCATAGGTGACACATCAGTACAAGGACATGGGTAACAGATCCAAGCTTGGCAGCTG
>NZ_JBICKN010000029.1:0-112419 GCF_043104185.1 Delftia sp. WSY_22
GATGTGGCGATCACCACGGGCGAGTTGTCGAAGCTCATCCCAGACCTGATTGAAGCCTTGGGCGGCGAGGCTCGCACTGGTCTGGGGCGTACCCTTCCGGCCTCGCTGACCACGACAGGCCCGGCCGGCGCGCCGCCGGATCTGAAGCCTGGCGATGTGCCGTTCTGATATGGCCGCTCCAGCCGAAAAGGCCTGCACCACCTGCGGCGAGCCCTGGCCGGCCGACGCTGGCTTCTTCCGCGCCCTGGTCAAAAGCCCCGACGGACTGGCCGACCAGTGCAACGCCTGCGTGTGTGACAAGTACCGCCGCTATCGCATCCGCAACCCCTCCCGCCCGCGCGCCACCGACATGCTCGCCAGCATCTGGATGCGGCCAGCGGCCCCAGCCTCAACAGCATGAACCAAGACACCGAACACCAGCCCACGCGCGCCGAGCGCGATCTGCCAGCCGCCCGCCGCGCCGCCGAACGTGCCCGCGCATTGTGGTGGGACGAACAGAAGCCCACGCACTGTTTCAGCTGCAGCGCGGAACTGCCCGACGACCACCACCGCGGCGATGCCCTGCCCTGCGGCCACTGATCACCCAGTCCAGAAAGGAAAACCCGAAATGACCGACTACCAGACCCTGCTGGCCCGCAAGGCCGAACTCGAAGCCCAGATCGCCCAGGCCCAGGCCGAGCGCAAAGCCGAGGGCATCGCCGCGGCCCGCGCACTGATCGCAGAGCATGGCCTGACCGCTGCCGATGTCTTCCCGGCCGTCAAGACCAAGGGCAGCGTGGGCACCCCGAAGTACCGCGACCCCGCCACCGGCGCGACCTGGACCGGCCGAGGCAAGCCGCCGACCTGGATCGTAGGGAAGGACCGCACAACTTATCAAATCAGCTGAAGTCCGGGCAACACGCCCCAGCCCCACCCCAATAGGTCTGCCATCGTGCAGGCCTTTTTTATTTTAGTAATACGGCATTCTCATACTGTCCGCTGCCGCAAGCCAGAACGGCTTGCGAGAGCGACCAACCACAGCACCACCATGAATCAGTCACGCACCTGGAGCGAGAAGGAGATCCGAGATCTGCGGGCCCGGTACACCACCACTCCATGGCCTGAGCTGATGCAAATATTCGGCAGGTCGCAAGCCGCCATTCTTCATAAAGCCCAGAAACTTGGTATTTCCCGTGCTTCCACACCAGTGAATAAATGGAGCAACGCGGACGTTGAAACGCTTCGTGCCCTGTATCCAACGACGTCCGCCGCCGCCATTGCCGCTCTTCTAGGCCGAGCTGAAACAGCGGTGCTCAAAAAAGTTCAGAAGTTGGGAATTCAAAAGAAGCTCTTTGACAAGCGCTTGACTGGAGAAGCACGTTCACGCCCCTGGACTCCAAGTGAAGATGCAACGCTCAAAGCCTCCTATGGAAAGAAGATGGCCAAGAAGTTGGCGCTTCAGTTGGGCCGTACGGAAATTTCCGTGCGCATGCGAGCGTATAAATTGCGTCTCGTTGGCACTGAATTCGGATATAGCAGCCCCATTGGAACTGAGCGGGTTTACCGTGGCATCCCAGAACGAAAAGTATCTTCTACCGGCGTTCGCAACAAGGACTGGCGTCGCATCGATGTTCTCGAATGGGAAGCTATTCACGGACCAGTGCCGGCGGGCATGGTCCTAATGAAAAAACCGGGGATGCCGCGCACACCAGAGAACCTAGAACTCGTGTCACCCGCTGACATCCCAATGCTTGCCCCGGCTCACAATGCCGATGCTGAACTGCGACAACTCATGGTGCTGAAACAGACAATTGGCTCAGCCTTGGCCAGAATCGAGAAGTCCAATTGTGACGATAAAAATTTCCGATCTGGTCGGGATACAGACTGGACCCGAGAGCAGGTGGAATATCTCGAAAAAAATATCTCTACGCAAACGCTCGCTGAGCTGGCCAAGGCTCTTGGCCGGACTCGACGCGCCGTAGAGCACAAACGCATAAGGATGGAACTCCCACCCGCTCGAAATATGAACGACTGGCCCGAACCAGAGAAAGTGCAGTTGGCCGAAATCTATCCGAATACTGACTACAAAGAACTGGTTCTCTTTTTTGGCCGATCAAGGCGCGCAATTAACGCAATGGCCTCTCGAATGGGATTAAAGAAAGATCGTCAATGCACCAACAAATGAATTCAGTCACCAATGCGGAGATTTCCGAGGCCACAAGCAAAATTAAAACGGCGCTTGATGCCTTGCGCGAAAAAGATATTCCTATTGACCGAGCCCGCGCGATCGCATCTTGCGCAAACAGCATCATCGATTCGCTGCGAGTCGAATGCCAACAACGTTCCATCAACCAGGAGAAGCAATGAGCACAAAGAATATCGGCCACCTGCGCAGCCATCTGTTTAACCAGCTTGAAATGCTTTGCGACTTGGACAAGCAGGTCGACCTGGAACGCTCACGCATGGTCTGCGAGGTGTCGAAGCAGATCATTGACACGGCCCGCGTCGAGATCCACTTCGCCGCCGTCATGAAGGGCTCGGTGACGCTGCCGTTCATCGAGAACCAAGACGGCGCCAGCGAGCGCCCCTACACCCCACCGCCAGCCGCACCAGCCCTGCCAGGCGATGACGACGATGAGGCCCTGCCCGGCATGCCCCCCGAGCAGCGCATGCAGTCGGCCCTGCATTCCGGCCCAGCGCCCGATCACCCGTGGCGCGGCCTCGGCAGCCGCGTCGTCCAGCACCGCATCAGGCAGTAACCCATGACCGCCACCAATGACACCGTCCGCGCGCTGCGCGACTACTTGGCTACCAGGCTGGGCCCGGACCTGACCGAATCCCAGCTCGACGAGATGGCAGCCGAGATGGCCGTCATCGCGCAGACTCAGCAGCACCCGCTGACCCTCAATGGCCACCAGCTCCTGGACGCGCTCAACAGCATCGCGCCCCAGCGCAGCGCCCCGCAGCTCGCAACCACCGTGTGCATCAGCACAGAACCCACGGGCACCAACGGCTACCGCGTTCCGCCCAAGCTGTATTGCTGGCTGGCTACCTACCCGAAGGCCGGCAGCATCCAACTCTTCGACAACGGGGACCAGCCGCAGCGCGCCACGCAGGACGTGGTCTACATGGCAACCAAGCTGATCGAGTGCGCTCGCTGGGTGTACGCCACGCCGGATGCGCGAAAGCAGCCCCATGCACGGCAGCTGGCCAAGGTCATCCTGCGCCTGGCCTGCCCGCTCATCAGTGCTCACGTGGATACAGCACAGCGCACCACCTAGATCGCCATACAGTTAGGCTTACCCGGCAAGCCACCTCGAACCGTCCGCGGCTGGATTTCTGTTTCCGTATTCCGTGGTTACAAACCGCCTCAGGCCGCATGCCCGTTGCTGCTGCAGAACGCCAGCCGCGGCTATCCCGTCCAGGCTATCCCGGGACCCTTACCTTGGCAAGCAAGGAGCGACACAACTGGCGCGACAAGCGCCCCCTCCCGCAACGAGGAAACCCACCAACAAGGCCAGCAGTTGCTGGCCTTATTTATTGAGGACGTCCATGTCCAAGAACATCATCCTGAACTTCGCACCCGCTGTATTGGGTCGAGAGCATGCCGCAGCCTACGTGGCGCTGAGCGTCAGTTCCTTCGAACAACTGGTGCGTGAGCGCCAGATACCACAGCCCCGCCAGCTGTCTGCCAGGCGCGTTGGTTGGCTACGCGCGGAACTCGATGACTGGTCCGCCCGGCGGCCAGCGTCTGAGCTGCTGCCACCAGAGAACACCGGCGCCCCTAAGCCCCGATGAACTCCTCCAACTTCGCATCGAGCGCTGCCAGCCATTGGCGGCGCTCTGCGTCGTACCTGTAGAGGTTGTAGTCGCCGGCCACGCCAGGGAGGACGTGGCCAAGGATCGCCTCTCCAACCTCATGCGGACAGCCCATCGACGCAAGGATGGTGCGCCCCGTCCGCCGAAGATCATGCGGTGACCAATGCGTCACGGTCAGCCGCGCCCGCTTGTGCTCGGGCTTCGTCTTGCTGTAGGGCTGCAGATAGTGCACCTTGGTCTGCATGTAGGCCTGGGTCTGCCCTTTCAGCACCCCATCGCGCCCGATGCTCGGGAACAGCCATTGCCCCTCATTCGCCAGCAGACGTCGCACGATCTGCTCGGCCCGACCGAACAAAGGCACACGCAGGTCATGCGCGACCTCAACGTGTCGAATCTTCATTGCCTCCTTGGGCACGGTCCACCAAAGCACACCCCCCTCTTCCGACAATTGCTTCTTCTGCATCTGGCAGATCTCCCCGCCGCGCGTGCATGTCCACAGCTGCAGCGTCAGGAAATCCTGAACCTGCTGGCTGAACATCGGCAGCTCGCCGCCGATCAGCGTCTTGATCTCCGCACCGCTCAGCACACGCTTGCTGGTGCCCTTGTGCTTGCCATCGCGCACAGCGCCCTTGCTGCGGAGCTTGTGTGACGTGCGTTCCGCCCACCAGTTCGGCAGACCATCAGGGATCTTCCCCGACTCCAACCCTACGCGCCACGCGGCCGCCATCTCCGTCTTCACGGACTTGGCCAGCACGGGGCGGTCGGCCAGGCCTTCAATGACGTCGTACACGAAAGAGCGCCCCACCTCGGCCACGGATGTCGACTCGCGTCCCGATATCGCATTGCGCAGCCGCTGCTCTATGTTGCGGGCGCCCTTGGCCTCACGATTGACCCTGAGATACCGTGCGGCATAGTCGTCAACCAGCATGCTCAGTGTGTAAACCTGTGCAACCGGTTGCGCCACTGCCTTGCGCGCCAGCTTGCGCTCGTCAGCAGGATCCCGCCCCTGCTCACGCAAGTCCCGTGCTGCCTGCCATTCGGCTGCGGCCTGAGCGGGAGACATGGCCGGCCACTGCCCAAGCTTGACCTGCTTGAGCTTTGCCGAATCCGCCAAGCTTCTGTAACGATAGGTCCATGATTTCGTACTGGCCGATGCCTCGAGCCTCAGGCCCGGACAACCTTGTACGACAATGTGTTCGCCCTGCTTTAGGGCCTTGGCTGCACGCGCGTCAAAGAACATCTGAAGCTATACCTTGAGTGCCGGAAAAACCTACACAAAACCTATACCGAGAGGTGAAGTGTAGACGAGTCCAGGCAAGTGCAGATGAAGCACAAAGGTAAGCGCACGAATGGAATAAATCATTTGCCGACAACCTCTTGCGCGGCAACCCGGAGATAAATCAAAGGCTTATGAGAGATTCACAGGCAATGAACATCATCATTCTTGACGACTACCAGGACGCCGTACGCAAGCTGGACTGTGCGCGGCTGCTGGAGCCGTTCAACGCCAAGGTCTTCACCAATACCGTCAAGGGTGTGGGCCAGTTGTCGGTGCGGTTGCGCGATGCGGACATCATCGTGCTGATCCGCGAACGCACGCAGATCAGCCGGCAGCTGCTGGAAAAACTCCCGCGCCTGAAGCTGATCGCGCAGACCGGCAAGGCCGGCGCCCATATCGACGTGCAGGCCTGCACCGACCAGGGCGTTGCGATTGCCGAGGGCGTGGGCTCGCCCATCGCACCGGCCGAGCTGACCTGGTCGCTGATCATGGCGGCCACGCGGCGGCTGCCGCAGTACATCGCCAACCTCAAGCACGGCGCATGGCAGCAATCGGGGTTCAAGGCGGCGTCCATGCCCGCCAATTTCGGGCTGGGCAGCGTGCTGCACGGGCGCACGCTGGGCATCTGGGGGTATGGCCGCATTGGCAGGCTGGTGGCCCACTATGGCCATGCCTTCGGCATGAAGGTTCTGGTCTGGGGCAGCGAGTCCTCGCGCCAGAAGGCCCAGGCCGACGGCTTTTCGGCCGCCGCTTCGCGCGAGGATTTCTTTGCCGAATCCGATGTGCTGTCCATGCATCTTCGCCTGCATGAGGCCACACGCGGCATCGTCACCGCGCAGGATCTGGCGCGCATGAGACCCACAGCCCTGTTCGTGAACACCTCGCGCGCCGAACTGGTGGAGGCCGATGCGCTGCTGGGCGCGCTCAACCGTGGCCGCCCCGGCCTGGCGGCCGTGGATGTCTTCGAGAGCGAGCCCATTCTCCAGGGCCACGCACTGCTGCGGCTGGAGAACTGCATCTGCACGCCGCACATCGGCTATGTGGAACAAGACAGCTATGAGCTGTATTTCCGCGCCGCCTTCGACAATGTGGTGAACTTCGCTGCAGGCCAGCCCAGCAACATCCTCAATCCCGAGGTGTTCTCAGGCCCGGCACGCGCAGGCTGAAGGCCGGGTCAGGCGGGCACCTCGCCCTTCACCCGCCTACCCGATCACGGATCAACGCCCCCCGCCCTGTACAGCATCGCCGCGTGCGGCACTCGCCCGGTGGGCCAGTTCGTCCGCCACGGCCTCGTAGACGGCTTGGCGCACCACCGACTCCACCTCTTCGCGCAGGCGCACGACGATGGATCGCGTCTGCTGCTGCACCACCGTGGCGATGGCATCGCGCAGGCGCTGGTCCAGCACCAGGTCCACGCGCTGCATGAGGCGATGGACCAGATACTCCTCGGTGACCTGCTGCGCGTGGCTGTCCCAGATGGACTCCATGGTGGGCAATGCACAGGCGGGTGATGCCCCAGGTGCTCCAGGTGCCGCAGATGCCGGATCCGGCTCGACCCCTTGCGTGGCAGCGTCGGCCTGCACCACCGGCGCGGCAGGAATGTCGTCCTCGATCGGTGCGGCCGGGGCCACCTCTGGCACATCGGCCGGTTCGGCAACTTCGGCCACTTCGAGCAGACGGCTCTCCTGGGCCAGCTGCATTTCCACGGACGGCGCACTGGGCGGCAGATAGTCGGAATGCACGGGCTGCACTGCAGGCCGCGGGCCCTGTCCAGGCGGCGCAGGCTCGGCGACCATGGACCGCTGGGGTTGCAGATCCAGGGGCAGCGGCGGCAGGGACGCGGGCATGGAAACCAGGCCGCGGCGTGGCGCAAGCATGCCTTCGCTCGCCCAGGAATCGGTCTCGCCGCTGTGCGGCAGTTCGGACGCAGCGACAGCGGGCGGTTCTACCACCGGCGACTGCGCTGCATCGACCGGCACGACATCGGTGAGCGTGGGAACAAAGCGTGGCGGGGTTTTGGAGGGAGCACTCATGGCTTACTCCTTGAGGACCAGGTCATGGCGCTTGATGGAAATCCCCTGCGCCATGTAGTGCTTCCAGCGCAGCCGGGCCAGATGCCGGTCCTCCTCATCGGTGGCAGACACCACTTCAACGACACGCGCAAAGCGCTCGAATCCTTCTGGCACATCGCCGCCCAGATTCACCAGCATGTCGTGGTGCGGCGCGCTGTCCAGCCGCTCCAGCAGCACGATGGGCGAGAAGGCCACAATGCCGGCCCCATCGCCTTCGACGGCGTGGGCAAGAAAATCGGTGGGCGAGACACTCCAGAGCCTGGGCGACAAGGCCTTGAGCGACGCGGAAGATCCCAGCACCACCAGTTGCGTGCGATGCCGCAGTGCCTTGCGCGCAAGACGGCACACATAGGCCAGCTTGTCGGGCGCGTTGAAATGGAACGCCACTTCAGTCAAGCGACGCTCCTTTCGCGCAGGCCCGTGCGGATGGGGACGATGCCATCAGGCCTGCTCCGGCTGGACTGCAGCGGCTGCCTTGCGGCGGCTGGCAGAGCCGGCCTTGGGCGCCGCAACCGACTTGGGCGCGCCGGCCCTGGATGGCGCCTTGCCGGCATCGACGCTGGCCAGCAGGTAGTGCAGCAGCAGGCCCACGGGGCGGCCCGTGCCGCCCTTGGCGGCGCCGCTCTTCCAGGCCGTGCCGGCGATGTCCAGATGAGCCCAGGGAATGTCTCCCACGAAGCGCTGCAGGAACTTGGCCGCCGTGACCGCACCACCTGCGCGGCCTGCCACATTGCCCATGTCGGCGAAATTGCTCTTGAGGCCTTCGCCATACTCCTCGTCCAGCGGCATGCGCCAGCACGGGTCGAGCGCGGCATCGCCCGCCTGCTCCAGCGCACGGGCCAGCTCGTCGCTGGGCGAGAACATGCCGCTGCGCAGCCCGCCCAGGGCGATGACGCAGGCACCGGTCAGCGTGGCGATGTCCACCATGGCGCGGGGCTTGAAGCGGGCGGCGTAGGTCAGCGCATCGCAGAGCACGAGGCGGCCTTCGGCATCGGTGTTGAGGATTTCTATGGTCTGGCCACTCATGCTGGTGACCACGTCGCCCGGCTTGACGGCTGCGCCTCCGGGCATGTTCTCGGAGGCCGGAATGAGCCCGACCACGTTGATGGCCGGCTGCAGCTGGGCCAGCGCCTGGAACACGCCCAGCACGCTGGCGGCACCGCCCATGTCGAACTTCATCTCGTCCATTTCGGCGGCAGGCTTGAGCGAGATGCCGCCGGTATCGAAGGTAATGCCCTTGCCCACCAGCACCACGGGCGCGGCGCCCTTGGCGCCGCCGTTGTAGTGCAGCTCGATGAAGCGCAGCGGCTGCTCCGACCCCTGGGCCACGGCCATGAAGGCGCCCATGCCGAGCTTGGCGACTTCGGCGGGGCCGTGGATCTTGCAGCTGATGCCGGGCAGCTTGGCCAGGGCACGGGCTGCGTCGGCCAGCAGCATGGGAGTGGCGTGGTTGGCCGGGCGATTGGCCCATTCGCGCGCCAGGGCCATGCCTTCGGCCTGGGCCACGGCGATCTTGAAAGCGGCGGCGATGCCGCCCTTGTCCCCGCTCTTGTCTCCGGACTTGCCGGACGCGGCACTGGCGCCCGTCGCCGCGATCACCAGCTTCTTGAGCGCCACAGGCTTGGCCTGGGGCTTGGTGTGGGTATAGCTGTAGCAGGCATCGGCCGCTGCCACCACCGCTGCTGCAACAGCGCCACCCGTGGCCTCGAAGCCGAAGCACAGCACGGCCTTGCCAACGCCGCTTGCCTTGAGGGCCGAGCCTGCGCCTGCCACGGCCTGGCGCACGTCGCGGGCCGAGCCGCTGCCCGCGCCCAGCAGCACGACGCGGCGGGCGGCCACGGCCGGCAGGCCGTACAGTGCCAACTGCTTGCCGGCTGCCGTTTCGAAATCTCCGGCCTTGACCGCGTGAGCGACCAGGGTGGACAGCGCGTCGCTGCCCGTGGCCGTGGCTTCGGTCACCAGCACCAACAACAGGTCACACTTTTCACGTACTGCAGCGGCAGTCGTCAACGGCTTCAGTTCAAAGTTCATAATCGGCGTTTTCCTTTCAGCCAATGTTATTCGATTCATCCATACGCAAAGAGCTGGCCCGCAGCTTCGGTGCCACGGTCGTGGTGCTGATCACGGTCGTCATGACCATGATGCTGATCCGCACGCTGGGTCAGGCTTACAAGGGCAATGTCAGCCCTTCCGACGTTCTGCTGGTCATGGGGTATACGGTGCTTGGCCAGTTGCCCACCATCCTGGGCCTGGGACTTTTCGTGGCCGTGGTCGGTTCACTGTCGCGCATGTACCGCGACAGCGAGATGGTGATCTGGTTCGCCGCAGGCCAGGGGCTGGCCAGCCTGCTGCGCCCGCTGCTGCGCTTTGCCTGGCCGGTGCTGGCCGTGATCGCCGTGCTGGGCCTGGGCATCCTGCCCTGGGCCAATCAGCAGATCGAGCAGATCAAGACCCAGTTCGAGCAGCGCAGCGACATCGACCGCATCGCTCCCGGTGAGTTCCAGGAGTCTGCCGGCGGCTCGCGCGTGTTCTTCATCGACAAGGACGTGCCCAGCGCCACCGCTGCCAACAATGTGTTCATCGTGGCCAATGAGCGCGGGCGCGAGTCCGTGACCTCGGCGCGCGGGGCGCGGCTGGAAGTGGTCAAGGGCGAACGCATGGCCGTGCTGACCGACGGCCAGCGCATGGAGACGCAGACCAGCGACGGCTCGGTGAAGATCAGCGAGTTCAAGGAATACGGCACGCAGCTCGGCAGCGGCAACAATCTGGCCGCCGCCGAGGAAATGGCCGCGCGCAGCACGTACACGCATGAGCTGCTGCCGCGCACCGAACCCATCTACCGCGCCGAACTGGGCTGGCGCATAGGCCTGCCTCTGGCGGCGCTGAACTTCGTGATCCTGGGCCTGGCCGTGGCCAGCGTGAACCCGCGTGCCGGTGGCAGCGGCAGCCTCATGCTCGCGCTGTTCGCCTTCATCGTGTACTACAACCTCATGACGCTGGGCGAGAACTGGGTGGCCTCGGGCAAGCTGAGCATGCCCGCCATGACGGCCCTGCTGCACGGCGGCACGTTGCTGCTGGCGCTGCTGGTGCTGCTGGTGCGGCACAGGCGCTGGTCGCCGCGCGATCTGTGGCGCAGGCCCTGCAAGCCGACTGCCCTGGACGACGCGAAGGCGGTGCCATGATGAGAGTTCTGAGAAACCTGCTGTACCGCGACATCATCGCGGCCGTCGGCTATGTGACGCTGGCCTTCCTGGCGCTGTTCTTCTTCTTCGATCTGGTCGATGAGCTGCGATGGGTCGGGCGCGGCGGCGACAACGGCTACAAGATCACGCACGCGCTGCTTTTCGTGGTGCTGCGCATTCCCAGCCACCTGTACGAGCTGATGCCCATCACCGTGCTGATCGGCACCATCTACGTGATGGCGCGCTTTGCCCAGAGCTCGGAATTCACCATCATGCGCACCAGCGGCATGGGCCCCTGGCTGGCGCTGCGCACGCTGATGGTGCTGGGCCTGGGCTTTGTGCTGGTCACCTTCGGCACCGGCGACTACCTGGCACCTGCGGCCGAGAACGCGGGCCAGAACATACGCGCCATCCACCTGGCCCAGCTGTCACGCGGGGCCACGGGTGCCTGGCTCAAGGAGCGCCAGGGCGATCATTCCATTGCCATCAACGTGCGTGCCATTCGCGGGCCGGGCGATTTCTCGAATGTGCGCATCTTCGACTTTGACGGCCAGGGCCGCATCTCTGCCCAGATCCATGCGGAATCGGCGCAGGTGAGCGAAGACGGAGAATCCTGGATGCTCCAGGGCGTGCAGGCCAGCCGCCTGACGGCCAAGCCCGACGGCGGCATGGTGCTGCAGCGCGAGAAAGAAGACAGCATGAACTGGAAGACGGGCATCAGCGCCGAGATGGTCTCGGCCGCTTTGCTCAAGCCCGATCGCATGTCCACCATCTCGCTGTTCCAGTATGTGCGCCACCTGGAAGCCAACGGCCAGGCTGCGCAGAAGTACGATATCGAGTTCTGGCGCAAGGTCTTCTACCCGATGAGCTGCCTGGTGATGGTGGTGCTGGCCCTGCCTTTCGCCTACCTGCATTTCCGCTCGGGCGGCATCGCGGCCTATGTGTTCGGCGGCGTCATGGCCGGCATCAGCTTCTTCCTGCTGAACAACGTGTTCGGCTACATCGGCACGCTGCAGACCTGGTCGCCCTGGCTGACCGCTGCGGCGCCGGGCCTGCTCTACAGCCTTCTTTCATTGACGGCCTTCACCTGGCTGGTGCTGCGCCGCTAGGACCGTTGCCATGCAAAACGAGACAACATCTGCCGGCAGGACCGGACTGATCCTGCTGGCACACGGCTCGCGCGACGCCTTGTGGCGCCAACCCATCGAGGCCGTGCTGAAGGCCGTTCAGCAGACGCATCCCCAATCCCTGGCCGCCTGCGCCTACCTGGAGGCCTGCGCGCCCGACCTGCCCACTGCCGCGCGCGGGCTGGTCGAGGCCGGCGCCACGCACATCACCGTGCTGCCCCTGTTCCTTGGCACGGGCAAGCATGCGCGCGAGGACATCCCGAAGCTGGTGCAGGAGATAAGCGATACCCATCCGCAGGTGGCCGTGGACCTGCAGCCGGCCGTGGGCGAGCATCCGCGTGTCACAGCCCTGCTGGCAGAACTGGCACTGGTGGCCACGGAGCCCCGTGGCGCACCGGGAAGCTGAAATAACGAATCGCTTCTTTATATAAATGCAGCATAATGGCGCGCAGCACCCTGCTGTCACCGCCATGAACCTGCACCAATTCCGATTCGTCCAAGAAGCGGCGCGCCGCAACCTCAACCTCACCGAGGCGGCCAAGGCCCTGCATACCTCGCAGCCCGGCGTCTCCAAGGCCATCATCGAGCTGGAGGAAGAGCTGGGCATCGACATCTTTGCGCGCCACGGCAAGCGCCTCAAGCGCATCACCGAACCCGGCCTGGAGGTGCTCAAGAGCATCGAGCTCATCATGCGCGAGATCGGAAATCTCAAGCGCATCGGCGAGCAGTACAGCGCCCAGGACAGCGGCACGCTGTCGATTGCCACCACCCACACACAGGCCCGTTACGTGCTTCCGCCTGCCGTGGCACGGCTGCGCGACCTGTATCCCAAGGTCACGATCAGCCTGCACCAGGCCACTCCGGCAGAGGTGGCGCGCATGGTCATCGACGAGGTGGCCGACATCGGCATGGCCACCGAATCCCTGGCCGACTACCCCGATCTCGTCACCCTGCCCTGCTACGAATGGCAGCACGTGCTGGTCATGCCCACAGGCCACCCGCTGGCGCAGAAAGAGCGCATCACGCTGGACGACATCGCCCACGAATCGCTGATCACCTACCACCCTTCGTTCACGGGTCGCGGCAAGATCGACCAGGCCTTTGCCACGCGCCGCCTGCGTCCGCGCATCGTGCTGGAGGCCATTGACTCCGACGTGATCAAGACCTATGTGCGCCTGGGCCTGGGCATCGGCATCGTGGCCGAAATGGCCATGCGCGACGACCCGGTCAATGACCTGGTCGTGCGCCCCATGGGCCACCTATTCGGCCAGAGCGTGGCACGCGTGGCCATCAAGCGCGGCGCCTACCTGCGCAATTTCGTCTACCGATTCGCCGAACTGCTCAGCGACCGCCTGACGCGCGATCTCATCATGCGCGCCATGAACGGCCACGTGCACGACTACGAACTCTGATCCTCCGCCCCACCGGACCTGCAGTGCGGGTCCGCTCCCGCTGTCCGCTGTTTCCGCCATGACTTCTGCCACGCCCCGCACGCCCGCCTTCCCCAGCCGCCTGCCCCATGTGGGCACGACCATCTTCACCACCATGTCGGCCCTGGCCGCCGAGCACCAGGCGGTGAACCTGGGCCAGGGCTTTCCCGATTTCGGCTGCGACCCCAGGCTGGTCGATGCCGTCACGGCCGCCATGCAGGCCGGCCACAACCAGTACCCGCCCATGCCCGGCCTGCCCCAGCTGCGCCAGGCCATGGCCGACAAGATGCAGGCGCTGTACGGCCGCAGCTACGATGCGGGCACCGAGATCACGGTCACGGCCGGCGCCACGCAGGCCATCCTCACCGCCATCCTGGCCACCGTGCATGCTGGCGACGAGGTCATCGTGCTCGACCCCTGCTACGACAGCTACGTGCCCAACATCGAGCTGGCCGGCGGCGTGCCCGTGCGCGTACCGTTGACGCCGGGCAGCTTCAAGCCCGACTTCGCCAAAATTGCCGCCGCCATCACGCCGCGCACCCGGCTTTTGATCATCAACAGTCCGCACAACCCCAGCGCCACCATCTGGAGCGATGCCGAGATGCTGCAGCTGCAGGAGCTGCTGGCGCCCACCGACGTGCTGCTGATCAGCGACGAGGTCTACGAGCACATGGTCTACGACGGCCGCCAGCACCAGAGCGCCGCGCGCTTTGCCGGCCTGGCGGCGCGCGCCTTCATCGTCTCCAGCTTCGGCAAGACCTACCATGTCACGGGCTGGAAGGTGGGCACCGTCGCCGCGCCGGCCGCACTCACGGCCGAGTTCCGCAAGGTCCACCAGTTCAACGTCTTCACCGTCAACACGCCCATGCAGGCGGGCCTGGCCAGCTACATGGCCGACCCCGCGCCCTATCTTCAGCTGCCCGCCTTCTACCAGGCCAAGCGCGATCTTTTCCGCCAGGGCCTGGAAGGCTCGCGCCTGCGCCTTCTGCCCACGGCGGGGACCTACTTCGTCTGCGCCGACATCTCGGCCGTGTCGGACCTGGACGAAGCCGCGTTCTGCCAGTGGCTGGTCAAGGAACACGGCGTGGCGGCCATCCCGCTGTCGGCCTTCTATGGCGACGGCTTCGACCAGCGCGTGGTGCGCTTTTGCTTTGCCAAGCAGGACAGCACGCTGCGCGCGGCACTGGATCGGCTGCGCAAACTCTGAGGTTTGTGGGCGAGCGGGCTTGCAGCCCCGGATAATGAGAAGCATTCTCGAATCCGATTGCGGGCCTTTTGTTCCGCTCACCCATGCCCTCCTCCTCCCAGCGCTACACCACGGCGCAGCTCGACGCCATGCGCCAGCGCCACGGTTTCAGCGTGCGCTTTCTCTCTGCCGTCTCCGAAAACGATTGCATCTTCGAGGGACAGGTGCAGGAGCACCAGCTGCCCTCGGGCCTGCAACTGGTCAGCTCCGACATCCGCATCGACCACAGCTATGAATCCACATCCGAGCACCCGCGGCGCTTCACCGCCGTGGTCCTGCTCGACGGCCAGGCCGAGCTGCAGTTGCCGGGCGCCCGCCGTGCACTGAGCGTGACGCGCCATGCGGCGGCGGCATTCTCGTGCGGCGACACCGAGATTCTCAAGGCCACCCATGCGGCAGGCCAGACGGTGCGCGGCTTCAACCTGTCCATCGAGGCGCCCGAGGCCTGCGCCGATGCCGAACTGGCCGAGCTGCTGCACCAGGCCATGCGGCAACCCGGCCCGCCACTGCATGCCTGGTCGCTGCCCGAGCACCTGGCCGTCTCGCTGCGCCAGCTGCTCGATGGCGTCTGGAGCGGCAGCCTGGCCCGGCTGCACCGCGAAGGCATTGCGCTGCAGGTGCTGGCCTGCGCGCTGCAGGCACATGCGCAGCCGCGGCCTGCGCCCTTGCCGCGCATCCATCCCCGGGACAGGCGCGGCCTGGAGCGCGTGCGCGAGTGCATGGATGCAGCGCCGGGCCAGGCGTACAGCCTGGACGACCTGGCGCGCCTGGCCTGCATGAGCCCGACCACGCTGCGCGAGAAATTCCAGGCCGCCTACGGCCAGACCGTGTTCGGCTGGCTGCGCGAGCGCCGAATGCAGCTGGCGCGCGAGCGGCTGGCACAGGGCTGGAGCGTGCAGGAAGCGGCCGACTGCGTGGGCTTTCAGCACGCCAGCAATTTCGCCACGGCCTTTCGCCAGCGCTTCGGCCACGCGCCCAGCCAAGGCAGCCTGCGTCGCAAACCATAGGACTGGCGTCGCCGGGAACAGGCGGCGGCGGCGCACATTTCCCACAATCCGGGCTCACGCCCAGGACCATGGAAATGATGAGCATTCGCATTCAAAACCCCACCCCGCGACACCTCCAAGGCGCGCGGACCCCGCTGTCCCTGCTGATCTGTGCCCTTTGTGCCGCCCCTGCGCCAGCAGTCTGGGCCGCCGACGAGGACAGGCCCCCTGCCAGGAACAGCGACACCGAACTGGGCACCGTCACCGTGCGCGCCGCCGCCGATGCCGGCACCACCGAAGGCACGGCGCGCTACACCAGCGGTTCCACGGGAACGGCCACGGGCCTGCAACTGTCGGCACGCGAGACACCGCAGTCGGTCAGCGTGATCACGCGCCAGCTCATGGACGATGCCGGCCAGCTCACGGTCTCGCAGACGCTGGAGGCCTCCGCCCCCGGCCTGTCGGTCAGCCGCAGCGACAGCAACCGCTATCAGTTTTCCTCGCGCGGCTTTGGCGTCAGCAACTTCCAGTTCGACGGGCTGGCCTCGCCCATCAACAGCCTGTGGAACTTCGGCGCCACCGACATGGACACGGCCTTCTACGACCGTGTGGAAATCGTGCGCGGCGCCACGGGCCTGCTCAATGGCTCGGGCGATCCGTCGGCCACGGTGAACTTCGTGCGCAAGCAGCCGCGCGAGACGGCGGGCGGCCATGCCTCGCTGACGCTGGGCCGCTGGAACCTTCGCCGCGCCGAGGCCGATCTGTCCCTGCCGCTGGACCGCGAAGGCCGCGTGCATGGCCGCGTCGTGGCCGTGCAATCGGACAGCGACAGCTACGTCAGCCACTTCGGCCAGCGCAGGCAGGGCCTGTACGCCGTGGTGAGCGCGGCCCTGACGCCCGCCACCCGGCTCGTCACCAGCCTCGAATACCAGAAGAACACCAGTCCCGGCATGGGCGCCGGCTTTCCGCTGTTCTATGCGGACGGCAGCCGCACGGACTTCGACCGCTCGGTGTCCAACAACGCGCGCTGGTCGCATTTCGGCACCGAGAACACCACGGCCACGCTGGACCTGACCCACCGCCTGGACAACCGCTGGCTGCTGCGCGCCGCCTACAGCCGCAACGACGGCAACTACGACATGCGCTACGTCTACCGGGGCGGCGCGCCGGACGCCAGCACCGGCCTGGGCATGGCCAACTCCTTCATCAAGTACCGGGGCGACCGCTCGCGCGACAGCCTGCACCTCACGGCCAGCGGCCCGGTCGCGCTGTTCGGGCGCCAGCACGAGATTGCCGTGGGATGGAACCATGTGCGCGACGATATCGACATCCGCCGCTATGCACCGCTGGGCACGCCGCCTGCCACGGACAACTTCCTCGACTGGCGCAACGGCAGCCTGGCCGAGCCGGGCTGGTCCGACGCCTCCAACGGCGGCGACGACAGCCGCATGCGCCAAAGCGGCGGCTATGCCGTGGGGCGTTTCTCGCTGGCCGATGGCTGGACGGCCGTGGCCGGCGCCCGCCTGAGCCGCTGGTCCACGCGCCAGAACTACTTCGGCAGCCTGCGCGACTACCGCTACAGCAACGAAATCACGCCCTACGCCGGCCTGCTGTGGGACATCGATGCCCGGCACACGGCCTACCTGAGCTACACGGAAATCTTCACGCCCCAGAACTACCGCGACAAGCAAGGCAGCATCCTGGACCCCGTCACCGGCCAGGCCTTCGAGCTGGGCCTCAAGGGCTCCTGGCTGCAGGACCGGCTGCAGGGTTCTGCCGCGCTGTTCCAGACCCGCCAGGACAACCTGGCACAGGACACGGGCGAATTCATCGACGGCACCACGGACCAGAAGGCCTACCGGGGAGTCAAGGGCGCCCAGGTGCGCGGCATCGATCTGGAACTCAGCGGCGAGCCGGCCCGGGGCTGGCGCCTGGGCGCCAGCTACACGCACTACACGGCACGCAGCGCCAGCGGCGCCGCCTTCAACACCACGCACCCGCGCAGCCTGGTCAAGCTCATGGCCATGCGCAGCTTCGAGGGTGCGCTGCAAGGCCTGAGCCTGGGCGGCAACCTGCGCTGGCAAAGCCGCATCTGGCAGAACGTGACCAACCCGCTGCGCCAGAGCGTGCAGGTAGGCCAGGGCAGCTACCTGGTGGTCAACCTCTCGGCCCACTACCGCATCGACCCCACCTGGTCGGCCAGCGTGCAGCTCAACAACCTGCTGGACCGGCAGTACTACAGCCAGATCGGCTTCTACAACCAGGGCTGGTGGGGCGAGCCGCGCAATCTGACGGTGAGCCTGAAGGCGGATTTCTAGCTGTATCGGCATCGGCATGGACAGCGGCAATTCCCGCTCCACCCCGGCGCCCCGGCAGGCGCCAGCCCACGTCATGGGGCGCACCGTGCAGATGCAGGCACGAGCCGCAAAGCCGCATGGGTGCGGGCAGTTGGCAGCGTCGGGGGCGGATGCAGGAGAGGGGGCGGACCTTGTTCATGGGCGGGTCCAGGAGGCTTGCGCCGTGGTTGCAGGAGCCATGACGGGCGCACGCCGGTTCAATCCATTCTCATTTGCCGAGCAAGGCCGAACAGGTCATTCGCCCGCCGCATGACGTCCTGCCAAAACATTGATTGACGTCAAGACAGCCACCGCCCAGCATTGGCCCGCCTGAAAATCCACCGCTGGCCCCAGCCGCTGCGCCACCAAAACATCGACAAGGAGACATCCCCCATGCCCCGTACCCTTTCACGCAAGCAATTCCTGCGCGCTGCCGCGCTGCTCGGCGCCACGCTGCTGCCCCTGCCCCAGGCCTGGGCGGATGCCTATCCCACCCGCCCCGTCAAGCTGGTCGTGCCCTTCGCCCCTGGCGGCAATACCGATGTGCTGGCGCGCATGGTGGCGCAGGGCCTGTCCGAATCGCTGGGCCAGCCCGTGATCGTGGAAAACATCTCCGGCGCCAACGGCTCCATCGGCGCCAGCCGCGTGGCTTCGGCGGCCAATGATGGCTATACGCTGCTGTTCGGCACGGCCGGCACCCAGGCCATCAACCAGAGCCTGTACAAGAACCTCAGCGAGAAGAACCTGGGCGATTTCGAGTACGTGGCCCTGGTGACCACCATTCCCAATGTGCTGGTCGTCAACGAGACGCGCACGCCCGCCAGGACGGTGAAGGACCTGGTGGCACGCGCCGCCGCGCAAAAGACCGGCATGAGCTATGGCTCGCCGGGCAGCGGCTCCACGGTCCACCTGTCGGGCGAGCTGTTCAAGAGCGCCACCCAGCTGGACATGGTGCATGTGCCCTACAAGGGCAGCGCGCCGGCCCTGACCGACCTGCTGGGCGGCCAGATCGATTTCATCTTCGAGAACGTAACGCCCGCCCTGCCCTTCGTGCAGTCGGGCAAGCTCAAGGCCCTGGCAGTGACCTCCGAGCAGCGCCTGCCCGCCCTGCCCGATGTGCCGACCATGAAGGAAAGCGGCTACCCCACCTTCGTGACCGGCACCTGGAACGGCGTGCTGGCACCCAAGGGCACGCCGGCCGCCATCGTCAAGCGCCTGGAAGAGGCCACGCTCAAGGTGGCGGGCCATGCCGACTTCAAGTCCAAGGTGACGGCACTGGGCGGCGAAGTGCGCCTGCTGGACTCCAAGGCCTTCCGCGAATTCACGCGGGCCGAGTACCAACGCTGGAATGCGATCGTGCAGACGGCGAAGCTGGAGCGGCAATAACGTCGGCTCCGGCCCCCGCCTCCGGCGCCCGCTGGCGGCGGGCCCAGAACGTCTCGTTCGCCCAGCGCGGCTCCAGCGCATAGTAGTGCTGGTGATGGCTGCGGTACGCGGCGCGTATCGACCGGATCCACACATCCCAGGCAGGCAACGCACCGGCGTCGCCCGCCAGGCTGCGGCGCACGGCCAGGGCGGCCTCGCTGCCGGTGACCAGGCTGTTGAGCAGACCCTGCGATGCCAGCGGATCGAAGGACAGGCAGGCATCGCCCACGGCCAGCCAATCCGGCCCGCTGGCTGCATCCAGCCATTGCTCGTGGGCGGCGGCCACCCGCAACGGCTCCAGCACCTGGCTGCCCACGCTGCGCGCGCCCACCAGGGCCGTGCGATCGGCCATGTCCAGCAGATCCGCCGTGCTGCGCAGGCGGCGGGCTTCGGGCAGGTCGATATCGGTCTGCCAGGCAATCACGCAACTGCCATCAGGCAGATCGGCGCTGTACCACCAGCCTTCGGCATCCGACTCGATCATGGTGGTGCCTGCATGCTCATGCGATGGCGGCTCCACCCAGGCGTGAAAACAGACCAGGCGGCCGTCGCGGCGGACCTCGGCACCCGCCTGCCGGGCCACCCGGGCCGCGCGGCCCGTGGCATCGACCACGATGCGGCAGGACAGCTCCAACGGGCCGTGCGCCGGGTCGCCCTGCGCCCTATCGATCAGGCAGCGCCAGCGCATGGGCGCGCCCGGTGGCTGGCGCTGCAGGCTGCGCAGCGTGGCGGGCACCAGGCAGGGCACGCCACGGCTGCGCGCAGCCTCCAGCAGCATGGCGTCGAAGCGCTTGCGGTCCAGGTGCCAGCCCGCGCCATGCGGGTCGAACAGTGCGTCCTGAAAGATGACCTCGGAGCTTCCCCACAGTGACCGCCGCGACCAGGCAGGACGGTGGCCCTGTGCCGCGAACGCATCCCACACGCCCAGGTCGGACAGAATCACCCGGGCCGCAGCGGGCAGGGTTTCGCCAATGGCCCGCCCAGCCTGCACGGCGCGTCCTACCAGCGCCACGCGGCAATGCCCTGCCAGCTGCGCGGCAACGGCCGCGCCCGCCGGTCCCGCGCCCACGACGAGCACATCCAGTTCATCCGGCAGCGGCGCGGTGGCCATGGCATGCGCAGACATAGACATGGCCGCCATTCAGCGCGGCAGCACCGGGCCGCGCTGCGTCAGGGCGCGCAGCTGCTCTTCGTTGTCTGCGTCGAAGGGCTCGATGCGGGGAGGCGCTTCCTGCCCGGCCGGTTGCACGGCAGTCTTGAGCATGTGCGACGGCGCCGGGGCGATGCGGTTTTCCACCTGCATCAACGGCGGGAAGTCCTTGTCGCCAAGCGGGCCCGGCCGATTCTCGATGACGCCCATGTCACCGAAGTGGCTGATCATGCGGTTGATTTCGCTCTCATAGCCTCCCTCGCCCAGGGTGCGGAACCACGACTCGCGCCGGTTGAAGGCGGCGACACGCTGATCGCGCGGCAGTTCGGTATCGATGACCTTTTCATAGGCCTCCTGCGTCAGCACCTGGTTGGGCACGCGGGCCGGCCAGAACGTGGGCAGGTAGGGGTCGTAGCGCGGGCCGTAGCCGGCGTAGTAGCCGCTGCGGCAGCTGGCGGTGTCGGTCTGCCAGGGAACGGCCATCCAGCGCGTGAGGTCACCGGCCACCTGTGCATACAGCGGCCCGCTCTCGGACAGCGCCACGGCGGGGGTGAGCCGCGAGCCGTAGAGCTGCAGCTCGGGCGGGTTCTCGGCCGCCTCGCGGATGCGAAATGGCGCCCGGTACATGCTGGCGTGGCGCATGGGCCAGGTGATCTCGCAACCCGGGTGAAAGGCATCGGCCAGGCAGTCGTCCATGGCGGCATGGTCGAGCATGGTGGGCTGCTCCTGCAGCGGCACATCGGACAGCTGGGCCGGGTACTTCTGGCCGGGCGTCCAGTCGGAGAGAAAGTGGCCTGCGGCCCACAGGTCCAGCATCCTCAGCTGCGTGGCCGTCAGCGCCGCATGCTGGCGCGGCGTGTCGGCCGGCGGCACGGCCATGGCGTCGCCATACAGCCAGGGCCAGGGCTGAGGAGATGCGCCATCACGGTCAAAACGGCGGAAGGCATTCGCAACCTGCTGGCGCAGCTCGGCCCAGGTCGTGCCCGGGCTGTTGAGCCTGGCGATCCACGCCTCGTCATCCGCACTGGCGGCGGCACCCCAGCCGAATTGGGCGGCAAAGCCCTTGTTCGCCCACTGCAGGCTACTCTGGCGCTGGAGTATGGGCAGAATGTGCCGGCTGAAGGAGACCTGCAGCGGAAACGCAGCCATGCCCGAGCGGATGAAAACATCCTCCATCAGGTCCTTCATGGTGCGCACCGACTTCATCTGCGGGCCGTAGTTGGGCGGCGCAACCGTGACCCATGCCGCATCCACCGGCACGGAAACGCCGGCCACGACGACCTTCGCGCGCACCGGGCCGTCGGCCACATCGTCATGCCAGCCCTCGTTGTTCGCAAACGTAGTGGCCTTGGAGCCATCCACGGAGGCAGAGACGCCCCGGCCTCCCAGCACGAGAAGCTGGCCCGTCTTTTCAATGCGCAATTCGCCCAGATAAACCGGCTTGCCGCAGAAACTGCCGCTGTCGAATGCCACCGGGGCCGAGCCTTTGGCAATTCGGCGGGCTCCCGGCCGAATGGCCAGGCTTTTCCGGTCCTTCACCTTGGCATTGCGCAAAATCGTGGGATCGGCCGCTGCGGCTTCAGGCACGTCCAGCGCCAATTGGAATTGATACCAAGCAGCCTTGGTATTGGCCAGTTCGACTTCCCATTCGATTTCGTCCTGGTCGGCCGTGAGTTCACGCACCACCTCGCCCGCGGCGTTGTAGCCGTAGATGCGAAAGCGCGCAGCCTGGCGCTTGAGCGCGCCCTGCGCATCACGCAGGCTGCCCGGCGCCATGGGCGGCATATGCATCAGCTCGGGGCCGACATAGTACTCATCCGGGCTATTGCCAATACGCGCCACACCAATTCCCGGGTGTATGGCAGCACGCACAATGGTGGAGTCGATTCCCATTTGTCGCCCTTTCAGTTGCTGAGGCACTGATTGCAACAAACGGTATCAAAAATGCCGAGACAAAGTTAATTATCGGGAATCGCCAATCCATAGCAACGCGCAAATCGATTCATATGAACCCATTTGCGCAAAAGATGCCGAATCGCTATTGATAATGAATTGGCAAGATAAATACCGGTTCACAGCAGCACGATGTCGTACTGCTCCTGTGCCATGGCGGTCTCGGCCTGCAGCGAGATGGGTTTCTTGATGAAGTCGGACAGGCCGGCCAGGTGCTGGCTTTCCTCGTCCAGGAACATCTCGACCACCTTGGGCGAGGCCACGATGCGGAACTCGCGCGGGTTGAACTGGCGCGCCTCGCGCAGGATTTCTCGCAGCACCTCGTAGCAGACGCTGCGCACGGTCTTCACATGGCCCTTGCCCTGGCAGACCGGGCAGGATTCGCACAGCATGTGGGCCAGCGATTCGCGCGTGCGCTTGCGCGTCATCTCCACCAAGCCCAGCTGCGAGAAGCCACCCGCCATGGTCTTGACGCGGTCGCGCCCGAGCTGGCGCTTGAATTCGGACAGCACCTCGGCCTGGTGGTCGTCGCGCACCATGTCGATGAAATCCACGATGATGATGCCGCCCAGGTTGCGCAGGCGCAGCTGGCGCGCGATCTGGTGGGCGGCTTCCAGGTTGGTCTTGAAGATGGTGTCGTCGAAGTTGCGCGCGCCCACGTAGCCGCCGGTATTGACGTCCACCGTGGTCAGCGCCTCTGTCTGGTCCACGATCAGGTAGCCGCCCGACTTGAGGTCCACGCGCCGGCCCAGCGCGCGGGCGATTTCCTCGTCGATGGCGAACAGATCGAAGATGGGCCGCTCGCCGCGGTAATGCTGCAGCTTGGGCACGGCCGCCGGCATGTACTCCTGCCCGAAGGTCATGAGCAGGGCGAACTGCTCCTTGGAGTCGATGCGGATGCTCTGCGTGCCTTCGCCCACCAGATCGCGCAGCACGCGCTGCAGCAGGTTCAGGTCCTGGTGCAGCAGCGACATGGGCGGCAGGCGCACCGAGGCCTCCTTGATGCGGCTCCAGGTCTTGCGCAGGTAGCGGATGTCGTCGGCCAGCTCGGCGTCGCTGGAGTCCTCGCCATTGGTGCGCAGGATGAAGCCGCCGCCGCCGCCGGTCTCCTTGGTGCCGACCAGGCCCTGCAGCCGGGCGCGCAGGGCATCGCGCTCGCCCTGCGGGATTTTCTGCGAGATGCCGATGTGGTCGTCCTGCGGCAGCAGCACCAGCAGGCGTCCCGCAATGCTGATCTGCGTGGACAGGCGCGCGCCCTTGGTGCCGATCGGATCCTTGATGACCTGCACCATGATGGTCTGGCCCTCGAAAACCTGCTTTTCGATGGGCACGACAGGCATGTCCTTGCGCGCGAACATGGGGGCCTCGCCCCCTTCCTGCCGCTGCCAGACATCGGCCACGTGCAGGAAGGCCGCGCGCTCCAGGCCGATGTCGATGAAGGCCGACTGCATGCCCGGCAGCACACGCGAGACCTTGCCCAGGTACACGTTGCCGACCAGGCCGCGCTCCAGCGGGCGCTCCATGTGCAGTTCCTGGACGGCGCCGTTCTCGATGATGGCCACGCGCGTTTCCTGTGGCGACCAATTGATCAGAATGTCTTGCTGCATGCTGTGCCTGTGGTGTGCTTTGTCGTTTGTATTTCTCGGCCGGAGCGGCCCGGCAGACATCTTGCCGTGCCGCGCGCTGCCGTCGGCCGTGCGCGCCTGCCTGCACGCCCCTCGGGGCCCAGGTCGGGGAGCTGGCCTACAGCGCCCAGCCCAGCTCGCGCAACAGCGCCGCCGTCTCGAACAGCGGCAGGCCCATGATGCCCGAGTAGCTGCCTTGCAGCCACTGCACATGGGCCGCCGCACGGCCCTGTATGCCATAGGCACCGGCCTTGCCCATGGGCTCGCCCGAGGCCACGTAGGCATCGATCTGCTGAGCGCTCATGGCCGCAAAGCGAACCCGGGAGACCGACAGCGCAGCCAGGCGCCGCGCGCCATGCTGTATGGCCACGGCTGTCAGCACCTCATGCTCTCGGCCGGCAAGCCCCGTCAGCATGCGGCGTGCATCGTCGGCATCGGCGGGCTTGCCCAGAATGCGGCCGTCGAGCGCCACCGTGGTGTCCGAGCAGAGCACGGGAGCGGCAGCCAGCGCACGGCGCGCGTGGCGGGCCACGGCAGCGTCGAGCTTGAGTGCGGTCACGCGCTGCACGTAGTCGCGCGCTGCCTCGCCGGCCAGCTCGGCTTCCATGGCCTCGGCATCTTCGGCGATGTCGCCATCCGCATTGGGCAGCAAAAGCTCATGGGCCACGCCCAGCTGCTCCAGCAGTTGGCGGCGGCGGGGGCTTTGGGAGGCTAGGTAGATGAAGGGCGGCATGATGAAAATGAGAAATGCCTTCAGCCCTTTGTATCAAAGCGCCGAAGGCTATCAAAATCATAGTATCACGAGATCTTCCGATCCGCATGACACCGCCGCTGCCGCTATTCCCGGTGGTAGGGATGGCCGGCGTTGACCGACCAGGCACGGTACAGCTGCTCGATAAGGAGCACCCGCACCATGGCATGCGGCAGGGTCAGGTCCGACAGGCGTATGCGCTCGTGTGCGGCCTGCCTGAAGGCGGGGTCCAGACCGTCCGGGCCTCCGATGATGAGGGCCACGTCATCGCCCTCCAGCTGCC
This sequence comes from Delftia sp. WSY_22, assembly GCF_043104185.1. Taxonomy (NCBI): domain Bacteria; kingdom Pseudomonadati; phylum Pseudomonadota; class Betaproteobacteria; order Burkholderiales; family Comamonadaceae; genus Delftia; species Delftia sp. WSY_22. The sequence goes on from NZ_JBICKN010000029.1 coordinate 24,644, forward strand.
AGCCCTGCAGGCGCTGGGCCAGGGCCTTGGTCGTCAGATTGGTGCCGCGCTCATCGAGCACGACGATGCGCGTGCCGCGCGGAATGGCGGCCTCGATGCGCTTGCGCTCGGCCGCGTACAGGGTCTCGACCGTCTTGGAGCCGCGTGGCTCCGTCTTGACGGCCTTGAGCTCCACCTTGAGTTCCGGAGGAAAACGCTTTGCGTAGTCGTCGTAGGCTGTCTGCGCCCAGTCGGGCACATGCTGGCCCACGGCCACGATCAACAGCTTCATGCAGCGTCAGCCCTGAACCGCTCAGGCCTTGGCGCGGGGAGCGCGCTTGGCTGCCGGCTTGGCGACAGGCTTGGCAGCGGCGCCAGCCTTGGCCTTGGCGGGGGCGCGGTTGACCACCACGGTCTTGATGGCCTTGGGCGCCGCCGTCTTGCCGGCCGGCGACTTGGCTGCGGCCGACTTCACAGCAGCCGACTTTGCGGCGGCCGGCTTTGCCGCTGCGGAACGGGGTGCAGCGGCCTTGGCAGGGGCCGCCTTCTTGGCAGCGGGCTTCTTGGCGGCGGCGGAGGCTGCGCCAGAAGCGGCCTTCTTGGCTGCAGGCTTGGCAGCGGTTGCCGCCGCCTTCTTGGTTGCAGCCTTCTTGGCCTTTTCTTCCGCCTTGTCGGTGGCAGCCGAGCGCGTGGGCTTGGGAGCGCCCAGCTTCAGGCGTACAGGCGTCTCGCCCCAGATCTCTTCCAGGCGGTAGTACTGGCGGATGGCCGGCTGCATGACATGGACCACGGCCTGGCCGCAGTCCACGATGATCCACTCGCCGTTTTCTTCGCCTTCCTGGCGCGGCACGGGGAAACCGGCCTGCTTGACGGCGTCGCGCACGCTGGAGGCCAGCGCCTTGGTCTGGCGGTTGGAGGTGCCCGCAGCCACGATCACGCGCTCGAACAGCGGCGAGAGCTTTTCGGTATTGAAGACCTGGATGTCTTGGGCCTTGACGTTTTCGAGGCCGTCAACAATGGCGCGTTGCAGCTTGGTCACGTCGCGCTTGGCTGCGGAATCCGATTTGGTGGAAGTGGTCATCAGGCGGTGATCAATGGAATAGGAATGGGATCAATATAGCGCGAGCGCCGTGCGGCCCGTAGAGGGCTGGGCTGTAGCGGCGCTCCAAAATGCATGGAGTTCGCCCACAGATCGCCGGAAGATTTCGCGCCGAAGAAAGTGGAGAACGCAGCCAACGCTGCGCCTCAAGCTATTGAAATTATAGTTTTGCCGCCTATTCCCTTGCACGCGCGGATTTCGCCACGCCGCTCGGGAGGGCGGCTCTCGGGCTCAAAGCCAGTCGCGGGGCACCAGGAATTGCTCCAGCAAAGCGCGCTCGGGGGTGCCGGGCGCGTCCTCGCGCTGGTAGCTCCAGCTCGCATGCGGTGGCATGGACAGCAAGATGGACTCCGTACGCCCGCCGGACTGCAGGCCGAAGTGCGTGCCCCGGTCCCAGACCAGGTTGAACTCCACATAGCGGCCGCGGCGGTAGCGCTGGAAATCGACCTGCTGCTGCCCGTAGTCCATGGCCTGGCGGCGCTCGACGATGGGAAGGTAGGACTCCAGAAAGGCATCGCCCACCGAACGCAGCATGTCGAAACTGCGCGCCTGGCCCAGTTCCGAGAAGTCGTCGAAGAAGATGCCGCCGATGCCGCGCTGCTCGTTGCGGTGCTTCAGGCGGAAGTACTCGTCGCACCAGGTCTTGAAGCGCGGGTAGAGCGTGTCGCCAAAAGGCGCCAGCGCATCGCGGCAGACGCGGTGAAAGTGCTGTGCATCTTCCTCGAAGCCGTAGACCGGCGTCAGGTCCATGCCGCCGCCGAACCAGCAGGTGGGTTCGTTGCCCGGCTGCCCTGCCGCACCTGAGCCGGCTGCACCTGAGCCGGCCGCAATCATTCGCACATTCATGTGCACCGTAGGCACAAAAGGATTGCGCGGATGGAAGACCAGGGACACGCCCATGGCCTCGAACGGCGCACCGGCCAGCTCAGGCCGGTGCTGCGTGGCCGAGGGCGGCAGCTGCGGCCCGCGCACATGCGAGAAGCCGCAGCCCGCGCGCTCGAACACGCGGCCGCCTTCCATGATGCGGGTGATGCCATCGCCCTGCAGGCGCTCGCCGGGGCCCTTGCTCCAGGCGTCGGACAGAAAGCGTGCACCGCCCTCGCCTTCCACCTGTTCCAGCGCCTGCGTGATGCGGGCCTGCAGGCCCGTCAGGTACTCGCGCACCAGGGCCACGGGCAGCGCCTGCCCGGTCGATTGCTCTGCCATGGACTCAGTTCTTCACGGCACGGAAGCCGATGTCGCGGCGGTACTGGGCACCATCGAAATGGATGCCACGCGCCACGTCATAGACCTTTTGCTGGGCCTGCTTGACGCTGTCGGCCAGCACGGTGACGCACAGTACGCGGCCACCGCTGGTGACGGGCACACCGTCCTTGAGCTGGGTGCCGGCATGGAAGACCATGGCATCGGCGGCGTCCTGCGGCAGCCCGCTGATGGCATCGCCCTTGCGCGGGTCCTCGGGGTAGCCTGCTGCGGCCATGACCACGCCCAGCGCCGTGCGGCGGTCCCATTGCAGCTCGACCTGGTCGAGCTTGGCATCGGTGGCCGCCAGCATGACGTCCACCAGATCGCTCTTGAGACGCATCATGATGGGCTGGGTCTCGGGGTCGCCCATGCGGCAGTTGAACTCCAGCGTCTTGGGATGGCCGGATGCATCGATCATCAGGCCCGCATACAGGAAGCCGGTGTAGGGAATGCCGTCCTTTTCCATGCCGCGGATGGTCGGCAGGATGATCTCGCGCATGGCGCGGGCATGCACGTCGGCCGTGACCACGGGCGCGGGCGAGTAGGCGCCCATGCCGCCCGTGTTCGGGCCCTGGTCGCCGTCCTTCAGGCGCTTGTGGTCCTGGCTGGTCGCCAGGGCCAGGACGTTCTTGCCGTCGCACAGCACGATGAAGCTGGCTTCCTCGCCGGCGAGGAATTCCTCGATCACCACGCGGGCGCCGCCGTCGTTGTGGGCCACGCCGTACTTGTTGTCCACGAGCATGAAGTCCACGGCGTCGTGGGCTTCCTGCAGCGTGGTCGCAACGACCACGCCCTTGCCTGCGGCCAAGCCGTCGGCCTTGACCACGATAGGCGCACCCAGGCGATCCACATAGGCGTGGGCAGCAACCGGGTCGGTGAAAGTCTCGTAGAGCGCCGTGGGGATGCCGTGGCGCGCCATGAAGTCCTTGGAAAACGCCTTGGAGCTTTCCAGCTGGGCGGCCGCCTTGGAGGGGCCGAAGATGCGCAGGCCGTGGGCGCGGAACTCATCGACCACGCCGGCAGCCAGCGGAGCCTCGGGGCCGACCACGGTCAGCGCGACCTTCTCGGCCTGCGCCCACTCGCGCAGCGCCTGCGGGTCGGTGATGTTGAGGTTCTCCACCTTGCCGCCGGCCAAGCCCGTGCCACCGTTGCCGGGGGCCACATAGACCTTGGTCGATTTCGGCGATTCAGCCAGTTTCCACGCCAGGGCGTGCTCGCGGCCTCCGCCACCAATCACAAGAATTTTCATAGTTCAGCGTTGTGGTAGACGTCCTGTACGTCATCCAGGTCTTCGATCATGTCCAGCAGCTTTTGCATGCGGGCTGCGTCATCGCCTTGCAGGGCGATGGTGTTTTCCGGGCGCATGGTGACTTCAGCCACCTCCGGCGTCAGGCCCTTGGCCTGCAGCGCGTCGCGCACGGTTTCGAACTCGGCGGGTGCGGTCAGCACCTCGATGGCCCCCTCATCATCGGTGATCACGTCCTCGGCACCGGCCTCCAGCGCCACTCCCATGATCTGGTCCTCGTCGCTTCCGGGAGCGAAGATCAGTTGTCCGACATGCTTGAACTGGAAGGACACGGAACCCTCCGTGCCCATGTTGCCACCGTACTTGCTGAAGGCATGACGCACATCCGCCACAGTGCGCACGCGATTGTCGGTCATGGTGTCCACGATGATGGCCGCGCCGCCAATGCCGTAGCCTTCGTAGCGGATTTCCTCATAGGTCACGCCTTCGAGATTGCCCGTGGCCTTGTCGATGTTGCGCTTGATGTTGTCGGCCGGCATGTTGGCCGCCTTGGCCTTTTCCACCGCCAGGCGCAGGCGCGGGTTGGCGCTGAGATCGCCCCCTCCCGTGCGTGCCGCCACCATGATTTCACGGATGATGCGAGTCCAGACCTTGCCGCGCTTTTCGTCCTGGCGGCCTTTGCGGTGCTGGATATTGGCCCATTTACTGTGTCCTGCCACAGGCTGTCCTTTGATATTGATTTAACCTTGCGGCTGGGATTTTACTTTTGACCGCATGCTCCCCCGAGGAAACCCGAAATGGCCGCTCCACTTCTGATCGCCCGCCACTCTGCCACAGAATGCCTGCTGCTGCCCGCACTGGCCAATCGACATGGCCTGATCACCGGCGCCACGGGCACCGGAAAGACCGTGACGCTGCAGAAAATGGCGGAAGGCTTCTCCGAAATCGGCGTGCCGGTGTTCATGGCCGACATCAAGGGCGACCTGTCGGGCATCAGCCAAAGCGGCAGCACCGGCGCCAAGATGGCGGCTTCGCTGCAGGAGCGCGGCATCGAGATTCCCCAGCCCCTGGCCTGCCCCACCACGCTGTGGGACGTGTTCGGCGAGCTGGGCCATCCGGTGCGCGCCACGGTTTCGGACATGGGGCCGCTGCTGATCGGGCGCATGCTGGCCCTGAACGACACGCAGATGGGCGTGCTCAACCTGGTCTTCAAGATTGCCGACGACAACGGACTGCTGCTGCTGGACCTCAAGGACCTGCGGTCCATGCTCCAGCACGTGGGCGACAACGCCAAGCAGTTCACCACCGAGTACGGCAACATCAGTGCCGCCAGCGTGGGGGCCATACAGCGCGGACTGGTGGCCATCGAGTCGCAGGGCGGCGACAAATTCTTTGGCGAGCCCATGCTCGACATCAACGACCTGATGCAGACCGATGCGGGCGGCAAGGGCGTGGTCAACATCCTGGCGGCCGAGAAGCTGATGAATTCGCCGCGCCTGTACTCCACCTTCCTGCTGTGGATGCTGTCCGAGCTGTTCGAGCGCCTGCCCGAGATCGGCGACCCCGACAAGCCCAAGCTGGTCTTCTTCTTCGACGAGGCCCACCTGCTGTTCAACGATGCGCCCAAGGTGCTGCTCGAACGCATCGAGCTGGTGGTGCGCCTGGTGCGCTCCAAGGGCGTGGGCGTGTATTTCGTCACGCAAAACCCGATGGACGTGCCCGACACCGTGCTGGCCCAGCTGGGCAATCGCGTGCAGCATGCACTGCGCGCCTTCACGCCGCGCGACCAGAAGGCCGTCAAGGCCACGGCCACCACGATGCGGCCCAAGCCGGGGCTGGACATCGAGGCCGCCATCACGGAGCTGGCCGTGGGCGAGGCCCTGGTGAGCTTCCTCGATGAAAAGGGCCGCCCCGGCATCACCGAACGCGCCTATGTCATTCCACCGGGCAGCCAGATCGGTCCGATCAGCGAGGAGCAGCGCAAGGTCTTGCTGGCGCAATCGCTGGTGGCAGGTGTCTATGAAAAGGCGGTGGACCGCGAATCGGCCTACGAAGTGCTGCGCGGACGCACGGCAGCATCCGGCGACGGGGCCTCGCAGGCAAGCCCTGCCGGAGCCGCACCCGCCGCCAGCGAAGGCGGCGGCGCCATGATGGACGGGCTCAAGGACCTTCTGTTCGGCACCACAGGCCCGCGCGGAGGCAAGCACGACGGCCTGGTTCAGACCATGGCCAAGTCCACCATGCGCACCATGGGCAATTCGCTGGGCAAGGAAATCCTGCGCGGCGTGCTCGGCGGCATCCTGGGCAACAAGAAGCGCTGAAGCGCTGGCGCACCGGCACTGCGCCGCATCAAACACCATAGCACCCAGCCGTTGCCATGCAACGGCTGGCGCATTTCAGGGCGCTGAAAGCCTGCGCATGCGGCTATGATCGAAACCGCCTCCATCCACTTTGCGGAACCGCACGCCATGACGACGAACAGCCCTCCCTCGCTGCCCACCTATGACGACGTTGCCGCCGCAGCCGGCCGGCTGGAGGGCGTGGCCCACCGCACCCCCATACTGCGCAGCCGCACCGCCGACGAGCTGCTGGGCGCCCAGCTGTTCTTCAAGTGCGAGAACCTGCAGCGCACGGGTGCCTTCAAGATACGCGGCGCCTACAACGCGCTGTCGCAGTTCACCCCCGAGCAGCGCAAGCGCGGCGCCCTGGCCTTCTCTTCGGGCAACCATGCCCAGGCCGTGGCACTGGCCGCGCAGATGCTGGACATGCCCGCGCTCATCGTCATGCCCGAGGATGCGCCTGCCTCCAAGATGGCGGCCACGCGCTCGTACGGTGCCCAGGTGGTGACCTATGACCGCTTCACCGAGGACCGCGAAGCCATCTCCCGGCGCCTGGCCGACGAGCGCGGCATGACGCTGATCCCGCCGTTCAACCACCGCGACGTGATTGCCGGCCAGGGCACGGCGGCCAAGGAATTGTTCGAGGAGGTGCCCGATCTGGACTACCTGTTCGTCTGCCTGGGCGGCGGCGGCCTGCTGTCGGGCAGCCTGCTGGCAGCCGGACAGCTCTCTCCGCGCTGCAAGGTCTACGGCGTCGAGCCCCAGGCCGGCGACGATGCCCGCCAGTCGCTGCGCGCAGGCCGGATCGTGCAGATCCCCACGCCCCACACCATTGCCGACGGCGCGCAGACCCAGTCCATCGGCGATATCACATTCGCCATCATCCGCGAGCATGTCGAAGATATCCTGGCCGTGGCGGACGAGCATCTGGTGCAGGCCATGCGCTTTTACGCGGAACGCAAGAAAATCGTGGTCGAACCCACGGGAGCGCTCTCGCTGGCGGGCGCCCTGCATGGCGGGGTTGCGCTGTCGGGCGCACGCGTGGGCATTCTCATCAGCGGCGGCAATGTGGACCTGGCGCGCTACGCGCGCTTTCTGCACGACTGAACCGACCCCTGGCGCCGGCCCCAAAATACCGGCGCCCTTTTTTCCAGAAGAAAACCATGAGTACTCTGCACCTGATCGACCACCCGCTGGTCCAACACAAGCTCACGCTGATGCGCCGCAAGGAAGCCAGCACCAACAGCTTTCGCCGCATGCTGGGCGAGCTGTCCACGCTGATGGCCTACGAGATCACGCGCGACATGCCGCTGCAGGACATCGAGATCGAGACCCCGCTGGAGACCATGACCGGCAAGGTCATCGACGGCAAGAAGCTGGTGCTGGTGTCCATCCTGCGCGCCGGCAACGGTTTCCTCGACGGCATGCTCAACGTCGTGCCCGGCGCGCGCATTGGCCACATCGGCCTGTACCGCGACCCCGAGACGCTGCAGCCCGTCGAGTACTACTTCAAGATGCCCTCCGAGATGGAAGAGCGCGACGTGCTGGTCGTCGATCCCATGCTGGCCACGGGCAATTCGGCCGCCGCCGCCGTGGCGCGCCTGAAGCAGCTGAACCCGAAGTCCATCAAGTTCATGTGCCTGCTGGCAGCGCCCGAAGGCGTGGCCACCATGCAGAAGGCCCATCCCGACGTGGACATCTACACGGCCGCCGTGGACCGCCAGCTGGACGCCCACGGCTACATCCTGCCGGGCCTGGGCGACGCGGGCGACCGAATCTTCGGCACCAAGTGAGCCGCCGGGCGCTGGGCGCCTGCACCCACAAAAAAGCCGCACGATGTGCGGCTTTTTTGCTTGGCAGCGGGGACAGCGTCATCAATCCACCAGGCCCGCGTAGACGTTCTGCACGTCATCGTCGTTCTCGATGCCGGCCAGGAAGTCCTGCACTTCCTCCTGCTGCTCAGCCGACAGGCTGGCCATGCTGACCGGCGTCTTGGCCTTGTAGCCCAGCTTGGCCGACAGCACCTTGAAGCCCTGGGCCGGCAGCGCCTTGCTCACGGTATCGAGGTCGGTGGGGTCGGTGATGAACAGCGTCGTGCCCTCTTCCTCGCCGGGCTCGAAGTCCTGTGCACCGGCCTCGATGGCGGCCAGTTCGGCATCGGCGCCGCCTTCGGGCTCGCCTTCGATCATGCCCACATGGTCGAAGTCCCAGGCCACGGCCGTCATCTGGCCCTTGCGAAAGCACACGCGCATGTTGGGCGCCGTGCGGTTCACGTTGTCGGTCAGGCACTCGATCATCACCGGCACGCGGTTGGGGCCGTAGCCTTCATAGACCACGCGCTCGTAGTTGACGGCATCGGCACCCACGCCCGAGCCCTTCTTGATGGCACGCTCGAGCGTGTCCTTGGGCATGGAGGCCTTGCGTGCGGCTTCCACCGCCATGCGCAGGCGCGAGTTGCCTGCCGGATCGGCGCCGGCGCGCGCCGCGACGATGATTTCCTTGACAAGCTTGCCAAACAGCTTTCCCTTGGCGTCGGCGACCAGCGCCTTGCCCTTTGCTTTCCATTGCGCGCCCATGGCTGCTTTTCCCTTGCGGATTCTCTGGTGGGTAGGAGGCGCCGCCGCCCGCCCCCGCAGGGACCCGGCCCGGCGCCGAAAGAGCGCTGTTTATACACCCGCGCAAGTGGCTGCGCGGGCTTTTTGCACAGTGGTTGACAGGTCGCCGCAGGCTCTGGTGGCGTCGTGCATGATGCTGGCTTGTGCGAAGCCCCCTGCCTGCGCTGCACCGCCGCCGACGTCAACGGCGGTGCATCCGGCTTCCCGTCTTGTCCCCTCATCACAGGAGCATCGGCATGCCGCCATCCCTATCCGCCGCCCTCGCCATCAGCACCCTGGGCCTGTCCGGCGCACTGTGGGCCGCCAGCCCCAACCTCTCCACAGAAATCGTCGCCGAAGGCCTGGAGCACCCCTGGGCCATGGCTTTCCTGCCGGATGGGCGCTACCTGGTGACCGAGCGGCCGGGCCGCATGCGCATCGTGCAGGGCGACGGAAGGCTGGGCGCTCCCCTGGCGGGCCTTCCGGCCGTGGAGGCCGCAGGCCAGGGCGGCCTGCTGGACGTGGTGCTGGACAGCGACTTCGCGCGCAACCGCCAGCTGTACTTCTGCTACTCCGAGCCCGGCAGCGGCGCCGACAGCGGCAAGAACAGCACGGCGCTGGCCAGCGCCCGGCTGTCCGACGATGCCAGCCGGCTGGAGCAGGTGAAAGTGCTGTTCTCGCAGCGCCCCAGGTACGCGAGCGCATTGCATTTCGGCTGCCGCATCGTGGAGCGCAGGGTGGACGGCAAGAGCGATGGCACGCTGTTCCTGGCGCTGGGCGAGCGCTCGCGCTACAAGGAAGAGGCCCAGAACCTGCAAAGCCACCTGGGCAAGATCGTGCGCATTGCCAAGGACGGCAGCGTGCCCAGGGACAACCCCTTTGTCGGCCGCGCGGATGCCTGGCCCGAGATCTGGAGCTACGGCCACCGCAACGCCCAGGGCGCGGCGCTGGCGCCCGATGGCAGCCTGTGGATGCATGAGCACGGCCCGCAGGGCGGCGACGAGGTCAACCGGCCCGAGCCCGGCAAGAACTACGGCTGGCCCGTGATCACCTACGGCGAGAACTATGGCGGCGGCAAGATCGGCGCCGGCATCACGCGCAAGGAGGGCATGGAGCAGCCGCTGCACTACTGGGTGCCGTCGATCGCCCCCTCAGGCATGGCCTTTGTGACCAGTGACCGGTATGGGGCGCAATGGAAGGGATCGCTGGTCGTGGGCTCGCTCAAGTTCCAGCGGCTGGAGCGCCTGACGATCAGGTCCGGGAAGGTGACGGCCAGCGAGCAGGTGCTGCCGCGCCTGGGCCAGCGCGTGCGCGATGTGCGCCAGGGACCGGACGGCTGGCTTTACCTGCTGACGGACGCCCAGGGCGGGCAGTTGCTGCGCGTCACCGCCACGCCCTGAGTCCCGTCACGCGCGGCGGCTCACTGCACGGTGATGCCGTTGGCCTTGACCACGGCATCCCAGCGCTTGCGCTCGGCGGCCACGAAGCCCGTGAAGGCTGCGGAGGAGCTGCCCACGGGCGTCAGGCCCAGTTTCTCCAGGCTGGCGCGCGTGGCCGGCAGGGCCAGGGCCTTTTGCACCAGGTCCTGCAGCTTCTGCACGGTCTCGGGCGCGGTGCCTGCGGGCAGGAAGAAGCCGTTCCACTCCGTCACCTCGAAGCCCTTGATGCCGCTTTCCGCCACCGTGGGCACGTCGGGCAGGTCCGGCATGCGCTTGGCCGAGGACACGGCCAGCGCCTTGAGCTTGCCGCCCTTGACATAGTTGATGCTGGAGGCGGCGTTGGCAAAGTACACATCGACCTGGCCGCCCATGACATCGACGATGGCGGGCGCCCCGCCCTTGTAGGGAACGTGGACGGCATCGAACTTGGCGTCTGCCTTGAGCAGTTCCGTCGCCATCTGGGCCAGGCTGCCCGGGCCGTAGGAGGCATAGGTGAGCCTGCCGGGCTTTTGCCGCGCGGCATTCATGAAGTCGGCCAGGCTGTTGTAGGGCGAGGACGGCGCCGCCACGAGGATGTTGGGCACGCTGATGGCCTGGGACACGGCAATGAAGTCCTTGGCCGGGTCATAGGGCAGCTTGCGCAACGCGGGGTTGATGGCGAAGGACGATGCGTCATACAGCACCGTATAGCCATCGGCCTTGGCACGCGCCACGAGGGCGGCACCAATGGCGCCGCTGGCGCCGGCCTTGTTGTCCACCACCACGGTCTGGCCCGAGACCTCGCCCAGCGCCTTGGCGATGATGCGCGCCGCATTGTCCGCACCGCCGCCGGCCGAGAACGGCACGACGACCGTGATGGCCTGCGCGGCCGGATAGTCGGCCGCATGCAGCGTGCCCTGGAAAAGTCCCAGTCCCAGGCCCAACCCCAAGGCCAGCACCGTCATGGCGGGCCGCAATGTCTTGATCTTCTTCACGTTTCTGTCTCCTGTTGCTCCATGGTGAAAACCTGGGCTGCGAGGCTTGCGTGCCCCGCGCCCTCAATCGAATCCGTACAGCTCGGCGGCGTTGTCCACCAGCACGCGGGCGCGCAGCGCCGCATCGGGAATCCAGCGTGACAGCAGCGCCAGCAGCATCGGGGTCTGCGGCGGATGGGCAGCTTCGGTGACATGGGGCCAGTCGCTGCCCCAGACCAGGCGCTGCGGGGCCTCGGCCACCCAGGCCTGCGCCAGCGCGTCGCAATCGGCATAGCCTGCGGCCAGGCCCGCCCGGCTGTTCAGATACGGGCCCGAGAGCTTGACCCAGGCCCTGCCCTGCTGCACCAGCCCACGGACCACACCGAAGGCGGGCTGGTGCACGCCTGCGCCGTCAGTGCTGTCAGCCAGCCGCGCCATGTGGTCGAACACCAGGGTGCATGGCAGCCGCTGCAGCAGCGCCGCATGGGCCGCGATCTGGTTGGCCAGCCAGTGCAGCTGCACATGCCAGCCCAGCGGGGCAATGCGCTCGGCCAACGGCTCCAGCATGTCCAGCCGCACGGCTGCATCGTGCTCGGTGTGCAGCGAAAAGCGGATGCCGCGAATGCCGCCGTCATGCAGCGCCTGCAGCTGGGCGTCGGTGCTCTCGGGGTGCACTACGGCAATGCCACGCGTGCTTGCAGCGCCCAGCGACTGGATGGCGTGCAGCGTGGCCCGGTTGTCCGTGCCATGCGCACGCGGCTGGACGATGACGGCGCGCTCCAGCCCCATGGCGCCGCGCAGCTGCGCATAGTCGGCAGCCGTGGCATGGGCGCGCATGGCCTGCGGAGCCTCGGCCCAAAAACGCGTATCAAAACGCGGATCGAAGACGTGCAGATGGGCGTCGCAGGCGCCAGCGGGCAGTGCGTGCATCAGCGGCTCTCTTGCGCGGCGGCCTTCAGCGCCTCGGTATGCTGGCCCAGCGTGGGCGCGGCAAAGGCCGGCGGGCCGGGCGTGCGGTCGAACTCCACGGCGCCGGCAAAGCCCCGGTAGCTGCCCAGGGTCGGGTGCTCGAAGCGGGTGACCATGCCTTCGGCCTGCACCTGCGGGTCGTCGAACATGTCTTCCACCGTGCGGGCCGCCGCGCAGGGCACTTCCTCACCGAACAAGGCCTCCCATTCCAGCGCGCTGCGCCCCGCCAACGCCTGGCGCAGCAGGGGCACCAGCACGTCGCGGTGCTGGGCGCGCTTGCGCACGGAGTCGTAGCGCTCGTCACCGGCCAGCTCGGGCAGCCCCAGCTTGCGGCACAGCGCCTCCCAGAAATGCGCGGTATTGGCCGAGATGTAGAGATAACCTTCGCGCGTCGGGTGGATGCCCGTGATGCCGCCGGAGCGCATGTCGCGCCCCACCTCGCGCGGCTCGCCCTCGGCCCAGACCATGCGTGCGGACTGCATGGTCAGTGCCGCGCGCAGCAGGGACACGCCCACATGCTGGCCCAGCCCGCTTTTCTCGCGCTCGTACAGCGCCGACGACACGCCGCCCGCCACCAGGGCCGAGGCGTAGTAGTCCACCACGGAGCCGTAGAGAATCTCGGGCGGCCCGCCAGCCTTGCCCTGCATGGCGCACATCCCGGTCATGGTCTGCAGCACCTGGTCGTAACCCGCCTTGGCCTTGAGCGGACCCCGGCTGCCGTAGCCGGTGACGCTGCAATAGACGAGGCGTGGGTTGATGGCGGCCAACTGCGCAAAACCGATGCCCAGCCGCTCGGGCACGCCGGGCCGGAAGTTGTGGACCAGCACATCGGCCTCGCGCACCAGGCGCAGCAGCACGGCGTGGTCGGCCTCGTCCTTCAGGTCCAGCACCATGCCCCACTTGCTGCGGTTCACGCCCAGGAAGGCGCGGCTTTCAGCCTCCAGCGTGGACGGGTACTTGCGCAGGTTGTCGCCCACGGGCGGCTCGACCTTGATCACCTCAGCGCCCTGGTCCGCCAGCAGCGAGCAGCCATACGGTCCCGCGATATAGGCGCTCAGGTCCAGCACGCGCACGCCGCTGAGCGGGCCTTTCGGCCCCTGGCGTTCACCGGGCACAAAACTCATTCGTTTCTCCTGATAGGGAAGCGGGAAGGCCTGGGGCACCTCCCGCCAAAGGCCGGGTTCAATCGGCCTGGATATTGCGGTCCTTGGCGAGCTGCTTCCAGCGCGCCACGTCGCTGCGGATCACCTGTGCGAACTGCTGCGGCGTCACGGGGTTGGCAATGGCGCCTTCGCGCAGGAAGCTGGCCTGGATGGTCGGCTTGGCCAGCACCTGGTTCACGGCCTGGTTGAGGCGGTCCACGATGTCGGCGGGCGTGCCCGCAGGCGCCAGCAGCCCCCACCACAGATCGAATTCGTAGCCCGGGATGGCTGTTGCCATGGGCGTCAGGTCCGGCGCAATGGGGCTGGGCTTGAGACTGGTGATGCCGATGGCGCGCAGCTTGCCGTTGCGCACCATGGGCAGGATGGACGGGCCGCTGGAGACCAGCATCTGCACCTGGTTGCCGATCACGTCGGTCACGGCCGGACCCTGGCCCTTGTAGGGCACATGCATGATGTCCATGCCCGGCACCATGGAGCGCATCATCTCGGTCGCGAAGTGGTTGATGCTGCCGGTGCCCGAGGTGGCGTAGTTGAACTGGCCCGGGCTGGCCTTGATGGCGCGCACCAGATCCTGCGGCGTCCTGGCCGGGAATTCGTTGTTCACGGCCACCACCAGCGGGCCCTTGGCAAACATGGCCACGGGCGCCAGGTCCTTGACGGGATCGAAGGGCATCTTGGCCTGCACCGCGGCATTCGTGGTCATGCTCGACGACACCGCCACCAGCGTGTAGCCGTCTGCCGCCGCCTTGGCCACCGAGGCCGTGCCGGTGTTGCCGCTGGCACCGGGCCGGTTGTCCACGATCACGGTCTGCTTGAGCAGATCGCCCATTTCCTTGGCCACCTGGCGTGCGAACACATCGTTGGAGCCTCCCGGCGGATAGGGAACCACCATGGTGATGGCCTTGGACGGGAAGGCGCCCTGCGCCATCAATCCCGGCGAAGCCAGCCCGGCCAGCGTGGCCACCGTTGCCGTGGCCGCCAGCGCCACCAGCCTGCGCCGCGTGCGGCAATGCGAAATGCTCATGTCTTTGTCTCCTGTCCTGTTTCTTGTCGTTGTGTTGCCCGGCATGCAGGACGCCGGTACACCGGAATGCCAGAACCCTATTCAGGCCACCAGCAGCCCCTGTGCATGCGCCGCAGCCACGATGGCCTGGGCACGCAGCACAAAGGGCTTGTCCACCATCTTTCCGTCCACCACATAGGCGCCCAGCGCATTGGCGTCAGCCTCGCGGGCCGCCTGGACCACCTTCAGCGAGTGGGAAATCTCCTGCTCGGTCGGCTGGTAGACCGCATTGGCCAGCGCGACCTGGCTGGGGTGTATGCACGTCTTGCCCAGAAAGCCCAGGCCGCGCGACAGCCGCGCCTCGGCGCTGAAGCCGTCGCTGTCGCGGATGTCGGCAAAGGCGCCGTCATAGGCATAGATGCCTGCCTCGGCAGCGGCCATGCGCACGGCAAGCAGCACCTGGGCAATGGCGGCGGGCTCGCGCCGGTTCACGCCAAAGGGCTCGAACAGGTCGCCCAGCCCCATCTGCAGGCCGGCCACGCTGGCGTGGGCGCCGGCCAGTTCGGCAGCGCAGCGCAGGGCGCGAGGTGTTTCGATGTTGAGCAGCAGGCCAGGCGCCTGGGGCACGCCGTTGGCATCTGCCGCATCGGCAATGCGCTGTGCGGCCTCGCGCACCTGCTGCACGGTCTCGGGCTTGGGCAGGTTGATGAGGTGCACGCCGTCGCGCACCATCTCGGCGATGTCGGCGCCGAAATGCGGCGTATCCATGGCGTTGACGCGCACGATGAGCGTCTTGCCATGGCCCCGGCTTTCAGGGCTGAGCAGGAAGCTGCGCAGCAGGCTGCGCGCCTCGTCCTTGCGCGCTTCGGCCACCGCGTCCTCCAGGTCGAAGGACAGCGCGTCGGCCTCGCCGGCCAGGGCCTTGGCGAACAGCTCGGGACGCGATGCGGGAACAAACAGTTTGCTTCTCATGGCCCGCATTGTGGGCGGCAGAAAGCCAAGAGAAACACAGGTAATATTTGTTCAAACCACACAAATTCTTTGTTTATGGAAACCAGCTACCTGCACAGCTTCCTGCTTGTGGTGGAGACCGGCTCCATGGCCGAGGCCGCGCGGCGCCTGGATATCACGGCCGCCGCCGTGGCCCAGCAGATCCGCATCCTCGAGCGCGAGTTCGACGCCCCCCTGCTGGCCCGCGCAGGCCGCACCGTGCTGCCCACCCCGGCCGGCCACCGCCTGGCCCAATCCGCGCCGCAGTTGCTGCGCGAACTGGCCAATGCCAAGACCCATGTCAGCCAGGAAGGCACGGCCGGGGAACTGGTCATAGGCACCATCAACACGGCGCTGCACAGCCTGCTGCCCGACATCCTGGCCGGCTTCGTGAAGAAGTGCCCCGACGCCAAGGTGTTCCTGCGGTCGGCCACCACGCGCGAGCTGTACGAGGCCGTGCGGCAGGGCGAGCTGGATGCGGCGGTCTGCCTGCACCCCTCGTTCGCCCTGGCCAAGACCTTCGACTGGACACTGCTGCGCGAGGAGCCGCTGGTGCTGCTGGTGCCGCGCCAGCTGGCGCACCTGGACCCGCACACGCTGCTGCGCACCCAGCCGCTGATCCGCTATGACCGCAGCCTGGGCGGCGGCCAGATGGTGGAGCGCTACCTGCGCGCCGCGCAGATCGCTCCACAGGAGCGCTTTGAACTGAGCTCGCTGGTGGCGATTGCCATGATGGTGGACAGGGGCCTGGGCGTCTCCCTGGTGCCCGACACGGCCCTGAACCTGCCCGATGGCCAGGGCGTGGTGCGGCTGGCCCTGCCCGAGGAATCGCAGTCGCGACGCTTCGGTGTGATGTGGCTGCGCTCTTCGGCACGCCTGCCGCTGATCCACAAGCTGGTGGAATGCGCGCGCACCGTGGTCAGGCAGCGCGGCGGTCCTCGCGCTGCCGCACGCGCAGCAACCAGGTCACCATAGGCCGCACCTTCAGGACTCCGCCACGGCCGCCGTGGCAACCAGGTCCTGGAACCTGCGCAGCACCGCAGACGCATCGCCCACGCGCGTGGCCAGATGCAGCGGAGCGGCCAGCCCCGGGCATTGCGACAGCGTGCGGTAGGCAATGCCGTCGCTGCGCAGGCGCTGCATGGAGGCCGGCACGATGGACAGCCCCAGCCCTGCCGAGACCAGGCTCAGCGTCGCCGTCATGCGCGGCGCCTCCTGCACCACGCGCGGGCTGAAACCGGCCTCCAGGCAGGCCTTGAGAATAGCGTCGTACAGGCCCTGCCCCACCCTGCGCCGGTACAGCACGAAATCCTCCGAGGCGAGCTGCGGCAAAGGCACGGGCCGGCGCAATGGGCGTGCCAGCGCATGCCCTGCCGGCAGGGCCAGCAGCATGGGCTCCTCCAGAATCGGCACGGCCTGCAGCCCCTGGCTGCCGTGCAGGGGCGAGCGCACAAAGGCCGCGTCCAGCCGCTCTTGCAGCAATGCATCCATGAGCTCGCCCGTGCCCGCCTCCTCCAGCGCCACCGCGACGCCGGGCACCTGCTGGCGGAACATGCGCAGCACGCCGGGCACAAAGGGATGCAGTGCGGCCGAGCTGGTGAAACCCACGGCCAGCCGGCCCGTCTCGCCGCGGGCGGCACGGCCCACCACTTCGGCCAGCCCATCGGAGCGGGCCAGCAGCGCCCTGGCCTCTTCCAGCAGCGCCAGCCCCGCCGCCGTGGGCCGCACGCCGCGCGGCAGGCGCTGCACCAGCTCCACGCCCAATTCGTGCTCCAGGCCCTGCAGCAACCGCGTCAGCGGCGGCTGCTGCATGCCCAGGCGCTCGGCCGCACGCGTGATGTGGCCTTCCTCGGCGATGGCGACAAAGGCGCGCAGTTGGCGAAGCTCGGGCACATCAATACTTTCAAGGTATGGGAAGGCTTCGATTGTGGCATTTGCAATCATGAATGGACGGATTTACGCTCGCGCCCCACAAACACACCTACCTGAAAGGCAACACGATGACCTGGTCCGCAAAGCAGTACACAACGTTCGAGCAGGAACGCACCCGCCCCGTGCGCGACCTGGTGGCCGCCATTCCCGATCTGCCTGGCCGCGCCGTGCGGCTGGCCGTGGACCTGGGCTGCGGCCCCGGCAACTCCACCGAGGTCCTGGCCCAGCGCTTCCCCGGCGCCACCGTGACGGGACTGGACAATTCCGAGGACATGCTGGATGCCGCACGCAAGCGGCTGCCGGGCACGGCCTTCTGCCTGGCCGACATCGCCACCTGGCAGCCCGACCAGCCGCAGGACGTGATCCTGGCCAATGCCTCGCTGCAGTGGCTGCCCGATCACCAGCAGCTTTACCCGCGCCTCGTCAGCCACTTGGCCCCCGGTGGCAGCCTGGCCGTGCAGACGCCGGACAACCTGGAAGAACCGGCCCACCGGCTGGCACGCGAAGTGGCCGCCAGCGGCCCCTGGGCTGCCACGATTGGCGATGTGCGCCACCCCGCACGGCACAGCGCGGACTTCTACTACGCCCTGCTTCGCCCGCACTGCAGCAACGTCGATGTCTGGCGCACCACCTACTTCCACCCGCTGGCGGGCGGCCATGCCGCGGTGGTTGAGTGGTTCAAGGGTTCGGCGCTGCGACCCTTCGTCGCGCCGCTGGACGAGGAGCAAAAGGCCGGCTTCTACGCAGCGTATCTGCAGGCCATCTCCCAGGCCTACCCCGCGCTGGACGATGGCACGGTGCTGCTGCCCTTCCCCAGGCTGTTCATCGTGGCCAGCCGCTGAAGCAGCGCGCCTTAGGCCCTCAGCGCGCCGGATGCAACTCGATGAGATCCCACAGATTGCCGTAGAGGTCTTCGAACACGGCCACGGTGCCGTGGGGTTTGCGCTGGGGATCCTGCACAAAGCGCACGCCGCGCGAGCGGTAGGCTTCGAAGTCGCGCAGGCAGTCGTCGGTCTGCAGGAACAGGAACACGCGCCCGCCCGTCTGGTTGCCCACGCGCGCGGCCTGTTCCTCATTCGTGGCACGGGCCAGCAGCAGGCGCACACCGCCGCCACCGGGAGCCACGGTGACCCAGCGCTTGCCCTCGGACAGGGCGGTGTCCTCGATCAGCACGAAGCCCAGCGCGCCCACATAAAAGCGCAGCGCCTCGTCATAGTCGCGCACGGCGACGCTCACCTGTCCTATCACCTGGGGCATGGAATCCTTTGCAGCAATGGTGCGGTCCTCGGACCACGGGGCCGCGAGGATAACGGAGCCCTGTCAATGCCCTGCCGCCCTGGCCCGTAAGCCCTGCGGCTGGCCCCACAATGGCGGCTTGCAATTGCCTCGTGAGGGACGGGAATCCATGCTGAATGCCTTGTGGCTGGGCTTTTTTCTGGTGGCGGCCGTGGCTGCGCTGGCCCAATGGCTGGTCGGCGGCCAGGCCGGGATTTTCTCGGCCATGGTGCAGGCGCTGTTTGCCATGGCCAGGCTGTCGGTCGAGGTCATGGTGCTGCTGTTCGGCACGCTGACGCTGTGGCTGGGCTTTCTGCGCATCGCAGAGAAGGCCGGCGTGGTGGAGTGGCTGGCGCGCGTGCTGGGCCCGTTGTTCGCCAGGCTCATGCCCGAGGTGCCGCGCGGCCATCCGGCCCTGGGCCTGATCACGCTGAACTTCGCGGCCAACGGGCTGGGACTGGACAACGCGGCCACGCCCATGGGCCTGAAGGCCATGCGCTCGCTGCAGGAGCTCAATCCCCGGCCCGACACCGCCACCAATGCGCAGATCCTGTTCCTGGTGCTCAATGCGTCGTCGCTGACCTTGCTGCCCGTGACCATCTTCATGTACCGCATGCAGCAGGGTGCGCCCGATCCCACCCTGGTCTTTCTGCCGATCTTGCTGGCCACCTCGGCCTCGACCCTGGTCGGCCTGCTGGCCGTGGCCGCCGTGCAGAGGCTGCCGCTGTGGAGCCCCGTGGTGCTGGGCTATCTGCTGCCGCTGGGCCTGGCGCTGGCGGGCTTCATGGCCTTTCTGGCCACGCTGTCGGCGGCCGCACTGGCCCAGCTGTCATCGCTGCTGGGCAACCTGACGCTGTTTGCCCTGATCGTGCTGTTCGTCACCCTGGGCGCCTGGCGCAAGGTCGCGGTCTACGACAGCTTCATCGAGGGCGCCAAGGAAGGCTTTGACGTGGCCAAGGGCCTGCTGCCCTATCTGGTGGCCATGCTCTGCGCCGTGGGCGTGTTCCGCGCATCGGGCGCGCTGGAGTATGCGCTGTCGGGCATACGCTGGGTGGTCGATGCCATGGGCATGGACGCCCGCTTCGTGGACGCCCTGCCCACGGCCCTGGTCAAACCCTTCTCGGGCAGCGCGGCGCGCGCCATGCTGATCGAGACCATGCAGACCCAGGGCGTGGACAGCTTCGCCGCCCTGGTGGCCGCCACCATCCAGGGCAGCACCGAAACCACTTTCTACGTCCTGGCCGTCTACTTCGGCGCCGTAGGCATACAGCGCGCCCGTCACGCCGTGCCCTGCGCCCTCATCGCCGAACTGGCCGGCGTGGTGGCGGCCATCGTGGTCTGCTACAAGTTCTTTGGCTGAGGGCACAAATGGGCGCTGCGCCTGAAGCCGACGCGGTCCAAGGCGAGGAAGACCGAGCAAGTGCCTACGCCGGCCGCCCCGCCGCGAGAGTGTCGCACCTCTCGGGAGAAGCCGCGCAGCGGCTCAGGGGGAACTAAAGTTCCGGCATGATCGCCTCGGCATAGTCATACAGCGCCCCCAGGATCTCCTCGCCGCGCTCGTCGGCAGTTTCCGATAGCTGATCGACCATGGCAAACATCTGCTCGGCCGTGCGTGCGCCGCCCTTGCCTTCGATCAGGCAGGCCGCGCAGTGCTGCAGCCAGCGCTGGCGCTCGGCCGGGTTCAGGCTGGCGGGGAAATTGCGGGCGCGGTAGCGGAACAGCAGCTCGGTCAGGCGTGCATCGTCGAAGCCCGTGCGGTCCAGCGCCAGCTCCTGCGCGGACAGGCTGCGCAGGTGGTTCAGGCGGCGCCGGTCCTCATTGCCCACGAAACCGCCGTACAGGTCCTGGTCGGCATCCAGCCCTTCCTGCGCAGGGCGCTGGTGAACGGCACGCCACAGCGCGCTCATGTCGGGCAGGTCCCGTGCAATGGCCGCATGGCCCATGCACTGCTCCACATCGATGCCCCATTGCGCGGCCATGGCCGGGCTCAGCGTCTTGAGGCTGCCGACCACCATGGGCGACTTGTTGACGTGGATGCTCTTGATGGGCAGGCGCTGCATGCCTTCGGGCAGGTCGGCCGCGCGCGAGAACAGGCGCAGGCGCAGCGTGTCCACGTCGATGGAGGCCAGCTCGGACGGGTCCTGCGCCAGATCCCAGCAGATGATCTCGTTCTTGTTGGTGGGGTGCGTGGCCAGCGGCCACATGACGGCGATGCAGCCGCGCTCGGGCCGGATCATGCCGCTGACGTGCAGGAAGGGCCTGGCATGCGCCGGCTCGGCCGGTAGGCCCATTTCCTGCAGCACCCGGTCCTTCTTGTGCAGCGAGAAGGCGAAGTCGAACAATCTGGGCTGGACCTTGCGGATCAGTCGGGCCAGCCCGATGGTGGCACGCACGTCGGACAGGGCGTCGTGCGCCTTCTCGTGCAGCAGGCCGTTGGCGCGGGCCAGGTCCTCGAGCTTGAAGCTTGGAGATCCATCCTCCTTTTTCGGCCAGACAATGCCTTCGGGGCGCAGCGCATAGACCATGCGCACCACGTCGAGCAGGTCCCAGCGCCCGCAGCCGTTTTGCCATTCGCGCGCATAGGGGTCGATGAGGTTGCGCCAGAACATGAAGCGCGTGATCTCGTCGTCAAAACGGATGGTGTTGTAGCCCACGCCCACGGTGCCGGCCTGGGCCAGTTCCGCCTCGATGCGGGCGGCGAACTGGGCCTCGGGCATGCCCTGCTCCAGGCATTGCTGGGGCGTGATGCCGGTGATCAGGCAGGACTGCGGATCGGGCAGGTAGTCGCCTGCCGGCTGGCAATACCACATGACGGGCTCGCCGATTTCATTGAGTTCCGCATCCGTGCGGATGCCCGCGAATTGCGCGGGCCGGTCATAGCGCGGCTGGGCGCCGAAGGTCTCGTAGTCGTGCCAGAAGAAGGTATGGGCCATCGGGCGAGTATGCCTGCGAAAAAAGTGCGTCCGGACATCACAGCAAGGGTGAGCAAAGGCGCGCGCCGGAGTCGAACAGGCGCAGTGCGAAGCCCAGGTCGCGCTTGAAATGCACGCGCTGCGCCTGCTCCAGGTCCAGCTCGAACTGGCGCGCCAGGTCGCCATTGAGCTGGGGCCCGTAGGCGATGGCGCAGACTTCGTAGTTCAGGAAGAAGCTGCGGTAGTCGAAGTTGGCCGTGCCGATGATGGAGATGCTGCCGTCCACCACCAGCGTCTTGGAGTGCAGCATGCGCGCCTTGTATTCGTAGACGCGCACGCCGCAGCGGATCAGTTCGTCGTAGTAGGAGCGCGCGGCCGCCGTGACCAGGGCCGAATCGGAGCGGCGCGGCACCAGCAGCTGCACATCCACGCCGCGCAGCGAGGCATTGGTGAGCGCGGCCAGCGCGGCCTCCGTGGGAACGAAGTACGGCGTGGTCAGCCAGACACGCTCCTCGGCCGCGTTGATGGCCGCAAGATGGGCGCGGTAGATGGCCTGCAGGCCGTTGTCGGGGCCGGAGGTGATGACCTGCACGGGCAGCGGGCCCTCGGGCGCGTCCGGCAGCAGCAGGTCGATGTCGGCGGGCTCGCTCTTGGGGTCCTTTTCGAGGGCGTAGGCCCAGTCCTCGAGGAACACGGTCTGCAGCCAGTTGACGATGG
Organism: Delftia sp. WSY_22; assembly: GCF_043104185.1. Lineage (NCBI taxonomy): Bacteria > Pseudomonadati > Pseudomonadota > Betaproteobacteria > Burkholderiales > Comamonadaceae > Delftia > Delftia sp. WSY_22. The sequence continues at coordinate 46,499 of NZ_JBICKN010000029.1, forward strand.
CGCCCTCCAGGCGCAGGTGCACGTCGTGGTAGGCATCGGGCATGACACGCGCGTTCTCTTCGTCGGTCACGTTGACGCCGCCCGTGAAGCCCACCTTGCCGTCGCACACCAGGATCTTGCGGTGGGTGCGGAAGTTGATGACCGGGCGCAGCCGCCGGCCGATCTTGGTGCCATGGAACAGCGCGACCTCGGCGCCCGCATCCTCCAGCGGCTGCAGAAAGCGCCGCCCCAGCTTCTTGGAGCCCAGGGCATCCACCAGCAGGCGCACCTGTATGCCTGCGCGGGCCCGCTGTATCAGCAGGTCGCGCAGGGCCGTGCCGGTCTGGTCGGGCTCGAAGATGTAGTACTCGAGGTGGATGTGGTGGCGCGCGGCATTCACCGCGTCGATGATGGCGTCGAAGGTGGCCGCGCCACCGACCAGCAGCCGCAGGTCGGTGGCCGTGCTCACCGGAAAGTCGCTGGTGGCGGCCACCAGTCGCGCGACCTGGTGCAGGCGCTCGGGACTGCCGGGCATGCGCTCGCGCAGCCGCTGCACGCCCGAGCGCACGCGCGATGTCTTGCGCGCGCGCAGCCGCTTGATGCGCTGGCGCTTGAGCCGCTGCGGGCCGAAGAAATAGTAGATGGCCAGCCCGCCCACGGGAATCGCCGCCATGGACAGCAGCCAGCTCAGCGTGGCCACGGGCGCGCTGCGCTGCAAAAGGATCCACACCGCGACGATCACCACATAGACCGACCAGGTCACCGACAGCAGCAGCAGCGCATTCTCATGGGTCAGGTACTGACGAAGCCACTCCACAAAGACTCCTTCGGGCGGATCAAAGAAAAAGCCGGCAGCCCGGGGGGCTGTCGGCTTGCGCGATGGGCATCAGGCGATGCACATCAGTCGGCGGTGGCCTCTTTGGGTTCGGCCGGCTCGGAAGCCGGGTCCTGCTTGGGCTGGGGCGTGATGTCGAGCCTGACCTCGCCCTTTTCGGCGTCGTCGGCATCGACCACCCAGTCCACTTCCAGGCGGCCACCGTCGACCAGCTGCCCGAACAGCAGCTCGTCGGCCAGCGAGCGCCGGATGGTGTCCTGGATCAGGCGCTGCATGGGACGGGCGCCCATGAGCGGATCGAAGCCCTTCCTGGCCAGGTGCTTGCGCAGCGCGTCCGTGAAGGTGACCTCCACGCGCTTTTCGGCAAGCTGCTGCTCCAGCTGCAGCAGGAACTTGTCGACCACGCGCAGGATGACCTGCTCGTCCAGCGGCTTGAAGCTGACGATGGCGTCCAGACGGTTGCGGAACTCCGGCGTGAACAGGCGCTTGATGTCGCCCATTTCGTCGCCGGCTTGGCGCGGGTTGGTGAAGCCGATCGAGGCCTTGTTGATGGTCTCTGCACCCGCGTTCGTGGTCATGATGAGGATCACGTTGCGGAAGTCGGCCTTGCGCCCGTTGTTGTCCGTCAGCGTGCCGTGGTCCATGACCTGCAGCAGCACGTTGAAGATGTCCGGATGCGCCTTCTCGATTTCGTCGAGCAGCAGCACCGAATGCGGCTTCTTGGTCACGGCCTCGGTCAGCAGGCCGCCCTGGTCAAAGCCCACATAGCCCGGAGGCGCGCCGATCAGGCGGCTGACGGCATGGCGCTCCATGTACTCCGACATGTCGAAGCGGATCAGGTCCACTCCGAGGATGTAGGCCAGCTGCTTGGCCGCTTCCGTCTTGCCCACGCCGGTGGGGCCCGAGAACAGGAAGGAGCCGATCGGCTTGTCCGGCTTGCCCAGGCCCGAGCGCGCCATCTTGACCGAGGAGGCCAGCGCTTCCAGCGCCTTGTCCTGGCCGAAGACCACGCTCTTGAGGTCGCGCTCCAGCGTCTGCAGCTTGCTGCGGTCGTCGTTGGACACGTTGGCAGGCGGAATGCGCGCGATCTTGGCCACGATGGCCTCGATCTCGGCCTTGTCGATGGTCTGCTTGCGCTGCTCCACCGGAATGATGCGCTGCGCGGCGCCGGCCTCGTCGATCACGTCGATGGCCTTGTCGGGCAGGTGGCGGTCATTGATGTACTTGGCCGACAGCTCGGCCGCAGCCTGCAGGGCGGCGGCGGCGTACTGCACGCTGTGGTGCTCCTCGAAGCGCGACTTCAGGCCCTTGAGGATGTCAACGGTCTCGGCCACCGTGGGCTCGACCACATCCACCTTCTGGAAGCGCCGCGACAGGGCCGCGTCCTTCTCGAAGATGCCGCGGTACTCGGTGAACGTGGTGGCGCCGATGCACTTGAGCTGGCCGCTGGACAGCGCCGGCTTGAGCAGGTTGGACGCGTCCAGCGTGCCGCCCGAAGCGGCGCCCGCGCCGATCAGCGTGTGGATTTCGTCGATGAACAGGATGGCGTTGGGCTTGTCCTTCAGCGACTTGAGCACGCCCTTGAGGCGCTGCTCGAAATCGCCACGGTACTTGGTGCCTGCCAGCAGCGCGCCCATGTCCAGCGAATAGACCACGGCCTCGGTCAGCACCTCGGGCACCTTGCCTTCGGTGATGCGCCAGGCCAGGCCCTCGGCGATCGCGGTCTTGCCCACGCCGGCCTCGCCGACCAGCAGCGGGTTGTTCTTGCGGCGGCGGCACAGGATCTGGATGGTGCGCTCGACCTCGTAGTCGCGCCCGATCAGCGGATCGATCTTGCCGTCCTTGGCCGCCTGGTTGAGGTTCAGCGTGAACTGCTCCAGGGGCGAGGCCTTTTCGTTGCGTTCGCCACCGGCGCCCTCTTCGGATTCCGCAGGGTTCTCCGCCTTCGCAGGCTCGGGCGGCTCGCCCTTCTTGATGCCGTGGGCGATGAAATTGACCACGTCCAGGCGCGTCACGCCCTGCTGGTGCAGGTAGTAGACGGCATGCGAGTCCTTTTCACCGAAGATGGCCACGAGCACGTTGGCGCCCGTGACTTCCTTCTTGCCGTTGCCGGTCGATTGCACATGCATGATGGCGCGCTGAATCACACGCTGGAAACCCAGCGTGGGCTGCGTGTCCACTTCGTCGGTGCCCGCGACCTGGGGCGTGTTGTCCTTGATGAAGTTGGACAGGGCCGAGCGCAGGTCATCGATGTTGGCTGAGCAGGCGCGCAGCACTTCCGCTGCACTGGGGTTGTCCAGCAGGGCCAGCAGCAGGTGTTCCACGGTGATGAACTCGTGGCGCTGCTGGCGTGCTTCGACAAAGGCCATGTGCAAGCTGACTTCCAGTTCCTGGGCGATCATTGATGACTCCTTTTCGCTTGCTGGGGATTATTGACTGCAACCATAAATCAGGGCGGCCCGGGTTTATTCAACAGGCTCGAACATGGCCTGCAACGGATGGCCCGCTTTCTGGGCGGCCTGCAGCACCTGCTCGACCTTGGTGGCCGCCACATCGCGCGAGTACACGCCGCAGACGCCGCGGCCGTCGAGATGGATCTTGAGCATGATCTGGGTGGCCGTTTCGCGGTCCTTGCCGAAGAGTTCCTGCAGGACGATGATGACGAATTCCATGGGCGTGAAGTCATCATTGAGCATCACGACCTGGTACATCTGCGGCGGCTGCACGCGCTGGCGCCGCCGCTCCAGCACCACGGCGCCGTCGTCATCGGACACGGGCCGCACTGTGGGAATGGCAGGAGGGGTCGAAGGGGGTTGGGTTGCCATGAAAATCATTCTAGCCATCGGAGCCACTGTTTTCCGGAAGGGATATGCGAGGCGTGCCTGAAGAATTCAAGCGCGGCGCCTGCCCGGGCTGGCCAGCACGCACCAAAGCAGTGCCTGCTTGCCGCCACCGGGCGCTGCGCCACCTTGCGCGTCATTCGTAGACCACCTTGACCTGGGCGCTGCCCGCCTGGGCATACCAGGCGGCCAGGGCCGCGTCGCTGGGATAGAAGCGGCTGCCGTCGCCCAGGGCCAGCTCGCAGCTGGCCGAGCCGCGCTCGTCCTCGCAGACCAGTCCCAGGCGCACTTTCATGCCGCGCTGCAGCTCGCCATGCTCGCCCTGCTCCACCACGGCGGGAAACTGGCGCAGCAGGCCAACCACGTCGGGCATCTTCTCGCCCACGCTGACCTGCAGGTAGCGCGCGAAGCGGCAGCGCGCATCGGCCAGGTTGAACAGCTGCTGTGCCTTCATGCGCAGGCCACCGCTGAAGTGGTCCAGCTGCAGGCGCCCGGTGATGACGACGAATTCGTCGTCCTTGAGCAGATCGCGATAGGTATTGAGCGTGTTCTCGTCCACCGAGGCCTCGATCACGCCCGAGCCGTCATCGATCTTGAACAGGCCCAGCCGCCCGCGCTGGCCGTTGATGGCGCGGAAGTCGCTGATGATGCCGGCCAGGGTCTGGGGCTCGCGGCTGTCGCGCAGCTCGGCCAGCGGCGTGCGCACGAAGCGGCGCACCTCCTTTTCGACCTCGTCGAACAGATGGCCCGACAGGTAAAAGCCCACGGCGGTCTTTTCCTGGGTCAGCCTCTCCTTCACGCCCCAGGGCAACGCATCGGCCAGGGGCGGCTCCTGGGTGCTGGAGCCCACGGCGTCCTCGCCCATCATGTCGAACAGCCCGCCCTGGTTGGCATTGGCCAGCGTCTTGTTGGCGAACTCGAAGGCATGGTCGATGGAGGCCACCAGGGCCGCGCGGTTCAGTTCGATGGCATCGAAGGCACCGCCCTTGATCAGGGCTTCCAGCGTGCGCTTGTTCAGGCGCGTGCGGTCCACGCGCACGCAGAAGTCGGCCAGGCTCTTGAACGGCCCCTTGTCAGCGCCGCGCGGGCCCACACCGCGGCCTTCACGGGCCGCGATGATGGCCTCGATGGCCTGCTGGCCCGTGCCCTTGATGGCACCCAGGCCATAGCGTATGACCTTGTCGGTGACGGGCTCGAAGCGGTACATGCCGCGGTTGACATCCGGCGGCTCGAAGCTGATGCCCATCTTGAGCGCGTCTTCGTACAGCACCTTGAGCTTGTCGGTGTTGTCCATTTCCACGGTCATGTTCCCGCAGTAGAACTCGGCCGTGTAGTGCACCTTCAGCCAGGCCGTGTGATAGGCCAGCAGCGAGTAGGCGGCGGCGTGCGACTTGTTGAAGCCGTAGCCCGCGAACTTCTCCATCAGGTCGAAGACCTCGTCGGCCTTTTCCTCGCTGATGCCCTGCTTGGCCGCGCCCTCGCGGAAGATCCCGCGGTGCATGACCATTTCCTCGACCTTCTTCTTGCCCATGGCACGGCGCAAGAGGTCGGCGCCGCCCAGCGAGTAGCCGCCCAGCACCTGGGCCGTCTGCATCACCTGCTCCTGGTAGACCATGATCCCGTAGGTTTCGGCCAGCACCTTTTCGACCAGCGGATGCGGATACTCCACCACTTCCTTGCCGTGCTTGCGCGCCACGAAGCTGGGAATCAGGTCCATGGGTCCCGGGCGGTACAGGGCGTTCAGGGCGATCAGGTCTTCCAGCCGGCTGGGCTTGGCGTCGCGCAGCATGCCCTGCATGCCGCGCGATTCAAACTGGAACACGGCCTCGGTCTTGCCCTCGGAAAACAGCTGGTAGGTGCGCGCATCGTCCAGCGGGATGTTCTCGAATGCGAAGTTCTCCTGGCCCTTGTGGCGCTTGATGATGAACTCGCGCGCAATCTCCAGGATGGTCAGCGTGGCCAGGCCCAGAAAGTCGAACTTCACCAGGCCCACGGCCTCCACATCGTCCTTGTCGTACATGGCCACGGCCGAGTCGCTGCCCGGCTGCTGGTACAGCGGGCAGAAATCGGCCAGCTTGCCCGGGGCAATCACCACGCCGCCCGCGTGCATGCCGATGTTGCGTGTCATGCCTTCGAGCTTCTGGGCCATTTCAATCAGTGTCTTGACGTCTTCTTCTTTGTCGATGCGCTCGGCCAGCATGGGCTCGGCCTCGATGGCGTAGGTGTACTTGTCGCCCTCCTTCTTCGGATTGGGCGGGTACTTGAGCGTGACGTGCAGGCCAGGCTTGTTGGGAATGAGCTTGGAGATGCCGTCGCAGAAGGTGTAGCTCATGTCCAGCACGCGGCCCACGTCGCGGATGGCCGCGCGCGCGGCCATGGTGCCGAAGGTGGCGATCTGGCTGACGGCGTCGCGGCCGTACAGCTGCTTCACGTAGTCGATGACGCGGTCGCGGTTGGCCTGGCAGAAGTCCACGTCGAAGTCGGGCATGGACACACGCTCGGGGTTGAGGAAACGCTCGAACAGCAGGTTGTATTCCAGCGGGTCCAGGTCCGTGATCTTGAGCACGTAGGCCACCAGCGAGCCGGCGCCCGATCCGCGGCCCGGACCCACGGGACAGCCGTTGAGCTTGGCCCACTTGATGAAGTCGCCCACGATGAGGAAGTAGCCCGGAAAGCCCATCTTGAGGATGGTGCCGATCTCGAACTCCAGTCGCTCGACATAGCGCTCGCGCTGGGCCTCGCGCTTGGCGGGGTCGGGATAGAGATGGATCAGGCGTTCCTCCAGTCCCGCAAAGGACTCCTGGCGGAAGAACTCGTCCATGGTCATGCCTTCGGGCACGGGGAAGTTGGGCAGCTGCGGCTTGCCCAGCACCAGCGTCAGGCTGCAGCGACGCGCGATTTCCACGGTGTTGGCGATGGCGCTGGGAATGTCGGCGAACAGCGCCTGCATCTGCGCGACGGTCTTGAAATGCTGGTCGCGCGTGAAGCGGCGCACACGCTTGGGGTTGGCCAGGATCTCGCCCTCGGCGATGCACACGCGCGCCTCGTGCGCTTCGTAGTCGTCGGGGCCGAAGAACTGTATGGGGTGCGTGGCGACCACGGGCAGGTTCAGGCGATCGGCCAGTTGCACGGCGGCCAGCACATGGGCTTCGTCGTCAGGCCGGCCTGCGCGCTGCAGCTCGATGAAGAAGCGGTGCGGGAACATGCTCGCCAGCCGCTGGGCGACGGCTGCTGCGCCGGCCTCGTCACCGCGCATCAGTGCCTGGCCCACCGGGCCGGCCTGGGCGCCGGCCAGCACGATCAGGCCTTCGCCCAGCTCCTGCAGCCAGGCCCATGTGTGCACGGCCTGGCCCTTGACCACATTGCGGGTCCAGCCCCGGGCCAGCAGCTCGGACAGGTTGTGGTAGCCCAGCGGGCTTTGCACCAGCACGATGATGCGCGAGATCGCGGCGCCGTTTTCGCCCTCGATCTGGATTTCCGCGCCCAGCACGGGCTTGACGCCCTTGGCCCGGCCTTCGCGATAGAACTTGACGCCGCCAAACAGGTTGTTGAAGTCTGTGACGGCCAGTGCGACCTGCCCATCCTCGGCGGCGGCCTTGACGATGGCGTTGATGCGGTTGGTTCCGTCCACGACGGAAAATTCGGTGTGCAGGCGCAAATGGACAAACATATGGGCGCCATTGTAGAAAGCTCCGCAATGCCGGGACCCGTTCGCGGCCATGCCTTTGCCGCCGCCCCCGCCTGCGGGGCGGGCATCGCAGGCCGTTACAATGCCTCGGCCCGGTTGCGGGAAAATCAGGCTTCATGCGGCCCCTCAGCGCGGCCCGCGTCCCTGCCCGCCAACCCTCTCACCGCCCTTCGATTGCCCGAGAAACGTCCACCATGCAGCGTATTTCCCTGTCCATCGTTCCCGCCATGCTGGTCGCAGGCGTCCTGACAGCCTGCTCCAGTACGCAACAAGACCCTACTGCCAAGTGGACCCCGGACCGCATCTATACCGAGGCGCGCGACGAAGCCGCGTCCGGTGCGTTCGACAAGGCCGTTCCGCTGTTCGAGAAGCTCGAAGGCCGTGCCGCCGGCACGCCCCTGGCCCAGCAGGCCCAGCTCGACAAGGCCTATGCCCAGTACAAGAGCGGCGACAAGGTCCAGGCCACGGCCACGCTGGACCGCTTCCTGAAGCTGCACCCGGCCAGCCCCGCCACCGACTACGCCCTGTACCTCAAGGGACTGGTCAACTTCAATGACAACCTGGGCATGTTCTCCTGGCTGTCGCGCCAGGATCTGTCCGAGCGCGACCAGAAGGCCGCCAAGGACTCCTTCGAGTCATTCCGCGAGCTGGTGACGCGCTTCCCCGAGTCGCGCTACGCCGAAGACTCGCGGCTGCGCATGCAGTACATCGTCAACTCGCTGGCGCAGTACGAAGTCCACGTGGCCCGCTACTACTACGGACGCGGCGCCTACGTGGCCGCCATCGCACGTGCGCAGACCGCCGTCAAGGACTACCAGGGCGTGCCCGCCGTGCGCGAGGCCATGCAGATCCTGGTGAACTCATACGATGCACTGGGCATGACCCAGCTGCGTGACGATGCGCAGCGCGTGCTGACCGCCTCGTACGGCCAGGACTCCGACAAGGACGTCACGGCAAAGCAGAAGTCGTGGTGGAAACTGTGGTGACCGGCGGCGCAGGCTGCGCCAGCGCCTGCAGGGCCTGAACAAAGGCCGCCTCGTCCTCCAGAGTCCGCATGGGCGGCAGCGCAGCGCGCAGCCGCCGCCCATAACCCTTGGCGGTCAATCTGGGATCGCAGACCACAAGCACGCCGCGATCCGTCTCGCGCCGGATCAGGCGCCCGGCGCCCTGCTTGAGCGCCATCGCGGCCTCGGGCAGCATGTAGTCGGCAAAGGCCTGCCGGCCCACGGATTCCAGACTGCGCGAACGCGCCTCGACCAGCGGATCGTCGGGCGGCGGAAACGGCAGCTTGTCGATGACCACCAGCTGCAGCGCATCGCCAGGCAAATCCACCCCTTCCCAGAAAGTGGCCGATGCCACGAGAATGCAGCCGCGCCCCGCGCTGGCGCCCTTGCCTTCGCCCGCTGCAACAAAGCGCTCGATCAAGGTCAGCTTGGGCGCCTGCCCCTGGACCAGCACATCAAGTTCACCGAACAGCCCCAGCGACTGCTGCAGCGTGTCGCCTATGGCGTGCAGGGCACGCAGCGTGGTGGTCAGCACCAGAGTGCGGCCGCCCAGGCGCTGGGCCGCATCCAGCGCCAGGCGTGCCACCTCGGCGCTGTGGGCCGTGCTTCCTGCCTCGGCAAAAGGCCGCGGCACATAAAGCGCCGCCTGCCGCGCATAGTCGAAGGGGCTGTCCACGCGCAGCACCTGGGCCTCTCGCAGTCCGCAGGGCTCGGTGAACCAGCTCAGCCGCTCGTCGTCGCCCAGCGTGGCAGAGGTGAAGATCCAGGCGGTGCCCGCTGGCGGCTCGTACGGGGCGGTGGGTGCGTTTTCCTGCGGCTCGGCGTCTTGCCCGCTTCCTTCCTGATGGTCTTGCTCTTGCTCTTGCTCTTGCTCTTGCTCTTGCTCTTGCGCTTGCGTCGGACCCAGCAGCCGCGTGCGCATGATGTGTGCAATGGTCAGCGGAGACTCCAGCATGCGCATCTGCTGGCTGCCCAGTTCCAGCCAGCGCACCGTGTCTTGCACGGCCGCCGCCGCGAAGGTGGCCAGGCGCCGCAGCAGTTCGCTGCCGCGCTCGAGCAGCCTGCGCAGTTCGGGATCGCTGACCTGCAATTGCACCAGCGGCTCCACCAGCGCCCGCAGGCTGCGCCCCAGCGTGACCAGGGCCGTGCGCCAGCTCTGGGCGTCCAGTCCCTGCGGCGTCACGCCCTGCCAGGACAGACGTCCGCCCACAGGGGGCTTGCCTGCGGCCAGGCGCAGCTCGCGCAGTGCCTGCTCCACACGCGCCGAGAGCATCATCCAGTCGGCCATGCCGCGTGCCAGTTCCTGGCCGGCGCGCAGCACATCGCGGGCATAGCCCGTCAATTGCTGGCCCGACAGGCTCAGGCCAGCGAACTGCACGCCGGTGTCGTTGAGCTGGTGGGCCTCGTCCACCACCACCACGCCCGCGCTGGGCAGCAGTTGGGCCACACCCGAATCGCGCACGTCGAGGTCGGCAAACATCAGATGGTGGTTGATGACCACCACGTCGGCGTCCAGCGCGGTGCGGCGGGCCACGTTGACATGGCAGTCCTGCCAATGCGGGCAGTCCGAGCCCAGGCAGTTGTCGCGCGTGGAGGTGACCAGGGGCAGCGCGGGCGAGCGCTCGTCCAGCGCGGGCAGCTCGCCCAGGTCACCTGTGCGCGTGGTGCGCGCCCAGCGCTCGACCAGGGCCACGCTGCGCAGCACCTGCGGGTCCTGCGGCGCCGTGCGGCCCTGGCGCACGCGCTCCAGCCGCTCCAGGCACAGGTAGGCGCTGCGCCCCTTGAGGCGCGCCATGCGCAGCGGCATGCCCAGGGCGGCCACCAGACGCGGCAGATCCCGTGCGAACAATTGGTCCTGCAGCGCACGCGTGGCCGTGGACACCAGCACGCGCTGGCCGCTGAGCAGGGCCGGCACCAGATAGGCATAGGTCTTGCCCACGCCCGTGCCGGCCTCCACGACCAGGGTCTGGCGCTCTTCGATGGCCTGGGCCACGGCCAGGGCCATGCGGGTCTGGCCTTCACGCGGCAGGAACTGCGCCTCGGCGCGCGACAGCAGGCCTTGCGGGGCGAAGGCCGCCTGCACGGCGGCGGTCAGGGAATGCACAGGACAGGTCCGGTTGTTGAAAAAGACAGCGCCACGGGAGCCGGGCGAGCCGGCACCGGGGGCAGCGCTCCGATAATATGCGCCATGCCACTGGTGTGCCCATCCGCCGCCCCAAGAGCCCACCAAACCAGAGACCATGCAGCCAGCGTACCGACTCCAAGCCGCCACAGGCATCCATCGCGGTGACAGGCAATACCAGCAAGACCAGGTGATGCTCATGGCCCACCCGTATGTCCACGGCTGCCTGCTGGGCGTTCTGGCCGACGGCATGGGCGGGCGCAGCGGCGGGCGCAAGGCCTCCGACCAGGTCATGCTCACGGCGCGCCAGCTGTTCGAGCGCTTCGAGCCGGGCAAGGAGGACTGCACAGCGCTGCTGGAGAGCATCGTGCGCGAGTCGCACACGGTGATCCGTCTGACCGCCATTTCGGCCGAGCAGGAGCCGCACAGCACCATCGCCGCCTTCGTCCTGCTGCCCCAGGGCCGCTGCCACTGGGTGCATTCGGGCGATTCGCGCATCTACCACTACCAGGACGCGACCATGGTCCACCGCACCAAGGACCATTCCTATGTGCAGTCGCTGGTGGACCGGGGAGAGCTCACCGAATTCGAGGCCCATGTGCACCCCAAGTCCAACATCCTGCTGGGCTGCCTGGGCACCGAGGCCGAACCGCCCATGAGCCACCATGTGATCGAGCGCGTGTATCCGGGCACCACCCTCATGGCCTGCAGCGATGGCGTCTGGCACTACTACACGGCCGAGGAACTGGGCACCGTGCTCAACGCGCTCACCCCGCGCGAGGCCACGGAGTTCCTCATCGACAAGGCCCGCGTGCGCGCCCAGGGCGGGGGCGACAACCTGTCCTTGGTGGTGCTCAAGCTCGAGGCGCTGGAGTCGGCCCAGACGGCTTGAACCGGGGTTGGAGCATCCAGGCCCTCACGCCAGCCCCCTCCCGGTTGGCCTGTTGGCGCGTGGCAGAGAAAAAAAGGATCAGGGAGCAGGCGGCGCCGGCAGCGGCGCAGCCTGGGGACCGCGCTCGCGGGCCGCTTCGGCGGCACGGGCCTTGCGCTCGGCCGCTTCCTTCTGCTTGGCTTCGAACTGCGCACGCGATGCCGCGCGCCGCTCCTGCTCCTGGGCGGACTGGCGCTGCTCCATCTGGGCCTGCCGTTCGCGCTGGTGGCTGGCCTGCTGGGCGGCGCGCTGCTGCGCCTCCTGGGCGCGCTGCGCGCGCAGGGCCTGGGTATCGCGCTGCACGGCCGGCGGCCGTTCCTTGGCCTCCATGGTGGAGGCTGCCTTCTGCGCCTTCTTGGCCTCGATGTCTTCCAGGCGCTGGACGGCGCGCTCCTTGCGCTCCTCGTCGTTGATCTGAAGCTCGCGTTCGCGCAGCGGACGATCCTGCTCACGGGCCTCTTCGCGCGCCTGCTTGAGGCAGTCTTCCACGGCAAAGCGCTGGTAGCACTCGGACTCCAGGGCCGTGCGCCGGCGCTCGATGACGGCGCGCTGGGCTGCGATGTCGGCACGCGCGGCCTTGCGTTCGGCCTGGGCCTGCCTGGCCGCCTGGCCAGGCTCCCGCGCGGCATCGGCCGCCACGGCCGGGCCCGCCAAGGCCAGGCAGGCCAGCGCGGCGCCCAAAGGAACGGGCAGTTTCTTCACAAGGGCAAAAGCAGAGGTGGGCAGTTTCAGCATGTACAGGTCCGGCAAACGACGCCAGGCGCGGCCACCTGCCTCAGGTCAGGCTGGTATCCACCACGCGGCGCTCCAGCGCCAGGAATTCCTTGGACTGCATCTCGTTCAGGCGCGAGACGGTACGGGGGAACTCATGGGCCAGCGGGCCCTCAGTGTAAAGCTGCTCGGGCGGCACGGCGGCCGAGATGACCAGCTTGACCCTGCGGTCGTACAGCACGTCCACCAGCCAGGTGAAGCGCCGCGCGGGCGACGCCATGTTGACCGGCATATAGGGCACGTCGGACAGCAGCACGGTGTGGAACTGGCTTGCGATCTCCAGGTAGTCGTTCTGCGAGCGCGGGCCGCCGCACAGCTCGCGGAAGTCGAACCAGACCACGCCGCCGGCGCGGCGGCGCGCACGGATCTCGCGCGCCTCGATGTGCAGCACCGGGTCCTCGTCCTTGACCTCGGCCAGCTTGTCGAAGGTCTCGGTCATGGCCGCATCGGCCTCGGCGCCCAGCGGCGTGTGGTAGAGCCTGGCGTTTTCCAGCGTGCGGCGGCGGTAGTCCGTGCCGTTGTCCACGTTGACGACTTCCATGCGTTCGTTGAGCAGGTCGATGGCCGGCAGGATGCGGTCGCGGTGCAGGCCGCCCGGGTACAGCTCGTCGGGCTTGAAGTTGGAGGTGGTGACAAAGCCCACGCCGTTGGCGAACAGCGACACCAGCAGCCGGTGCAGGATCATCGCGTCCGTGATGTCGGCCACGTGGAATTCATCGAAGCAGATCAGCTTGTACTTCTTGGAGATGCGCGCACCCAGCACGTCCAGCGGGTTCTGGGTGCCCTGCAGCACGGCGAGTTCACGGTGGACCTCGCGCATGAATTCATGGAAATGCAGGCGCACCTTGCGCCTGAGCGGCACGGCGTTGAAGAAGCAATCCATGAGAAAGCTCTTGCCGCGCCCCACCCCGCCGTACATGTAGACGCCACGGGGAATCTCGGGATGGTTGATGAGCTTCTTGAAGGCGTTGGAGCGGCGCTGGCGGTAGACCGTCCAGTCGTCGGCACAGCGCTGCAGCGCCTCGACGGCGCGCAGTTGCGCAGGATCACTGTGAAAGCCCTTGGCTACCAGTTCGGCCTCGTAGGCCTCTCGCACTGAAACGCTCATGCAGCATCAACCATTTGCTATGTATTCAGAAGCTGAAAGCGCTTGCAGAGCAAGCGCTTTCAGGTCTCGGATTGGCTAGATGGCTAGCCTGGCATTCAGAAGTTCAGAGTACGCTTGTCGACTGCCAGGGCAGCCTCCTTGGTGGCTTCGGACAGCGAGGGGTGGGCATGGCAGATGCGGGCGATGTCTTCGCTCGATGCCTTGAACTCCATGGCAACCACAGCTTCGGAGATCAGCTCCGAGACCATGGGGCCGACCATGTGCACGCCCAGGATTTCGTCGGTCTCGGCATCGGCCAGGAACTTGACCATGCCCGTGGTGTCGCCCAGGGCGCGCGCACGGCCGTTGGCCAGGAAGGGGAAGGTGCCAGCCTTGTACTTGACGCCCTGCTCCTTCAGTTGCTGCTCGGTGCGGCCCACCCATGCGATTTCGGGGCTGGTGTAGATCACCCAGGGAATGGTGCCGAAGTTCACATGGCCATGCTGGCCGGCAATGCGCTCGGCCACGGCCACGGCCTCTTCCTCGGCCTTGTGCGCCAGCATCGGGCCGCGCACCACGTCGCCCACGGCCCAGACGCCGGGCAGGCTGGTCTTGCAGTCGTCATCGACCACGACGCAGCCGCGCTCGTCCAGTGCCAGGCCCACGGCCTCGGCATTGAGGCCGGCCGTGTTGGCGGTGCGGCCGATGGAGATGATCAGCTTGTCGGCCTCCAGCGCCTGGGCTTCACCCTTGGCGTTGGTGTAGGCGATGGACACGCCCTTCTTGCCGCTCTTGATTTCGCCGATCTTCACGCCCAGCTCGATCTTCAGGCCCTGCTTGTCGAACGCCTTCTTGGCTTCCTTGGCGATCTGCTCGTCCACGGCGGACAGGAACTTGTCCATGCCTTCGAGCACGACCACTTCCGTGCCCAGGCGACGCCAGACCGAGCCCATTTCCAGGCCGATCACGCCGGCGCCGATCAGGGCCAGCTTCTTCGGGGCCTTGCCCAGACGCAGGGCGCCGTCGTTGGACAGGATGTTCTCTTCATCGAAGGGCACGCCGGGCAGCGCGCGGGCGCTGGAGCCCGTGGCGACCACGATCTGCTTGCCCGTCAGCACTTCCTCTTCCTTGCCGGCAACCTTGATCTCGTAGCCGCCCTCGACCGCCTTGACGAACGAGCCACGGCCGTGGAAGAAGGTGACCTTGTTCTTCTTGAACAGGTACAGGATGCCGTCGTTGTTCTGCTTCACGACCGCATCCTTGCGGGCGATCATCTTGGCCACGTCCATCTCGACCTTGCCGGTGGAGATGCCATGGTCGGCAAAGTGCAGATTGGCGTGCTCGAAGTGCTCGGACGACTGCAGCAGGGCCTTGGAGGGAATGCAGCCCACGTTGGTGCAGGTGCCGCCCGGAGCGGCGCCGCCAGCGGCGTTCTTCCACTCGTCGATACAGGCCACGTTGAAGCCCAGTTGTGCGGCACGGATGGCGGCGATGTAGCCACCAGGGCCCGCGCCGATGACGATGACGTCGAATTGCTTGCTCATTTGTCTTCTACCTTTATCAAATCGGCGATCAGCCCCTGAGTCAAAAGGACGTACCCCGTGCTGGAGGAAATCGGAACACCAGCGTTCAGATTTTTGAAAACCGGGGTGTTCAAGGAAACCCTGCACACGGCAAGAAACGGTGCGTTGATGCAGGCATTGCCTTCATCGACCGTCAGTTTCCACTCTCCATGGGGCGAAAGAGGCAGACCGGCGAGGTCCAATACGCTCCAATTGCCAGAATCATCCTGCCTGATCCTGACGCTGGGTTTGCCAGCTTGATTTTCACAGGCCTGCTGCAGCGCAGGCGCCATCTCGGCAGACGCACGAATGGACTGGCAGTCCATCCGGTAGTCGCCGATCAGTCGAGCCTGCGCTGGCTGCACCGTTGGACGGAACGTCCCGCACGATGCAAGCAGCAGTGCCGATGCCACAGTTGCCATGGCAGTCTGCAGCATGTCTTCTCTTCGATTTACAGGTCGAACAGCAGGCGCGAAGGATCTTCCAGCGCGTCCTTCATGGCCACCAGGCCCAGCACAGCTTCGCGGCCGTCGATGATGCGGTGGTCATAGGACATGGCCAGATAGTTCATCGGGCGCACCACGACCTGGCCGTTCTCGACCATGGCACGGTCCTTGGTGGCGTGCACGCCCAGGATGGCCGACTGGGGCGGGTTGATGATGGGGGTGGACATCATCGAGCCGAAGGTGCCGCCGTTGGAGATGGAGAAGGTGCCGCCGGTCATTTCTTCAATGCCCAGCTTGCCTTCGGCAGCCTTCTTGCCGAATTCGGCAATCTTCTTTTCGATGTCGGCGAAGCTCATCTGGTCTGCATTGCGCAGGATGGGCACCACCAGGCCACGGGGCGAACCCACGGCGATACCGATGTCGAAGTAGCCGTGGTAGACGATGTCGTTGCCGTCCACGGAAGCATTGAGCACGGGGTACTTCTTCAGGGCGTGCACTGCCGCCTTGACGAAGAAGGACATGAAGCCCAGCTTGGTGCCGTGTTCCTTGGTGAAGGCGTCCTGGAACTTCTTGCGCAGATCCATCACCGGGGCCATGTTCACTTCATTGAACGTGGTCAGGATGGCGTTGGTGGACTGCGACTGCAGCAGACGCTCGGCCACGCGGGCACGCAGGCGGCTCATGGGCACGCGCTGCTCGGGACGGCCGCTGAGGTCTTCCTTGGCGGACGGAGCCGACACCTGGGGCAGCGCCTTGGTGGGCACGCCGGTGGGAATGACGGCAGCGGTGGACTGCACGCCGCCCTTGATGGCGGCCAGCGCGTCACCCTTGGTCACGCGGCCATCCTTGCCGGAGCCAGCCACGCCGGCGGCCGACAGGTTGTTTTCGGCCAGCAGCTTGGCAGCGGCGGGCATGGCGACATCACCCTTGCTGCCACCGGTGGCGGCCGCGGCTGCGGGCGCTGCAGCGGGAGCGGCTGCAGCGGCGGGGGCGGCTGCAGGAGCGGCAGCGGCCACGCCGGCCACGCCTTCGGTGTCGATCTTGGCGATCAGTTGCTCGGCCACCACGGTGGCGCCGTCACCTTGCACGATCTCGGCCAGCACGCCAGCGGCGGGCGCGGGCACTTCGAGCACGACCTTGTCGGTTTCGATCTCGATGAGGATCTCATCGACTGCAACCGCCTCGCCGGCCTTCTTCTTCCAGGTCAGCATGGTGGCCTCAGCGATGGACTCGGACAGCTGGGGAACTTTGACTTCAACGATAGCCATTTGTGATTCTTTCCAAAAGTGTTCTGTACTGATACGTAGCGGGTGGGGGCTGCCTTACTTGTTCAGGACAAAACCCTTGAGCTTGGAGAACGCGCCTTCCACCAGGGCCTTTTGCTGCTCCTGGTGCAGGTGGGCGTAACCCACGGCGGGCGATGCCGAGGCAGCGCGGCCGGAGTAGCCCAGCTTCTGGCCATCGAGCATGTTCTCGTGGATGTAGTGCTGCACGAAGAACCAGGCGCCCTGGTTCTGCGGCTCGTCCTGGCACCAGACGATGTCGGTGGCGTTGCCGAACTTCTTCAGTTCAGCGGCGAAAGCCTTGTGCGGGAAGGGGTACAGCTGCTCGACGCGGATGATGGCGACGTCCTTGCTTTCCTTCTCGGTGCGCTTCTTGACCAGGTCGTAGTAGACCTTGCCGGAGCATGCGATCACGCGCTTGACCTTGGCCGCGTTCTTCACGACGGCTTCGTCCTGCTCGGGGATCACGGTCTGGAAACCGCCGCTGGTGAACTCGGACAGCGGCGAGGTGGCGTCCTTGTTGCGCAGCAGCGACTTGGGGGTCATGATGACCAGCGGCTTGCGCAGCGGGCGCACCATCTGGCGGCGCAGCACGTGGAAGATCTGGCTGGCCGTGGTCGGCTGCACGATCTGCATGTTGGCGTCGGCGGCCAGCTGCATGAAGCGCTCCAGGCGCGCCGAGCTGTGCTCGGGGCCCTGGCCTTCGTAGCCGTGCGGCAGCATCAGCGTCAGGCCGTTGATGCGGCCCCACTTGACTTCACCGGAGGCGATGAACTGGTCGATCACGACCTGGGCGCCGTTGGCGAAGTCGCCGAACTGGGCTTCCCAGATCACCAGGGTGTTGGGGTCGTTCGACGCATAGCCGTACTCGAAGCCCAGCACGGCTTCTTCGGACAGGATGGAGTCGATGACGGTGAACGGAGCCTGGCTGTCGGCCACGTTCTGCAGCGGGATGTAGGTGCCTTCGCTCCACTTCTCGCGCTTTTGGTCATGGATGACCGAGTGGCGGTGCGTGAAGGTGCCGCGGCCGCAGTCCTCGCCCGACAGGCGCACGGGGTAGCCCGATGCGACCAGCGATGCGAAGGCCATGTGCTCGCCCATGCCCCAGTCCACGTTGACTTCGCCGCGGCCCATGGCTGCGCGGTCGTCATAGACCTTCTTGACCAGCGCGTGCGGCGTCACGGTCTCGGGGATGGTGGTGATGCGTTCGGCCAGGCGCTTCCATTCCGTCAGCGGGATGGCGGTGTCGCCGGCGTCCGTCCAGGTCTTGCCCAGGAACGGGCTCCAGTCCACGGCGTACTTGCTCTTGAAGTTGGTCAGCACCGGGTCCACGGTGTGGCGGCCTTCGTCCATGGCGGCGCGGTAGGCCTTGGCCATGTCGTCGCCCAGCGATTCGCCCAGGCCCTGTGCGGCCAGCTTGTCGGCGTACAGCTTGCGGGTGCCGGGGTGGGCGCCGATCTTCTTGTACATCAGCGGCTGGGTCAGCGCGGGGGTGTCCTGCTCGTTGTGGCCCAGCTTACGGAAGCAGACGATGTCCACGACCACGTCCTTGGAGAATTCCATGCGGAACTCCAGGGCCAACTGCACGGCCAGCGCCACGGCTTCCGGATCATCGCCGTTGACGTGCAGCACGGGCGACTCAATCATCTTGACGATGTCGGTGCAGTACAGCGTGGAGCGGGTGTCGCGCGGATCGGAGGTGGTGAAGCCGATCTGGTTGTTGATGATGATGTGCACCGTGCCGCCCGTGGTGTAGCCACGGGTCTGGGCCAGCGCCAGGGTTTCCTGGTTCACGCCCTGGCCGGCGAAGGCTGCATCGCCGTGCACCAGCACGGGCAGCACCTGCTTGCCGTGCGGGTCGTCGCGGCGGTCCATGCGCGAGCGCACCGAACCTTCGACCACGGGGTTGACGATTTCCAGGTGCGAGGGGTTGAAGGCCAGCGACAGGTGGACGGGGCCGCCTGCGGTGGACACGTCGGAGCTGAAGCCCTGGTGGTACTTCACGTCACCGGCGGGCAGGTCCTCGGGGGCGGTGTGGTCGAACTCGGCGAACAGGTCCTTGGGCATCTTGCCCAGGGTGTTGACCAGCACGTTCAGGCGGCCGCGGTGGGCCATGCCGATCACGACTTCCTGCACGCCCTTCTGGCCGGCAGCGTTGATCAGCTCGTCCATGGCGACGATGAAGCTCTCGCCACCTTCCAGCGAGAAGCGCTTTTGGCCGACGTACTTGGTGTGCAGGTAGCGTTCCAGGCCTTCGGCAGCCGTCAGGCGGTCGAGGATGCGCTTTTTCCGGCTGGCATCAAAGCTGGGCTTGGTACGGCTGGTTTCCAGCTTTTGCTGCCACCAGCGCTTTTGCGTCTGGTCCGTGGCATACATGTACTCGGAGCCGATGGTGCCGCAGTAGGTTTCGCGCAGAGCGTTCATCAGCTCGCGCAGGGACATGCTTTCCTTGCCGAAGAAGGTGTTGCTCGTGTTGAACACCGTTTCCTGGTCGGCATCGGTGAAGCCGTAGAACGACGGCTCCAGCTCGGGAATTTCAGGGCGCTCGGTGCGCTTGAGGGGGTCCAGATCGGCCCAGCGTGCGCCGACATTGCGGTAGGCGGCGATCAGTTGCTGGACGGCGGTGCGCTTGCGGCCCAGCTCGGAGTCGGCGCCGGAGGCCACGACCACCTTGGTGCCGCCTTGCTTGGCGCGCTCGGCGAAAGCGTTGATGACGGGCTGGTGCGGAACGTCCTTGGCGTCGGTGCCATCGACTGCGGGCACATGTTGCAGTGCATCAAAGTACTCGCGCCAGGAATCCGGCACGCTACCGGGATTGGCCAGGTAGTTTTCGTACATTTCTTCGACGTAGGGGGCATTGCCGCCGAAGAGGTAGGTATTGCCTTGGTAGGCTTGGTAGACCGACGTCTGATCGCTCATATTGCGCTGACCTCAGCCTCCCTGAGGGAGGCATTAGCTGGTTTGTGGAACCTTCCGCGACACGGCTGTACCGATTGGCGGATGCGACTGTGGCTGGGGAAGGGCCTGGTTGCGACCGCCATTGTGCCACCGTTCAAACATCGCAGCAGGGCAGTTACCAAGTGATTACCTGAACTCTCCGGGAGTTCCCGCAGTCGCGTACATTGGCGCATCTTCCGAACGGACCGCCAGATGAACCTGCTGCCCCTACACAAACGCACTTTCATGCTGCTGCTGATTGCGGCAACCATAGGCTTCGGTGCCGTGCTCTGGGAGTTCATGGGGGCCATCTTCTGGGGCGTCGCCCTGGCCATCCTGTTTTCGCCGCTGCACCGGCGCCTGCTGGCGCGCATGCCACGGCGCACCAATCTCGCCGCCCTGTCCACCCTGCTGCTGTGCCTGGTGGTGGCCATCCTGCCGCTGGCGCTGATCGGCGCCTCGCTGGTGCGCGAGGCCTCGTTGATCTATGAGCGCGTCAACAGCGGCAACCTGGATGCAGGCACCTATGTGCAACAGATCATGGACGCCCTGCCCTCCTGGGTCACACCCTGGCTGGAGCGGTTGCACCTGGGTTCGCTGGCCGAGCTGCAGGACAAGCTGTCCAGCATCGCCATGCAGGCCTCCAAGCTGGCCGCCACCAAGGCGCTGGGCATAGGCCAGAACACCTTCGGGTTTCTGGTCGGCTTCTGCGTGATGCTGTACCTGCTGTTCTTCCTGCTGCGTGACGGCCGCGACCTGACACAGCGCATCCGCATGGCCATCCCGCTGCAGTCCGATCACAAGGCCGAGCTGTCGAGCAAGTTCACCACCGTGATCCGCGCCACCGTCAAGGGCAACCTGGCCGTGGCGGCCGCCCAGGGCGCGCTGGGCGGGCTGATCTTCTGGATTCTGGGCATCCAGGGGCCCGTGCTGTGGGGCGTGGTGATGGCGTTCCTGTCGCTGCTGCCCGCTGTGGGCGCCGGCCTGATCTGGGCACCGGTGGCCATCTACTTCCTGGCCACCGGTGACATGGGCAAGGGCCTGATCCTGATCGCCTACGGCGTGCTGGTGATCGGACTGGTGGACAACGTGCTGCGCCCGCTGCTGGTGGGCAAGGACACCAAGATGCCCGACTACATCGTGCTGATCTCGACACTGGGCGGCATGGCTCTCTTCGGACTGACGGGTTTTGTGATAGGACCCGTGATCGCGGCGCTGTTCATGGCAATCTGGGACATGTTCACGCGCATGCAGCTGCAGGATGAGGAAAGGCGCCGCCAAATGGCCCAATCGGTGAACCCATCGGTGAACAAGACGGGTTTGGCGCATGCTGAATATCAGACGTCGGATGATCTGGGCCTCAAGCATGCCCCGCGCGATCCAGGCCCGCCGGCACGCTGATCCACCCCGGCCTCCGCTCCCGGGGGAGGCCAAAAACCCCATTCGGCAATTCAATCTACGCAAATGGTTTGCATTCACCCAATAGACTGTATTGATCGATGCCATTCAGCCAGCCAATGAATACCGGATTGATATAAAACAAAATATCCGAAGCCTTCAAACCAGATAATCAATTCAACTGATGAATCAGCCGGACACCGGGCCGGCAAGCCCCGCGCAGCAAGGTGCAGCGGGGAGGCCGCGCATGAATGCCGCACAGGCCGACTCGGGATTAAGGGTTATTTCCCGGATTGTTTTCGGGGTGCACTCGTAGAATTTGCTTACAAGCGTCAATTTCTATTAGAAGGTACCCCACATGGTCCAATTCTCCAGACGCCAGTTCATGAAAGTGACTGGTTCGACTCTGGCCGGATCCAGCCTGGCGTTGATGGGCTTCTCGCCCACGGCCGCCCTGGCTGAAGTGCGCCAGTTCAAGCTGGCCGCCACCACGGTCACCCGCCAGACCTGCACCTACTGTTCGGTAGGCTGCGGCATCCTGATGTATTCGCTGAGCGATGGCGTCAAGAACGCCAAGCTGTCGGTGATCCACGTCGAGGGAGATCCCGACCACCCCGTCAACCGCGGAACGCTGTGCCCCAAGGGCGCATCGCTGCTGGACTTCGTCCACAGCCCGCACCGCCTGAAGTATCCCGAGTACCGCGCGCCCGGCTCCACCGAGTGGAAGCGCATGTCCTGGGATGAGGCGCTGACCCGCATCACCAAGCTGCTCAAGGACGACCGCGACGCGAACTTCGTCGAGCAAAACGACAAGGGCCAGACGGTGAACCGCTGGCTGACCACCGGCATGCTGGCCGCCTCGGCCTCCAGCAACGAAGCCGGCTACGTCACACACAAGGTGGCCCGCTCCTGGGGCCTGCTCGCACTCGATAACCAAGCACGTGTCTGACACGGCCCGACGGTGGCAGGTCTTGCCCCGACGTTTGGCCGTGGAGCGATGACGAACCATTGGGTCGACATCAAGAACGCGGACGTTATCCTGATCATGGGCGGCAATGCCGCTGAAGCACATCCCTGCGGTTTCAAGTGGGTGACCGAAGCGAAGGAGCACAACGGTGCGCACTTCATGGTGGTCGATCCGCGCTTCAACCGCTCCGCCTCCGTGGCCGATTTCTACGCCCCCATCCGGTCGGGCTCGGACATCGTGTTCCTGGGTGGCGTGATCAACTATCTGCTGACGAACGACAAGATCCATCACGAGTACGTGAGGAACTACACCGACTTCTCGTACATCGTGAAGGAGGAGTTTGCGTTCGACGAGGGCATCTTCTCGGGCTACGACCCGCAGACCCGCAAGTACGACAAGTCCAGCTGGGACTATGAACTCGACGCCGACGGCTACGTGAAGGTGGACGCCAGCCTGCAGCATCCGCGCTGCGTGTACCAATGGCTCAAGCGCCACTACGCCAGCTATACGCCCGAGAAGGTGGAGAGCGCCTGCGGCACGCCCAAGGAAAAATTCCTGCATGTGTGCGAGAAGCTGGCTTCGACGGCAGTGCCGGGCCGCGCCGCAACCATCCTGTACGCACTGGGCTGGACACAGCACACCACGGGTGCGCAGATCCTGCGCACGGGCGCCATGGTGCAGCTTCTGCTGGGCAACATCGGCGTGGCCGGCGGCGGCATGAATGCGCTGCGCGGGCACTCCAACATCCAGGGCCTGACGGACCTGGGGATTCTGTCGGCTTCGCTGCCAGGCTATCTGACGCTGCCCAACGAAGGCGAGCAGGACTACCAGAAGTACATCAACGCGCGCACGCCCAAGGCCATGCGCCCGGGCCAGATGAACTACTGGTCGAACACGCCCAAGTTCCACGTGAGCCTGATGAAGGCCTGGTGGGGACCGGCGGCCACGGCCGAGAACAACTGGGCCTTCAACTACCTGCCCAAGCTGGACAAGCAGTACGACATGCTGCAGGTGTTCGACATGATGGCGCAGGGCAAGATCAACGGCTACATCGCCCAGGGCTTCAACCCGCTGGCGGCTCTTGCGAACAGCAACAATGTGCGCGAAGGCCTCAAGAAGCTGAAGTTCCTGGTGATCATGGACCCGCTGGTCACCGAAACGTCGGAATTCTGGAAGAACCACGGCGAGTTCAACGACGTGGATTCGGCATCCATCCAGACCGAGGTGTTCCGCCTGCCCACGACCTGCTTTGCCGAGGAGGACGGCGCCGTCGTCAGTTCCTCGCGCGTGCTGCAGTGGCACTGGAAGGCGGCCGAGCCCCCGGGCGAAGCCAAGACCGACATCGCCATCATGTCGGCCCTGCACCTGCGCCTGAAGCAGGCCTATGAGAAGGACGGCGGCAAGTTCCCCGAGCCGATCACCAAGCTGTGGTGGCCGTATGCCCATGCCGATCATCCGACTTCGGAAGAGATCGCCAAGGAGTACAACGGCCGCGCGCTGGTGGACCTGTTCGACCCCAAGGACCCGACCAAGCTCATCCGCAAGGCCGGCGAGCAGCTCGCCGGCTTCGGCGAGATGCGCGACGACGGCACGACGATGGGCGGCTGCTGGATCTGGGCTGGCTGCTGGACCTCGTCCGGCAACCAGATGGCCCGACGCGACAACAGCGACCCTACGGGCATAGGCAATACGCTGAACTGGGCCTGGGCCTGGCCGGCCAACCGCCGCGTGCTCTACAACCGTGCCTCGTGCGACCGCAACGGCCAGCCGTTCAATCCCCAGCGCACGCTGATCCGCTGGAACGGCAAGGCCTGGGGCGGCGCCGACGTGCCCGACATGGGTCCGACCATGCCGCCGGAGACCACCGATCCGTTCATCATGAACCCCGAGGGCGTGGCGCGCTTCTTCGCCCGCAAGGGCATGAACGAGGGACCGTTCCCCACCCACTACGAGGCCTTCGACAACCCGCTGGGATACAACCCCATGTATCCCGACAACAAGCTGGCTGTCATCAACCCGGCCGCCCGCATCTTCGACTCCGCCAAGGATTCGGCAGGCTCGCCCAGCGAGTTCCCGCATGTGGGCACGACGTACCGCCTGACCGAGCACTTCCACTATTGGACCAAGCACGTTCAGTTGAACAACATCGTTCAGCCCGAGCAGTTCGTGGAAATCGGCGAGGCGCTGGCCAAGGAACTGGGCATCGAGACGGGCCAGCATGTGAAGGTCAGCTCCAAGCGCGGCTTCGTCAAGGCGGCCGCCGTGGTGACCAAGCGCATCAAGCCCATGAAGATCGATGGCAAGACCATCCACCACGTGGGCGTGCCCATTCACTGGGGCTTCTCGTCGACGGGCCGCAAGGGCTACATGGCCAACAACCTGACGGCATCGGTGGGCGATGGCAACAGCCTTACCCCGGAATCCAAGACCTTCCTTGTGAAGGTGGAAAAGGTTTAAGGAGCAGCTGATGTCATCAACCATGTCTCTCGATATCAAGCGTCGCTCGGCCACGACGACGCCTGCTCCCAGTGCGCGCGAAACGCACAGCGGCGAGGTGGCCAAGCTCATCGATGTCTCCAAGTGCATCGGGTGCAAGGCCTGCCAGACCGCCTGCATGGAGTGGAACGACCTGCGCGACGAAATCGGCACCTGCGCGGCCGGCGTCTATGACAACCCGACCGATCTGACGGATCAGTCGTGGACCGTCATGCGCTTTACCGAGTACGAGAACGAAGCGACCGGCAACCTGGAGTGGCTGATCCGCAAGGACGGCTGCATGCACTGCGAGGACCCGGGCTGCCTGAAGGCCTGCCCCTCGCCGGGCGCCATCGTGCAGTACAGCAACGGCATCGTGGACTTCCAGCAGGACCAGTGCGTGGGCTGCGGCTACTGCGTCACGGGCTGCCCGTTCAACATTCCGCGCATCTCCAAGAAGGACCACAAGGCCTACAAGTGCACGCTCTGCTCGGACCGCGTGGCCGTCGGCCGCGAGCCTGCCTGTGTCAAGACCTGCCCCACCGGCGCCATCATGTTCGGCACCAAGGAGGCGATGAAGGACCAGGCCGAGCACCGCATCGGCGACCTCAGGCGGCGCGGCTATGCCGAGGCGGGCCTGTATGACCCGCAGGGCGTGGGCGGCACCCATGTGATGTACGTGCTGCATCACGCGGACAAGCCTTCGCTGTACAAGGGCCTGCCCGACGACCCGAAGATCAGCCCCATGGTGTCCCTGTGGAAGGGCGTGGCCAAGCCATTGGCCATGGCCGCGCTGGGCGCAGCTGCCGTCGGCAGCCTGTTCCACTACATCACCAAGGGCCCGAACGACGTGTCCAAGGAACTGGAAGACGAAATGGACCGCAAGGACCAGGAAGCCGCTGAAAAGGAGGCCCGCCGATGAAACGCAACCCACGTGACCTGGTGCGCTACAACGCATCGGAGCGTGCCAACCACTGGGTGGTCGGCATCTGCTTCATCCTGCTGGCGCTGTCGGGCCTGGCGTTCTTCCACCCGGCTTTCTTCCCGCTCACGCAGCTGTTCGGCGGCGGGCCGTGGACACGCATCCTGCACCCCTACATCGGGGTGGTGATGGCGCTGTTCTTCATCATCATGGCGCTGCGCTTCTGGCGCCTGAACGTGGTCGAGCCGCGCGACATCGAGTGGCTCAAGAACGTCAACAAGATGATCGACGGCGACGACCACGACATGCCCGAGCAGGGCAAGTACAACGGCGGCCAGAAGCTGCTGTTCTGGGGCCTGGTCATCGGCATGCTGGCGATCACCGTGACCGGCGCGCTCATGTGGCGCGCCTGGTGGACGCTGCCCGTCAACGTGGTGCGCGCCGCCTCGGTGGTGCACGCCATCGCGGGCGTGTGGATGATCGGCCTGATCATCATGCACGTGTACGCGGCCATCTGGACCCGGGGCACCATCCGCGCCATGCTGTACGGCACGGTGACACGGGCCTGGGCCAAGCAGCACCACCGGGGGTGGTATCGCAAGATGACCGGTGATAATGACTGACACCCCCTGAGCGGCTTACGCCGCTTCCCCCTCTCTACTCGCTGCGCGAGGGAGGGGGACGGCACCCTCGGTGCGGGACGGCCCTTCCTCGGTGCCCCTCGCCTTGGGCCGCGCCAGTTTTCACAGACATGGCGTCATACTAGGCATCAGCCTGAGCACCCAGCCGCCCAGCGATCCGGGCGGCTGTTTTTTTGGGATTCATTCCAATGCAACGCATTCTTCAACCCGGCGATATCGAGTCGCTGGACCACACCAGTTTTCCGCGCGTGCTGCTGCCGCAGTTGCCGGGGCTGTTCGTCGAGCGGGCGGCGCGGCTGCGGCAGCTGGCCGAGGGCAATCCAATTGCCGACTACCTGCGGTTCGTGGCGCAGATCGTGGACGCGCAGGCCAAGGCGGCCGGGCAGCTGATGCTGGCCGAGCCCGATGCGGCGCTGATCGCGCGGGCGCAGGAGCATTCCATGCCGCTGCTGCCTGCCGCCGACCATATCGATGCCGCCTGGCATGGCGTGCTGGACCGCATGCTCGATGCCCTGTCGGGCGCCAACGGCCTGCCAGCGCCGCTGCAGCCGCTGCTGCAGGAGCTGCGCGCGCTGGACACGGCCGGGCGTGACGAGATCGCGCAGCGGCTGCTGCAAAAGGAAGTGGCGGCCCGCCACGTGGGCATGGCGCCCTTTGTGATGGCTGCGCTGCAGGTGGTGTTTGCCACGCGCGCCAGCGGCCTGAACGCACGCGACGTGCCCTATACCGATCCCGCCTCGATCTGTCCCGTCTGCGCCAGCGAGCCCGTGGCCAGCGTGTTGCGCATTGGCGGCAAGGCCGCAGGCCATCGCTACCTGCACTGCGGCACCTGCTGCACGGAGTGGCACATGGTTCGCGTCAAGTGCTCCCACTGCGAGTCGACCAAGGGCGTCGAGTACCAGGGCATCGATGGCGCAGGCGATACCGTGCTGGCCGAGACCTGCGAGGAATGCGGCAGCTACCGCAAGGTGGTCAACCAGGAAAAGGACCCGATGGCCGAGCCCCTGGCCGACGACCTGGCCTCGCTGATGCTGGACCTGCTGATGGGCGAGGAGACGCGCTTTCAGCGCGCCAGCGCCAATCCCCTGCTCTACGTGGCCTTTGCCGAGGAGCAGGACGAGGCCGGCGACGCGCTGATCGACCCCGCCACGCCTGCTGCCTGACCCTTTCGCACACCATGACCGATACCGCCGCCACCTCTGCCGCTTCCTCCACCCCGTCCGCGCTGCGCCTGCCTGCCGTGGACAAGGTGCTGCTGAGCGCCGACATGCTCGCGCTGCGCGAGCGCCACGGCCTCGATGCCTGCACCCAGGCCGTGCGCGAGACACTGGCACAGATGCGGGCCGATGCGCAGGAGCGGCTGCGGTCCGGCGAGCCCGATGCAGGCGCGCCCGGCATCACCGAGGTGATCCAGGCGGCCGGCCTGCGCCTGGCGCGGCGCTTTGCACCCCGTCTGCGCACGGTCTTCAACCTCACGGGCACGGTGCTGCACACCAACCTGGGCCGCGCCCTGCTGCCGCAGGAGGCCGTGGACGCCCTGGTGGCCGCCATGACGGCGCCGGCCAACCTGGAGTACGACCTGGAGGACGGCGGCCGTGGCGACCGCGACGACCTGATCGAATCCCTGGTCTGCGAACTCACGGGCGCCGAGGCCTGCACCGTGGTCAACAACAACGCCGCCGCCGTGCTGCTGACCCTGGCCACGCTGGCGGGCGGGCGCGAGGTCATCGTCTCGCGCGGCGAGCTGGTGGAGATCGGCGGGGCCTTCCGCATCCCCGACGTGATGACGCG
Organism: Delftia sp. WSY_22; assembly: GCF_043104185.1. Lineage (NCBI taxonomy): Bacteria > Pseudomonadati > Pseudomonadota > Betaproteobacteria > Burkholderiales > Comamonadaceae > Delftia > Delftia sp. WSY_22. Next base: position 74,178 of record NZ_JBICKN010000029.1, read on the forward strand.
CGCGGGCGCCACCCTGGTCGAGGTGGGCACCACCAACCGTACCCATGCGCGCGACTACGAAGGCGCTGTCGGCGAACACACCGGCCTGCTCATGAAGGTGCATTGCAGCAACTACGCCATCACCGGCTTCACCAAGGCCGTGAGCGACGCGGAGGTGGCATCCATTGCCCATGCGCACGGCCTGCAGATGGTGGTGGACCTGGGCAGCGGCACCCTGGTCGACCTGCGCGAATGGGGCCTGCCCTACGAGGTCACGGTGCGCGAGACCATCGAGTCGGGCGCCGACATCGTCACCTTCAGTGGCGACAAGCTGCTGGGCGGTCCGCAGGCCGGCCTGATCGTGGGCCGCAAGGACCTGATCGCCCGCATCAAGAAACACCCGCTCAAGCGCGCGCTGCGCGTGAGCAAGCTCACCCTGGCCGCGCTGGAGCCCACGCTGCGCCTGTACCTGCACCCCGAAAAGCTGGCCGAGCGCCTGACCACGCTGCGCCTGTTCACGCGCCCCCAGGCCGACATGCAGGCCCGCGCGCAGGCGCTGCAGCCGCTGGTGCAGCAGGCGCTGGGCAGCCGCTATGTGGTGGAAACCGCCGAGATGAACAGTCAGATCGGCAGCGGCGCCCTGCCCGTGGAGAACCTGCCCAGCTGGGGCCTGCGCCTGCATCCGGCCGACGGTCGCCAGGCCGGCCGCCAGCTCACCCGGCTTGAAGCGGGCCTGCGCGGCCTGCCCCGCCCCGTCATCGGCCGGCTGCATGACGACGCGCTGTGGCTGGATCTGCGCTGCCTGGAGGCAGCCGACGAGCCGGCCTTCACCGAACAGCTGCCGCTGCTGCACATCGCCTGAGGACGAACGCATGATCATTGGCACCGCCGGCCACATCGACCACGGCAAGACCACCCTGGTGCGCGCGCTCACGGGCGTGGACACCGACCGCCTCAAGGAAGAGAAGGCGCGCGGCATCTCCATCGAGCTGGGCTATGCCTACACGCCGCTGCCCAATGGCGAGGTACTGGGCATCATCGACGTGCCCGGCCACGAAAAATTCGTGCACACCATGGCCGCAGGCGCCGTGGGCATAGACCACGCCCTGCTGGTGGTGGCGGCCGACGACGGCGTCATGCCGCAGACGCGCGAGCACCTGGACATCCTGCAGCTGCTGGGCGTGCGCGAAGGCACCGTGGCCCTGACCAAGGCCGACCGCGCCACGCCCGAGCGCCTGCAGCAGGTGCGTGCCGAGATCGAGTCCCTGCTGGCGCCCACGGCGCTGGCCGGCGCCCCGGTCTTTCCCACCGCCGCCGCCCAGCCCGGTGACGCGGGCGTGGCGCAGCTGCGCGAGCACCTCATGGCGCGCGCCCAGTCCATTCCCGCGCGGGCCAGAGACGGGCTGTTCCGCCTGGCCGTGGACCGCAGCTTCACGCTGCCCGGCCAGGGCACCGTGGTCACGGGCACCGTGTTCGGCGGCCAAGTGAAGGTGGGCGACACGCTGGTGCATTCGGCCTCGGGCACCGAGGTGCGCGTGCGCAGCCTGCATGCCCAGAACCAGGCCAGCGAACAGGGCCTGGCCGGACAGCGCTGCGCGCTCAACCTGTCGGGCATTGCCAAGGAAGCCATCACGCGCGGCGACTGGATCGCCGACGCACGGCTGCTGCAGGCCAGCGACCGGATCGACGTGCGCCTGCAACTGCTGGCCGATGCGCCATCACTGGCCCAATGGACGCCTGTGCATGTGCACATCGGTACGGCGCGCTGCACGGCCCACGTGGCCCTGCTGCAGGACCAGCCGCTGGGTCCCGGCGAGCAGGCCATCGTCCAACTGGTGCTGGACATGCCCGTACATGCCCAACCCGGCGACCGGCTCATCGTGCGCAATGCCCAGGCCAACCGTACGATTGCGGGCGGCAGCGTCATCGACCCCTTTGCTCCCGCACGCAAGCGCCGCAGCCCCGAGCGCACGGCCTATCTGCAGGCGCTGGAATCGCTGATTGCCACCGGGGACGCCAGCGCGCTGGTGCAAGGCGCGGCGCACGGCATTGCCACGTCGCAGCTCATGCGCCTGACGGGCCGCGCATCCGTGGCCACGGACAACGTCGGGCACCGGCTGCACCGACTTCCACTGGCCGAGGGCGACACGCTGTTGCTGGGTGACGCACGCTGGACGCAGCTGCGCGGCCAGGTGCTGGACAGCATGGCGCGCTTTCACGAAAAAAACCCCGACGAGCCCGGTGTGAACGCGGCACGCCTGCGCCGCATGGCACTGTCCGGCCTGGTCCATGCAGGACATGACGCGCTGTGGAAAGGCCTGCTGCAAACGCTGCTGCAGGATGGCAGCCTGGCCGCCAGCGGCGCCTGGCTGCACCTGCCCGGCCACAGCGTGCAACTGTCGGACAGCGAAACACAGATCGCCCAGAAACTGCTGCCGGCCATCGAAGCCGGCCGCTACGACCCGCCCTGGGTGCGCGACCTGGCACGCGACAACGCCATCGGCGAGGAAACCGTGCGCCAGCTGCTGCGCAAGCTCGCGCGCCAGGGACTGCTGTTTCAGGTGACCAAGGACCTGTTCTACTCCGCCGCCCGCACGGACGAACTCGCCGCCCTGGTGCGCGAACTGGCCGCCGCCACCCCCAACGGCGAAATCCAGGCCCACGCCTTTCGCGATGCCACAGGCCTGGGCCGCAAGCGCGCCATCCAGATCCTCGAATTCTTCGACCGCATCGGCTACACCCGCCGCCTGCGCGACGCCCACCTGCTGCGCCCCGATGTGCAGTGGACCACTGGCGCCACAGCAAGAATTTGAGGCAAGGGGCCGCTACAATGGCCAGCTTTGCTTCGCCACGGCGCCAGCAACCGGCGCGGCCCAGGGCGAGAGACACCGAGCAAGGGCCGCCCCGCAGCAAGGGTGTCGTCCCCCTCCCCCGCGAAGCGGGTAGAGAGGCGCCGTGCAACGGGGGGAAGCGGCGTAAGCCGCTCAGGGGGAGCTTCAAGCCAGAAGGAAAGCATACGCACCCGGTGGTGCGCCCGGGCTTCAAACCCGGTCAGGGGCGTCAGCCGCTCCTGGGTAGGTTCGACTCCTGCTGCTTTCCGCCAATCCCCCGGCTCTGATCCCAGCCAGGTTCCGGCTATTGCAAGGGCACGACGATGGCCACGCGGCGGTTCTCCGCCGCATCGCTGGGCACCACGGGCATGGCGCGGCCCAGGCCCTTGACCTCGATATCCTGGCGCGCCAGGCCGGCTTCGGCCAGCACATCGGCCACGGCTTCGGCGCGGCGCAGCGACAGGCGCATGTTGTAGGCATCGCTGCCGCGATCGTCCGTATGGCCTTCCACGCGCAGCCGCTCTATGCCCACGCCCTTGAGCGCCCGCCCCAGTTCCAGCACCTTGGTGCGCGCCTGGGCACCGACTTCGGCCGAGTCAAAGCCGAACAGCAGCTTGCCCGACATCTGCAGCTCCCAGCCCTGCTCCGCCTGTGCAAAGCCCTGGCTGCGCAGCACTTGCTGCTGCTGCTCGGTCAGGCCCTGCGGCGTAGGCGGCGCCTCGGGCGCCGCCTTGCAGCCCGCCAGCGCAAGGGCCAGCACAGCGGCCGCACCTGCGCCGCACATCCGGGTCCAGCTCCGTCGTTTCAACATGTCATCCTCCTGTGACTCGTTCGGCCTGGCGCATGGCCTTGGCCTGGTACATGGCCTGGTCGGCATGGCGCATCAGCGTCTCCATGCTCTGGCCATGCTTGGGAAAAAGGGCCACGCCCGCACTGACCGAAGGCTGCAGCACCACGCCTTCGCTGACCACCAAAGGCTCATGCATGGCGGCCTCTATCTTGTCCCGCACCATCTGCGCATCACCGCCCCCGCCCACGGGATAGAGCAGGATGGCGAACTCATCGCCGCCCAGCCGCGCGACCAGATCGCTCTCGCGCACCTGCGAGCGCAGTCTTGCGCCTACGGCCTTGAGCAGCACATCGCCCACAGCATGGCCGTACGCGTCGTTGACCTGCTTGAAGCGGTCGTTGTCCAGAAACAGCACGGCCAGCTTCTGTCCGGTTTCGGCCGCGTTGTCCAGCGCCTGCTGCAGGCGCTGCTCGAAATGCAGGCGGTTGGCCAGCCCCGTGAGGCTGTCTCGCGAAGCCTGGCGCTCCAGGGCCGAATTTTGCTGCTGCAGCCGCTCGTGGCGTGTCTGCAGCTCGGCCAGCAGGGCATTGAAGTTGTCTCCCAACTCGCGCAGTTCGGCAATGCGCGCCAGCGGCACGCGCTGGTCCATGGACCGGTCATGGCGCACGGCGTGCGCCACGCGCGCCAACTGCTGCAGCGGTTCGGCAATGTCGCGCAGCATGCGGCGCGATTGGCGCAGCCCCACATAGCCGCTCACGCCCACGCACAGCACCAGCACGATGAAGCCTGCGCCCAGAAAGCGGACCAGGCCCACGCCATCGCTGGACAGCTGCACGCTCCCGACCAGGCGGCCATCCTGGCGCACATCGGCCTCGGCGCGCGGCAGGCCTATGCCTATGGCCAGCAGTTCACCCACGCTGGACAGCGCCGAGCCGCCATGGCCCGACCACTGCACGAACGGGCGCTGCTCGGCATCGAAAACCTCGGCATGGGCCACGCCTTCGCCGCGCAGCAATTGGTCCAGCACGCGGGCAGCCTCGTCACGGTCACCGAAGACCAGCGATGCCTCGACCGTATAGGCCAGCGAACGTGCCACCAGATGCAGGTTGTTGGACAGGTAAAGACGCAGGGTGGCCACGCCGACGATGAGCAGCAGCGCGCCCGCCAGCGCAATGGCCACCGCCGCCATGCGCATGTGCGCGCGGCGGATCACGTTGCGCAGGGAGGCGCTGCCGGACAGGAACAACTTCATGGCAACGTCCTGTGGCGCGCAAGCTGCAGCACCTTGGGATTGACGCGCAGGCCGCTGCGTGCCACGGAGTCGAGGCTGACCTCGAAGCCCGCGCCCTCGCCACGGCGGCGCAGGCAGAACATGGCGCCGATGCGGCACAGCTCGCCCCGCTCGCTGATGGTCAGCAGCGGCCGTCCGGCCAGTTGCTCCATGAGCTTGCGCCAGGCCGCTTCATCGAGCTGGCCGGCATAGATGCCTTCGCATTCGGCCAGGATGCGCGCATCGGAAAGCACGACGCGCCGGACTTCCAGCCGCTGGCTGCCCACGGTCTGCGGGGCACCATTGAGCAGGTCATCGGCATATTCGGTGGAGCCCACCACGCACAGCCGCAGCACCGCGCTTTCCGTGGGCCAGCGCGTGTAGCCCAGGATGCCTAAGACTGTGCGTGTCACGCCCAGCTCATGCTCGTCGGCCGATGGTTCGGCATGCGCCTGCCCCACCAGCCCCACCCAACCCGTTTGCAGCGCCAGCAGGCACACGGCCACCCAGGCCCAGGCGGGCGGCAGGCCCTTGATCCTGCCACCCATGCACCACCTGCGGGATGGGAGAAGTGAGCGCTGCGAGCGCTGTGAGCGATTTATGCGAACAGCCAACCAAGGCTCCTTGAACGGGAAATCCATGCATTGCACCACGACGGCGCATCGAAGCATTTTTTCACATATCGCCCGCCTCGGAGCACCCGGAGTGTCGCGCTGGGTCATCATCCTTTCTTAGTCGCTGCGGCACATCAAGGCGCCGCGGCAGGCAGGCGGTAGTGATAGGCGTAGAGCGGATGAAAGCCCAGGCTTTCATACAGCCCGCGCGCCACCCGGTTGGGAGCCCGCACCTGCAGCTCGGCCCATTGCGCCCCCTGCGTCCGTCCCCAGTGCAGCAGGCCGCACACCAGCGCACGGCCCAGCCCCCGCCCGCGCATTGCAGGTGCGATGACGATGTCATACAGGCCCACGCAGCCGCGCTCCAGCACGGCCAGGCCGAACCCGGCCACCTCGCCCCCGACGCGCAGCGTGGCAAAGGCGGCGGGCCAGGCAATGGACTGCAGCATGTGGTGATGCGCCTGCCTGTGCCGGGGCGGCACGGCGCCGGCCTCGGCAAAGCCTTGCAGCCAGGCCGCACCGGGCCGGGCATCCATGGCGAGGGTCCAGCCTTTTTCGTCCGCCGGCTGCGCCATGTCCGCCAAGGCTGCGCGCATCACGAGCGAAGGATCGGCCAGCAGGTAGCCGGCCTGCGCCAGCTGGGCATCGGCCTCGGGGCTGGCCAGGGGCGAGAGGCGGAAGACGGGCGGCAGGCCCTGGCGTTGGTAGAAGGCTTCGATCTGCGCCAGCAAGGCGCCAAGGCGGGCGCCGGGCTGATGGGCATTGGCGGAGTTGGCCCGCTTGGTATGGCCCTGCGCGGCGCGCAGCAGCCAGTCCCCGCAGAGCACGGTGCGCTGGGCCGGCCAGGCGTTGAAGCCGCGCTGCTCCACGCCGACCACCGTCTCGGGATCGCAGTCCACGGATGCGCGGTCATGAGCGAAAGACTTGGACATGCCCGCTTGTACCATGGCCGCCCGCCGTGCCCGCCCATAATATGGCGCGCCGCCGCGCTGCCGGCAGGCACTCTTTCCCACTACTGCGATCGCCGCCGATCGCCGGATTGCTCCATGACCACAGACACCTCCCAAGCCCCCCGACTCACCTCGCTGTCCCATGGCGGCGGCTGCGGCTGCAAGATCGCGCCGGGCCTGCTGGCGGAGCTGATCGGCAAGAGCGCGCTGCCCAAGCAGTTCTTCCCGGACCTGCTGGTGGGCACGGAGACCGCCGACGACGCCGCCGTCTACCGCATCAACGACGAGCAGGCCATCGTGGCGACCACGGACTTCTTCATGCCCATCGTGGACGATCCGTATGACTTCGGCCGCATCGCCGCGACGAATGCGCTGTCCGACATCTACGCCATGGGCGGCCAGCCCCTGATGGCCCTGGCCATCGTGGGCATGCCCATCAATGTGCTGCCGCACGACACCATTGCCAAGATCCTGGAAGGTGGCGAATCGGTCTGCCGCGATGCCGGCATTCCGCTGGCCGGGGGCCACTCCATCGACTCGGTCGAGCCCATCTACGGCCTGGTCGGCATCGGCATCGTCAACCCCCGCCAGATGAAGCGCAATGCCGACGCCCGGGCCGGCGACGTGCTGATCCTGGGCAAGCCGCTGGGCGTGGGCATTCTGTCGGCCGCGCTCAAGAAGAACCTGCTGGACGAAGCCGGCTACCGCGCCATGGTGGAGGCAACCACCTTGCTCAACCGCCCCGGCACGGCGCTGGGCAAGATGGACGGCGTGCACGCGCTGACCGATGTGACGGGCTTCGGCCTGCTGGGCCATGGCCTGGAGCTGGCACGCGGCGCGGGCCTGACGGCGCGCATCGACAGCCGCAGCCTGCCCGTGCTTCCCACGGTGCAGGGCTTTGCCGAGCAGGGCGTCATCACGGGCGCCTCGGGCCGCAACTGGGCCTCATATGGCACGCAGGTGGTGCTGGGCGCCGGCATCACCGATGCCCAGCGCGCGCTGCTGACCGATCCGCAGACCTCGGGCGGCCTGCTCGTATCGTGCACGCCCGATGTGGCGGACCAGGTGCTTGCGCTGTTTGCCGAACAGGGCTTTGGCGATGCAGCCATCGTGGGCCGCATGGAAGCGGGCCAGGCCCGCGTCGTGGTGGACTGAGCCAGGCAACCAGTCAAGCGAAACGGGGGCCTGGGCCCCCGTTTGCATTGCATGCCTGATGCAGCCCCTTCAGGCGGGCACTGCATCACGCCGGACAGCGGATGTCACTCGCTCACGGTCTGCGTCTTGTAGGCCGGGCTGGCCTGGATGGCGCTGTCGGTGAACGGCAGCTTGAGCCACTGGCGCGCACCGTAGGCCTTGGTGTAGTCCGCATAGTGGGCCGAGGCAGGATCGTCCGACAGCGAGAAGGTCAGGAAGGTATGGGCCTCCACTCCGGCCGCCGGGAAGCTCACCACCTGCATGTAGCTGTTGCCGTGCGGCTGCCCGTCCATGCTGTAGCCGCCCTGCTCTATCTTGTTTTCCGAGCAGGTGATGGTGAAGTAGCCCACCTCGCCGCATCCGCCATACAGCGCCGTCTTCTCTCCGCCACGCTGCGAGAACAGCACGGTGCCACGCGCCGCATCCATGGCAAAGCCGCTGGCCTGCACGGCCTTCACTGCTTCGGCGAACGCCTTTTGCAGCGCCGCCTTGGCCGTGGGCTTGATGCCGCGCGGCGTGTTGACGGGGTCGGCCGCATCGAAGGGCACGGCATACAGGTCGGCCGATTTGATCTGGCTGGCCACGCGCTTCCAGAACTCGTCCCAGACATGGGAGCCCCTGGATGCCGCCGTGCCCGTGCCGTCCCAGGCCTGCAGCGCCGTGCAGGCAGCCGATACGTCCACCGTTTCACCCGCCGAGGACACGGGGCCTGGACAGACCTGGGCCAATGCCTCGTCCTTGAAACGCGCGCTGTACACACGGCTGTCCAGCACCATCTGGCGAACGATGTCGCTGGTGGCCATCTTGCCCGGATAGCCGTCCGTGCCCGCCAGCCGCTGCAGCGCCATGGTGTGGCCCAGGCGCGTGCGCAGGCTCTGGGCAGAAGAGGTGGAGCCGAAGATGGCCGGATAGCCGGTCAGCGGTGCCGAGGCATTGGACAGCCAGTAGCTGTCGTTCATGTTGCCCACGTAGTCGCCACGCAGCAGGCTGGGCATGCGTGCCGGGCCGATGGCGCCGGCCTGCACCGAATCCGCATCCGAGCCCCAGTCGCACTGGCTGCTGCCGCCGGCCAGCACCGGCACCTGGGGCAGCGCCGCGTTGATGGCCGCCGAGGCCGGCGTGGCGCAGGCCTGCAGCTGCGCGGGCGGCACGTTGGGCACGGCGCCTATGTCGGCATACCAGACCTGGGCGTTGCCGCGTCCCGCAGCGACGGTGTTGACCCAGGGAATGGCCGACTCCTCCTTCTGGATGCGGATGAACTCGTCCAGCGACTTGGCCTGGTTCCAGCGCAGCCAGTTGCGGAAGGTGCGGTAGTTGTAGGCGTTGATGTCGCGGATGGCGAACACGCTCTGCGTGGTCCAGCCCAGCGCCGGGTCCATGGCGCCGAGGTTGACCACCGGGCCGTGAACGGTCTTGTAAAGCGTGCGCGTGACCTGGTCCTGCCCGCCGGAGGCATTGCGCACGCTCACCGTGATCCTGCTGGCCTGCATGGCCTCGGTCTTGCCGTCGCGCACATAGCGGGTCGGATCATTGGGGGCCAGTTGGTACATGAACAGGCCGAAGCGCCGCGCCGTGGACACGGTGTGGCTCCAGGCCACGTCGTTGTTGAAGCCGATCAGCACCATCGGGATACCCAGGAAGCTGGCGCCACTGACGTCGATCTCGCCCGGAATCGTGAGCTGCGATTGGTAGAAGCGGTCCGGCCCCTTCCAGTACCAGTGCGGATTGCCGAACAGCACGCTGCTGCCGCCCGTGGCCTGCTGGCCGAAGCCGTACATGTTGCTGCCTATGCCCGTGGTGCCGCCCACCTGCAATGATGGCGCCACCACCTGGCCCGGCTTGAGCGCGGCCAGCTGCGTCGCGGCCGACCGGCCCTTCGCCGGCTTGGCCGAGGCCGTTGCCGCCGCAGCTGCTGCAGGCGGCACGGCATTGGCGATCTGGGCCACGAAATTGCTGTAGCCGCCGGCAAGATTGGCCGTATACATGCGCCGCCAGATGTCCTGGGCCGTGATGGCCTGCACCCAAGGCTGGCCCGCGCAGGCCGCATTGGTCTTGGCCCCGGCCGGGGTCTCGCGCACCACGCGGTTGTAGCCGGCCACGAAGCCATCGACCAGTTGCTTGAGCTTGTCGGGCTGGGCCTGGATCATGGCGGCCACGGCGTCATCGGAGACGACATGGCGGAAGAAGAAGTCCGAATCGATGTTGCGCGGCCGGTCGATGGTGCTGTCATAGACGGCCTGGGCATCGCCGCCGAAGTGGCGCGAACGCTCCCCGCGGTAGGTCAGGAAGGAGTCGGCCATGGTGCACAGGTTGTCCTGCGCCTGGGCATAGCCCGCACCATAGCCCAGGCCCGTCCAGTCCTTGGCCTTGATGTGCGGAATGCCCATCTCCGTGCGGCGGATCTCCGCGCTGTACTTGCTGCCGGAGCCGTCTCCCGAACCGCCGCAGGCCGCCAAGGCGGCCAGGGCTATCAATGACAAGGGTTTCCATCCACTGCGAAGCGCTGGGTGCATGCTTTGTCTCCTGGTGTTATGCGTACACAAAGGCCCCGGTCTGCCACGGGGCCCGCATCAGCATAGGAGCGAGGCAAGGCACTGCCTACCCGGCAGTTTCACTAGGAAATGTCTGATGCCCGACAGTCGATGCGGACAGCCACCCGGCTCTCCATCGGCCGGCACGGGCAGAAGACTCAGGCGGCAGATTCAGCCAGCTGGCTCAGCGCCGCCGTCATGCGCCGGTCGATCTTGCGGCTGAGCACCACCGAGGTATAGGTCTGCTGTATGCCGTCGATCAGGCCTATGCGGTCCAGCAGCGCGTCGAGCTTTTCGTTGCTCTCGCAGCGCACGAACACCATGTAGTCGTACTGGCCGCTGACGGCGGAGACCTCCTCGACCTCGGTGAAACGGTTGAGTGCCTGCATTACTGAAGTGGCCGTCTTGGGCTGCACGCGAATGCCGCAGTACGCGCGCACCGCAGACTGCTCCACGCGCGCACCCAGGCGAACGCCGTATCCGGCGATCACGCCTTCCTGCTCCAGCCGGGCAATGCGGGCCACCACCGTCGTGCGCGCCAGATTCATCTGCCGGGCCAGATGCGCGGTGGAAGCCCGCGCATTGGTCTGCAGCAGGCGCAGCAGTTGGCGGTCGGTTTCATCAAGACGGTATTCCATGCAGCTCCCTGGACGTCAACGGCAAGAGCCTATGGCGGCGGCTCGGACGTGTTCAACATTTCGGCAGATATATCCACCAATCCGGCAATTCTATGCGCTGCAAATCGTCGCTTTCATCAACAAGATCCTCGTTTCATCCGAAACCGCCGCATCTGGAGTGCATCCCCATCCCGCATCGCCCAGCAGCGACGGCACATGGGCACCACCAGGCAAGAGTAATGGCTATCAGAAACAAAAGTAACTAATTACAAATCCCCCGACACACCCCGATGCTCCGCCGCTGCATGTCACCCGGCTGGGACCTCGCATAAATACTTAGCATGCATCCCATCCTTCCTTTGGCGACGCTGCTCCGCGGGTAGGGCTGCCGCCTGCGGCCGTACTGGCCGGGCTCGACGGAACACGGCAAACCGCTTGGGAAGGCGCAGCACGCATGATGGATCAGTACTTGCAAATACATGCATTTCCGCTAGATTGGCCCCGCAGGCGTAAATTTTGTGAACTCAAGTTACCCCGCATCCGTCGGCTTCCGACGCAGGGCCTGCCCGCAGTTACGCGGCTTGCCGCAGCACGCCAAAGGAGGGTTTTCCGATTTCCCGCTGCCCGCCGGACCGCTCGTTCCCCATGACAAGGGCATGCCCGGCATGCCCGACGAACGCGCGCAGTGTCCGGTGCCTCCATTCAGTCTCCACAGGGGAGACATATGTCATATCGCGCCGTATCTGGAGATCCGTGGATTTCACAAGCTGCAACGCCCTGGCGGGACAGCTTTGTGCTGGGCGGGGTGCTGTTTCTGTGCTCGGCCGTTGCGCTGGGCCTGCGCTCTCCGGGGCATCTGTCATCTCTGTGGCTGTCCAACGCCCTGCTGCTGGGCTGGATGCTGCGCAGCCCCGCCTACAGCCATAGACACTGCTGGACGGCGGCCGCCGTGGCCATGACGTTGGCCGAATGGTTGTCGGGCAGCCCGCTTGACCAGACCCTGTGGCTGACTTTCGCCGATCTGGCAGCCGTGGCCTGCGGCTGGGTGATGATGAGGCGCCTGCCGCTGCGGGTGCGGCAGATGCGCTCCCCCTCATCGGTGCTGCACCTGGTGATGTGCAGCCTGCTTGTGAGCGTGGTCGGCGCCGTGCTGGGCTCGGTGGGCATGCACCAGCTGATGCATTGGCCCTGGCAGCCCATGATGGCCATGTGGTTCAGCAGCGAGCTGATGCACATGACCCTGTTGCTGCCCGTTCTGTTGAGCTTTCCCGCAAGCCTGGAGCCGCTGTCCTGGCGTGGCCAGCCGTTCAGGCAGACCGTGCAGGCCCTGCTGCCGCTGTTGGCCCTGGTGATCTCCGAGGCCATTGCCATCTACCTGGGCGGGCCGGGCGCGCTGTCCCTGAGCATGCCGGCCATGCTGCTGTGTGCCATGCGCTACCGGCTGTTCGTGGTCGCCCTGCTCAACCTCGCCAGCTGTGCCATCAAGCTGGCCACGTTTTCAGATGTACTGCTCACCTCGCCCAGTTCCGAACTGGAGACCACGTTCTCGTTCCGCCTGGGCCTGGCCATGCTGTCCATAGGCCCGCTGGCCGTGGCCTGCACGCTCATGGCCTTCAAGGACATGCTCAGCAAACTGCGCCATGCAGTGAACCACGATGCGCTGACCGGCCTGCTGGCACGCACCAGCTTTCTGGAGCGCGCTCAGCGCACGCTGGAGCGCCTGCAGCGCGAGCACCAGTCGGGCGCCATGCTGATGCTGGACCTGGATCACTTCAAGCACACCAACGACCGCCACGGCCATGCCGCTGGCGACCGGGTGCTGCAGGAAGTCTCGGCCCGCCTGTCGCAGGCGCTGCGCCCGCATGAACTCATAGGCCGCCTGGGCGGCGAGGAATTTGCCGTGCTGCTGCCTGGCGCCGACTGCGCCACGGCCAGCGCCGTGGCCCAGCGGCTGTGCGAAGCCACGCGCGAAATCCGCATCGAGACAAGCGATGGCGCAACCATCTGCCCCACGCTGAGCATTGGCATCGCCTGCACGAACATGGCCCAGCCTCCGCTGGGTTTGAGCGCCTTGCTGCGCACGGCCGACACGGCGCTGTACCAAGCCAAGGCCAGCGGCCGGGACCGGTATTTCGTGGCGGGCGAGCGGCCGGGCGAGGCCGGTACACCGGCCTTTGCCTGCGAGCATTCCGGGGGCGCCAAGGCGGCCTGACACCAGGCGCCGCCTCGGCGTTTTGCCCGCGCTCAGCGCAGGCGGCGGGCGCCGTTTCCTTCGTCGAGCTTGAAGCCCGCCACGGCCTGGGCCAGCTGCACGGCCTGTTGCTGCAGCGATTGCGCAGCCGCCGTGACCTCTTCCACCAGGGCGGCGTTCTGCTGCGTGACCTGGTCCATCTGTCCAATGGCGCTACCCACCTCGGCAATGCCACGGCTTTGCTCCTGGCTGGCATTGCTGATCTCGGCCACCAGCGTACTGAGCTTGCGCACGCCGTCCACGGCCTGGTCGATGGTGGTGCCCGCATTGCGCACCAGCCGGCTGCCCGTGTCGATCTGGCCCACGGAATCGTCGATCAGCGCCTTGATCTCCCGCGCCGCCGTGGCGCTGCGCTGGGCCAGCGTGCGCACCTCGCTGGCGACCACCGCAAAGCCACGGCCCTGCTCGCCGGCACGGGCCGCTTCGACGGCAGCATTGAGCGCGAGGATGTTGGTCTGGAAGGCGATGGAGTCGATCACGCCGATGATGCTTTCGATCTTGCGTGCCGACGCCTCGATGCCACCCATGGTCTGCACCACCTGGCCCACGGCCTCACCGCCCTGCGTGGCGATCTGCGAGGCGCTGGTGGCCAGCTCGCTGGCCTGGCGGGCATTGGCCGCGTTTTGCTGCACGGTTGCCGTGATCTGCTCCATGGCGGCTGCCGTCTGCTCCAGCGAGCTGGCCTGCTGCTCGGTGCGTGACGACAGGTCCTGGTTGCCGCCCGCGATCTCGGCCGACGCCATGCGCACCGATTCCGACGATTCGCGAATGCGCAGCAGCACCGTGGCGATCTTGTCCACGAACTGATTGAAGGACTGGCCGATCTGCGCCAGTTCGTCCCGGCCTGCCGCCGTGAGGCGGCGGGTCAGATCGCCCTCGCCGGAAGCAATGTCCTGCAAGGCATCGCGCGCCACGGCCAGGCGCATGAGCATCCGGCGCAGCACCACGGTCAACAGCACGGCCGTACCCAGCACGGAAAGCGCGGTGATGAAGGCGGCCACCTGCAGCAGCGCGCTTACGGAATGCGTGGCCTGTGCGCGGTCGATCACCACGGCCAGCGTCCAGGGCGTGCCCTCCACCTTGGCGGCATAGACCATCTGCGGCTCTCCATCGAGCACCAGGTCGGCACGTCCGCCCTGCTCGGCCAGGCGCTTGATCAGGGCCGCATCGAGCTCCGGTGCAATCGCCGAAGCGGGCTTGAGCGCCAGCTCGGGCCTGGCGTAGGCCAGCAGACGGCCTTCGCCGTCCATCAGAAAGGCGAAGCTCTTTTCCTGGGGGCGTATGGCCGCCACTTTCCTGGACATGGCCGCCAGCCGCACATCGGTGCCGACGACGGCCGTGATCGCGCCCGAGGCCCCGACCGGATCGACAAAGCTGATCGTCAGCTCACCCGTGCTGGCATCCACGTAGGCCGGCGTGACGCCCGGACGGCCTTCCCGCACGGCCTGCTTGAACCAGTCGCGCTGGGTGCCGTCGTAGTTCTCCGGCATGGGATGGGTGAACACGGCACGCTTGTCCGCATGCACGAAGTAGGCGTCATCGAAGCCGCCGGCCTGCTGGCCTGCCAGCAGGAAAGGAATCGGGTCCGGCTGTTGCACCGCCGTTTTCAGCGAGCCGGTGATGCGCTGCTTGTCCTGGACCCAGTCGGTCAATGCAGCTGCATGGGCCTGCGTGAGCTGGCCGATGTTTTCGTCGATGCCGGACAGCGTGCTGCCGCGCGCCGTCCAGAAGGTGGCCATGGACAGCGCGAACAGCGCGGCCACTGTGATTGCCACGCAGATGAGGATCAGGCGGGCACGAAGTGTTTGAAACATGATGCGTAGTAAAGGCAAAAACGAGGGCTGTGAATGCCCACCGAGCCTATCCGAGACACACCGGCCGCCAGAGCTCAAAGAGTGCGTACTTGCCCTTGCAATTGCACGCTTCCTGGCTGCAGGTGATCCGCTGCCCCCTTCGAGCAAGCAGCGCTTTGCTCGCAACGCCACCGGAGCCTGAGTCGTCAGGTTTTTGCAAGTTATCGTCACATCCTGGACGGATGCATGCTATAGTGTCAATTTGTAACACAGACATTTCCCGCCCTGCAGGCGGGATCTTTTTGTCGCAAACGCCAGGGCCTTGCACCAGGGTCCTGCCGTTTGCGCCGCGCACCCTGTGTTTTTCCCTCCCTCATATTTTTGGGGTGCACCATGCGGCCTTTTCTTGCCCTTCATGGACTGCCATGGATCCATGAAGGCCCCTGACCAGGATCGGCAGGGAGCAGGATACAAAATGTTTCATCTTGATGCAAAGATGCCGATAAGCAGGCAGACCTGTCATTCAAGGGGAGAGAAACATGAAGCGATGCATCATCAAAGTGGCCGGCGCCTGCTACACGGCCCTGTTTCCCAGCACCTGCGCAGCGGTGGCAGATGCGATGACCCGGTTTCCATACGCCACAAAAATCAGCGTCAGACTCGCCTAGACTCAGGCAACATGGGAACCTGTTCTCAAACAGGCTCTCTGACAATACGCCTGTCGTCATCCGGGTGTTGCGCGGCAGTGTAGGCTCACTTTGCCAAAAGCTCTCCCGGATTCCTTTATATTGGCAGATCAACATTCATTGATATACATGACCACAGACTACAAGACACTGCTGCAGCAGAAAGCCCAGCTCGAAGCCCAGATCGCCGAAGTGCTCAAGACCGAGAAGTCCGGAGCCATTGCCCAGGTGCGCACCATCATCGACCAATACGGATTGACCGAGGCCGATGTCTTTCCCTCGTCCAAAGCCAAGACTGGCGCTGGTTTCCGCGTGGTCGGCGTTCCCAAGTACCGCGATCCCGCCACCGGTGCGACCTGGACCGGCCGCGGCAAGCAGCCCCGCTGGATTGAAGGCAAGGACCGCACTCCCTTCGCCATATGAGATGCGGCCTGCCACGCCCTCCGGCAGCCACTAAGCTGCGACAGAGCCCGCCAAGTGCGGGCTTTTTGTTGCCAGAAGCAAGGGGTTAACCCTATTGCCCAGAAGTTACAAATTCTTCAATGTAGTGCTGATGTGTGAGCCGAAAGGTGCCTGCATGTTTCGGTACCCAAGCAATCACAACAAGGGAAACAGCAGGTATCGCACAGGGAACTGTCCTACACCTGCACTCTCCAAAATCATGATGCCCACGTCATTGCAGCACCCGCAAGCCATGGGCATCCGGTCACGCAACGGCCAGGCCCCAACGGCCACTGGAGCAATCCGCCACCACCACGAACCATTTTCCAGCCGAGCCAGGGAGACTATCTCCTCCCTCCCCTCTCACTGACTTACCCTGGCAGGCCCGCAAGGGCCACGGCTTTTCTCTGCAACAGGACCGCCCCCGGCGGTCCTTTTTTTCTGCACGCGCTATCGCAGGGCTGGCACAGCGTTGCCAACCTTGAACACGGCCACCATGCCCGACAGGCGCTGCGCCTGGTCGCTCAGTGCGGCCGCTGCCGCTGCGGACTCCTCCACCAGGGCAGCGTTTTGCTGCGTCATCTGGTCCAGATGGCTGACGGCCTGGTTGACCTGGCCAATGCCGTCGCGCTGCTCGGTGGAAGACGCCGTGATCTCGCCAATCATGTCCGAGACCTTGCGCACGCTGCCCACGATGTCATCCATCACCTGGCCGGCCTGGGCGACCTGGGCAGAGCCTTCCTGCGCGGCATCGACCGAGGTGCTGATCAGCCCCTTGATCTCCTTGGCGGCCTCTGCGCTGCGATGGGCCAGGGCCCGCACTTCGCCAGCCACGACAGCGAAGCCACGGCCCTGCTCACCCGCGCGGGCCGCTTCCACGGCGGCATTGAGCGCGAGGATGTTGGTCTGAAAAGCAATGGAGTCGATCACGCCGATGATGTCGGAGATGCGGCGTGCGCTGTCGCTGATGCGGTCCATGCTGGCCACCACATGGCCCACCACGGCGCCCCCGCGCTCGGCCGCCTGGGCGGCGCTGCCGGCCAGGTGATTGGCCTGGCGCGCGGTGTCGGCGGCCTGGCCCACGGTCGCGGTCAGTTGCTCCATGCTGGCGGCCGTTTCCTCCAGGTTCGACGCCGTCTGCTCGGTGCGCGAAGACAGGTTGTGATTCCCGGCGGCAATCTCGGTGGATGCAGTGGAGATCGAGTGCACGCTGTCACGCACCTCCGTCACCAAGCCACGCAGCCGTGCCGCCATGCCCGAGACCGAGCGCAGCAGATGACCGAATTCGTCCTTGCGGCTGTCCTCGGCCGACACGGTAAGGTCGCCCTGCGCAATGGCATCGGTCAGTTGCACGGCTCGCTCCAGCGGACGCGTGATGGCACGCGTCAGCACGAAGGCCAGCGCCAGTCCGGCCAGGAGCACCACGCCCTGGACAATCCAGGCCAGCACACTGGCCTGTTGGCGCGCGGCCTGGGCCTGCTCCATGGCCGCATCGCGCTGGCTGCGCTGCAGCTGCACAAAGACTTCCAGCGAGTCCACATAGCGGCCGATGGCACCCAGGTACTGTTGCTGGACGAACTCGCGGAACGCCGCGGCATCGCCCGTCAACTTGATCTCGCGGGCCCGCTTGTTCAGCGCCAGCACCTCGGCACGGATGCTGGCGATGCGCTCCAGCGCAGCCTTGTCGGCCTCGCTGGCACCCTTGACGATCTCGGCCTGCAGCTTGGTGATCAGGCCAGAGCCCTCCTTGACCCGGCCGTCGAGCAGGCGCGTCAATTCCTCATCGGTGGAGGCATTGCTGGCCAGCACCCGCTCGCCCGTGGTTTCCGTTGCGCCCTTCCATTGAATGGCCAGACCGATGCGGTTCTCATATTCGGATAGCGTCTGCATGCCCTGGTCCATGGCGCGGGCCGCCGCAAACTGTGCCCACAGCGATACCGCAAGCATCATCGCCAACAAGCCGCCCAGCGTGCCCCAAAGCTTGGCGGACACGCTCCATTGATCAAATTTCATTCGTAGAACTCTCGTCGGAAAAACTGAACAGAGGAAAGGTGAAACAACAGGCCACGCGCACTAGCGCCGGCCGTCTTCCGGTGAAAAGCCCCGCCATATCGACATGGCCCATCAATCCGGAAAAGATGACTTGCTTTTTCGTCAGAAATACCGGGAACTTGAGGCTGCGCGCGGGCAGACCCGATATCACCCGCTGTGCACAACGCGGAACAGTGCATATGCAGTGGCAAGCGCCGGTGACATCGGATGCAAAATGCAATGACGCTTGCGGCTGCCGCGCCATTGAATGCCTGGGCTTGGAAGCTGCCAGCCGCCGTCTTTCGCACCTGCAAGTGCATAACACGCTGTGGATGTGTCACTCGATACCGATCGCCTCTATGTACTGATTGCGCCACTGAGCATTTTGCTGCTCAGCTGCACGCTGGCCGTGTGCTGGCTGGTGCAGCGTCGCCAGCGCTATCTGCTGTGGATTGCCGGCGGCTATGCCCTGGTTTCCCTGGCGCTTGCATGGCAGAGCATTGCCCACCGCGAACAACTCCACCATTGGGCCGTGTACACAGGCGCCATGTACCTGTTTGGCACCTGGTGCTTTGCGCGCTGCATGGCGGGGCGTTACGGGGTCTCGGCCCATCCCGTGCTGGGTTTGCTCATAGGTGCGGTGGTTCTGGCCGCGCTGTACTACTACAGCCGGATCCAGGTCGATCTGTGGGTACGCGTGCATTGGCTCAACACAGGCCTGGGCCTGCTGCAGTTGCTGCCGGCGCCCGCCATGCTGCGGCGCCGGCCACCGCAGGATTGGCTGGAGAGAATGCTCTACTGGTCCTACGTGGTGTTTGCCGGCTACACCGCCGCCCGGCCGCTGCTGGTGCTGGCCCTGGGCAGCACCGACCTCAATGAGATTGCTCGCTCCACCTACTGGCTGGTGACTCTGGTCAGCACGCTGTCGTTTGCTCTGCTGTTCACCCTGATGCTGCTGGCCTGCACGGTGCGCGATGTCTTCACCGCGCTGCGCCAGGAGCGCAACCACGACTCGCTGACCAACCTGCTCAACCGTCGCGCCTTCCAGGAGGCCGCCGAGCTGCGCCTGGCCGATTCGCACATGGCGCCGGTTTCCGTTCTGATCGGCGACATAGACCACTTCAAGCGCATCAACGACAGCTGGGGCCATGACTGTGGCGACCGCGTTCTGCAGGCCGTGGCCAGGACCTTGCAGCAGCATGTGCGCAGCGACGATCTGGTCTCACGCTTTGGCGGCGAGGAATTCGTGCTGCTGCTGATGCGCACCACGCCCGAGGAGGCCGAGCGCGTGGCCGAGCGCATACGCGCTCAGCTCAGCGCGGACGGCTATGTGCTGGCAGCCGGCCAGCGGATCACCATCAGCTTCGGCATCGCCCCCGTGGCCGCCAACACCGCCCTGACCGATGCGCTGACGCGCGCCGACGCCCTGCTCTACTCCGCCAAGCAGGCAGGCCGTGACCGTGTGCACGTGGCCGCGGACCCCGGCCGCAAGCTGCCCCAGACCGCCTGATAAAGGAAGCAAGGAACGCCTTGCTCGCGCTTGCGCCCGTCAAAACTCGCTGAAAAGAAAAGCCCGCCAGGCAGTGGCGGGCTTGTTCGTCATCAAGGCAGCGTGGGCGCCTTACTTTTTCGCATCCTTCAGGGCTTCCTTCACATCGCCCAGCTTTTTCTGAGCCGTGCCTTCGACCTGCTTGGCAATGCCCTTGGCCTGCTGTTCGGGGCTGTCGATCAACTCGCCAGCCTTTTGCTGCACCTTGCCTGCGGCATCCTTGAGCGTGCCCTTGATCTGATCCGTGTTCATAGCTGCGTCCTTTGCTGCAAGAGCTTCTAAAAAAGGGATGGATCCTTGCAGACCCGACGCAACGATAAGCGCGCCCCGCAAGGACAAGCGCCAGCGCTCGGCAACGATGAGCGTGGTCTCAGGCCTACAGCCTCATCTCTTCCCCGGAGCGCGGCCTGCCGCCATGCCTGTTTCGGAGCGCAGGCGTTTCAGTGCCTCGTCCACCACCGCTTCCTTGTGCGCCTCGAACAGGCCTGCCGCAGCGTCCTTGTGCTCTTGCAGCAACTGGCACAGGCGCGAAATTTCCTCTCTCAATCCCGCCGCACCCTGCTCGATCTCGGCCTGGTCGGCATCGCCGGCTTCGTCCAATTCGAAGCTGCGCCGTATGCGCGCAACGATTTCTGCATTCATGGAACGGTGGCCGGCCTTTGCCGCTTCCGAGATGCGATCACGCATGCCATCCGGAAAACGGACGATGAAGCGCTCCTGGGTTTCGCTGGGAAAGGGTTTGCGTTGCATTGCGCGATGGTACCTGCCGGATGCAAATTCAGATTCATGCCTAGTTGACATGATTCCAAGTTGGCATAAAACTCGAAACGACCCGCCCGGGGGCTGTGCAAGCCCACATCCACGCCCTCGAACCACCAGCCCTGAATCCAGGACACATTGCGCAAGGACAGAACCATGCCGGACACAGACATGCCAGCCTCCGTGCATCCTGCGCAGGCCGTCGCCAGCCCGCCCGACCCGGAGACCCTGGCAACAGACGCGCTATGCCACATCAGCGCAGCGCTGAGCGTGCTGGAAATGCATGTGGAAAGATCCAGCCGCGCCATGGTGATCGGTGTCCGCGACCTGCTGCGCGGCTATCACCTCAAGGCGGACCGCGCCGCTGCCGAGCAGCCGGTGGAGGCCCTGGCCAGCAGCGTGCTGCCACAAATGTCCGCCGACCTTCAGGGCCTGCTGGAAATCATTGACCGCGTGAACGACGACGAGACGGACGACCCCATCCTCTATGCCGTGAGCTACCTGCTCAGGGCGGCCAAGAGATTCTCGGAAGCGGCGGCGCAGGCCTAGCAGCCTGCGCATCGCCGCTTTCCATCACTCCTCGTTGGTCCACTCCACCCGAGCGCCCAGACTGCGCAGGTTCTCCACGAAGTGCGGATGCGCCCGGCGGATCGGCGTGGCGTTGCGGATCTCCGAGCGGCCCTCGATGCTGCTGGCAACCATGAACAGCGCAATCGCCACGCGGATGATGTAGGGGCTCTCCACCACGGCCGGCGTCAGCGGATTGCCGCCGAAGGTGACCACACGATGCGGGTCCGAAGAAAACACATGGGCGCCGAACTTGGACAGCTCTCCCGTCCAGCCCAGCGCGCCGTCGTAGATCTTGTTCCAGAACAGCGCATTGCCCTGCGCATGCACGCCCAGCGCAATGAAGATGGGCAGCAGATCCACCGGAAAGTACGGCCACGGCGCAGCCTCGACCTTGGTGAGCACATTGCTGGTGAACGGCGTCTGCACCTTCAGCGGCCCCGAGCGCAGCGCGCGTGACCAGCCGTTCTTGTGCTCCACCTGCACGCCAAACTTGGCGAAGGTGCGGTCGATCAGCGGAAAGTTGTCCGGCGTGCTGTTGCGCACCTCCACATCGCCGCCCGTGATCGCGCCCAGCGCGAGAAAGGTGGTGATCTCGTGGAAGTCTTCCTCGAAGGTGAACTCGCCGCCGCTCAGCGGCGCGCCGCCACGCACCGTCAGCCGCGAGGTGCCGATGCCGTCGATGTCGGCACCCATCATCACCATGAAGCGGCAAAACTCCTGCACATGCGGCTCGCAGGCCGCATTGGTCAGCATGGACTCGCCCTGCGCGGCCACGGCGCACAGCACGAAATTCTCTGTCGCCGTGACGGAGGCGTAGTCCAGCCAGTGGCGCACGGCCTTGAGCGGCTGTGCGCTGTGGATCAGCAGCGAGCCGCTGGCGCGCTCCACCTCACCTCCGAAGGAGCGGAAGATGTCCACGTGCGGATCGATCTCACGCACGCCCAGCGTGCAGCCCTTGACGTTGTCCTCCAGCCGCGCCACGCCAAAGCGCGCCAGCAGCGGCGGCACCAGCATGATGGAAGAGCGCATCTCCTCCGGCAGGCGATGCGACGATGCATCAAAGCGCGTATCGCGATGATGCAACTGCAGCGTGCGTGTGGTTTCGTCCAGCTGCACCTCGCTGCCCAGCGTGCGGAAGATGTCCAGGATCTTGCGCACATCGGTGATGTCCGGCACGCCATGCAGCCGCAGCGGCTGATCGGTCAATAGCGTGGCGCACAGGATCGGCAACACGGCATTCTTGTTGGCGGAAGGAACGACGCGGCCGCGCAAGGGCGTGCCGCCGTGGACGATGAGATTGGACATGGGGGTGCAGCGCAAGCAGCGAAAGGACAACGCGTGATTCTAGGGTTGCCAAGCCCCCCCGGCGGACCTGCATCGGCTGCGCGCACCCGCTGTTTCAACAGGTTTCTTCTCTGGATCGCCAACCCGACAACAAAGCGTCAGGCTCTGCCCTGGAGTTCGTGCCCGTAGACGATGAAGCCACGATGCTCGGCCACCTGGTCATACAGCGCACGGCCCGCTTCGTTGGAAGACTGCGTCTGCCAGTAGACACGGCGCGCTCCCGCCAGGGATGCCTGCTCGTAGACCGCGCGGATGAGCGACTTGCCTATGCCCTGCTTGCGCCGGCCTGCATCGGCAAACAGATCCTGCAAATAGCACACGGGCTCCAGCCGCGTGGTGCTGCGGTGGAACAGGTAGTGCGCCAGGCCCACCAGCTCACCCTCGCTCTCTGCCACCAGCGCAAACACCGGCTCCAGCGGATTGAGAAAGCGCTCCCAGGTCGCCTGCGTGATGTCCTCGGGCAGCGCCGTCTCGCCAGCGCGCCCGTAAAA
Organism: Delftia sp. WSY_22; assembly: GCF_043104185.1. Lineage (NCBI taxonomy): Bacteria > Pseudomonadati > Pseudomonadota > Betaproteobacteria > Burkholderiales > Comamonadaceae > Delftia > Delftia sp. WSY_22. The sequence goes on from NZ_JBICKN010000029.1 coordinate 96,869, forward strand.
GGCGTTGTAGCCCTGCCAAAGAGGAAGCCATTGCTGATGGTCCGCCTGTGCAACGGGCCGGATCTGAAGCGTGGGAACGGAGGACATGGAACTCCTGGCAAATGAGATGGGGATCCCGAATTCTAGGGACTGCCAGCCGCCGCAAAGCCGTTGCCGATGCGCTGCTCACACCTGTGAAGACCTGCGGACAGGCCGCACAGCGCGTGCGCAAAACACATACGCAGCGTACAGACCCGGCCTACATGCGGCCACAAACTTGACCCGCACGGAAACGCCGCGAAACCAATTGAAATAGATCCCGTCAGAGGCCGTGCTCCCCAAAGGCTTCCGAAATCACATGACGGAGATACAAGATGCATCGAGTCGTTCCCACAGAAAGCTTCAACCCGGACCCGGATGCCCGCTACCACCGCAGCCTGCTGGAAGCCTTTCCCGTGCGCGGCGGCCAGCAGCTGTTGCTGCTGCGCATGGAGCCAAGGCCTCTGCTGGAACGCCTTTCAATGCTCGGGCTGCGCATTCTGAACCGCATCCGCAATTGAACTGGCAAGAACCACCAAACACTCCCGAGAGCTGCACGATGCGCCACCTCTTCCTCGTCTTCCTGTGGTCTGCAATCTGCGCCATCTCCTTTGCGGTGGCGATGCTGGCCAGCCCCATGTTCAGCCACGCCATCTGACAGCGGTGCCCTCTGCACCCGCATGCGCGCAGGCCCATGCGCGGCATCTCCAATGACCGCCAGTTTGCCGGCCCGCCTTTTCACAAGGCGGCCATTTCTGACCTGGGTACGAATGACGCACTACACTGCGCCAGTCCATTTGCCTGCAAAGGAGTTGCCATGAAGAAACGCAGACTGCAGATTCACCCCGTAGTGGGCGCATTGCTGATGGGAATTGCCGGCCTTACGGCCCTGCCCGGCACCTGGGCCTGCACCCGCCTTGTCTTTCTTGGTGCGAATGGCCAGGTCGTCACCGCGCGCTCCATGGATTGGAAAAGCGACATCGTCAGCAATCTCTGGGTGCTCCCGCGTGGAATGGAGCGCTCAGGCAAGGCAGGCCCCAACTCGTTGCGCTGGACGTCCAAATACGGAAGCGTCATCACCTCGGGCTATGACGTCTCCACCACCGATGGAGTCAATGAAGCCGGCCTCAACGCCAACCTGCTCTGGCTGGTGGAGTCCCAATACCCGGCCTTCGGTGCGGGCAGCAAGCCTGGCCTGACCATTGCAGCCTGGGCGCAATACGTGCTAGACAACTTCGCCACCGTCCAGGAAGCCGTTGCGGCGCTGGAAAAAGAACCTTTCACCATCGTCTCCGACAACGTTCCCGGAGAGAACCGGCTGACGACGCTGCATCTCTCGATGTCCGACGCCAGCGGCGACAGCGCCATCGTCGAGTACATCAATGGCCGGCAGGTGATACATCACGGCCGGCAATACCAGGTCATGACCAATTCACCGACGTTTGATCAGCAATTGGCTCTCAACACCTATTGGCAGCAAGTGGGCGGCACCACCATGCTGCCCGGCACCAATCGCGCCGCCGATCGATTTGCCCGCGCATCCTTCTACGTCAACGCCATCCCCAAAAGTCAGGACCCCAACAAGGCGCTGGCCAGCGTCTTCAGCGTGATCCGCAACGCCTCGGTGCCCTACGGCCTGAATACGCCGGAGGAGCCCAATATCTCGTCAACCCGCTGGAGAACCGTTTTCGACCACCAGCGCAAGCTCTATTTCTTCGAATCAGCGTTGACGCCAAATACCTTCTGGATAGACCTCAAGGCACTCGACTTCAGCCAGAAAACCGGCAAGGTTCTCAAGCTGGATCTGGGCCCAGACCAGAACCACACCTTCTCGGGCGATGCCACGCGGCAGTTTCAGGAATCATTACCGTTTCAATTTCTAGGCATCTAGGGAAAAAAAAGCGAGCAGAAACACCAAATCAACAACGGCCGCTGGCGGCCCCCAACTTTGCACGGTGCCTGCAGGCATCACAACCATGACCGTCATCGGCGGGGGCGGCGCGACGGGAGGACCTGTCAATGCAGGCCTCGGCACTGATCGGAGTTCTTCCTGCAAACCACGCCCGTCGGGTGCGCCCAAGCGGAAAATCATCTGGTAGCCTGCATGCAAGCGAGGCGATCAGTGCCTCTTAGAAAGGATCAGCATGCTTTCCAGAATTTGCGCAGCTGCATTTTTCGCTGCCATCACGCTTGTACAAATGCCGGCGATCGCCCAGGCGGACGTTCCGTCCACTGCGGTGACCTTCAAGAAAGGCACGTCGGGCGCGACTGTCCAAGGCAAGCTCCAAGGCAACAAGGAGCAGGCGCGCGACTACATAGTGCGTGCGGTTGCCGGGCAGAAGATGACCGTGCACACGGAGACGAAATCCACCTCCACCTACTTCAACGTGCTGCCGCCCGGCAGCGAGGAAGCGCTGTATCGGGGCGAGGTGGCAGACGGCCCCACATGGACCGGTGCATTGCCCGCCAGCGGTGACTACCGTGTGCGTGTCTTCCTCAACCGCGCAGCCGCCCGCCAGGGCAAGTCATCGGCGTACGCGCTCAAGATTTCCGTAGTGGATTGACGTAGCGCGGTGTCCAGACGGTCCACAACCTGCTCGTCCTGCAGACACGCGCAACACATGCTCGGCTTGTTCGAATCCTGCACGGCCAGCTCAACGAAGCCGGCCAGCCTCTGACCAAGAACATGCTCCGCGACCGCGTCGACGCCGCTCGGGATGCCGCCGGCATTCCCAAGGCGCAGTTCCAGCCTCGGGGCCTGCGCGCCACGGCCGCCACCACGTTGGATGACGACGGCGGGATACGGCTGGAGCACACGACGGAGCGCATGGCCGCCCAGTACATCCGCCACAAGGTGGGCAAGAAGGTGAAGCCCGTTCGGTGAATTGCGGAACACGGGGAGAGTTGCGGAACGCGGCCTGTAAACCTCGGCCCCATCTTGCTACTTCTTCGATAGCAAAGAAAAAAGGCCCCGTATCGCTACGGGGCCTTGTGTTCTTTGGTGGGTCCTGCGAGATTCGAACTCGCGACCAACGGATTAAAAGTCCGATTCACCGAAATAGGCACAAGAGAAAACGCCTTTTACATCAACAACTTGCAGCGATAGCCACGCTTCTGGTGTTTTCGCAATCATGCCTTTTCCACACAATTTTGGCCTACTTTGGGCAGGATTTGGTCATAGTAAAAGGACCATATAGCTCGTCAGCTGCTTGTGCCGGGCTTGGCCCACGCAGATATCCCAGTGGTGACGATTCGCTGATGCCTCCAGCGCAGCATCCTCTACTGCAGTACCTAGCCACTTGGCCGGAATATCGTTGACCTGTGTGCGGCTCCGACGCGTTCCCGTCGTCTTCTCTCATCAAAACCACACCCCGGCAATATTATCGAAATCTTTTTAGGAAATTTTAAATAAAAAACTCTCAGACACTTTTCAGCATCTGAGAGCACGGTGAATACTAAAACAAGGCTTTTATTGCATTACAAGCGATGCCCCCCCTACGACATTCACAGTATTTACCAAAGTAAGACCAAAAGCATTTGCCGAAATTACGAAAACCCCTCGCGTACCAGATGTAACAGGAATGCTCAACCCAGTAACAACGCAGCTCGAAATAGTACCTAAAGCAAGAATCCCCGTATAACTAGGACCCATTGTGCATACCGCTCCTGGCACCGGCGAGAATACATTATCCACGGATGTATAAAGTTGCGCCTGCAATGAGATAGTAGTTCCCACCAAACTCAATGCATTGGTGTTTTGGATTTGCGCAGTCAATCCAGTTATCACACCATCAGCTGGAAATGATTGAGGTACTCCATCTGCTGCTTGCAGTGCTGTAAGGTCTAGGTTTCCACCAATAAGACTTTGCATTGCAGCAGCAGGAACGTAACCATTCATCGGCAAGACCGCAACGTTGCCGGGCAAGCCACCCGCAATCGTTGTCAACGCCATGCCTTTCGCGCTGCTGCTCATGATGGCTTTACCACCCGATGCACCTGCAGGGCCTGCGGGGCCTGTAGGACCAGGCAAGCCAATATCACCCTGCGCCCCCGTCGGACCTTGAAGGCCCGTGGCACCAATGGGGCCTTGAGCGCCTGTCTGGCCCGCCGGGCCTTGAACGCCGGCCGGACCTGTGGGTCCCGCAGGACCTGCCTGGCCGGTCGCGCCCGCAGGTCCTGTTGCACCGGTCGCCCCGGTTGCTCCCGTCGGCCCCGGGTTCCCCACAATCGCCCCTGCTGCGCACTTGCCCAGTCGCCCCGTCACATCGTCATAGCAGGCCACGCTGCCAGCCTCCGATGTGTTGGATAGGTTGGGCAGATATACATCGCCTGTTTCCATCACCCGGAACCGCTCTGCATTGCCTGCATTGTTCTTGATGACGAATCCACCATTGGCGGGTGGTGTGATGGTGATGTCGGCGCCGCCAGGAGCCGCCACTGCAGCGCCGCTCAAGACGATGGCCGCAGCGAAAGAGACAGAGCGCAGCGTGAATTTCATGGTTTTCATAGTCTGAATGTGTAGTGGCTAACGTTGTGCAGTGCGGCGCTGACGCCAAAGCGCCAGTCCCATGAGCAGAGAGAGAAGCACCAACCCATACTCGCTCAGTGTGGGAATGGCCGCAGCCGATGGGCCGGGACCTGCACCGATCTGCACAGTGGGCGGAACCGTCGCATTGGTGCGTACCACCGTCGCACCGGGACCCAGGTTGATGACCGCAGTGCCGCTGGCAGCCTGCAGCACCACAGGCTGACCAGGCACTCCCTCGACGGTCAGCGTCCCGAGCACGGTGATATTTGCCCCGACAGGCAGCACAAAGGTGCGGCCCGTGCTGCTCTTGATGGTCAGGTTCTGCACGACCAAGGTGCCGCTGAGCTGGCTGGTGTTGCCCGGATCGCAGCCGTCGCGCAGCTCGATCGTGTTGTTGCCGGCATTCAGTGATCCGTTGATCTGCAGGTCACCCCCCACCGACAGCGTTCCGCCACTGTTCGTGATGGCGGCGGTACTTGCGAACGTAGCCGAAGAATCGACGGTCAGGGCGCCGCCCAAGTCCAGGGTTCCCTGCATGTCCAGTGCAGAGCAGGACAGGTCCACGGCGCCGCCCGGCGGGACGACCAGAGAGCTGCCCGGTGGATAGGACCACTGGGCAGCGGCGTTGGAGGACAGCAGAAAAGCCAAGCCAACCCCGGCCAGCCATCGAGAAAGTGAAAAATTCATCAAACAAGCTCCACTGGGCATCAAGACCGCAGGGCACAGTCACAGTAATGCGCCAAAAGTGTCAAGCATTGTCAACCGAAACAATGTGCAACGCATTGAAATCTTCGATCAAGAACTAGTTCGCGTTTTTGTTGTCATGGGCGCTGGGTTTTCGCTTTTTTCAGCGTTAGGTGCACCTCCGCATTCAACAGATGCATGGAAACCTCAATCTCCTGATTGATGGCCTTGACCTGATCGCGCTTGTTCGGTGCATCGCTAGCCTGCACGCTGCGGCGAAACTTGCGGAGGTCGGAGATCTTCTTGTCCAGTGCTTTGGCTGCGTCATAGGCCCTCGCCAGAGGCACGTCAGCCAGCACCGCATCAGCATCCTCGCCACGTTGGACCCGGGCTTTGAACTCGCTCTCGCTGATGTTGATCCGCTTGAGGTTCTCGTAATAGGCGTTGCTCTGGCCGTTGGCGCCGCGCGTGTTCCCATAGAGACGCCCTGCCAGAACAATTTGATGCGGCGCCAGTTCCTCACCAGTGAAGGCGGAAGTGGTCATGGCCACGGCCTTGTTCACCTCGCGGCCCACGCCGCCAGTGATCTGCTCCACCAGGTACTCGATGGCCTCTGGCGTTGGGCTGGCAGCGCCGGGCCGCCATTCGTTGCCGCCCGTCGCGGCATTGGCCAAGGAGGCCAGCCAGCGGTAAGGCTTCGCAGTCGAATCCTTCACCCGGCTCGCGCCTGGCGTTGGGTCGTTTGAATTCCGGTCCTCTCGGTAGATCTCCCGTCCTGTCCAGTCCTTGTTGCGAGCCAGGGCCAGCACGGGGTCAAACCAAGTAGGCGATGCCATCTGCCCCAGATCCGCAGACCCGCCCAGCGGGTTGTAGGCATCGAGGGCCAGCACGGCCATGTCCAGGACGTGCCCCATTCGGCTCTTCGTCGGGTCGTCGTGCACACCCATCTCCACGATGGTGCGGCCGATGTTGGGGAACACATGGAAGCCCAGAGGCAGAGGGATAGCCACATAGTCCTGGCGTCCCAGCGGGATGATGATCGCCCGCTCCTTTACAAACTCGGGGATCTTCTTCCATTCGTCGTCGGCACCATCGCCGCCGCCCATCATCAGGTAGCCGGCCATGGCCGACGCCATGCCCAGGGCCACGCCACCCATCATGATCTTGCGCCCGGCAGGCCCCGCCAGCGTCTCCAGCATGCGCTTGTTGCCCTGAATCGCGGCATTCAGGAACGCAAAATGTGCCCCCACCACGGAGGTGTTGCGGCCCTTGCGGTTGAAGTTCACCGTGATGTTCTTGGCGATGCTCGCGGCCTCTTGCCGGCTGATGCCCTGGTCCAGCGCAGCCTTGTAGACACCCAGGCGCGTTGTTGCCTCCAGGGTCTCATTGAAGTCCGACAGCCAGGCCAGCAGCGCGCGGCCGCTGCCAACCACCTTGCCCTCGCTCACCTGGTCCAGCGCCTTCTGCAATGCCTTGGCGCGGTCCTTGGGATCGGCATGCAGGTCGCGATAGCCAGTGGTGCCGCCGTCCAGCTGCAGCTGCTCCCACAGCTTGGCCCATTCGCTCGTGCCGGCGCCCTCCTCCCGACGCTCGCGGCGCAGATCCTTGTAGATGGCGCGCGTGTTTCGCCGGATGTTGCGGAACACCTCGGCTTGCTTCCCGGCCAGTGGTGTGGTGGACAGCTGCAGCATGGCGCCCTGCAGGTCGCGCGCCAGGTTCATGACACCGAACACAGGGTTGTACTGGGTGTTGACCGAGGAGAACCACCGCGTGATCCAAGCTGCAATCCGCGTGAAGCGGTCCAGTTCCATGGCGTCCAGGTTCTTCATGGCCACGGCCAGGCGCACGGCCTTCTCGTTGCGCTCGTTGAAGACGATGTACCGATCCTTGCCGCCAATGCGCACCGTCACCACGTTGTCGCGCACCTTGGCTCCCTGATCCACCATGGTCTTGACCAGGCCCGTATCCGTGTCCAGTGCCTTCTTCTTGGGCAGTTCCAGGCTCCAAAGCTCCTTGTCCGGGTTCTGCGCTGCCAGCAGGTACATGCGCTTGACCACATTGTTCTTTTCGCCGCGCGTCAGCGCCGCCTCCCGCTGCATGACGATGTGGCTCAGGATGTTGGTCACGCGCTCGTTCGAGCCAGTGCGCTTCTTGGCCGCGTCGCCCTTGGTGCTGAAACCCTGGCCGATGGGATGGGCCTTGCTGTCCGGGTGGGCCTCGTCGCGGTGCAAAGGCACATAGTGCTGATAGGTCTTGCGCCAGGCCGACAGCGTTGCTTGGTCCATGAGCCCGTAGCTCTCCAGAGTCTTCAGGGTGCCGTCGTTGATGCGGTCCACGCGCGCGGCCAACTCGTCCAGCACCTGGCGCTGCTCCGGGCTGTAGCCGGCCATCACCGCCGCCGCCTCGGCATCGCTCATGCCCGACAGGGACAGGCGTTCCTCCTCGGTGCCGTCGAAGGCCTCGGCGCGGTCCCAGCGGTCCTGGTCGATGAGGGCCAGACCCAGCGCCTTCTGGACGGGGCCGGACGCCATGCCCCGGGCCTGGGCGCGCTGCAGCTGGCGGCGCAGATCTTCCACGGTCTTGCTGGCGGCCTCGAGCTGGGCCTGCAGCTGCTGGGCGCCCGGGTTGCGCTCGGCCATGACGCGGTTGGCCTCGGGCGCATGGCGGGCGTGCAGGAAGCGCTCCAGTTCCCCGATGGCCACGCCCGTGGCGTTCAGGCGCCGTAGCAGCGGCTGCACTTCGTCGCGCAGGAAGTTGGCCGTGCGCTTGGCCACGCGCTTGTGGTACAGCTCCTCGCCCCGGTAGGCGTCATTTGTCTCGCTGACGGTGCCATTCAGAGCCCGGATGGTGGCTTGAATGCGCTTGAGGTCGATGAACTTGTCCTGCCAAGCGTAGAGGAAGTCGTCGACGGAGCGGTAGCCGGTGAGGTCGGCCACCTTGTCCTGCAGGCGGCCGAGCAGGCCCTTGGAAGGTGCCGGCGGGGCCGCGCCGGCAGCGGAGCCGCGGCTGTAGAAAACGCGCAGCTTCGGGCTGGGGTCGCCTAGAACTTGTGCGTGCCGCTCAGCAAGCCTTCCCAGTACAGCGCCTCGTCCCCGTCGATTGCCTTCACCCGCGCTGCCCTCTCCGCGTAGAAGGGCACGCCAGACAGCCGCTCGCGCAACTGTTCGCCAGCCAGCTTCCGCTTCTGCTGGTCCGCTTCTATCCATGCCACGGCTTGCTCGGAGGGATTGTCCAACCAGGACAGCCAGTCGCTGTCTTGATAGTTGATCTCCGGTGCTGGCACGTCGGAAAGTACCGTGGTCTGCGTCATATTCGATCTGGTTGGAGGTTGGGAAAGCATTATCCGTGGCTGCCACACTCGCCGCAATCATGCGCTCCACATTCCCCACGTCATCCCCATAGACCCAGCGCAGGCCTGGCACGCCGTGACCGCCGCGCACTTGGTCGGGGTGCGGCGCCAAGTGGCGCGTGGTGCCGAACTTCAAGGCGCTGGACAGCATCTGCTCCAGCCGGCGACGCAGCGCGGTCTTGCTCAGCCCGTGAGGATCGCCGATGAAAATGCTGTCCGTGTTGTGCGCGAAGGTGGCGGCGATGCTGTACGCCATGGCACCCGAGTCCCCACGGGACAACTTGGACACGTCCAGCCACACGTCCGTGGTCGGAGGCACATCCTCCGGGTTCTCGCCAGGCCTGCCGGCCACGGCCTCCATGCCTTCCGCCGTGTAGAGCATGTCGTAGACCTGCTCGCCGCCATACGGGTTGGGCTGGCGCACCGACAGGATGGCCTTCTTGCCCCCCGACATGGTGAGCGTGTACTCCTGCCGGCCCGCGACGCTGACCGGCTTGCTGACGCGGATCTCTGGGTCGTGCTCGTGGGCGATGGCAGCCAGGTCCGTCTTCTGCGACCTGGGAAAGGTGAACAGGTCTTCGAGCTCGGACAACTCCTGCAGCGCGCGGCGGCCCGCGCCGCTGTCCAGGCTGAACGCAGGCCTTGCCACCGGCGCCAAGGCGCCTGCCAAAGCGCCACGCTCCACCCAGCGGCGCGCCGGCAGGATGAAGTCGCGGATGATCTCCGCGTCCGTCATGACCAGGTCGCGCAGCGCGGGCACATGGGTGCGCAGCCAGGCGCGGATGGCGGCGACGGCGCGGCGGACAAAGCCGAGCTGCGGCTGTGTCTCGGCCATCTCGGCCAGCACCTCCTCGGCCGCGTAGCGCCGGCCCACCAGGTCGTCCAGTTCTCCATACTCCTGCAGCTTGGTGCGCACCTCGCGGGGGCGGGCCACGATGATCTGGTCCAGCACCGCATCCAGCTTCTCGCCGAAGGCGCCGCGCAGGCCGTGGTGGCCCAGCGCCTCGTGGTACAGCACGCGGGCCGCTTCCTCGGGCGTGGCCAGCTGGCTTGCCACCAGATAGACCTCGCCATCGAAATAGAAGCCCTTGGGCACACCCTCCGCGCCCTCGGCCGCCTGCAGTCGCTCCGTGTCGCGCGCCTCCTGGGGCACACGCGGGTCCTGCAGGTCGAACACCACGTTGATGCGCGGCGCATTGGCCCAGGCCTGGCGCACTGCGTCCACGACCTTCTGCGCGCGCGCCATGGGAGCCGGCTGTGCACCGCGCTCGCCCGCCGGAGCCGCGCCACCAGCGATGCGCAGCAGTTCCTGCGCCAGGTCGGCCGTCATGGTGGGCGCCACGGAACTCTCCGCGCGCTTGAACGGCACTGCCGCCGGCTGCACAGCCCCTTCCTCAAAACGGGACAGCTCGCTGCGCGTGACGGACAGATCATCCTCGGGATACCAATAGATGTTCACCTTGTGGGCTTGGTTGCCGGTCTTTCCGCCGCCCACATGCGCAAACCCGCGATAGCCCATGTCCTCCAAGTTGTAGCGAATGCCATCGAAGCGCTCCTGCAGCTCGTCCGCACTCACGCCTTCGTAGCGAGACTCGGCGCGCGCCTCATCGAACAACTGGGCCAGCGTGGTGATGCGCTCACCCGTCTCCGTGTTTTCATCGCGGGCCAGGTCATCCAGGACGCGCTTGGCCATGGACTGCACTTCAGGCTCCATCGGAGCATTCATGTCATACAGACGGACAGGGGAGTGCTCGGCAATCTCATACAGCGTGGGCTCGCCGCCCTGCCCTTTGCGGGTGTAGCCGGCGGCAATGTCGGCGGCGTCTGTGGTGTAGAAACCCTGGCCGTAGATGTTGAGAACGTTGCCGCGGTAGACGCCATCGTTTGTTGGCCCGCCTTCGGGCAGCGGGCGGCTGGTGCCATGCAGGCGAACGCCTGTGCCGCGCGTGTCACGCAGCTTTGGCCGCTGGCTCGCTGCAGGTGCTGCAGGTGCTGCAGGTGCTGCAGGTGCTGCAGGTGCTGCAGGTGCTGCAGGTGCTGCAGGTGCTGCAGGTGCTGCAGGTGCTGCAGGTGCTGCAGCAGTGTCTGGCCGCACCGGCCCGGCGGCGGCCGGTTTGTCGAAAATTCCCTGCTGCCCGCTCAGCGCATCTTTCGCGTCTTGGCCCAACTGGAAGTTTTCAGCGCTGGCGGCCTGGCGCTCGGCCACTTCCTGGCGTTCGCGCTCGGCCCGCGCGTCCGCATCTGCCTTGGCATCATCGCGTGCACGGCTGTGCTCGGCCTGCTCCTGCTGAGCCTGCTGGGCCTGGATCTCGTCGGGGGTGTAGCTGGAAAGCTCCAGCGCGGGCGCTACGGCGTCGGCTTCTTGCCCTGGGCCGTCTGCGCGATCTCCAGCAGCTGCTCGCCCTGCTCCGTCTGGCTCTTGTCGCCGTGCTTCTGGCCCTGCTGCATCAGCACGCTCCCCAGCAGCATCGCTGCCAGGGGGTTCTCTGCTGCCTTGCGGGGCTGGGGCTTGCTGGGAGTCGGTGCTTGTGTCATTGGTCTGTTGTCGCTGTAGGACGGGTTGGCCGCTCAGGGCGGCAAGGATTGCGGCAGGGCCTACCTGCTCGCCGAACATATCACCGCTGGCCGAGGTCGCCAAAGCTGCGCCCATGTATGCGCGCAGGGACTCCACCAAGCGGTCGCGGCCCACGGGCCGGGTCAGGTAATGCCCGCTGTACAGCAGGCGCAGCATGCCCACGGTCAGGGCATCGGGCACGTCGCCCGTCAGCATGTCCACCTGCTGCACAGCGTCGTGCAGGGCCGCGCGCTCGCGCCGGGCCTTCTGCACCAGGCGGATGGCCTGCAGCAGGTTCTCGGTCACGTCCACCTCGGCATTGATGGCGCCGCGCTCGGCCGCCAGGCGCAGGTTGGCCCACTCGCCGGCCACGGCCTTGAGGGATTCGCCAATCGCGCGTATGTCGTTGTCCGTGCTGCCGAACAGCGATTCCACCAGGTCGCCGTCGCCGTAGGCCTTGTGCACGAGAGCGGCCTGCAGGCGGGTGACGCCGGCCGGCGAGAGCGCGCCGTTGGCGTCCATCATGCCGGCCACGTCCTGGCCATGCTCCTGCAGCTTGCCGATGAATGCCCGCGCGAAATCCCGGTTGGCCGCACTGTCCAGGGCTCCGCTGTCGAACACCTCCAGCACGCCGCCGTCCACGAGGGCCGCGTCCGTGGCGGCCTGCTCCGTGGCGGACAGGCCCAGGGCCTGGCTCTGGCTCTTGGCGCCCATGTTGACCTGATTGTCCTTCTCGGAATACAGGCGCACCAGCACAGGGGCCTGCATGCCCTCGATGGCGGCCGGGTCGATGCCGTGCATGTCGCTGTCGGCGGCCAGTTCCTGCCGGTAGGCGTCGGCCGTGCCGCGCTCGTAGGCTGCGCGCAGGCCTGCCACACGGCCGTTGTTCAGGGCCTTCACGGTGCCCGGGTGCGCTGCGTCGAACAGCGGATTGACGGCGCCGTCCGCGAAGTTGGACGGCTGCACATCGGCTGCCTCCATCACGCCATAGCGGAACGGCACGCGCTGGCCATCGCTCATCACAGCCACGTCGGCCCGGCCCAGCGCCTGCACGGCGTCGGCCTGGTCGCCCACGGCGAACACCATGGGAGCGCCCGATTCGGGGCTGCGCGAGACGCCCAGCCGCAGGTAATCGGGGTTCTGGGCCATGCCCTGCATCTGCACCACGCTGGCAGGCCGGCTGCGGTCGCGGTTCTGGATCTCCTGGGCCGGCGTGCCGGCGGCGCCCGTGCCCTCGGGGTTGGTGCCGGCGCGGCGCGTCTTCACGGCGGCCCATTCGTGCTGCAGCTGGTCCCAGATGGGCGTGCCCCGGCGCAGGGTGGCCACCTTCTCGCCGCGCTCGTGCACAAACTGGGGCCAGGTCTTGGACCGCACTGCACCAGGATCAAACGCCGGGGCCTGTTCGGCCGCCGCAGCTTCGGCGGCCACGGCCTGGGGCTCATAACCCAGAGCTTCCAGCTCGTCCTCGCGCGCAGCGTCCTGCTCCAGGCGCTGGGCCAGTGCTGCACGCTCCTCCTGCTGCACCGGGTTCAAGCCCGTGGTGCTGTCGATCACCTCCAGCTCGGCCAGGCGCGTGGCAGCCGTGGTGCTGTCCATGGATTCGGGCGTGCCATCGGGCTGCTGCACACGCTGCTGCTCGGCGTGCTGCTCCGTCTGTGCCGGTGCCGGTGCCGGTGCCGGGGCTGGCGCAGCTGCAGCGCCGTCGCGCTGGCCAGCATCTGCGGTCGTGGCCACGTCCGTGACCGTGTTGCCTTCGGCATCCTTGTAGGTCACGTCGATGACCGTGCTGCGCCCGCCGGCATCCGCCTTGGCGCCCCGATCCTTCACGCCGGCCACCACGCCCCGGGCAGCACCTGGTGCAGATCCGCCCAGCGCGCCAAGCACGAAGTTGGCGGCCGAGTCCTCGCCGATTTCCTTGCCGCTGGCCACACTCTTGGTGCCCAGGTCCGAGGCTACGCCTTCCGCCAGCTCCTGCGTGCCCTCCTCCAGCGCCGAGATACCCGCGCCGGCCGCCGTCTTGCTCAGCACCGAGCGGCCGGCCACACGGGCCAGCAGCGGGTCGAGCCCGCCGGTCACCAGCTTGCCGGTGAAGCGGTCGCCGAACGTGGCCACCGCGCCCTGCAGCAGCGCCGAGGCGTCCTCGGCCTTGGCGCTGGTGATGCGCCGCGCCTCGTCGGGCGCTGCACCAGCATCGATCATGCGGCGGTACAGCGGGCTGGTGTCCAGCAGCTGCTCGTGCGACTGCTTGGCGATGAACTCCCGCGCGTTCTCCACGCCCTCGCCCGCTGCCATGGCGCCGCCCACCGCGCCGGCTGCGCCCGGGCTGCGCGTGGCCAGCGCCGTGGCCACCACCGGGAACATCGAACCGAACACGTCAGCGCCCTGCATCAGGAAGCCGCGCACGGACGGGTCCTTGCCGAAGTCGATCTCGCCCTTGAGCAGGTTGCCCGTGATCTGGGAGTTGGCCACCGCGTCCTGCGTGGCCTGGCTGGTCGTGTCGTTGATGGCCTTCTGCGCATCGCGGCCGGCGCGGGCCAGCGTCTCGGCGCCCGGCAGACGCACGCCCACGGCCGCGCGCTCCGCCTGCAGCTCGCGGCGGTCACGCTGCTGCTGCGTCATGGGGCCGTTGATGGCCTCGTCTGTGTCAATGCCTGGGATGAAGGCGCCGCCGGGCATGACTGTGGCGGGGTCGCCGCCGGCGCCGCTGCGCACCGTGGCGCGGATGCCCGACTGGGCAGCCTCGGGCACTGCAGCCACGCCAGAGAGGGCGGCGCCGCCCGCGCGCTTGAACACGTCGGTGATGGCATCCGCCACATAGCCGCCTATGCCCTGCGGCTTCGGCTTGGGCAGATCGATAGAAATTCCGCCCAACTCAAACAGGTCAACGTCACCGGCTGGGGCCTGGGCTTCCTTCTTCGGCCCGGGATCGATACCGGCAATCTCAAACAGGTCAACGCCGCCATCGGCGGCGCTTTGGGGGGTCTGGGGCATGCATTACCTCGCGGATGGAACTCCGTCGAGGCTGTCAGGCTTGGTACGCCCCAGGCCCGCCTACTTGATGAGGCCCTGGGAGCGCAGCTTGTCGCGCACCTGGTCCTCGGTCATACCGTACTTCTTGGCCGTCGCGGCAATGGCGTCCGGCGACATGGCGCCCTGCACGGCCGAGACTCGGCCGGCCTTCTCGCCCCGGGTGCGCTTCACTTCTGCAGTGTTGAACTTCACCAGCCCTTCGTCCACGTCCCTGATGTTGGGGTTGTCGGCCATGAACTCCTGGAAGCGCCGCTCCTTGTCCATATCGCGCTTCACGGTGTCCTTCTCTCCCGCATATCGGGCGGGGATGGTTTCCCCAAATGCCTTCTGCACCTTGACCGGGTCGTAGTCGTACTTGGCTTTGGCGTTGTCGGCTCCGGGGGGCTGAATGATGCCCGCGCGCACCGCCCGGATCTGGGTGTCCGAGATGCTGGGGTTTGACTCGCGCGCCATGGCCTCGCGTACATCCCGCTGCTCGCGCTTGTCGTTCAGCCGCTCGCGGCGGTCCTCCATGGCAATGCCATGGGAAGCTGCAGCGCGGGCATCGGCCCCGGCTGCGCGCTGGTCGGCATGGTCGGCTCGGCGGTCGGCTTTGAGCTGCAGCTGATTGCGGAACTCGTCCTGGCTGTATTGGTAGAGCGCGCCGGGGTTCTCCAGGGACTGGAGCATAGCCATGGCTTCGCGTTGGTCCTTGGCCCGCAGCGGCGCCAACGGCTTGCCATCGATGCCCGTACGGTTCATCACCAGGCCGCCATCCTTGTCCGCCTCGATGCCCGTGACCTTCGCGCCGCTGGGCACGAAGCGGTTGTAGAACTCGGCGACGGCGCCATAGTCCCCGCTGCCCAAGGCGGCCATAGCGGGGCCGAGCGCCTGTTTGCGCTCGGCCGCGTCCATCTGGATCTTGATGTGGGCAGTCGAGAGGTTGTCTTTGAACGCCTTTTCCGCCTCTGCCATGTAGCCGCCCTGGGCCAGCTTGAACGCACGCTGCTGGTTGGACTGCAGGTAGTCCGTGGCCGTGGGGGCTCGGCGCTTGCCGTCCTCTCCTATCAGCGAGGACTCGAAGGCCTGGCCCAGCTCCTTGTCCAGGGCCTCGATGCCATCCTCTCTGGCCCACTGCTTTTCCTCGCGCGCCTGGCGCTTTTCAGCGTGCTGGCCCTGGCGGAACTGCTGACGCATCTGCAGGCCGCGCTCGGGATCCGTGCGGCCGATCACGTCGGCCATGGCCAGCATGCGCGTGCTGTCCTGCTGCTCGCGGCTCAGGGAGCCGGCCGAGCGCTCGCCTATGAAATCCGTCACGCCCTGCATGGCGATGGTCTTGGTGTCGCCGGCATCGTTGCGCGCGACATAGGCTTTCTGGGCGTCGTCAAAGTCGATCTTGTAGCCGTTGG
>NZ_JBICKN010000002.1:0-2936 GCF_043104185.1 Delftia sp. WSY_22
AAGCGCGAGTCCACCACGCGCTCCACGGTCTTGCCGGCCAGGTCGGCCACGCCGCCCAGCTGGTCCAGCCAGGTGCCGATCACGGCCGTGTCGCCCGTGGCCGCGATGTACTGGCTGGCCAGCTGGGTCTGGATGCTGGACACCAGAGTGGCGCAGCGCTGCTGGATCTCCACCAAGCGCGCGTTGAAGCTGCTGGCCTGGGCCGAGGCATCCGACTTGCTGTCGGTGTAGGCATCCTGTGCCTTGAAGAAGTTTTCCAGCTTGAGCCGGTACTGCACCCAGTCGGGGTGCTCGATGGCGTTGTTGTCCGCGTCAAAGTGGTACTGGGCCACGCTGGGCTCGGTCGGTTTGATGGGCGCCGTGCCCGCGCCCGCCCAGGACTTGGACAGGGCCAGGTCCGCGAATTCCTTGAGCAGCTTGTCCAGCTCGCTGCGCCAGTTGGTGCACTTGGTGCCCGGGGCCACGGCCTCCTCCACCAGGTCGGCCAGCTTGGCGGCCTGGTCGGCCGTGAGCACGGTTTCGCCGGAGCGCTCGCCGGCCGTGTCCGGAAACTCATGCTGCTGCAGCGCCTCCACCAGAGCGGGCCGGCGGAACGGGTAGCTGAACGGCATGGCGGCCAGTGGGATGGCCCAGCCGCTGGCGGTCTTGACAGCACCCAGGCGTGTAGTGTCCATCTCGCACGCAGCCGCGCGGGCCGCCGTGACCACAGCGTAGAGGTTGCCAGCCGAGGCGCCAGAGCCTACTGCGGTAGACAGGGACAGCCCGTAGTTGGATGTGGCGCCGGCATAGGCCTTGCCATTGGCATCCCAGCGGATCGCCTCCTGGTGGCCCTCGTGCTGGATCACCGTGGCCAGCAGGTCCGCGCGCACCAGCTCGGCGAAGTCGCCATACAGCCAGGTCTTGGCCTCCTCGGTCGTGAACTCGTCCACTACCTGCAGCGTGACCGTGGGCTTGACCGGGCGCACCACGCCCAGCAGCCGGTCGTTGCCGCGCACGTCCAGCGCACGCGGCGCAGCGCTGCCGTCATTGGTGGTCTGGTAGGTGCGCTCGGTGGCCTCGTCGTTGATCTGGCCCTTGACCAGGGACAGCTCATGCACCCATGAGCGTATGGGCGCGGCCGGGTTCTGCTGCACGGCCCCGCTGGCGTCTCGCGCGAATCGGTGCAGCGTGCGGGTGCCGGCCAGACATGCCGAGTGGCGCCGGTCGGTGGCCAGCGGCCAGAACTCGGAGCTGGGCAGGAAGAGATTGAAGTGCTCCCGGGCGAAGTTCGCGCCCAGCGCGCGATCAGACACGCTGGGCGCCTCGCCCGGAAATGCGGACAGCTTGTAGGTGGTCATGGCCCGCTACCGTGTCAGGCTTGGCACCAGTGCGGAAAGGCTGCTACAGCACCACGGCCGCCGCTGCGATGAACAGCTCATCGAGCTGCTGCTGGCTCAGGCCCAGCTCCGCAGCGACACGCGCGAGGAACGGGCTGCTGCGCTCCCAATTCACCGTGTCGTTCAAAGCGACCTGGGCCAGCAGTTGCTCGTTGGGATCTTCGATGCCGGCCATGAAGGCCTGCACCTGCGGCCACAGACCGGCCTGGATCAGCGCTGCCTTGCCCTGGGCCCGGGTGATGGTCAGGGGCACGGACAGCGGTTCGCCAGGAGTGGGCAGATGCGCCGCAGCGACTTCGGCAATGGTCTTTTCATGCTCTGCTGACACAGCCCCCAGGTCGGCCCTCAACTCCTGCATTTGGCTGTTGGCATAGATACGGCACTTGTGTATCGAATCATCTTCATTGAACCAAGTGACCTCGATAGCGACTTTGTTTTTATAGACAATTAATTTAACTTTGTTCATATTGAAGAACCCTTGTGAACAACAAAATTAAGTACAACCGATTCCGCCAAAGCCGCACTAGAAATATTTCTCAAACACACAAAAAACACACCGTTTGAGGAAGAAGCAGTACCCCATACGTTGTAGTTCAATCCATTAATATTTCCGTAGTTATTCAAAGTAACGTGAACAACATCATCTGAAGTGACAAAGTCGTTATAGACCACAAAATAGACACCTTGACCAGCAGGAAGGCTCTGGTTGTGTGTCGTGATCTTCCCAGTGACTTTATTAATATAAACAGCGCTGGATTTGTTACCTGCCTGCACAACGGTGGCACCCGAGCCTGGCCCATAGCCTATGGGGCCGCCATCATGGGAGATGAATCCACTAGTCGCCTTCGTAGTGATAATTCGATACCAATCCGACCAACTCAGATCATGTTTGTTTCTCGCCCAAAGCTGGCCAAGTGATGTATTGAATGCCTGGGCTGCAAATTGCGTGACACGCCCAAAAACCCCGTAACTCAAAACATTCCACCAAACAATTTCCGTGGGTGACGGGGGCCAGTCAGCCCCTGATCCCGTAACGCTGGCATAGGCATCGAACGTACCTATTCCTGCATCGGACATGAGCCGGCTTTTATCAGCAGTACCGCCGAGGCTCCTTCTGGCCATGAATACGCTAGCGAGTGAATTCTTTATATTCGCCCAGGATATTCTTTTCCACGACCAAGACTGAGTGCTGTCTTCCAACCAAAAGGCATCTGCCTCGTCTACTACGCTTTTCTGGGGCGAGGCATTCAACGCTGATGCGACATCACTTTTCAGCGTGCTGCTGTTTTGCTTTGCGTTCAACGCCGTCTGCAAGCCCGTGATGGAAGCAATCGCCTGCTCACCCGTGTGCGTGCTGCGGTCCCGCAGTTGCGCGTCGGTCGCGTTCTTGGTGGCACCCGTCGCCACGCCACTGAGCTTTGCCGCTGCCTCGTCGCTGAAATCGTTGGCACTCAGGCCCTTGCCCGGCACCTTGTCCACCTTACCCAGCAGGTCCGCCGCCAAAGCCATGGGCTGGGCAAACTCAGGGTTGGGGAACTGGCCGGCCAGCACGCCGCCGGC